>NZ_CP016771.1:611544-1223088 GCF_002288005.1 Candidatus Nanopelagicus hibericus | reverse complement strand
AGGGCAAGCACTCAGGAATGCAAGTGGTTATCCACAAATCAACCTACTCACCACTAGGAGCTAAAGGGGTAAAAAGAGGGTATTGGGACGGTTTGACCCACCTTCCGCCCAACCCTTACCCTTACCACCCATACCGCTGTGGCCCTTAAACGGGTGAATCAATAATTTTAGGAGAGATTTATGAAGCGCACCTTCCAGCCCAATGTTCGCAAACGGGCTAAAAAACATGGTTTCCGTGCCCGCATGGCCACTCGTGGCGGCAGAGCTGTTTTATCGGCTCGTCGCGCAAAAGGCCGCGCCAAAATCTCTGCCTAATTAAACACACCAAACGTGTTACCTAAAACTAACCGGCTGCGGGGTGGGGCGGATTTTAGCCGCATTACCAAAACTGGCATCAGAATCACAGGTGAAAATCTAGTCATCTACGCAGCCTTAGCTGGCGATGGTGATCCCCAAATTGGTTTTATAGTCAACAGATCAGTTGGCACATCAGTCACAAGGCATCTAGTGAGTAGAAAATTACGACACAACTTTGCAAACAAAATCCCTTCCCTACCAAAGAAAACAATGTTGGTGGTGCGGGTATTAAGAAAACAAAATGATTACACCAGTGAGGTGGATCAACTGGTAGAAAAAGTGATAACCAAATTAAGCAACCAAAACAACCAGGCACAAAAATGAAGCAATTATTTTTACTTCCTATTATTGGCTATCAAAAATTTATATCACCACTTTTCACACCACGCTGTAAGTACTACCCATCCTGCTCAAACTACGCCGAGTTAGCAATCTCTGAGTTTGGTATTAAAGGCTTCTTCATGGCGATCTGGCGACTGATTCGCTGCAATCCATTTTCGCACGGTGGAGTAGATTACCCATCAAAGGCTGCGGTGTTAAAAATTAAAGAAAGGCAGGATGCCTAATGGATATCATCCTAAACCCCTTATATAACGCTGTTTCTTGGGTGTTAGTCACCTTCCACGATCTCCTAAGTTTTACCAATAATGGCGATCTGCAATGGTCGGTGGGAATTATTGCGCTGGTAATTTTAATTCGAATTATTTTAATTCCGCTGTTTGTAAAACAGATTAAATCGCAACGGGCGTTGACCGCTCTATCACCACATATGAAGGCGATCCAAAAAAAGTATAAGGATGATCGACAAAAACAATCTGAAGAGTTGATGAAGCTTTATAAAGAGCACAAGACAAATCCACTCGCCTCCTGTTTTCCTATTTTGGCACAAGCCCCAATATTTTTCGCTCTCTTTTGGGTATTAAACAGCATCAGTCAAAATCAACCACGCGGTCTATTAAAGGGTGAGTATCTAGTATCAGCTAGAGAGGCGAGTTTTTTTGGCGCCCCACTCTCCTCTACATTTCTAGGATCAACCGACACCGCCACAAAAGCGATTGCAATCTTCTTAATTGTGTTTATGTCCGCCACCACCTTCACTACCCAACGACAGTTGATGGTGAAAGGAATGCCAAAGATGGACTCTTCAAACAATATGATGCTGCAACAGCAAAAAATTATGCTGTATTTATTTCCAATTATTTTTGCAGTAACCGGAGTTAACTTTCCAATTGGAGTTTTAATTTACTGGTCAACTACAAACCTGTGGACCTGGGGTCAGCAGTACTATGTAATTAAGCGAAACCCAACACCAGGCTCTCCTGCTTATGAGGAGTTGCAAAAGAAAAGGGCTGCCAAAGGATTACTTGATGAAAAAACTGAGGATCAAGGCGGAACCACCATTTTGGAAAATCCACCAGAGCAGGGTGGCCAAAGAAAGCAACCAAAACGAAAGAAAAGACGGCGTTAAAAAAAACAGTACAAATCATTACAAACAGGTAGAAAACCATCAAATAGTATAAATACCATCTTGGAGGAAAAATGAGTGAAGTAAAAACAGATGAGGTTGTAGAGAAAAAGAGCCTACTCGCCCAACTTGAAGAGGAGGGTGATGTTGCTGCTGATTACCTTGAAGGGCTGCTAGATATTGCAGATCTTGATGGGGATATTGATATTGATGTGGAAAATGACCGAGCATCCCTAGCGATAGCGGGCGGAAAACTTAGCCACCTAGTTGGTGAGCGAGGTGAGGTTCTAGATTCAATTCAAGAGCTAACCAGACTTGCAGTTCAAACCTCTTTGGGTGAACGAAGCAGATTGATGCTAGATATCGACAACTTTAGAGGGGATAAGAAAACTGAGTTGGCGCAGTTGGCGAAGGAGACTGCAGTGGAGGTCAAATCCTCGGGTGAGTCGATCAAACTGCGACCAATGAACGCCTTTGAACGAAAGGTTGTCCATGACACTATTCAGGAGTTGGGCCTAACAAGTGAATCTGAGGGTGAAGACCCAGATCGCTGTGTGGTAGTACTTCCCGCCTAAAGTTTCACGTGAAACCAAGCGCTGAGCTACTCGCCTACTTTAAAGGCGGGTCAGATCAGATCCAGGCCTACGCCCAGATCCTAAAAACCACTGGAATCGAGCGTGGCTTAATCGGCCCCAAAGAGGGGGATCGGATCTGGCAGCGCCATATCGCCAACTGCCTTCCTATTACCACCTTAATCCCACAAGGGGTGCGGGTGGCAGATATCGGTTCAGGAGCTGGCCTTCCTGGAATCGTGATCGCACTGGCTCGGCCAGATTTAAAGGTCACCTTAATTGAGCCGCTACAACGGCGGGTTGATTTCTTAAATGAGGTCATTTCAGAGCTTCACCTGCCGGTTGAGGTAATCAGGGGCAGGGCAGAGATAGTTAAAAAGCAGTTTGAGGTGGTCACCGCCAGGGCGGTCGCCCCATTAGAAAAATTGATGCAGATCTCTTGGCAGATGATTCCAAGAGGTGGCTGCCTGTTGGCGATCAAAGGGGAGCAGGCGGGGGTAGAGATGAGCTCCACTAAATTAAAAAAGGGTGCAACCGCCAAACTTCATCAGATATCACTACCTAATCTGCCTGTGGCAAGGGTGGTCTGCATAACCAAAGGTGCTTAACTTCCCCCCATGAGGGAAGATGATGTTTCATATGAAACAAATACCGCTGTGCCAGCTGCCCAAAACAGACCAGGAGCACCGGTTGGAGTCAGACGGCTTAAAGAGCCGATGGTCGCCCCATTAAAGACTCGAATCTTCACAGTTGCCAATCAAAAGGGCGGGGTTGGAAAAACCACAACCGCAGTAAATCTGGCAGCAGCCCTTTCTATGGGTGGGCTAAAGGTATTAGTAGTTGATTTAGATCCGCAAGGAAATGCCTCAACCGCATTTGGCTTGGACCGAGATAATTTGGCTGGAATTTATGATGTTTTAATTAATGATCTACCAATGAGTGAGTGCGTAGTAAAGGTTGCAAACTTCCCTCACCTAGAGGCAGTCGCTGCCAATTCAGATTTAGCCGGGGCTGAAATACAACTTGTGCCCGCTGTCGCTAGAGAGTTTAGATTACAAACTGCGCTACAAAGTTTTTTAGCAGCTAAACAAAATGCCGGCCAACGATTTGATTATGTCTTTATTGATTGTCCACCCAGTTTAGGTTTATTAACAATTAATGCACTCACCGCAGCTGATGAGGTGTTAGTGCCAATTCAATGCGAGTACTACTCACTTGAGGGTCTTTCATTACTGCTTGAAACATTAGGTGAAGTACAGAAACGATTAAATCAAAAGATCACCTTAACCACCATAGTCCTAACTATGTTTGATGGCAGAACCAGGCTTGCAAATGATGTGGCAGATAATGTTAAAAAACATTTTCCAGATGAATTGATTAATACCCCAATACCAAGAGCGGTGCGGATCTCAGAGGCACCATCTTTTGGTCAAACCGTAATGACATATGACGCAGCATCTCCTGGCGCCATTGCATATTTAGCGGTGGCACGAGAGATCTCAAATCGTGGTGGGGCACCAATTAATATTAAAAATGAGAGCGCATAATGAACGCGCGCAAAGGTGGTTTAGGCAGAGGATTAGATGCGTTAATTCCCGCTGCAGTAATGCCAACAGAGATCAAAACACCAACTGGTGTAATTACCGCCAATCGAGATGAGATTGATTTAAATAATATTAATGCGAACCCAAAACAACCTAGAACTGTATTTGATGAGGATCAATTAACAGAGCTTGCATTATCAATAAAAGAGGTTGGTTTATTACAACCACCAGTTGTTAGATCAGTTGGAAATGGTAAGTATCAATTAATTATGGGTGAGCGCAGATTTCGCGCCGCCAAACTTGCTGGCTTAAAAAGCATCCCAGTAATAATTAGACAAACCAGTGATGATCAATTACTACGTGAAGCGTTGGTAGAAAATATTCACCGCAGTCAACTTAATCCACTAGAAGAAGGGGCGGCGTATCAACAATTATTATCTGATTTTAATTACACCCATGATGAGTTGGCGGTGAAATTAAGCAAATCTCGCCCAGCCATTACCAACACTATGCGTTTACTTAATTTGCCACCCTCTGTGCAACGAAAGGTGGCGGCAGGTGTTATCTCAGCAGGTCATGCCAGGGCGCTCTTATCACTTACAGATGAAAAAGAGATTGAGAATTTAGCCAATCGAATTGTGGCAGAGGGATTAACAGTTAGAGCGGTGGAGGAGATTGTGGCAACAGGTGGGGCAAAGGTGAAGGGTGGATCACTTAGGGGCGGCAAATTACTCTCACCAAAATTAAAAGAGATTTCAGATCAACTATCTGATTACCTAGATACTAGGGTGCATGTTGAGCTGGGAAAGAAAAAAGGCAAGATTGTGATTGAGTTTGCAACGGTGGAGGATTTAGAGCGGATAAATAAGGTAATTAAAGATTAATTAATCTGGCGAGCTTGCATCTCAGTACTTATCACCCCAGCCAAGGATTTAATTCCTTCAGTAATTCTTTCAACCGTTGGGTAGCAGTAGGAGATACGAAGTGACCAGGAGCCAAAGCCATCTGCATAAAATGCGGTTCCAGGCACATACGCCACCTTGGCAGCGATTGCCTTTGGCATAAGCGCGTTGGTATCAATCTCAGGTGGCAGGGTAATCCAAATATAAAAACCACCAGCTGGTTTAGTCCAGGTAGCACTCTTAGGGAAGTACTTATCTAGCGCAGAAAGAGCGGCATCACGGCGTTCCTTATATAGTTTTGCAAAACTTGTGATCTGATCTCGCCAAGGTTGGTTTGCTAAGTAGCTAGAAATTACCAACTGGGTGAAGTTTGATGGGCAGAGAATTGATGATTCAGATGCAATTACCATCTTATCTTTCAAAGATTGAGGCACTAACGCCCAACCAACTCGCAGACCTGGCGCAATAGTTTTTGAAAAGGTTCCTAAGTAAATAACATTCTCTGAATCACTTGCCCGCATTGCATTTGGGGAGGGTTTGTCAAAACCTAACAAGCCATATGGATTATCTTCAACAATAAATATGCCCTCTTGTCGGCAGATATCTAATATCTCAGTACGTCTATCAGCTGGGAGCAGTACCCCAGCAGGGTTTTGGTAATTTGGAATTAGGTATAAAAACTTTATTTTTCGCCCTGCTGCTTTAGTAGTTTTGATTGCATCCCGTAATGCTTGCGGAATTAAACCATCTTGATCCATATTGATATGCACCACTGCGGCCTCATACTGTTTGAAGGTGCCAAGGGCGCCAACATAGGAGGGTGCTTCAACTAAAACCACATCACCTGGATCAATAAATATTCGAGAGATTAGATCAAGTGCTTGTTGGGAGCCGGTAGTAATAATTACATCATCAGGGTGGGCTTTAATTCCTTCAAGTGCCATCACATCACAGATCTGCTCGCGCAATCTGGGATGGCCTTGACCATTTCCATATTGCAACGCCTCGGCGCCATTTTCACTAATTAGTTTTTCAGTAACTGAGGCCATCATCTGCATCGGTAAGGCAGAGAGATTTGGCATACCACCTGCGAGGGAGACAATCTCTGGTCTACTCGCTACCGCAAATAGGGATCTAATCTCACTTGCCTGCATACCAAGTGCTCGATGGGCAAATCGTTCCGGCAAATTCTCCGGCTCACCAGTTCGCACTCGCTCCAGAGAGTCAGCTTTAACAACTTTAAATTTTCTGCCTGAATCCATTAACCAAGTTTGCCATAGGTGAGTGCTTTAATAAAACTAGTTTCGAAGTCCTGCTCTTCTTAGATCAGAGATTTTCAATGTTCCAGTCTTGGCATCATCCTCTTGTGAGAGATAAAGCCGCTGAATCGCCACAATCATCGCCTCCGCAAGTGTGTCTCGAAAGGTTGGGGTGGCTAACCGCTTGGCATCTTTTGGATTAGAAAGATATCCCAAATCTATTCTGACGGTTGGTGCTTGGGTTAAACGAAGTAAATCCCAGCTTTTTCCATGGGTACGACAATTTAATAAATCAGTCCGAGCGCATATCTCTCGTTGCAACAAGTTAGCAAATCTTTCACCAACTACAGATCTGACTCCTTGATCATCTCGGCCATAGTAATAAGTTGCTACCCCATTGGCATTTTCATTTTTATAAGTATCAACCTTTAATGCAATCACCAAATCTGCATTTACTGAGTTAGCAATTTGAATACGATCTTTTTCTAATGGTGAATTTTTAGCACTTCTAGTCAAAACTACATTAACCCCAAGTGCGATTAATCTTCCCTCTAATCTTTGCGCCAAATCAAAAACTACCTCTGCTTCAACTACACCATTTTGACTCTCACCAGTGAACTCACCACCCCAACTTGGATCTAACACAATCACCTTATTTGCTAATGCTGGTGAGCGAACTGCATGTTTAACACTCTCCCGTAACGCACTTGGCGCACCACCAGAGACAGTTTTCACCAAGCGCATTAATGCAATCAAAGTTACTGGCCCACATTTGCCATCGGCGAGGATTCCAACAGATTTTTGAAACTCTTTTACCGCCATTTCGGTATTCGCACCATAAATACCATCTACCTTGCCACAATTAAAACCCATTTGAATCAGGCGATCCTGCAAATTACTTACATCATCCCCACGCATTAAAGCCGCTAGATTAAATACCAAAACTCGATCACCAAGTTTAAATCTTGCCTCCTCCAATACTCTGGCGGTGATTTCATTTATAACTCCAGTTGCAGTCAACCCTCTAGCCTGTTGGAAAGCTTTAATGCCTTGAGTGAGTTTTTCATCAAAAATATCAGCGGGTGAGGAGAGAAAACCTAATCTAGTTAAGGTGTTGGCGATTAACCCAATCGCATTTGAGCGATCTCCTAACTTTGGTTGATCGCTCATAAGTTCTTAATTAATTTATTAAATATTACTTAATATAACTTTCAAGATCTTTAAGTAATGCTGGCTTTGGTTTAGCACCAACAATAGTTTTTACTACCTCACCATTCACAAATACATTCATGGTGGGGATGGATGAGATGCCGTATTTCATAGCAATAGCGCCCTCTTCATCGGTATTTAACTTAACAATCTTTAACTTAGCACCATACTCATTGGAGATCTCCTCCAAAATTGGGCCAACTGCCCGGCAGGGACCACACCACTCTGCCCAAAAATCTACCAATACTGGGGTTGTACTTTTTAAAACAACTGACTCAAAATCAGCTGTGGTTACCTTTGATGTTGCCATTTTTCTCACCATTTCTCATCTTGTTAGTTATCTGCTTATCCTACTTTTAAATCTTTAAAATTAATGCCCAGATAAAAATCGCTCGGCATCCAAGGCTGCCTGGCAGCCGGTGCCAGCAGCGGTAATCGCCTGGCGGTAGGTGAAGTCAACTAGATCGCCACAGGCAAAAACCCCAGGTATTTTAGTTTTAGTACTTCGCCCCTCCACCTGCACATACCCATCAGCATTTAACTCTACCTGGCCTACAAGCAGCTCACTTCTAGGCAGATGTCCAATTGCTACAAATAATCCAGTGAAATCCTTAATCTCTTCTTTGCCAGTTACGGTATTTTTTAATTTAAGGCCGGAGACTTTTTCCTCCCCTAAGACATCAATTACTTCATGGTTAAATAAAAACTCAATCTTTGGATTTTTCTCCGCCCGCTCAATCATTATTTTTGAGGCACGAAATTTATCCCGGCGGTGAATTAAAACTACCTTGCTAGCAAATTTAGTTAGGAAATTTGCCTCCTCCATTGCTGAGTCACCACCACCAACAACTGCAATTACCTGATCTCTAAAAAAGAAGCCATCACAGGTAGCACACCAGGAAACTCCCCGACCAGATAACCGTTTTTCATTTGGCAATCCAATTTCTTTATAAGCAGAGCCCATTGCCAAAATTACTGATTTGGCTTTTACGGTGTTTCCAGATCCATCTGTTAATTCTTTTATCTCACCATTTAATTTCATAGCGACAATATCATCGGTAATAATTTTGGCATCAAATCGCTCAACTTGTTTGCGCATCGATTCCATCAACTCAGGTCCCATAACACCAGTGGCAAAACCTGGAAAGTTTTCTACCTCAGTGGTGTTCATTAACGCACCACCTGCAGTAACAGAGCCTTCATAAATAATTGGTTTTAATTGTGCTCGGCCAGCATAAATTGCTGCGGTGTACCCAGCAGGACCAGAGCCGACAATTACTACCTGATTGATATCACTCACGGAGATCAGCCTATTCCTTTCTTGCCTTAATCATTTTCACCAAATATGTGACCTCGGGCATTTTGAGCAACCTTAAGATGAATAAATAGAAAGCAGCGGATACCAAAACAACAAGTAATAGGTAGATTAAATTCCCACCAGGTAATTGATACCTAAGCGCCCAAATCGGTGCTAAAGACAGCGAAAAGATTAAAAACAGCTTGAGGTAAAAAACGGCAATACTAAAAACTGGCAGATCAATGTTATGACGCTTTATTAGGTAAAAGGAGATAGCGGTGCCAATAAAGTAATGAACAGTGAAAATCGCGGCTAAGCCAACAGTTACCCATTTTGGCTCCAAATACACCGCAGCTGCCATTGATAGAACCACTGAAATAATATTCATAATCAAGTTACCAATAACCTGTGACCTTAAATTTTCAAAGGCATTTAAACCGCGGAGTAAAACTAGATTAATACTTACTGGGATCAAACCTAATGCAAAGGCGGATAAGGTCAGACCCAGGTAATTTGCATCATCGGTTGAGATACCAAAGTACAAAACCTTTGAAATAACCTCACCAAAAACCAAAAATAACAACGCCGCCGGTACGGTAAATATCCCAATTAATCGCATTGCCATATTCATCGCGGATGTAATCTCACCCTGTTTTTTATCAATCACTAAATTAGAAAGTCTTGGCAGTAGCGCAGTCACAATCGATAGTGTGATTATTGAGTGCGGCAGGATTAAAATCAAATAAGCATTGGCATAAGGGGTATAACCGACACCGGTAGCAACTCCACCGGCTGCTGATCTAACCGCAGCGGTGGTGGCAATATTTATCGTGACTAGGTAAGAAAGTTGAGATATCAGCGCGTAAAGAAAACTCCAACCAGCTAACTTAAATGATTTAATAATCTGGGTATTTCGCCAATTGAAATTAAGTGAAAGCTTGACACCACTTTTTATTATCACTGGAAAAAGAATTAGGGCTTGGGCTATATATCCAGCAGTTGTTCCTAGGCCGAGCCAGAGCAGATCGCTGGTGGTAATACTTTCCACCGCTAAATCTGGGTTATTTCTTAATAAAAATGTAAAAAGCGTGATTGCGATTAGGTTATTAATCACCGGCGCCCACATCATTGGGCCAAACTTGCCTTTGGCATTGGCAATCTGGCCAAGGAGTGCGAATAAACCAAGGAAAAATATCTGTGGCAGGCAGTACCTCATTAAGGTAACGGTGATATCAAACTCAGCTCTACCTGAGTACTCAGGTGCATAAATATTGACAATTTGTGGTGCGAGTAAGAGCCCAATAGTGGTTAACAAAAACAAAAAGGTGACGGTCACGGTGAATAACCGTGAGATAAATGCTGACCCACCATCAGAATCTCTAAGTGATCTAACAATCTGTGGCACAAACACTGCAGTTAACGCACCACCAACTAATAAGTTATACAAAATATTTGGCATGGTATTTGCCACGTTATAGGTGTCACCTAGTAGCGCAGTACCAAGTAAGGCAACTAAAAGTAAATTTCTTATTAAGCCAGTAACTCTAGAAAATATTGTGCCAGCCGCCATAACTGAGGAGGCGCGAAGCAGGGACTCATCCGACATTTATCTCCCCCGTCTGACTCTTCGAAGGCTTTGCACCAGCGCTGCGATAAACAAAAGTACCGCAGCACCAGAGGTTATCCAGGTGGCAACTGGGCTAATTACTGAAAGTTTTAAGTTTATATCTACCGGGTAACCAACAGGTTTATTATCCAAGTTAGTTAATTGGGCCAGTAGTGATGATTGACCGGTAGCCAATACTTCAACCGGCAGAAAAACCTGCTGTTTTGAATTTCCTGCAATTTTGATTTGCTCAACTGGGGTCACTATTACCTTACTATTTACTGCTCTAACACTTAGTTTCAAATTAATCGCAGACTCAAAATTATTTACCAATGTGATTGGCAGCTCCTCGTTTGAAGAGGTGATAGTAAATTTAGTTTTAGAGATTTTAAGTTTATTACGCAGTTGAATAATTGATTTATCTAAATCTTTAATCAGATCTTGTAATAGATCTTTTTCAATATTTGGATTTAACAGTTGGCTAATACGTAATTGGTAATTCAACAACTCTTTTTGGTCAACAAGGGTGCTAAATAATTCAATTTGGCGCTGGGCGTACTTTAGAAAGTTGATATTTTGTTTGCTTAAACCTTGTTTTTCACCATTTTGAAAAGCACTTTGGGTGGTGGCTTTGCCAAGCACACCCTCCAACGAGATCTTGCCACTGGCATTTATATATGTAATTTGGTTTTCAAGCAGCTGATCCACCCAATACCGAGATGGGTTGCCATAAGTTAGTACCGATATCTTTTCAGAGCGAGACACTTTTAAAAATTGCACCAGCCATGCCTTAGCAACATCCTGCCCATTGATTTGGGCGTCCTTGATTTCCCAACCATCTGAAATTACATAACCGTTACTCATTGCCACAATCTCCGAGATTGTGGCTGGATCAACCAACCAACTTCTTGCGCCTCTAATTGGTGCGTAAATAAGTAAACCTAACTCCCCGGTCGGAGCAAGTTTTGCAGCTAACTCATCATCAAAGAAGACACCATCAGCTAGGCGATGGGTTGGCTCGGTAATAACTATCTCTTGCACCGCTTGTGCTGGAGTAGTTAAGAAAGTATTTGAAAGAAATAAAACTAGAAGAAAAGTTAAAACTTTTCTCACGGTGTTAATTTCCCTGATTTTGCAATTAATTTGCGCTCATCGGGGTAGGCCAGTTTGCTGACAATTTCATCAATTGGAAACCAGGCAACATCATCCACCTCAGTTACCTGTGGTGCTAATTTTCCGCCAACTTCAGTAAATAAAAAATGGTGAACCGTTTTATGAATTCGTTTTCCACTTGCCATAAACCAAAAATCAATTACACCCAGCGATCTAGTGATCTCACTTTTAATTCCGGTTTCCTCTGCTACCTCACGTACTGCAGCTTCCTCAGGTGATTCACCACTTTCAATATGTCCTTTTGGAAGTGACCAAAGCAATCTTTCGTGGGAGGCATCCTTTGGATCTAATCTGCCAATCAGCAATCCTTTGGTGCCGGTTTTATCTACAACTAATCCACCAGCACTTACTTCATCAACTCGTTTGGCGTACTTGTTTTTGGCAGAATTTTTTCCACCCTGATTACCCTTGTAATTTTTGCCCTTACCTGAATTATGTTTTTTAGCGGGCTTACCAGAACCACTATTTTGAGCACCTTTGCGGGTACCACTTAAATCCTGATTGCCACCCGCATTATCTGCCGGGGTCATATAGCAAGGATACTGCCTACAAACCCCAGCCCACCCACCTATCTGCGCCTTCGCCTTAACCCGCTCTGCTCTAACCTAGTGCCATCGTGAAACCACCAATTACTGCTGCTGCCCAACTTGCGATCACAACACTTACTAAACAAGCACCAGCGGCAAAAGAGCTAGCGCAACTTTTTAAGCAAGCAGGGTTTCAATTAGCGTTGGTTGGTGGACCAGTAAGAGATGCCATATTAGGCAGACTTGGTAATGATTTAGATTTCACAACAGATGCGCATCCTAAAGAGTGTGAAAAGATTTTAAAGAAATGGGCAGACTCAGTTTGGGATATTGGCGCAGCCTTTGGCACAGTTGCTGGAAAAAAAGCGGAAATAACAGTTGAGATAACAACTTATCGCAGCGAAAGTTATAGCCCAGATTCTCGTAAACCAAATGTTGAGTTTGGTAAAACTATCGAAGGAGATTTAGCTAGGCGAGATTTTACAATTAACGCAATGGCACTTGAATTAACAACTACCGAACCATTATTTATTGATCCATACAACGGCGTGGGTGATCTACAAAATCAAATAATTAAGACGCCAGGTGAAGCCAAGGATTCATTTACCGATGATCCGTTGCGGATGATGCGGGCGGCAAGATTTATGAGTCAACTTAACTTCACGCCAGAGATCAGTTTGGTAGCTGCCATAAAAAGTATGGCTTCTCGGCTAGAGATTATCTCTGCAGAGCGGATCAGGGATGAGTTTATAAAATTAATTATGGGTGATAACCCAAGAGCGGGCTTATCCTTACTTGTCGAGAGTGGCTTGGCAGATTATTTTCTGCCAGAGCTGCCCAAGCTAAAACTTGAGATAGATGAGCACCATCACCATAAGGATGTTTACGAACACTCATTAACGGTTTTAGAGCAAGCAATAGCGCTAGAAGCTCGCCTAGGCGGTGCTAATTTAACCTTACGGCTTGCTGCGCTTTTGCATGATATTGGCAAGCCAAAAACAAAAGCATTGCTGCCAGATGGTGGAGTTTCATTTCACCACCATGAGGTGGTGGGCGCAAGAATGTGTAAAGAGCGCATGAAAAAACTGCGCTTTGATAATCACATTATTAATGATGTCTCTCAATTAGTTTCATTACACCTGCGCTTTCATGGATACGGCAATGGGGAGTGGACCGACTCTGCTGTTCGAAGATATGTCAGAGATGCTGGTGAATTACTTACCCACCTTCATTTATTAACCAGGGCTGATTGCACTACCCGTAATAAAAAGAAGGCAGAGGGGTTAGCTAAAACCTATGATCAATTAGAGGATCGGATAGCGCAATTAATGGAGCAGGAGGAGTTAGATAAAATCCGACCAGATTTATCAGGTGATGAAATAATGAAAATACTAGATATCAAGCCCTCACCCGCCGTTGGGAAAGCTTATGAGTTTTTGCTTGAACTTCGATTAGAGCACGGCCCACTAGGTCAGGAGCGAGCAAAGAAAGAGCTGGTTAATTGGTGGCAGAAGCAAAATTAGCTTTGCGCATTAATACGCTAGCTGCAAAGAGATAGAAGAGTGCCAGCGCAATTGGCAAAATCCAAGTGCGCCCTGAATCTGGCAATAAAAGTGCGGCGCCAATTGCGCCAGCAATAATCCCAGCATTTACGGCAACATCATAAAAAGCAAAAACTCTTCCCCGATACTCATCATTAATCTTTGATTGCACCAGCGCATCATTTGTTACTTTGATTCCTTGCCCACATAAGCCCACCAAAAACGCACTAGCAATCATTGAGAACTCATTTATATTTAATGCATACCCCAACAAAGGCGGAATGCATAAGTACATTAACAATCGCATCCACCTGTGCCTACCAAATTTTAAAACTCCATATGGTGAAATTACTGCGCCAAGTCCAATACCAACTCCGGCGATCGCAAGTGCCACACCAAAACCAGCAAGTCCAGCATCTGGATCAGTAGGATCATTAAATGAGTTGCGCTCAAGTAAGAGAGCCATCAAAGTTAATGCAGTAATTCCACCACGCTGAATACCAACGGATAAAATTCCCCGAAGTGCATCTGAGTGCGCTCTTAATATTTTAAAACCCTCAAATACCTCTTTATACCCTTTCACCTCAACTGGTGTTTCATGGGCGGTAGGTCCGATTTCAAATTTATTTAATCGATAACAACTTAGTGCTGCAATCAAAAAGCCAAGTGAGGCAACTAAAACTACAACTGCATCTGCATCATCTGCATTTATATTTTTACTAAGGAGATTTTTAACAGCAATTCCGATACCACCACCAATTACCACCCAGATAGTGCCACCAGTCACTGCCAGGGCGTTTGCAGCGATTAACTCCTCCCGCTTTACTAACAATGGCAATCCAGCAGATAATCCAGCTAGAATTAATCGGTTGACTCCAAAAGCAAATAACACAAATAAAGTTAAAACTACTCCAGTAGAGCTGTTGTTTATTAGATATGCCACCATTAAAAGGTTCACCGCTCTTAAGTAATTACAATTTCTAATGATTCGCTGCCTAGAAAAGCGGTCTAGGAAAGTCCCAACATATGGCCCAATTAATGAGTAGGGCAGTAAGACAACTGCAAAGGCTAGCGCCGCCGCCATTGCATTGGGTGCTCGTTCAGGTGAGAATAAAACAAAACTAGCTAGAGCTGATTGAAACAGCCCATCAGTTAACTGACCGCTCCAACGGATAGTAAGTATCCGATTTAATCTTGAGCCCTTTGCAACTGGCCAAATTCCCATAGGCACAAGCGTAGTAATTAAATTTAGATTAACCTTGGATCTTATGTTAGCCACGATGCGCGCAACCATTGATTACTCATTAAAGCGCCGCCGCACCTTAATCTCACTTTTTCAAGGGGCAGCAAGCGCTATGGACGCCTGCGATGCTGATCCTTACTTAAGGCGGGCGGCAAAACACCATGGTGAATTAACTAATCGCAGTTGCCCAGTTTGTAAGAAGCTAAAGATTGTCGAGCTTAAGTACGCCTTTGGTGATCAACTCGGTCAATACTCAGGTCGAATTAAGAATCAAGATGAATTAATGCAGATGCAAAGTGAGTATGGTGAGTTTCGCGTCTATGTTGTTGAGATTTGCACCAGTTGTCATTGGAATCACCTGGTGGAATCCTTTTTATTAGGTGATGGAAAGTATCGAAAGCCACCACGAAAGCAGCACACCTTATTAGATGATGATTAAGGGTAATCTTGGCGAGTGAGTAATTTTTTAAAAAAACTTCCCCGGCTTGGGGTATTAGCAGTCGGCTTCTCCTTTGTCGCTGGAGTTTTTTTATTTGGATTTGCCTATTTTACAGTTTCAATTCCAGATCCAAATGCCTATGTAAATAGCCAAGCAACCATTATTCAATATGCAGATGGCAGCGAGATTGGCCGGATCGGCTCTGAGAATAGAACTGTTGTCACCTTAGCTGAAATTCCAATACATGTAAGAAATGCGGTAATGGCGGCAGAGGATAGAAGTTTTTATTCAAACCGAGCAATTAGCCCGATTGCATTAGCAGCTGCGGTCTGGGATAACTTAATTACTTTAGGCAAGGGCCGCGGCGGTTCAACAATCACCCAGCAATATGCCAAGACTGCGTTCTTGACCCCCGAAAGATCCATTCAGCGAAAAGTAAAAGAGTTAGTAATCTCTATAAAACTTGAGAATCAGTTCACCAAAGATGAAATCTTTGAAAATTACTTAAATACTATTTACTTTGGCCGTGGTTCATATGGCGTGCAGACCGCATCCCAAGTTTATTTTGGTACTACGGTAGATAAATTAACAATTGCACAAGCTGCAGTCTTGGCCAGTATTTTGCGTAGTCCAGGACTTTATGACCCAGGGTTTAAGGAAGAGAATCTGCCACGGTTAGAAAATAGATTTAAATATGTAATTGATGGATTAGTTGATGAGGGATGGCTGAGTGAGGAAAAAGCTGCAAAGATTAAATTTCCAATAATTAATCCCAGAGTTACCTCTGGCGCACTGGCTGGACCAAAAGGCTATGTGATCTCTTGGGTGGAGCGAGAGTTGAATCAACTTGGCTTTACCGATGAACAGTTAATGATCGGTGGCTATATTATTAAAACCACATTGGTTAAGAATGCTCAAGAGGCAGCTGTTGCAGCAGTTAGTAAAGAGGCACCGAGTAAAGCGCCAGAGAATCTACATATTGGTTTGGTGGCAGTAAAGCCAGGCACTGGTGAGATTTTGGCGATGTATGGCGGGCAGGATTATTTAAAGTACCAATTCAACGCTGCTACCCAAGGAATTACTTCAGGTGGCTCATCATTTAAAGTTTTCACTTTAGTAGCAGCACTGGAAGAGGGAATTCCACTTTCATCTGTTTGGAATGGTGATACACCAAAGGTTTACGATGATGGAATTGGTAGAGCGTATGTAGTTAATAATTATGGTGAGCAAAGCATGGGTGATATGTCACTGCTCACCGCCATGGAAAAATCTGTCAATACAATCTTCGTGCCACTTGGCATGAAAGCAGGGCTTGAAAAAGTGGTAGATGTTGCACGCCGCGCCGGAGTTCCTGACTCAGTTGAGATGATTGCAGCTCCTTCAGTTTCACTTGGTGCTGCCAGCCCACATGTAATTGATTTAGCAAATGCCTACGCTACCTTTGCAGCGCAAGGTGTTTATGCCAAACCATTTATTATCAACGAAGTACAAGGACCAAATAAGGGCATCTTGTATCAGGGCAGAATTCAAGCCCAAGAGGTATTTAGAAAAGATGTCATGGCAGATCTAACCTACGCCCTAAGCCGAGTAACAACATCGGGAACAGCTGCTGTGGTTGGATCAAGAGTTGATAGACCAACTGCAGGCAAAACTGGAACATCAAATGACAACGCCTCTGCTTGGTTTAATGGTTACACACCAGAGGTAGCAGCATCGGTGGCCTTTTATCGAGATGATGCAACTCAATCTTTAAATGGTATTGGCGGATTAACCTCAGTAACTGGTGGCTCCTTCCCGGCGAGAATCTGGGCAGAGTTTGTAAAAGGTTATTTAAAAAATACGCCAGTGCAAGATTTTCCAGCACCAGCTTATATTGGTGGAACTGAGCCAATTAACCTTATTAATGCAATCCCACAGATGGATCCAGCATTAATTCCACCATCACCCTCACCAACACCTAAGAAAAAGAAGTAACTTTTGCTTACCAAATCGGTAAGTAGATCCTTTGCTGCGGTAGTACTGCTTTGTGCGTTAATTTCATTTTTTAAATTCAACCACTGCCGTAGTAATGATTTCGCCTCGCCAGATAATTATGTTCATGCCTGCTACACCGATATTCCTGCGCTATTTTCAGAGCGAGGCTTAAACACCAACACCTTCCCTTACGCATCGCAAACAAACTCAATTGAGTACCCACCTGTAATTGGTATTGGCAACTGGCTCATCTCATTTTTAATTCCCACCGATAATTCATACAAAACATTTTTTGATATCAATGCAGTAATTATTGTTTTACTCTTTTTGATCACTGCATTTGTAGTCAGAAAAGTAAAACCTGAGTATCCATACCTATTTCCAGCAACCCCTGCAGTCATTGCTAGCTTGTTTATTAACTGGGATATCTGGGCGGTTGTTACTGCCTTGCTGGCAATATATTACTTTGATCAGAAAAAATATGAACAAAGTGCCATCGCACTTGGGGTATCAATTGCTACAAAATTCTTCCCCGTGGTATTACTTCTACCAATTACAATAATTTTTTATCGAAGGCAGCAAATAAAACAATTGGCTAAATACCTTTTCACCTGCACACTTTTTTGGTCTGCCATAAATCTTCCCATTGCTCTTCTCTACTTTGATGGTTGGTGGCGATTTTTCAAATTAAATCTTGAACGAGGTGAGGATTTTGGCTCTATTTGGTACGCGCTCTCATTACTAGATATTTCAATACCAAAGGTAAATCTAATCTATATAATTATTTCAGTAACTCTATTTGCCTTATTTGCAAAGTACTTGTGGCAATTAAATCAAACGCCAACCCTGGCACAGGTGGCCTTGTTTGTAGTTGTAATCTTTACAACATTTAGCAAGGTTTACTCACCTCAATATATTTTGTGGTTAACACCACTTGCAGTTATCGCCCTACAAAACTCTAGGCAGCTGATTACATTTTGGTTTTGGCAAACAACTGAGATTATTTATCATCTTGCAATTTGGCAGTACTTAGCACTTTATGCAGGAGCTGAATTTGGATTGCCTGCAGGTGGCTACGCCCTTGCCACCTTACTGCGGGTGGCAGGGGTTGGCATTTTTACCCTGCAATTACTGCGGGATTTAGCGGTTAAATCCACAGTCAAATAAGTTTAATTTCACCAATATGCCCACTTTGACTACCATTTGCCCTAACACCTGCTGCGGAAATTCCGTAGCCGCTTTAGTCCAGAGGTGGTTTTAAAGATGCGTCGCTATGAACTCATGGTCATTTTAGATCCTGATTTAGAAGAGAAGACAGTTGCCCCAAGCCTTGAAACTTATCTAAAGATAATTAAAGAAGGTGGCGGCAAGGTCAATAAGTTAGATATCTGGGGTAAAAGACGGATGTCCTTTGAAATAAATAAAAAGGGCGAAGGAATTTACGCAGTTATCGATATGCAATCTGAGCCAGCACCAGTTAAAGAGTTGGATCGTCAGCTCAATTTAAATGAGTCAGTGCTCCGTACTAAAGTTGTTCGCCCAGAGTAATCCCCAACAAATAACCAACAAGCATCTAAAGTAGAAAAGGGAGAAAAGTAAATGGCAGCAGGAGATACCAATCTGACAATGATTGGAAATTTAGTTAGTGATCCAGAGCTTCGCTTCACACCAAGTGGCGCGGCGGTGGCAAAATTCACCGTAGCATCCACGCCTCGTTATTTAGATAAAACTACTAACGAGTGGAAAGATGGCGACAGTCTCTTTTTACAATGCCAAATTTGGCGCCAAGCTGCAGAAAATGTTGCCGAGTCCCTAACCAAGGGAATGCGAGTAATTGTCTCTGGCAGATTAAAGCAACGCTCTTATGAAACCAAAGAGGGTGAAAAGCGAACTGTCTTTGAAGTTGAGGTAGATGAGGTCGGACCTTCACTTCGCAATGCCACCGCTAAGGTAACTAAGGTTGCTAGACAAACTGGCGGCGGTTACACCGCGCCAGCAGCCGCAGCCCCAACATCATCAACTGATGATCCATGGTCAGCAGCCCCAGTCGGTGGCGGTTGGTCTACGACACCAAGTGATGACGCACCACCTTTTTAAATCCAAAACAAACCATTCCTGTTTTAAATAACAGGGCCCTAACCTAAGGAGCACCACAGTGGGAGCAAGAAGTAATAAAACGCTTAGAGAAAAAGCTAAGCAATCAAAATCTGCAGCAGCTGCTGCAGCGATGAAGAAATTCAAAAAGAAGCCATGCTCTTTTTGCCGCGACAAGGTGAGTTATATTGATTACAAAGATATCGCTACCCTTCGCAAATACATCACCGATCGAGGCAAGATTCGCTCTCGACGTATTACCGGTGCTTGTACCCAACACCAACGAGCAGTAGCTGCTGCGGTTAAAAATAGCCGTGAGATGGCGCTTCTGCCTTACACCTCAACTGCTAGATAGGGAGATAATTCAAAATGAAATTAATCCTTACCCGTGAGGTGCCAGGCCTAGGTGGTGCTGGTGATGTAGTAACTGTTAAAGATGGTTACGGTAGAAACTTTTTACTTGCCAGAGGCTCTGCAATTATGTGGACCAAAGGTGGTGAGGGTCAGATTGATGGAATTAAACGCGCTCGCACAGCTCGTGAAATCCGCGACCTTGATCATGCTAAAGAGATTAAAACCAAACTTGAGAAGGCAAACATAATTGTTAAGGTCAAGGTTGGTGCAACTGGTTCTATGTTTGGATCGGTAACAGATAAGGCGATTGTGGCTGCGATCAGAGCTGCTACAACTGAAACTGTTGATCGCCATAAAATCAAGATGGACAAACATATTAAAAAAGTGGGTAAGTACACCGTGAAGATTGCTCTTGAATCTCAAGTTGTTGCTAACGTGCCAATTAATGTGGTGGCAGATAAATAATTAAGCCAGAAGTAAAGCCCTCCACTTACCTGGAGGGCTTTTTCTTTCTCTGACCAAATAATGAGATTTAAGAATAAATCTTTCTCCACAGTGACAAATCAGTATTTGCGCTCATATATTGAAAAGCAAATTACTTATCCACTAATAACCGGTACTTACCCACAACCTCATCCACGCTTTTTATCAACCTCTGCACAGGTATGCGCACAGCTGTAAACCGATCTGTACCTGCGGGGTAGGTGAGGGATTATCTTTGCCTACTAGGCGTAAAACAATTGATTTTTAATACTTATTTTAGATTGTCAGCGGCAGATGGGAGGCTTTGAGTATGAGCATTGCAGAGTTTGCCAGCAGTTCAAACCGTGTTAAAAGTGGCGCGGCTGAGTTTGAGCGCACCCCACCACAAGATGTAATTGCCGAGCAATCTGTTTTAGGTGGCATGTTGTTGTCAAAGGATGCAATTGGATCTGTAGTTGAGGTTTTAAGAGAGCGAGATTTCTATCGACCAGCACATGAATTAATTTATGATGCGATTGTAGATTTATACGGTAGAGGTGAACCAGCTGATCCAGTAACAGTTGCTGCGGAATTAAGTAAACGGGGTGATTTAGTAAGAGCTGGTGGCGCGCCATACCTACACACACTGATCTCATCAGTTCCAACTGCAGCTAACGCTGGGTACTACGCAAAAATAATTCGTGAGCGTGCCATCATGCGAAGGTTGGTTGAAGCCGGCACCAAGATTGTGCAACTTGGTTACACCGATGAGGGTGAAGCAGATGATGCGGTTGATCAAGCCCAAGCTGAAGTTTTTGCAGTTACTGAAAGAAGAGCATCTGAAGATTATGTTCAATTATCACAACTTATGCCACAAGCTTATGATGAGATTGAAAAAATTGCAGCTGGTGTTATGGGACAAGGTATTAAATCTGGATTTAAAGATTTAGATGCACTTACAAATGGTTTCCATCCTGGAAACATGATTGTGTTGGCGGCGCGTCCTGCAGTTGGTAAATCAACCCTGGGATTAGATATTGCTCGACACGCTTCAATTCACAACCGTGAAACCTCAGTTATTTTCTCACTTGAAATGAGTCGATCTGAAATCACTATGAGAATGCTGGCAGCAGAGGCCAGAGTGCCACTTAACAACATTCGCTCTGGCAAGTTGGGTGAAGAGGAGTGGGCAAAGATGGCTCGGCGGATGGGTGAGATCTCAGATGCACCTATGTTTATTGATGATTCTGCCAACCTTTCATTGATGGAGATCCGGGCAAAATCACGCAGACTTAAACAACGACATAATTTGAAGTTAATTATTATCGATTATCTGCAGCTTATGACCAGCGGCAAGCGGGTTGAAAACCGTCAACAAGAGGTCTCTGAGTTCTCTCGCCAATTAAAATTGTTAGCGAAAGAGTTAAATGTGCCAGTAGTTGCTATCTCTCAATTAAACCGATCCCCCGAGCAGCGATCAGATAAGAAGCCGATGCTCTCTGATCTGCGTGAATCAGGTTCGATTGAGCAGGATGCAGATGTGGTGATTTTGCTGCACCGCGAGGATTTGTATGACTCACAAAACAGATCAGGTGAGGCTGATCTAATTGTGGCAAAGCATAGGAATGGACCAACTAGAACAATTATCGTCTCTGCTCAATTACACCTTGCAAGATTTACTGATATGGCTGCTAACTTTGCGCCTAGTGAGAAGTTTATTAAAGATAATTAAATCTTTTTAAGCTCTCCAGTTTTAACATCATAAATCCCACCAATGACTTGAACACCTTTTGGCAACATCGGAAATTGTTCGATTCTTACCAAATCAGATTTTAGTGCCGCTACCTGATCAGTCACAGTTCTTATCTCAACACTTCTGGTATCAATCCCACTTTTTTCAAAAATTGTTTTATGTATTTCATCCTCTGTCCCACTTGCCATTCGACAATCAGTATGTGGCATTACCAAGATGCGATCAACATTAAGTAAGGTGGTAGCCAAGATTAAAGTTCTGAGCACATCCTCAGTCACCCTAGCTCCGGCATTTCTTAAGATCTTGGCATCTCCAGCCCTCATGCCAACTATCCGAAGTGGGTCAATTCGTGAGTCCATACAGGTAATAATTGCTAAACCTTTTTTAGCCTCACCAGTTAACTCTTGGGATTTAAACCCGTTAATAAACTCAGCATTTGCGGCAAATATGTCATCAAATGAGCTCATTAATTCTTAACCTGTGACCTTGCCTTGTCAGCTAGATAAATGCCAATTAACACCACTGCGCAGCCAATTAGTTGAATAGTAGTAAATGCTTCATTAAGTAACCACCACGCGATTACACCAGCAAATATTGGCTCAATCATGCCAATAACACTACTTGTGCTAGCTGATAATTCTTTAATTCCAGTAACAGTAAGCAGATAAGGAATTACAGTTCCAATCACAACTATCCAAAGAACTAAGGCCCAACCAGGCGCGCTATAACCAGAGAGATTGCCCTCTAGGGAGTAGGTATTAGTTAGATACTCAAACGGGAAATTCCACCAAGGAAGTATTAATGCCCAGAAAATTGCTGCTACACCAATACCCCAAGTCATTAACGAAAGTGGGGTTCTAGTTTGAGTGAGCCGGTCGGCAGTTAGAAAGTAATAAGCCAGCGCAAAGGCGTCGGCAAAAGCGACAGCTACACCAATTGGGTGAAGAGAAGTTTCACTCCATATTTGTGAGACTAGTACTAATCCAAAAAAGGCGCAGGCGATTCCCACCCACATAATGGGGGAGATATGTTTCTTTTTCACAAACCTTAAATACAAAGCAATCCAAATTGCTGCCGTAAATTCAATAATTAAAGCCACTGAAACGTATAAGTATTTAATTGCAAAAAAGTAAAAAGAAGTGACAGCGGAGACACCGATAATTCCAAAGAGAATTAAATCTTTTATCTCATCTCGGCGTGCGTAGAGCTGACGTTTTCCATTAATGAGTGCAATCGTAAGAAGTATTACCGCAGCTGCAGTGGATCTTATCTGCGTTAATCTGAAGGCATCCATATCGGCTTCACGCAATATTTTTGCAGCAACCCCACCTAGGGCAAATCCCATAGCAGCTGTAATTAATAGGAATTCCCCACGATGTTTCACAGAAAGCACCCTACATTAAAGATATTGCTTTACTTAAATTTAAAAGGCTGCCTCAGCAATACTCATAATCTCACCATTTTCAGATTCAACTACCGCACGCTCAACAGATATATGAGGTAGTACGGATCTAACAAAAAACTTGGCAGAGGCAATTTTGCCATTATAAAACTCGGTATCACGTCCTGCATTTGCAAGTTTGCTTTGCGCGATATCTGCTTGACGAAGAAGTAGCCAAGCGATAATCAAATCACCAGTTGCCATCAATAATCTGGAGGTGTTAAGTCCAACTTTGTAAATTTCCGTTGGATTCTCTTGCGATTCCATTGCCACACCAACCATGTGGCCAATCATCGCTTGTACATCTTCTAACGCCTTAAGGAGACTTTTTTTCTCATCAGCTAATTTGCCGCCAGTAGAAGCAAACTTGGCAATCTCTTTACCAATAATTGTGATTGATCTGCCACGGTCTCTAACAATTTTACGAAAGAAGAAATCTAATCCTTGAATTGCGGTGGTGCCTTCATACAATGTATCGATTTTGGCATCACGTACATACTGCTCAAGAGGCCAATCAGTAGTAAAGCCGGAGCCGCCAAAGGTTTGTAATGATTCTGTGCCAAGTAAAGTCCATGATTTTTCACTTCCGTACCCTTTAACAATCGGTAGTAATAGGTCATTAACCAAGTGCAAATCCTCAAGTTTTTCCTTATCTCCACCCTCTGCTTCAGCCAGTGCGAATGCATCTTGGATTGATGCGGTATACAAAACCAACGCCCGCATTCCTTCTGAGTATGACTTTTGTACCATCAATGATCTGCGCACATCAGGGTGCTTAATAATTTCAACTCTAGGGCTTTTCTTGTCTTTAGCAACTGTTAAATCCGGACCCTGCACACGAGTCTTTGCATATGAGAGTGCTTGTTGGTAGCCAGCGCTTAGCGTTGCAATCGCTTTGGTTCCCACCATCATTCGCGCATACTCAATTACCTTAAACATCTGGGCAATACCTTCATGTACCTCACCAAGTAAATATCCAACCGCAGGCTCTTTTTCACCCAAATTCATTTCACAGGTAGTGGAGACATTCAATCCCATTTTATGTTCCAGCTTTGTCACATAAACACCATTACGTTTGCCAAGTTTACCGGTATCGAAATCAAACATAAATTTTGGAATCATGTAAAGATCAAGTCCTTTTGTGCCAGCAACACCACCCTCTGGCCGTGCCAAAACAAAGTGAACAATATTTTCAGTTAAATCAGAGTCCCCTGAGGTAATAAATCTTTTTGTACCAGTGATATGCCAGGTGCCATCTGGTTGTTTAACAGCTTTTGATCTACCAGCACCAACATCACTACCAGCATCTGGCTCAGTTAGCATCATGGTGGCGCCCCACTGTTTATCTACCATTAATTTTGCAATTTTCTTTTGTTCGGGTGTGCCAAAAACATAAGCCACATGTGCAAAGGCGGTACCAGATGCGTAAATATGAATTGCTGGATTTGATCCTAAAACCATCTCCGCAATTGCCCACCTAATTGATGGTGGAACTGATGTGCCACCTAACTCAACTGGTGCATCTATTCGCCACCATTCATTGTCCATAAAGGTTTTATAAGATTTCTTAAATGATTCAGGAAGTTTTGCATCTCCAGTTGCTGGATCAAATTTAACTTTTATTTGATCACCATCTACGAAGGATGCAGCTAAATCATTTTCTGCCATCCGCTTGACCTCTTCTAACATCCCCATTGCAGTTTCGCGGTCTAAGTCTTTGTAAATCGATTTACCCAAAATGGAGTCGCGCTCTAGTAAATCAAAAAGGCAAAACTCAATATCCCGCAGGTTGGCGATGTAATGTCCCATGGGATAAGCATCCTACTGGTCGGTAACTTAATCAATACCCACCAGTAGGTTTCCGCTGTTAATTTGATAACTTCAAGATAGGGTCAGCGATTGTGCTGCTCAGCGATAAAGACATCAAAGCCCAAATCACCCAAGGCCGGGTAAAGGTTGAACCCTTCACCGAGGCGATGGTGCAGCCATCAAGTGTGGATGTGCGGTTAGATCGTTTTTTTAGAGTTTTTGAAAATCATAAGTACTCGGTAATTGATCCATCAATTGAGCAACCAGATTTAACCCGCGAGGTAGCGGTAGCAACTGATGAGCATTTTATTTTGCATCCAGGTGAGTTTGTATTAGCTAGTACATATGAGGTGATCACTTTGCCAGATGACATCGCCGGGCGTTTAGAAGGAAAATCTTCCCTTGGACGACTAGGACTTCTTACCCACTCCACCGCTGGATTTATTGATCCAGGTTTTTCTGGCCACATCACTTTAGAACTCTCTAATGTTGCGAACTTGCCGGTGAAATTATTTCCCGGAATGAAAATCGGTCAGCTTTGTTTAATTAAATTATCATCCCCAGCTGAGCATCCATACGGCTCGGCAATTTATGGCTCAAGATATCAAGGCCAACGTGGTCCAACGCCATCAAAATCCTGGCTTAACTTTCACAAAAGTAAAATCGAATAACTACTCTTGATTTAAGAAGTGTAATGTGAAGGTGCAACCCTCACCAATCTTTGAATCAACTGATACATAGCCACCATGTGCCTTCATTACCGCATCAACAATTGATAAGCCAAGACCGCTTCCTTCGCCAGCATTTCTGACCCGCGATGGATCTGCTCGGTAGAAACGTTCGAAAATCCGTTTTTGATCAGCTAGAGATAAACCAGGGCCGTTATCAACCACCTTCACATTTGTCTCATTAATAAGTTGATTAACGGTGACAGTTATTTTTGTCCCCGCAGGCGTATGTGTTCTAGCATTTGCTAGTAAATTTAAAATAACTTGATAAATTCTTTGGGAATCTCCTAAAACAAAAGTTTCATCCGTTGCCAAATTAACCTCAATCATATGATCTGGCCCTGCTACTTTGGCACTAATTACCGCCTCATTTATTACTGTATTTAAATCTACTGGCTCCATCTCAAGCTGCCTTGATTGATCAAGCCGGGCAAGAAGTAATAAATCTTCAACTAATGTGCTCATTCTGATTGATTCTTTTTCTATTCTATTAATTAACTCATTTACTTTTTCTTCACCTACTACCGCACCTTGCCGGTGTAACTCAGCAAATCCTCTAATTGCCGTTAGTGGTGTGCGCAATTCATGTGAAGCATCTGCCACAAATCTTCTTAATTTATTTTCACTCTCCACTCGGACCGCAAATGACTCTTCAATTCGGGCAAGCATGGTGTTAAGTGAGGTAGTTAATCGGCCAACCTCAGTATCTGGTTTTGCCGCTGGTAGTCGAGCGGATAGATCACCCCCAGCAATTGCCTCCGCGGTATCCTCCACCGCTTCAAGTGGCCTAAGCCCAATTGCCACAATCCACCGTGATGCGATTGCAATTATTAATAATGCGAGCAAGCCCAGTATTAAAAATAGGAACCTTAATCGGTTAAGTGTCTGATCAACCTCGGCAAGTGAGTTAGCAACAATCACACTTCCTAATCCAGTTGGTAGCAGCTGCGCTAGCGCCCTTACATCTGGGTTATCGCCTTCACCATCAATAGTAAATGGCAGGTAATTATATTTTTCAACCTCAGCAAGCTTTAAACCAGTAATGGCAAAGTTTTCACCCGCTAACTCACCACCGATTCGGCCAATTAAATTGCCATCTCTATCTAATATGGTTACCGAAATAGAGGTTGGTACACCACTTAATGGCGGCAAGATTTTAAATGGTGAGTCCTCCGGGGCACTTTCTGGTGGGGTAATGCCACTTGATTTTAAACGGGTCAGTGAGGCGTTTGAAATATTAACCAATCCCTTATCAACTTGGGATATTAGGTAGGTACGAAGTGCAGCATTTGCTGCAAAATCTGAGGCGACAATTGCCAGGCTGGCCATTACAACTGAGGCCAAGATAAGTCGGTTACGCAGGCTCCAGAGTGAAAGTGGAGTGCGCACCCGACTTAGCGGTGAATTCATTCCCTAATTGTGATCAATTACTTACTAACTGGCAACCGCAGGCGATATCCAACTCCACGAACTGTGTGAATTAAGGCAGGCTCGTATATATCTATTTTTTTGCGCAGATAGGAAACATAAGTTTCCACAATCCCCATATCTCCTCTGAAGTCATACTGCCAAACATGATCTAATATCTGTGATTTGCTCACCACACGGTCGGCATTAATCATTAAGTAGCGAAGAAGTAAAAACTCAGTTGGCGAAAGATCAATTAAATTACCAGCTCGTCTGACTTCATGAGTTGCCTCATCTAATTCAAGATCTGCAAATCTAATTTTCTCTTCATCACTTTCAATCTCAGTAACACCAGTTCTGCGAAGCAGGGCACGAAGACGAGCCACTAACTCCTCAAGTGAGAATGGCTTAGTAACATAATCATCACCACCAATTGTTAGGCCAGCGATCTTGTCTTCAACTGAATCTTTGGCGGTTAAAAACAACACACCAACCTTTTGTCCCTCACTTCTAATCTGTCGGCATACTTCAAAACCATTTTGATCAGGCAGCATCACATCTAGAATTAACGCATGTGGCTTAAATTGTTGCGCAATTTGCAGAGCTTGCGATCCAGTGGCGGCGGTTCTCACATCAAAGCCAACAAACTTTAAGCTGGTGGCAATTAACTCACTAATGGAGCTCTCATCATCTACAACGAGAATTCGTTGCACACTCTGATTTACCTCTTGGCTATTACTTACTCGTTCTTTGACAGTTGTCATTTAGTACCACCTCGGTAGGGATAATTATCTATCAACCTGAGGATTTTCTGAGATTTACTTGTGCGTTATCCTGAACTTTTCACGGAGCGCAACATCACTTGGGCCACATCTAGCACCTCAACTGAGCTCGATTTTGCCACCATGCCATCTGAGACCATTACTCGGCAGAATGGACAGCCAACCGCCACCTCCTCAGCTCCCGTAGCAATTGCTTCATCAACTCGATTTAAGTTGATGCGCTCGCCAATTTTTTCCTCCATCCACATCCGCCCGCCTCCTGCGCCACAACAAAATGATCGCTCCTTATTTCTAGGCATCTCAGTAACTTCAACACCAGCTGATTCCAACAACTCCCGAGGTGGTTCATATATTTGGTTGTGCCGGCCAAGATAACAAGGATCATGATAGGTAATCTTCTTAGCATCCTCTTTTGCAGGTGCTATTGGTTTTAACCTTCCCTCTTTTACTAATTGATTTAGCAGCTGTGTGTGGTGCACCATCTGTAATTCAAAACCTTGCTGTTTGTAATCACGACCAATAGTTGTGAAGCAGTGCGGGCAGGTGACTACAACTTTTTTCACTCCCCGAGTACCAAATGCCTCTTGCAAGGTTTCAATATTTTCTCTAGATAAAATCTGATATAAAAACTCATTACCACTTCTTCTAGCTGGGTCCCCGGTGCAGGTCTCACGCTTTCCCAATACACCAAACGAAACTCCTGACATATACAAAAGTTCAGCAACTGCTTTTGTGGTTTTCTTTGCTCGCTCTTCATACGCACCAGCACAACCAACCCAAAATAAGTACTCAATATCTTCTGGTATTACTGAATCAATTACGGTAATTGGAAAATCAACCTCTTTAATCCAAGCATCTCGATCTGTTCTATTGGCACCCCAGGGGTTTCCTGCCTTTTCTAGATTTCTAAAGGTATTTCCCAGCTCAGTTGGAAACTCAGATTCAACTAAAACTTGAAACCTTCGCATATTAACGATGTGATCAACATGTTCAATATCAACTGGGCACTCCTCAACACAAGCACCGCAGGTTGTGCAGGACCACAAAACATCTAATGAGATTGCATTTTCATGAGCATTACCAACAATCTTGGTGGCAGATGCTGCTTCAGTACCCACTTTGGCTAATGCGTGATCTCGCATCGCCATGATTAAAAGCTTGGGAGATAGCGGTTTATCAGTGTGCCAGGCAGGGCATTGTGATTGGCATCTGCCGCACTCGGTGCAGGTAGACATATCAAGAAGGCCTTTCCAAGATATATCAGCGGCGCTTCCAATACCAAATACATCATCCTCTTTTGGATCCTCAAAATTAATCTCTTTCCCATGGGAGAGCATTACCGGCAGGGGCCCAAGTGCATTCACTTTGCCAGGTGTTCGCTTAAAGTAGATATTAAAGAAAGCTAAAAACCTATGCCAAGCAATACCCATGTTGAGATTTAAGCCGACCACAATGAACCAAGCCATCGAAACCACTATCTTGGTAAATGCAATTACTTGAATTAAGTTTTCAACTTGAGTAGCAGAGTACTTACTAAATAATAAAACGGCAGGATATGAGATTGCATAATGCCAACTCCAATCTGACTTATTTAGTAGCGCACCCTCTAAGCCACGTAGTGCGATTACACAAAAAACTATCGCCACAATTGTTGCCTCTACATAATAAGCTTTCCAACTGCCAGAACCGTAAAATCTTGATGATCTACCTGGTTTAACAACTCTAGTTACTTGTCGGATTCCAATTAAGGTTACAATTCCAATACCAGTTAAGGCAGCAATTAGTTCAGCAAAAAATTCATATCCCACAAAGTGGCCAATAATTGGCAAGCTCCAGCTGGGATTTAGTAATTGACCGTAGGCTGTGATTAATGTGCCAAGCAGTGCAAAAAATCCCACCATTACAAACCAGTGAGCAATCCCGGTGGCGGTGAAGTTAAGCATCTTGGTGTGGGATAAAACCTCAACAAGCATATTTTTTAATCGTTTACCTTTTTGATCAAAACGTGAGGGATCACTTTGACCAGCTGAGATCTTTTTAAATAATTTAAATCCTTGAAAGCTAAATATGCCAATAGCAATTAAGGTCAGTAGGTAGGCGATAAAGGCGAGCACGGCTTAAGGGTAGGCGAGTGACTCAGTCTTAAGGGTTAAAAGTTATCCACAACACTTATCCACCGTGTGGAGAATTACAGTGTTGTAATTAGTACCAGCGGGTGGCGAGTGAAAAGCCGATACCCACAAAGCCAAAACCAACCAACATATTCCAAGCTCCAATGCCTGGAATCGGGTAGTTAGTGCCAGAGATATAGAAAATTACGATCCAAATAAGTCCCAAGATGAAGTTGGCGACCATTACTGGGGCAAGCCAGCTTGGGCTCTCTAACTTCTCATCCTCAGCCGCAAACTGCTCAACGGCTGGGGCAACCTTCTTTTGCTTGCGGACCTTATCGCGCACTTTTGACTTCGGCATGGCAGCAGATTACTACACAATTAGCCTATGAGCACCACCTCTCGCAAAATCCTAGTTATTGATAACTACGACTCATTTGTTTTTAACCTAGTTCAGTATCTACAACAATTAGGAGCCCAATGCACTGTGGTGCGAAATGATGAGATCAAAGTGAGTGAGGCAGATAAATATGATGGGGTGTTAATCTCCCCCGGTCCTGGCACACCGCAAGGTGCTGGCATAAGTGTTGAACTTGTTAAGTACTGCGCCGAAAAAAAGATTCCACTGCTTGGTGTTTGTCTTGGCCATCAAGCAATAGGTGTTGCATATGGCGCAACTGTTTCCAGGGCGCCAGAGCTATTACATGGCAAAACTTCTGTTGTTACCCATAAAAATATATCAGTATTAGAAAATATTCCATCCCCATTTACCGCAACTCGCTACCACTCACTTGCGATTGAGAAAGACACCTTGCCTAGTGAGATTGAAATAACCGGTGCTACAGAGTCTGGCGTAGTAATGGCGCTGCAACATAAAACATTACCAATTTGTGGTGTGCAGTTTCATCCCGAATCAGTTTTAACTGAACATGGTTATCAAATGATTGGTAATTGGTTAGAAATCTGTGGCGATAAGGGCGCTCGCGCTAGATCTGAAGGATTATCTCCGGTAGTAATAAAAGCTTAATTTTTATTGATAGTAATTGTCACAATACTGCCAATTGTTTTTGTAGCACCACCCTCTGGTGCTTGAGCAAGAATTTCACCTATTGGCTTATTTGGGTCGTATGCAGAAATCTCCCTAATTAGAAACCCTGCCTGGGTTAATACAGTTTTAGCGCCAATCTCATTTAATCCAACTAAGGATGGTACCTGCACATTTCCACTTGCAATCTCTAGGGTCACACCACTTCCGGCTGTAATAGTGGTGCCGGGGGTTGGGTTAATACTGATTACAACTCCAGGTGCTTGATCTGAATCAACCGCAATAGTTTGGGCGATAAGCAAACCTGCTGAGGTTAATTTATATCTTGCCTCCTCCAGTGAAAGGCCAATTAATCCAACAGGAACAGTGGTATTTCCTGGTCCATCTGAAATAGTTAATGTGACACTACTGCCAGCAACCGCATCGGCGGTGGCAAGTGGTAGTTGAGATGCAACTCGATCAATTGGGATTTTTGCGTTAGGTGCTCGCTCAACATTGATATTAAAGTTTTTTAGTAAGGCTCTTGCCTCATCTTCAGTTAAGCCGACCACATTTGCAACCTTAACCGTCACACCATCTGGTGAAGTAGAAATATAGGTGAATGTAATTATGGCTAAAACTGAAAGCAGCAGAGCAGCTCTGGTAATTAATTTGCGACGAGGAAATATCTTTTTAATTTTGGTAGTAACTGGCTCACCTTTTATTACATGCTCTAAATCTGCCAACATTGCTTTTGCATCCTGGTATCTGTGAGTGGGATCTTTTGCCAATACAACCTCAAGCATCCGATCAATATTTGGGTCAATCCCTGGCTTAATTTGTGAGGCGGGGATAATTGGTGATGAAACATGTTGATAAGCAACTGAAACTGGAGTGTCACCAGTAAATGGTGGTGTGCCTGTTAGTAATTCATACATCACACAACCTAGTGAATAAAGATCACTCCTGCCATCAGCTACCTCACCCGTTGCCTGCTCGGGTGAGAGGTATTGCGCAGTACCAACCACATTCCAAGTACTTGTCATCGTCGCACCAATATCACCAGTTGCTCTTGCAATACCAAAATCCATTACCTTGATATCACCAGAGTCAGTAATCATAATATTTCCAGGCTTTACATCTCGGTGCACAATTGACTTACTATGTGAGTAATCAAGTGCTTGTAATATTCCTTTAATAATTTCTAGAGTGCGCTGTGGTGAAATTTGTTCATCTAAAATCATTTGTCTAAGGGTTACACCACTTACCAACTCCATCACAATGTAAGGAGAATTATTTTCTTCCCCAGAGTCATAAACCGCCACAATTCCAGGATGATTTAAACCTCCAGCAGCTAACGCCTCTTTTTTAAATCTAGCAACAAAGGCTGGATCCTTTGCTAAGTCACGGCGTAATACTTTTATTGCAACATCTCGATCTAATCTGGTGTCTTTGCCGAGATAAACATCGGCCATACCGCCGGTGCCGATCATTTCACCAACTGTGTATCTACCGTTGGATAATTTACTGATTCCACTATTCATTAGCCGCACCTAATTTTTTAATAAAATTATCTTGTTTACCCTCAACTATTTCACTCCAGATAATTGTGATGTTATCTGGTGCACCCTTTGATAAAACCTCAGCAATCAAAGCTGCAGCAACCTTGTTATCCTCATTTGCCTCAATGATCTTACTTATCTCATAATTTGATAACACATTTGTTAAGCCATCACTGCACAGCAGAAATTTATCTCCCTTTTTTATCTCATAACTTACTAATACAGGATCAAGACCTGAGTCCCCCATTAATGCTTGGGTGAGTAAGGAGCGTTGCGGATGATCAAATACCTCATCTGGTGTAAGCCTTCCCTGATCTAATAACTCTTGCATCACGGTGTGGTCATAACTTAATTGTTCAAGTTTTTTGTCTCGATAGCGATAACAACGTGAATCGCCAATATGGAGTAATTCAATGTTTTTATCCAAAATACTCAGCGCAGTTAAGGTGGTGCCCATGCCAGATAGATCTGGTTGCAACTTACTTTTTTCTAATATTTGTCGATCAATATCGTAGGTGATATTTAGAAATAAATCTTCACGGGAGAATATTTCAAGTTCTAGATCAGAGATAATTGGCAGTATTTGTTCTAAGGCATTTATCGCAATTGCAGATGCCACCTCACCACCGGCATGACCACCCATGCCATCTGCTACCGCAATTAAATTACTGCAAACAATGGCTGAATCTTCATTGCCGCCTCTAACTAAACCAAGATCTGTCTGTGCAAAGGAGTTAAACTGCCATTTCATAGAGCCAATCTCACCACAGATTTGATTTGATAATGAAAGGGCGCCCGACAAATGTTGATCTACGCCCACCGCGGTGCCAGCGGTGAATTTCCCGAAGGTACACAAGCTGCCTATTTAGCAGCTATTTCGCAAGGAACTGATGGTTTTGAATGTGATGTGCGGCTGACAAAAGATCATCAAATAATTTGTTATCACGATAGTAATACCAACAGGCTTTCGACTCACTCACTTGAAATTGCAAAAACCACCTATCAAGAGCTAAAGCTGGCTGTAAACCCATATCGGTTGGATCAATTATTAGATTTGGCCATAAGCAACAAAAAAGATCTAGTAATTGAATCAAAGCATCCAGTGCCAAGTGCAGGAGCAATTGAAAAACGAGTTCATAAGCTGTTGACGGAAAACGTTAAAAAAATACAGGAGAGCAAAATCAAGGTATTTCTAATCTCTTTTTCATACCTTGCTACCTTAAGAAATAAGCAGGGCGGCTTTAGTAGTGGATATTTGATTCAGCACAAAATTTTTTCACACTTAAATCCCACATCAATTATTGTGGTGAATATAAAAATTATCCGAAATGAGCCATCTTTTGTGGCGAATCAAATCAAGAAGGGTAAAAAGGTAATGGTTTTTACAGTGAATGAGCCAAATGATCTAAAACTTTGTCAACAACTTGGAGTTTATGCGGTGATGACGGATTACCCAGCACGAGCACGAGGATCACTCGGCTACTCTTAACCCATGTCAATTAAGTACGCCTATCTTGGCCCAGCTGCAACATTTACCGAGGCGGCGTTAATAAAGATTTCAGAAAAAAGTGATCAGTTAATTGCTTATGCAAATGTCACTGCAGCACTAAATTCAGTAAGAAATGGTGAGTGCCAAAAAGCTTTAGTGCCAATTGAAAACTCAGTTGAGGGTGTAGTAGCAAGGACCTTAGATGAGTTGGCAATTGGAGAGCCATTAGTAATAACAGCTGAGACAACATTGCCAGTTACCTTCTCACTGATGAGTCTTGATAAAACTAATCCAAATGAGATCAAATCTATTGCCACTCACCCACACGCTGAAGCACAATGCCGAAGCTATATTGCAAAAAACTTTCCATATGCTCAGTTGATTGAAACATCATCTACTGCAGCGGCAGCAAAGGGTTTAAGTAAAGGTGATTACGACGCCGCAATTGCCGCTCCTATTGCTGCAAAAAACTATGGATTAAAAGTTTTAGCCGAAAATATTGGCGATAACCAAGGTGCGGTAACAAGATTTGTCGTGGTGGAAAAACCAGGTCAAACACCAGCAGCAACAGGAAAGGATCGAACATCACTTGCTGTCTTTATTGATATTGATCATGCCGGAGCCTTGCTTGAGATATTAAATGAGTTTGCAAAACACCAAATCAATTTGACCTTTATCCAAAGCAGACCAACCGGTATTGAACTTGGTCACTACCACTTCATAATTGATGTCGAAGGCCATATTGATGAGTCCGGGGTATCTGCTGCCTTAGTCGGGCTTAAGCAAATTTGTGATGATATTCGTTTTCTAGGTTCCTATCCCCAAGCAAAGTAATCGGTAGGCTACTTTCATATGATCGATTTAAAAGCACTTCGGGAGAATCCAGAGGCATTTAAAGCCTCGCAAAAAGCGCGCGGTGAAGATGTTGGCATAGTTGATAAATTACTAAAAGCAGATGATGTGCGTCGGGAAGCAATTGCAGAGTTTGAAAAATTGCGAGCTGAACAAAACACATTATCTAAATCAGTGGGCGCAGCAAGTGGCGGTGAAAAGGAAAAGCTTTTAGAGATTGCTAAAAAGCTAGCGACATCGGTAAAGGCGGCGGATGCAAAGCGAGCGGATGCTGAAGTTGATGCAAATAAAGCCGGCCTGCTAATAGCAAATTTAATTGATCCAGCAGCGCCAATTGGCGGTGAGGCAGATTTTAAAGTTTTGGAAACTGTTGGAAAGCCTCGCGATTTCAAGGCGGAGGGGTTTGAGCCGAGGGATCATGTTGAGATCGGTAAAGTAATAAAAGCAATTGATATTGAACGTGGTGCAAAGGTTTCAGGTGCTCGCTCCTATTATTTAACTGGTCCAGGCGCCCTACTTGAGCTGGCGTTAGTAAATTATGCAATCTCATTAGCGGTTAAATCTGGCTTTACACCAATAATTCCACCAGTTCTAGTAAAACCTGAGGCAATGGAAGGAACTGGATTTTTAGGACAAGCCGCCGAAAATGTTTATCATTTAAAAGAGGATGAGTTATATCTTGTAGGCACATCTGAGGTGGCACTAGCAGCATTTCATATGGATGAGATTTTAGATCAACTACCGATTAGATACGCTGGCTACTCACCATGTTTTAGAAGAGAAGCGGGCAGTTATGGAAAAGATACTCGCGGCATTATTCGCGTTCACCAATTTGAGAAGGTTGAGATGTTCACATTTTGTAAACCAGAGGATGCACAAGATGAGCATAAGAAATTACTTGCCTGGGAGAAAGAGTTCTTTAATTCACTTGAAATCCCATATCGTGTCATTGATGTGGCAAGTGGTGATTTAGGAGCAAGTGCAGCACGCAAATTTGATATTGAGGCTTGGATTCCAACCCAAGGTGAGTATCGTGAAGTAACCAGCACCTCAAACTGCACCCAGTTTCAAGCCAGGCGATTAAACATTAGATATAAAGATGAAAAAGGAACCAAACCAGTAGCTACATTAAACGGCACATTGGTGGCAGTGCCTCGAACAATAGTGGCGATATTAGAGAACCATCAACAAAAAGACGGCTCCGTAAAGGTGCCAAAGGCATTGATTCCGTTTCTTGGAATGGATACTTTGGTTCCAGCGTGAGTGTTTTAAAAACTATTACCGGCAGGCGTCCTAAATTAATTGGCACAGATCTAGATGGCACAATTGTTGCTAATTATGGATTTATATCGGAGCGTACAAAAATAGCTTTTACGGCAGCAAATGCCGCTGGGATTCATATCTACTTTGTCACTGGGCGCCCAATTAGGTGGATGGCCGAGATTAAAGAGAACTTTAATTTTGGCCTTGGAATCTGTGGCAATGGCGCAATGCTTTATGATTTTTTAAATGAAAAGATTTTAGAGCAGTGGCTTTTTTCAGTTGAAGCACAACTTGAAACAGTTAAGCGATTACGTACAGTGATACCGCCAGTAACATTTGCGGTTGAGGTTAATCAACAGTTTCATCGTGAAAAGAAATATGTACCAAGGTGGGATATTGGCGCAGATAATGTTGGTGTAGACCAGATTGAAGAGGTGATTACCGCTCCTGCGTTAAAAATATTAGCAAGGTGTCAAAATAGTGAGTTCTCATCCGATGAGATGTTGGTATTAGCAAATAAAGAGTTAACTGGAATTGCAACGGTCACCCATTCAAACTCAACTGATTCATTACTTGAGATATCAGCAGATGGTGTTAGCAAAGGTGCAACGCTTGCCAAGGTTGCTTCCCGCCATGGTTTAACAGCTGATGATTGCGTGACATTTGGTGATAATCCAAATGATTTTTCCATGCTCACTTGGTCAAGTAGATCTTGGGCGATGGCTGATGGACATCCAGATTTAATGAAGTATGCGAAATTTCAAACTGATCCACATCAAGAAGATGGTGTGGCAAAAGTGGTTGAAAGGTTGCTAGAACTTCCCGAGTAACTTTCAATAAATATTGCTTAATTTTGGGTGCTATCACTATTGCAGGTAAGTTTGCCCATGGAGGGCTCGCATAGTGGCCGAGTGCACCGGTCTTGAAAACCGGCAAGGGAAACCTTCGTGGGTTCAAATCCCACGCCCTCCGCCAGAGTTGCTCTTTGTGTGTGATTTCATATTACTCATGCGCTCATTTAAGTGGCATAAGTGATTTTGTGAGAGCAGAATTAAGGCATGGCATTGCTAGATTCCAAAGTTCAAAAGACTGGCGTATTTTCCGCAGGTCGTGCCCTACTTACCGATAAAACTTTAAGAACAGATCGCTGGTGGCTACAGCCATTAATGACATTTTCAGTTTTAATTTTATTTGTTATTTATGCAACCTTTCGGGCATTTGAAAATAAAAATTACTTTGCTGAGCCCTTAATTTCACCTTTTTACTCACCATGCTTATCAACAGTTTGTGTTGAAGGGGCATCACACTTTGGAACCCCAATTGGCTCCATTACATTATTTGGTCTTTTAATCTCACCCTCATTATTCATTTTAATATTCCCACTTGGTTTTAGAATGACCTGTTACTACTATCGCAAGGCCTACTACCGATCTTTTTGGATGTCACCGCCAGCTTGCGCAGTAGCTGAGCCACATAAAAAATACACAGGTGAAACAAGAGCGCCGTTGATATTACAAAATGGCCATCGTTGGTTTTTCTACGCTGGATTAGTTCTAAATGTAATTTTGACCTATGACGCAGTAATTGCATTTAAAAATGAAGAAGGTCAATGGGGGCACATGAGTGTTGGCACATTAGTCCTACTTGCAAATGCCACCCTGCTTTGGCTTTACTCTGCTTCCTGTCACACCTGCCGGCACACATTAGGTGGCAGGCTGAAAAACTTTTCTAAACATCCGATTCGATATAAAGCGTGGACAACTGTTTCTAAGTTAAATCATTACCATCCTAATTTTGCTTGGGTATCACTATTTGGTGTTGCCTTAACCGATGTTTATGTCCGTCAGGTCGCAAGTGGGGCCATTACTAATTTCTACTTCTTCTAAGGGATGACAAATATGAGTGAGAAAATTCCAATGGAGCGTCACAATTATGATGTAGTAGTAATTGGCGCAGGAGGTGCAGGTCTTCGTGCTGCGGTTGAAGCACGCGAGGCTGGACTTCGAGTAGCAATCATCTGTAAATCTTTATTTGGCAAAGCCCACACTGTTATGGCAGAGGGTGGAATTGCTGCCTCAATGGGAAATGTGAATGATAAAGATGGTTGGCAGGTACATTTTAGAGACACCATGCGGGGTGGAAAGTTTTTAAACCATTATCGAATGGCAGAGCTACATGCAAAAGAAGCACCTGATCGGGTTTGGGAGCTAGAGCTTTGGGGTGCACTCTTTGATCGAACTGGTGAAGGAAAGATCTCACAACGTAACTTTGGTGGACATGAGTACCCACGTCTTGCTCACGTGGGTGATCGAACAGGTCTTGAATTAATTAGGACAATGCAACAAAAAATAGTCTCTATGCAACAACAGGACAAAAAAGATCATGGGGATGCTGAAAGTTATCTAAAGGTATTTGCTGAGGTCACAATTACTGAAGTATTAAAAGAGAATGGCAAGGTTTCTGGTGTTTATGGCTACAGACGAGAGAATGGCAATGAGCTGTTGTTTGAGTCCCCTGCAGTAATTCTTGCAACTGGTGGGGTTGGCAAAACATTTAAGATCACCTCAAACTCCTGGGAGGGCACAGGAGATGGTCACGCACTGGCATTAAAAGCTGGTGGAAATTTAGTTGATATGGAGTTTTTACAATTTCATCCAACTGGCATGGTTTGGCCACCATCAGTTCGTGGAATTTTGGTAACAGAATCTGTCCGTGGTGAGGGTGGTGTTTTAACCAACACAAAGGGTGAGCGATTTATGTTCAAATACATTCCAGAGGTATTTAAAGATAAGTACGCAGATAATGAGGCAGAGGCAGATCGTTGGTATTTAGATCAAGACAACAACCGCAGGCCACCTGAGTTATTACCACGTGATGAGGTTGCAAGAGCTATTAATACTGAGGTCAAATCAGGTCGTGGTTCACCACATGGTGGTGTCTTCTTAGATGTATCAAAGCGAATACCAGCTGATGTAATTAAAAAGCGATTGCCATCGATGTGGCATCAATTTTATGAATTAGCAGGGGTTGATATTACAAAGGAGCCAATGGAGGTTGGTCCTACTTGTCATTATGTAATGGGCGGAGTTGAGGTTGATCCTGATACAGCTGCTGCTGTTGGCGTGCCAGGACTTTATGCAGCAGGTGAGGTTGCAGGTGGGATGCATGGTTCAAATCGTTTGGGTGGTAATTCACTCTCTGATCTTTTAGTTTTTGGCAGGCGTGCTGGTGTTGGCGCTGCTGAGTATGTGAAGAGCGCTCAACCTGTGAAGGTAAGTGAAAAGAGTATTAAAGATGCAGCTGAAAAAATCGCTGCACCATTTAAACGAACAGGTGGTGAGAACCCATATACCCTTCACCAAGAGCTACAAGAGATCACCCATAACCTAGTTGGAATTATTAGAACAAGAAGTGAGTTACAGGACGCGATTGAAAAGATTGCAGCAATAAGAAAACGTATTGAAAACGTTGCAGTAAGTGGTGATCGTCTATTTAATCCAGGTTTTCACCTCTCCTTTGATCTCGACAACATGTTATTGGTGGCAGAAAGCACTGCAAAATCAGCAATTGTTAGGCAGGAATCTCGTGGTGGTCACACCAGAGACGACTTCCCAGTTATGGACCCAAATTGGAGATCACAAAATAATATTGCAGCCTTTAATGGCAAAGAGGTAGTTGTTAAACAACAAAAACTTCCCAAAATGCCAAATGAGTTATTTGATCTCTTTGATATCCATGAGTTAGAGAAGTATTTAAGCAAGGATGAACTACCTAATAACGCGGGGGTTAGATCATGAGTAAAAAAATAAAACTTAGAATCTGGCGCGGGGATGCAAAAGATGGTGCGTTAAAAGATGTTGAGGTTGAAGCAAATGAGGGTGAAGTAGTTCTGGATGTAATTCACCGGGTACAGGCAACCCAGATGGGCGACTTAGCGGTTCGTTGGAATTGCAAAGCTGGTAAGTGTGGTTCATGTTCTATGGAGATAAATGGCAAGCCACGTCTTGCCTGTATGAGCCAAGTATCAAGTTTTGCAGAGGGTGAAACCATCACTGTTACACCACTACGCGCATTTCCAGTAATTAAAGATTTAGTAACTGATGTTTCATTTAATTATAAGAAGGCGATGGAGGTTGAATCCTTCACTCCACCTGTTGGTTTAAAGGCAGGTGAGGTCCGAATGGCCCAAGTTGATGTTGAAAGGTCACAGGAGTTTAGAAAATGTATTGAGTGCTTCCTATGCCAAGACACCTGCCATGTAATAAGAGATCATGAAGAGAATAAGAAGTCATTTGCTGGCCCAAGATTTTTTATCAGGCTAGCTGAGCTTGATATGCACCCACTTGATATCTTGAAAAATCGTAAGCAAAAGGCGCAAGCAGAGCATGGTCTTGGGATGTGTAACATCACTAAATGTTGTACAGAGGTTTGCCCAGAGCATATAAAGATTACCGATAACGCAATTATCCCAATGAAGGAGCGGGTAGTTGATGTTAAGTATGACCCAGTTAGATGGCTTGGATCAAAAATTCGCAAACGTGAGGGTATTCTTTAGTACGTGAATTTAATTGTTCGCCTACTCTCTGGCGCACTCGCTTTTTGGGCAGCAACCTCCCTCCTTGATGGCATAAGCGTTAATGGTGGTGCCTGGAGCTATCTATGGGTAGCACTCTTGTTTGGTCTAATAAATGGAGTTATTGGCTCATTAGTTAAGTTGTTAACACTGCCCGCTATTTTGTTATCTTTAGGATTATTTGCTTTTGTAGTAAATGCAGCAATGTTGATGTTAACTGCCAGGTGGAGTGATCGATTAGATGTTGTGGATTTTAAATCAGCACTCTTTGCATCTTTGATAATCTCAATTGTTACCACCATTATTAATCGGGCATTTAAGAGCAAGAAGGCTTAATAACAAATGGGTGCTAATAATCAGATGGCCTGTGATTTTTGTAGTGTTCCTTACGATCCAGTTGCAACTAGATGGCTATGCCCAAATTGCCATATGAAGACCAACTGTTGTGACGGTGCGCCTTGTGAGATTGTGGAGGTTAAAACTACAACGAGTGAATTAAAGATTACTTAAGTATTTTTGCCATGTAAGCCTCAACCTCATCTGGGTGACGAGGGAGGGCGTTACTTAATATCTTGGCCCCTGATTCTGTAACTAAAATATCATCCTCAATCCGAACACCAATTCCTCGGTACTCCTCTGGAAATAAGGTGTCATCTGGTTGAATATAAAAACCAGGCTCAACAGTTAAAATCATGCCAGCTTCTAATACAGCTTCGGCGTACTGCTCTTTTCTAGCGTGTGCGCAATCATGCACATCAATACCTAAGTGATGGCCAGAGCCATGAAACTGCCATCTTCTGTGTAAGCCATTTTCTTCTTTTAAAGATTCCTCAGCACTCATTGGCAGCACACCAAGCTCCTCTGCTCCTTTTGCAATCTCAACCATGCAGGCGGCGTGAAAATCCTTAAACTTTGCCCCAGGCTTAACAGCTGCAATTCCTGCTTGTTGAGCCTTATAAACAATCATATAAATCTTACGTTGTGCTTCGGTGAACTTTCCATTTACCGGAAAGGTTCTAGTTATATCCGCGGTGTAATGAGATTCAACCTCAACGCCAGCATCAATTAAAATTAAGTCCCCCGGCAGTACATCACCATCATTTTTAATCCAATGTAATACACAAGCATGAGCGCCAGATGCGACAATGCTTGGGTAGCCATTGTCATTTCCTTCTAATCTTGCTCTGCCATAAAAGGCAGCCTCAATTACTCGCTCACCTCTTGGCACAGAAGTTGCTGCTGGAAAAACACGGACCATATCGGCAAAACCACGAACTGAAGCGTCAATTGCCTTTTGCATCTCATCAATCTCATACTTATCTTTAACAGCTCTCATCACTGAGATGTAGTTTAAGAACTCTTTTTCACTTTCTGTATTCTCTTCAACTAACTTATCAATTGCAGAATCTTCACCACGTACTACCAATGTTTCTTTTTTGTCCTTTAAAAACTCTTCAATTGACTCAATTTGTTTTACCTTAATTCCATATTTTGTTTCAGTCTCTTCCAATGTCATTCTTCTGCCAACCCAAAACTCACCAAATCTTGTGTCCTTATAAAATTCACTATCATTTCGAAGTGACCTTGGGTGAATAAATAACAATGCTTCATGGCCCGATGTAGTTGGTTCCATTACAAATAAGGAATCTGGAACACAATCTGATGCAATTACTCCAGTAAACCAACTAAAGGCTGAGTGAGCTCTGAATTGGTAATCAGAGTCATTACTTCTAACCTTTAATGAACCTGAAGGAAAAATTAATCTCTTGCCAACATATTGTTTAGACAATTTATCTCTGCGTAGTTTTGTGAAGGGAATTGATGGATGGGCTGTAATTCCAGTCAAAGGTGATGGCGCCCAGCCCTCTTTCATAAACTCCGTCATTGCATCAGCAATTGGAATATCGTGGGTTCTCACTTCAACACCCTTTTCATTATTGTTGGAATTACTACCTGAATTCATTTAATAAGTCTACCTAAGAGGTGATAATTGGCTAGAGGTGAGTAAACAGCGGTAATCTTGCACAGTTGGAGACGTCGCATAGCCCGGTCTAGTGCGCCTCACTGCTAATGAGGTTAACCCCTAAAGGGTTTCGGAGGTTCAAATCCTCTCGTCTCCGCCAGAATAAAAAGACGTAAATTTAAGAAGCTGGGGGAAAGTTGCCAACCTATAAAATCGCAATAGTTGGAGCAGGTCCTGCTGGCTACTTCACTGCGCAAGCATTTCAAAAAGCACAATCTGATGATCGCTCATTTGCAATTGACATGATTGAACGTTTGCCAACTCCTTGGGGTTTGGTTCGAAGTGGTGTTGCACCAGATCATCCAAAGATAAAAACAGTTTCTAAGGTATTTGAAAAGATTGCCAAGGAGCCAAACTTTAGATTATTTGCCAATGTAGAGTTGGGTAAAGATGTCTCGCTAAAGGACTTACGGGATCAATATGATGTTGTGGTTTTAGCAACGGGTGCGTCAAAGGGGCGAAAACTTGGGATTCCAGGTGAAGAGTTAAAAAACTCATTATCTGCTGCCGAGTTTGTTCCTTGGTATAACGCACACCCAGATTACGTTGATGTTGAGGTAGATCTATCCTCCGATACAGCAGTAGTAATTGGCGCTGGAAATGTGGCAATGGATGTGGCCCGAATACTTGCAATTGATCCAAGTGAACTTGATTCAACCGATGTGGCAGAACACGCACTTATAAAATTAAAGCAAAGCAATATCCGAACTGTGATTATCTGTGGCAGACGAGGTCCCGAGCACGCAGCCTTTACCGCCCCTGAGCTTCGAGATCTTCCAAAACTTGAAAACACTGATGTCTTTATTGACCCAAAGCAAATAACAGAGGCGATTAAACACATTGAAGAAATGGATGATGTTGAGAAAGATTTAAAAAACAATATCGAAGCAATGAAAACTATTGCAGAGCATGAGAAAAAAGGCGTACCGAGAAAGCTAGAAATAAAGTTTTTATCAACACCACTTGAAATTAAGGGTAGTGGCAAAGTTGAAGAGATTGTGTTTCAGAAAAATAAGGTTAAAAACGGTAAAGTGGTTGCAACTGGTGAGACATTTTCAGTCAAAACCGGATTGGTTATTACAGCCATCGGTTATAACTCAATTGAATATCCTGGCATAAGTATTGAAAATGGGCAGATTACAAATATTGCAGGACATGTGGAACACAATGTTTATGCAGTAGGTTGGGCAAAGCGCGGACCAACGGGAGTGATTGGCACAAATAAAAGTGATTCAAATGATGTAGTTGATTTAATCATTGAAAATCTTAAGGAGCCAAAGACAAGTGAAGGAATTACTGGGTTATTAAAATCAGGGCATGAGGTAATTGATCAAATTGCTTGGGAGAAAATAAATGCCTCAGAGGTCATTTCAGGTGAAATTGCTGGAAAACCACGAGTAAAAGAAGTGGATTGGAAGCAGTTAATAAGTTTGGGTAGGTCTTGATAAATCGCTAGACTTCCGATCGCTTAATACTTTGCGCCCGTAGCTCAACGGATAGAGCATCTGACTACGGATCAGAAGGTTCGGGGTTCGAATCCCTGCGGGCGCACTTTACGTTTCAGTATAAAACTACTGACTTTCTTATTCCTAATCAGAAGCAACTTACTGATCTAGTAATCAGTCCACTTTAGGAGATATTTCTAGCTGGGGTGTATTAACTAGGGGTTAAGAGAAATTGAACAAGGTGGGGTTGGTTAACTTTGCCTCACGCTCAGTTTGCAGAGCTTTCAATTAAATACAGTAATACTTACAAGTTTATATACCCATTTTGCACAACAAATGAGATAGTTGAGACTTAAGAATTCTTTAAATTACCTAAATCTTAGGAGGTCCTGCGATGATCAAGATTGTTAAGGTCATTTTGTTAACAATATCTTTTTCAATTGTTGTGCCTTTTGCAAGTGCAGATACTGATCCATTCCCGGGTGTGGCAAATGGTGCGGAAATTCCTGGAACTAGAGTTTCAGGTCAGCAAGCAATTAGTTGCCCAAGTGGATCAGGCAGTGGAATTGAAGTTAATGCAACGACAAAACAGACGTTTACTTACTGTGTTAAAACTTGGCGACCATCAGCAGCAATTGATGCGGAGGCAAAATATCGTGCTGATTTAGCAGCAGCTCAAGCAGCAGCACTTGCGCAATCACTAGCTTGGAACACAGCAAACCCTGGCCAGCAAAAATGTTTTCAATGGGGACCAATTACTAGTCCAAGTGGTGGAACATCCAGCGGTGGAGTTTGCGCAAACCCAGTTGGAACTGCGCCATCTTCCTCTGGAAGTACAGGTTCAACTCCTGCATCTGAAACTAGAACCGCTACCACGACTCCAACAACCTCAGGCGGAACAACAAGTTCCACATCTGATACTAAAACAGCCACCACGACACCAACGGCAACCGTTCCCGATCCATTGCCAAGTGTTACTAATGGTGCTGAAGTTCCTGGAACTAGAGTTTCAGGTGCACCTGGTCAATCTCAGGTAGATTTTGAGGCATCAAGTGCTTATCAATCTCATACTTGCCCAACTGGTTCTGGTAGAGGTATTGGTGTTGATTTAGCTTTTACTACTGATCGAAGCAAGCACGTGAGATATGTTTATTGTGTCAAAACCTTTAATCCATCAACAGTACAAGAAACTGTCCCTCAAAATAGTGATACTAAAACAGCCACCGTTAGCACCACAAATACCGACACAAAAACAGTTATAACTATTCAAACAGCAGACCCAATACCTGGAGCATCCAACGGGGCAGAATTGCCAGGATCAAGAATTACAAGCTCAGCGGGAATAACTCAAGCTCAATGGGAGGCAACTAATACCTATAAATCCTTTGTTTGCCCTACTGGCTCCGGAAAAGCTGTAGGTGTTGATATGAACTTCACAACTACACGAAGTGATGACAGATGGTTTGCTTACTGTGTAAAGACCTGGATTCAACCAGCAAACCAAAATCCAACTATTACTGACACCAAAACAGTATCGGCAACTACGCAAAGTCCAACAACTGACACTAGAACTGCAACCAGTGGAGCTGCAGGGGCAACTTCCACCACTCCTCAGCAATCAAATGGGGTATTACTGATTCCTATGTCTTCTACAGTTCTGCAAACGCAACAAATACTTACACCTGTCGAGAAAGAGAGTCAATTAGTCACAAACAAAACAAGTAAGAATCAATCATCAGTATCAGTTAATACTGAATTTGCTAACTCCCTACTTCAACTTACAGCTACTAAAAAAGGTGCTAAAACCATAACTCTACCTGTACAAACTAATAGCAAGGGTGATGCCAAACTAAATGTAAAAACAAATCTTTCTGGTTATACAGTTTCATTAAAGGCTGGAAGTGAAACATTAGATAGTGATAAGGTTAAGTAGAAGGACAACTGGATAGAGCATTTGACTTTCTGATTGGGCGTAAGCACAGTCGGAAAGATAGGCAAGTAAAGGTGAGTTTTAGGGAACTAAAAGCTCAGATTTACTGGCCAACTACGGATCAGAAGGTTCGGGGTTCGAATCCCTGCGGGCGCACTTATAACTTGATGTCCAAATCCAGAATTCAAAAAATTTGATTTATACAACCCTTTATCAGAGTACAATCCAAAGGTGTTTTTATATTTGAATAAATTGACAAATCATAACAAAGTGCATTTATTGCGCTATATGCAGTCGAAGTTAATGGGAAAAAATTATTGCAAGTTCATGAATTTATTTCTGAATAAAGAATTTAAGTATGAGTTTAAGGATCATCGATACTATATGGTAGTTAACAACAAAAAATTTTATTTTTTGCGGTCAAGAGTGGATTTATATCATCTTGGTTTTGATGCAAGGATTAAAGGATTAAGCAATTCATATAATTGTGATTTTGTAGAGCTATCTGAAGATGAACTTATAGTCGATGTAGGTGCTAATGCTGGTGAATTCCAATTTTGCTTTCCAAAAAATAATTATATTGGGTTTGAACCATCACCTCTAGATTATGAAATTTTAGAATTAAACAGATTGACTAGTTCTTCCATTTATAATACTTGCATTAGCGATTTTGACGGAGTGGTCAAATTTTATATTTCAACAGAGTCTTCAGATTCTTCAATTTATCAGCCATTAAAAGTAGAACAAGTAATAGATGTTCAGGTATCTAGAATTGACACTCTAGTTAAGCAAAAAATTGGGTTGATAAAAATTGACGCTGAGGGTGCAGAGTTTGAAGTTCTTAAGGGTTGTGATAAGTTGTTTGAAAAAATTCATTACATAACCGTGGACTTAGGTTTTGAAAAAGGAATCACTGAGGATTCGACTTTTCCAGAAGTATTAAACCTACTATACGGAGTAGGTTTCACTGTAATTAAGAATTCTCCTGGCAATCGCTTTTTATTTGTGAATAATAATTTTTGAAACTATTTTTAAAGAATTAAGTCATATGCCTTTTAAGGGCTTTGCAAATAAAGTCAAATGTCTAATAGTAGCTCTAATCAAGTTTGAGGGTGAGGCGGAATTTTAAAAGCTTTTATTGATTCGGCAGGAAAATATCTTGACAGATTAAGCGTGTCAATAGCTAAACTAAATCTAGAAACAGTATCTAAATTTTGAGTGAAATATGCAAGATAGCTCTCAAATTCTGGCTCTAAGTCACCTTTAATTGCCAAACCTAAACCTGAACTCGTTTTTGTAGCTAATTTAAAATCGAATGTATTATCTAAATCTCTCAATTGATTGAAAGATTTCATCAAATCTGTACTAATCACATCGTGAAATACAATAACAGACTTAGCTGACATGTAGCGTTGAAGAATTTTGAATTCAGCAGTTTGTACTTCATCTGTATGGACTGCATCAATTAGACAAAAATCAACGGCTCCTCCTAAATACCTATCAATAATTGCGATTAAATCTTCGGGAGTAGATCCTTCAATCACAGTTTTATGGTGCATGTCTTTTAGCAACTCCCGCGTTACAGCATTCCCATTAACACGAAATTTATCAAGCGCAACTAAATCTGATTCTAGATTTACTAATGATAAAAACAAGGTGCTCACGCCATACGAATTACCAATAACTAAGATTTTTTTTGGCTGTAAAAATCGGCAAATCCCATACAAAAAAGTTGCTTCATCATTAGCAATCCCACCACTTGTAGACTTTAGAAATGTATCATCAGCCACAAAATTAAACTGAGCTCCATTTGTTGGTTGCACAAGATAATTTGAGTACCCGCCCAAAATCTGCAAACCCAAATTTCTGTAGAGTGAATGCATTCTACTAAAAACGACCTCTATTGAAAGCATAAGCAAACCTTACATTGCTTCGATGATAATGTCATTTATTGTTTTTCAAACGATTGATTCAGATGAACAGACCTCAACCAAAAGGAAAGCATGAATAACCTCCATATGAATAAAACTCGGGAATTATCTCCAGCGAGAAATTGATCAAGAGTTTGAGCAATTATAACTTTGTTTAAATGAAAACATTCGATAAATTCTTCGTCTAGAATTTTACTTATCAATAGTTCTCTCAATTCTCCCCTAAACCAAATAGATAAAGGTAAGGAAAACCCTTTTTTAGGTGCTTGTTTTAGAAATGTGGGCAAAGAATCACCAAAAGCAGTTTTTAGTAGAAGTTTATAAGAGCCTTCAATGTTTTTAACTCTATTTGGTATTCTATGGATTTGTTCAAAGAAGATATGGTCTAGAAACGGAGTTCTAGCTTCTATAGAATTCATCATTGAAAGTTTATCTATCATTATGAGAAATTCATCAGTCAATTGTGTTTCCATGTCAAAAAGTGCACTTCTTTTCTCTATTTCTAAATCCTGGTATCTTTGAGCTTTATGAAACAATTTATCTATATACCGCTCACTAGTGTTATCCATAAGCAGATCATTAATCTCATAAGGGTAGATTTTATAGAATTTATTCAAATAATTTAGTTTGAAACTTTCTATATCGTCAAATACATTTGAAGGTAGGTCTGTAGCTCTGTTATAATTTCCAAATAGTTCATCCCCACCCGTACCATTTAAAGCTACTCTATAGCCAAATTTTTTCATTTCCAAAAAAATCTTCCATGAAGGAATACCTCCACCATATGGTTGTTCGAGGTGGCTTACGATATTATTTAGATTAAGAACTAAATCTTGAGGAGTCATTTCAATATTGTTGTAGTTAATTCCGAAAACCTCAGTGAAACCTTTAACTACACTACTTTCATCCCAGCGGGATAGAGAGAAGCCTTTAAACCCCATAAAAAAGGGATTGACCTCAATTTTAGCTTCGAGACACGCGATGAGTACTGATGATGAATCAACCCCTCCTGAAAGTGAAAGCGCAATTGGATAATCAGAAGTAGTCCACCTTGAAATAGCGCTTGTAAATTCTTTACGAACTAAATTAACGGATTCTTCGAAATTAATGTCCCCAAATTCATCGACCGGTGGGGTCCACCAATTATTGATGGTTGATTTCCCCGAAATCATGTCAATATCCATATAACAAGCTGCTTGAAGAGAAATAATGTTTTGATAAACTGTATTGGGACTAGTGATAAACCCTAGTCCCATGAACTCCGCTACAGAATCTTGGCATATCTCATTATTTTTTGATAAAATCTTAATTGCTCTTAGATCAGAAGCAAAAACATATCTACTGCCATTAATTTTAAAATATATTGGTTTCATTCCGAAGCGATCTCGAATAACAAAGGTATGCTGAGTCTTCAAATCTACAATTATTATCGCAAACATTCCATTTATTTGCTCTATAAACTTAATCCCAAATTTTAAGTACATTTGTAAAATCACTTCAGTATCTGAATGGCTAGAATTAAATTTCATTCCTGCTTTTTCCAAGCCATTTCTTAGGTCGCGGGAATTGAAAATTTCACCATTAAATGTGATAACCACCTGACCATCTGAGCTGGTAATTGGCTGGCTACCACCACTCTTATCTATTATTGCTAATCTATTGTTTCCAATTATCACCTTTCCTGATTGCAAAACCTTGTAATTCGAACCATCTGGACCCCTATGGTGCTGAGATTCAAGAGCGTATTTGAAATTCACTTCATCGCATATTTTGTTATCCATTTCAAAAATAATTCCACACATTATTCTTACCCCATACCGTTTAGAAATTTAATATGCCCTACCGGCTTTCCGCTTTTGAGAGCTTTATTCTGGTATTCAATTAAATTTGAGATGTTTCCCAAAGTTATATTCTCTTGAAATACTTTGGGATCTTTCCATTGCTGGCATTCACTCCAACCACCAGCAAAATGAAGAAAGTAATTGTTTATGAGTGCATTCTGAATTGATAAATAGGTGTGATCCGAGTAGCAATCAAAAAATACAGAAGGATAATAATTTGCCGCTTCGTAGCTCCAAATGGATTGAAATTTGTAAGATAGCCAGTTAATTAGAAAGCTATTTTGAGCGAGAAAATTGAAATGAGTTTGATCTCCTCCATTCGTAATTGTGTGAATACTACTATCAACGGTCAAAAAGAATTGATGCATAGTTTTAGAGTGAATTGAAGTATCCATAATAAACATACCTGCGCAGGCATAATCTTCTTGTGCTGCAAGTCCATGATAATTAAATAGGTCTGAGATCCCCATATAAATTGCAGAATCTAGTGGATAACGACCTTCACTACTTTGATTCCTGAACCACGTTAGTTTTTCTAGAGTGGTGGTCCGGCTATATGGCAATCGGTGGAATAGTGAGACAAGACTCATGCTTCCATCTTTGTGAAAATCAAATACGTTTGGCGCTAATGGGCTGATCAAAATATCTGTATCTAAATAACATACTCGTTCAACGTGCGGATAGAATTTTTTTGTATATTCTCCAATCAGAAATTTCTGCCAAGTTGCTTTCTTCCAAGTAACATCGCCCGGTTCAATTAAATCTTTGCAAATTACTATAAGTCCTAATCCATATTTTTTGCAATAACTTGTCCAAAAAGGTAATGCGAATTGTTCCCAATCAGTTAAGTACTTGTCACCTATTGCAATTGTGACTATGTAGTCTCTTTTACCCTTAATTAACTCTTCCGAACAACCTTTCTCCACGAATATAACCTCCTATTTAATATATTAAAGATAGATTAAAACCGACGTAGTTGTAATTCAGAAAGTTATGGGGTAGTCGATGGTTTACGTGTACTAGTTTGAAATTCCAGTGTTGCCACATATTATTCACAGGAGAATTGGACAAATATCCTCGATCAGCACCCGCAGTAATCATCAACTTAGTATAGATACATTTAACCAAAAGGCACTTACTAATTATGGTAATTTCTTTGAAAACAAATCACAAAGTTCGGTATAGAGGTTAGTTTGCCCACTAACAACATGAGTTCCTCGTGCACTTGGATCATTTCTTAAAACTTTACCAATTGGATCGTAAAATAGACTAGGAACTCCAAGTTCTGAAGCAATTATTGCCGTTGATGTAAAGGGAACAGATATAGTCACAAGAGAGTCCTGAATAATTCTATGAGGCGCGATATCTGCATCGACGTAGATGAAATTTTTATACTCCTTTCCTAAAAACTCAATTCCTTGGTAATACTCAGCATCAAAATATCTCGGACTATTTCTTTTCGACTTTAAAACACAAATCTTTCCCAACCTTGCCGAAACTTCTACAATGTCTGTAATAAATTTTAGGATAGAGGATGTATCAAAATACCCACAGTCATACAAGCTTGACCAACCTAAGAATTTTCGTGTTGGTTGAATATCAAAAATAGCTATGTAATTGCCTTTATCTTTCGAATCGATGAATGGTTCCAGCCTGTCGGTCCAAAAAGGGCACCCCACTGCAATTGCTTTGGAATCTGACTGTATGGAGCGCGTTGAAAACAAATACTTTTGGTGAGCATCTAGTGCCCAAACTTCATGCCACTGATTTAAACGATCCCAACCAAATAATTCAATTTCGTTAAGAATTGTTGGAGAAGATGAGGCGCTTAAATTAACATAAATAATTCTGGAGGAATCCAATTTCACTTGACTAAACCAAACGGGCTTTACCCAACTCTCAGATGCAAGAGTAATAAATATTTCTATGTTCTGAATATTTGCTTTATTCAGGAATCTAAATTTATACGCCTCTAGGAAATATCTAAATATAAGGATTAATTCACCCGCCGAAAATCTAAACTTAAATATGGCACTAAATGCAATCAATAAATTTCTAGGCCTGTAATCAAACAAGTTTGCATCTGGTATATTAGAAATTTTTGTTTTAAGAGAATCAATGTTATTGAGATTTAGACCATAGATATTCCCTGTAAAATTCAAGTTTCTCTGTAACCAAACTTCAAAACATTTTTCATCTTCTGAAGTTTTGGTCAAAACTTTTTCATTTAACCCAAATACGAGAATAGATCTTGGGGGAATATCTTGTCGCAAGTTCCACGTAAAACATTTTCTTATAGTGCTATAAATCTGTTTGAAAGAACTCAGAACTTCATAAACCGTCCATAAGAAAAAACTCATATATTTGTTGATTTTCACTCCATTGTTTTCAAAGAAATTCCAATAGTGAGGCGGAAGTGGATAACTTATACTTTTTTGATAAACGCTAGATAAAGTGTAATTTCTAACCAGATGCTCATTGAATATCAGAGTGCTTATTAAGTTACAAGATCTAAATATTTTCATTGATTGAATTAAACCTGAACCGTTACCTGTACTAGCAATTGTAGAGATTAAACTAGATTCATAAAAGATTATTTCATTCATGATTTTACGCAACCTTATTAATTCGCCTTGATTAACTATGAGTTGAAAATTCTGAAACATGGTAGTCTCAAAATATTTAATGTTACGACTTAAAAATACATGTAACCACTGTGGTAAAAACCTAAATTTCATGAAACGAAATTATCATACTTATTTCTTAAATTTCCTGATTAATGCCTGGTTTTCAAAGTTTTTGTTACATTTAACAAAGCTTAGGTGAACTTTAAATTATATAATTATGTTAAAGAAATATGCTTGGGTTGTTAGGAAAATATCTGTTTTGAAGGCATTAACTAAGTATAATAGAGATACATGATTCTTATACGAAAGATTTTGACTTTAACCGAGCAAAAACTGGCGCGTGATATATTTGATAAAACCTGGGCAGGGACTTCAGGTACTGAAATAACACCAAACTTGTTACAGGCAATGGTTAACAGTGGTTCTTACCTCTCTGGTGCATTTATTGATCACAAAATTGTTGGGGCAGCTTTTGCATTCCCTGCAACAAATGGTGGTTTGCATCTTCATTCACACATGACTGCAGTCTTGCCAGAGTTTCGAGACAAAGGTGTTGGTTACGCTTTAAAGATTGATCAATGGAACTGGGCAAAGAAAAAGAATTATTCTCATCTTTCCTGGACCTTTGACCCATTGGTAAGGAGAAATGCAAAATTAAATATTGCAAAGCTTGGGGTTGATATCTCAGGTTACTTTCCTAATTTTTATGGTGATATGCCTGATGCGCTAAATGCAGGGGATGAATCAGATCGTTTGATGGTTTCATGGCGCACAGATATAGATGCACCAAGGGCAAGAGAGTTAATTACAAACCCGGAGCTAGGTGATATTTTGATTGAAATTCCAGAAGATATAGTTGCGATTAGATCTAAGGATCAAAGTGAAAGTATGAAATGGCGCAGGCAGGTTCGGGAAAAATTCATGGCTGCTTTTGAGAAAAATGGCAAAGTTATTGGCTTTTCAGAAAATAATGAATATGTTGTGCGGATATGAGAATTAAAGATATTGAATTAAGAATTATTCAACTACCGCTAGTGCGGCCTTTTAGAACCTCATTTGGCACCCAAACTTCGCGTGAAGTTTTGATTGTGAAGGTAGTGAATGAGAATGGCACAACTGGATGGGCTGAGTGCGTGGCAATGTCTGAGCCTCTTTATTCACCCGAGTACACATTCGCTTGCATTGATCTAATTAAAAGATTCTTACTTCCAGCACTAAAAAAGGCTGGCGATTTTAAGGCCGAAGATGTGGCAACGATTTTAAAACCATTCTTGGGTGGTCAGATGGCAAAAGCTGCACTTGAAACAGCAATTTTAGATGCGCAACTAAGAGATGAGAAAAGATCACTTGCTGCATACCTTGGCGCTACAAAAAGTAAGGTGGAGTGCGGTGTATCGGTTGGGATTGCAAATAATTTAGATACTCTAGTTGAAGAGGTTAAGTCTTATGTTGACGCAGGGTATCGAAGAATTAAATTAAAGATTGAACCAAGTTGGGATATAGAAGCAGTCAAAACTATTCGAAAGATTTGGTCAGAAATTCCATTACAAGTTGATGCAAATCAGGCTTATTCAAGAGATGATGGCAAACATTTAGCAAAACTTGATGAGTTTAATTTATTACTAATTGAGCAACCATTGGATGAGCATGACATTTTGGGACACGCACTCCTTGCTAAAGAGGTTAAGACACCAATCTGCCTTGATGAATCAATAATCTCATTGCAATCTGCCCAAGATGCGTTAGCTCTTCAAGCTACAACTGTTATCAATATTAAACCGGGCAGGGTTGGTGGTTACTTAGAGTCGGTGAAGATTCATGATTTGTGTGTGAAAAGTAAGATTCCAGTTTGGTGTGGTGGAATGTTAGAGACAGGTATTGGTAGAGCTGCCAATTTAGCTCTTGCTGCTCTTCCTGGTTTTACATTACCAGGGGATACATCAGCCTCTGCTCGATACTTTAAACAAGATATAACAACACCATTTGTGATGGATGATGGTTATTTGACTGTGCCAACTGGGGATGGAATTGGTGTTACTCCTGATATGAACTTTTTAGATTTAATTACTATCTTCAAAGAGATAATTCTTTAAGTGAGTAATACAACGAACGATAAGTTACCTCAAAAAGCGCGGGTAATGTTGCTGGGCATAGCGTTATCAGCACTGGGTAATGGCTTAGTGCTTCCTTACACATTTATATATTTTCATAATATAAGAGGCTTTCCAATTGCTGTGGCTGGTTTCATCGCAAGTTATGGTGCACTCTCCGCCCTTGCTATCTCACCTTTGGTTGGTAATTTAATTGATAAATGGGGTCCAAAGCCGGTGCTAATAACCTCACTATTAGTGAGTTCAGTTGGTTACTGCTCGCTAAGTTTGGTGAAAACAATACCGCAGGCTTTTTTAGTCACAACAGTGTGTGCGATGGGCCAATCTGCAATGTGGCCATCGCAAAGTGCAATCTCAACTGAGTTAACACCAGAGCATTTAAGAGAGCGAATATACGGCGCCCAATTTGCCATGTTAAATCTAGGTATTGGAATCGGCGGCCTAGTGTCATCTTTGGTGGTCACACTAGATAATCCAAGGACCTTTGAATTACTTTTTATTGGAGATGGTATCTCCTACCTCATCTATTTAGCGGTGGTTTTAACCTTGAAGGATGTTGGTAGGCGAAGTGTTAGTGAGAGGATTGAACGGGCCAAGCTTGCTGGTGGCTGGGCTGATGTAATAGCTGATAAAACATTTGTAAAGTTTTGGTTTGTTGCAATGTTTGCTGTCTTATTTAGTTACAGCCAATTAGAGGTGGGCTTTACCGCTTTTTCAACATCGATTTCAGGGCTTGCGCCAAGAGATTTAGCTTGGGCATATGCGCTAAATACTTTTATAATTGCCGCTTTTCAACTTTGGGTAAATAAAAAATTACTGTTAGTAAAACGTAAGTCAGCGATCTCTGTTGCAGTTCTACTGTGGGCGCTAGCCTGGGTTGCCCTGGCTGCAAGTGGTGTATTTAAAGGTAATGCTTTATTTTTTGTGATTTTATGCCAATTCATCTTTGCCTTTGGTGAGATGATTTGGTCGCCAATTTTGCCATCAGTTGTTAATCAATTAGCACCTGATCATCTACGGGGGCGATATAACGCAGCTGGGACAAATGCCTGGCAGATCTCACTGATTGCCGGTCCATCTATTGCTGGCACCATGCTTGGCTTTGGTGCCCATTGGTATTGGCTTGGTGGCTTAATTACTGGTCTTATAGTCATAAGTGTTGCCGCTTCCCGTTTAAAACTACCTGATCGGCCAACCGCTGATATGCAAAGATAGATGGGTGTTAACCAAAGAGGTCTTAGCTCATAAGTATGTCAAAAGATTATTTCTTGCGCGCTTTATTTCTAACTTTGGTAATGGTATGGGTCCAATTGCTCTAGCTTTTGGAATATTAGCCCTACCAAATGGTTCTGCAAATATGTTGGGCTTGGTACTGGGTGTAACCACTGTTCTGTTTTTAATTATGCTGCCCTTTGGCGGAGTAATTGCAGATAAATATGGCAGAGCCAGAATGGTTGGCTTAACCGATATGGCAGCTGGTTTAGTTCTATTCATCCAAGTTTTTTACTTTGCTAATGGGAGTGTTCCAATTGCAGTACTGCTAATTACAAATGGTTTTTTTGGTTTGATGTGGGGAATTTTTTGGCCAGCATTCTCAGGTCTTATGCCAGCGGTATTACCAGAGGCTGGACTTCAAAAAGGAAATGCTTTGAATGCGTTTATGACTAATGGCGGGGTCATTTTGGGGGCTGCGGCTGCTGGACTATTGATTGAATTTTTTGGTGTGGCCTTCACCTTAGCAATTGATGCGGCAAGCTTTTTTATCTCAGGGGTAATGATTTTCACTTTTCGTCACTTAACGCCAAGGGCTGAACACACAGAAAATACAATGCTGGATGACCTACTTCATGGCTGGAGAGTATTTCTATCATTTCGCTGGATTGTTATTATTGTTGGCGCCTTCTCATTTATTGTAATGTGTTGGGCTGCTGCTGAAAATGTTTTAGGTCCACTAATTGCACTTGAACACTTCAATGGCCCAAAATCTTGGTCATTTGTAATAACTGCAGAATCCGCTGGATTAATTGTTGGATCCATCATTGCCATTAAAGTTAAGCCAAAGTATCCATTGCGCTTCTTAATGCTCTCATCTTTTACTATCACTTTCTATATTTGGTCACTTGCCAAACCTCAATCACTTTTGATGATTGCATTTGGTGCTTTTTTATTTGGGATCACCTTAGATCTTTGGGGAACACTTTGGAATACAGCTCTTCAACGAAAGGTGCCACGAGATTCCTTATCTAGAGTCTCATCCTTTGATGCGATGGGATCGATGATGTTTAGACCAATTGGGCTTGCAATTGCTGCGCCCTTTTCAACCCTGCTCGGGATTGAAAACTTTCTACAGATACTTGCAGCAATTACCGTGGTGGCAATTATTGTGCCATTGCTTGATCCGCAGGTTAGAAATATGGGTTATGACGATTTACCCAAAAAATTAGCTAGGTAATTTTCACTAGATAATTCATAGATTTGCTCTAAGCCATCTCTTTCATCCATCTGCTCTCCAACTAATTTGAATCCTAGATTTTTAATTATGTGTTGAGATACTAAATTATCTGGTGAAACGGTATAACGAAGTGTTTTAACTTGTGGGTCATTAACTATCCAACTCCACATCCCATGCAGAATCTCTTGGCCATACCCTAAGTTTTGATATGCCTTATCAACCCCAAAACCGATCTCAATCATGCCGGCTGAATCTGGTGCATTATGAAAGCCAGCAGAGGCAATAATTATTGAACTCTGCTTTAAGACAGCAACTCGAAGAAGATATTTTGCCCATTCGGGATTCATTGCAACTCTTGGAGTGCGATACTCAAGTGGATTTGGATTTGTAGCAAAATATTTAATCTGATCGGTGAAGCCACGTTTTAGCCATAAATCTGGGTGGGTGAGATCTTGTTGCAGCAGGAGGTACTCATCAGGCAGAACGGTATGAAGGTGAAGTCGCTTTGTGGTGATCATCATATTTTGGTCCATTACTCAACTTTACTGCAGGAGTTTCTCAGAAAAATCTCAAGTAAACTACCTACTCTTAGCAGGCTTATTAATCACAGATATCAAAGGATCAAATGAAGAGCACATCGTTTAAGTTATTAATTGGTTTTATTATTGGCGCAGTCACTGTGGGTGGATACGCCATTGCGATCCCAAATAATGTGCCGGTGGTCAAAGCGTGTATTGATAACAAAACTAAAGCTCTTTATGTCTCAAGTAATGGCAGCTGTCCAAAAGGACGCAGCGCAGTAGATATTGGCGCAACTGGGGCTAATGTAAAAAGTATTGCCCAGTCAGTATCTCCTTCAGTTGTTTCCATCAAGGTTACATCCACCCTTGGTAGTGGCTCTGGTTCTGGATCAATCTATAAATCCACCTCCTCCCTTTCCTACATCATCACCAACAACCATGTGATTGAAAGTGCTGCAACTACAGGCAAGATAGAAGTTGAGTTAAATAACGGTGATATTTATGTTGCAACAATTGTGGGTAGAAACTCAGAGTATGACTTAGCTGTTGTCTCAATCAATAAAAGTAATCTGCCTGAAATTCCAAAAGGAGATTCATCATCTCTAGCAATAGGGGATGTGGTAATTGCCTTTGGCTCACCCCTTGGTTTATCTGGCACAGTAACTAGTGGAATTGTTTCAGCGTTAAATCGTCCAGTGACTACTGGTTCAACCACAGCTGAGAGTTATATGGATGCTATTCAAACTGATGCGGCGATTAATCCAGGTAATTCTGGTGGGCCATTAGTTGATTCACAGGGCAGAGCAGTTGGTGTTAACTCAGCTATCGCAACCCTTGGTTCCTCCTTTGGTCCATCTGGAAATATCGGTTTAGGTTTTTCAATACCATTTAATCAAGCAGTGCGTATTGCAGATGAGTTAATTGCAACTGGAAAATCAACCAAACCATTTCTTGGTGTCTTATTTGATACTACCTATACCGGAGTTGGCGCTCGAATTGCAATGATCACACCAGGTCAAGCTGCAGATAAAGCAGGGCTTACCGTTGGAACAATTTTGAAAAGCATTGATGGTTTCAAGATAAATGATGCAGTCAGCGCAATTGTTCGAGTAAGAAGCCGTGTGCCAGGAGATCAAGTAGTTATGGTGATACAAACACCAGCTGGTGAATCTAAAACATTAAATATCACGCTAGGTTCTGCTCCCGCACTTCCATAAGTTCTATACTCCTTATATTAAGCAATTAAGGGAGAGTTGATATTAAAAGCAGTGAAAAGGTAGTGCGCCTTGAGCTGTTATCAGCACTTTCTGGGGTTTTAATTGCGGCGCAATCTCGAATAAACGGTGCGCTATCTGAGCAGATGGGTGACTCACTTGAGGCTGCGATTGTTTCATTCTCCTCCGGTTTACTTTTTGTCAGTTTAATTGCGCTATCTCGCAAGGATGTTAGAGATGGGTTTAAAGCAATTTTTATTGCAGTTAAGCAGGTAAAGCTGCCACCTTTGACTCTGGCAGCAGGTGTACTCGGCGCCTCCTTTGTGGCAATGCAAACCTATGTGGTGCCAATTGCTGGAGTGGCATTATTTACTGTTGCATCCCTTGCCGGACAAACTGGCATTTCCTTGTGGGTAGATAAATTAGGTTTAAGTGGCGGTGCTAAATCTTTAATTACAAAGCGCCGAGTAATTGCAGCGCTCATTACCGTAATTGCGGTGGTGGTCTCGGCCTGGGATAGATTTTCAATGAGTGATTTTTCAATTACTGCAATTGGCCTGGCATTATTTGCTGGCAGTTGGGTCGGTGTGCAGCGGGCACTAAATGGCAGGATTAACTCTTTTTCAAATAAAAGTTTTGCAACCTCACTTTTAAACTTTATAACTGGAACTAGCTTCCTACTCTTTCTGCTCTTACTAAGAAGTTTATTTACTGATCACTCAATTAATAACTTCACATCAGCTCCTTGGTGGATGTTTTTAGGTGGCACAGTCGGAGTAATTTATATCGCATTATCTGCCCATATTGTCCAACACCTTGGAGTACTTGAATTCACCTTGTTTAGTGTGGGTGGAATGCTAATAGGGTCATTACTAATTGATTTAGTTTTTCCAACCCCTGGAACTGTTGTCTCACCTTACCTAATTGTGGGTATTGCACTCACCTACTTAGGTGTTGTTGCAAATGGTCAATCTCGCCTATCCCGGCGGTAATTAATAAAAGCTGAAACCAAAGATGCAGTGATAAAAAATGCGGCGAGAGCGTATGAGATATCTTCCACCCAAGAGATTGAGCCAGAGTAAAAACCAGCTAAGGTAATTCCAACTCCCCATAAAAAAGCACCTAATGCATTTGCAGATAGGAATTTGTAGTAATTCATCTTTACAGTGCCTGCAATTGGTGGCACAAAGGTTCTAACCCAAGGGATGTATCTGGCAATTACTACCGACCACCAACCATATCGGGCGTAAAATTTTTCAGATCTAGCCAGCATTTTTTGCATCCGCTTTGATTTATGTTTTTCAAGATAGGGCCTACCTACCTTTCGCCCAATTACATACCCAACCTGATCACCTACAAAGGCTGCTAGAAATACTGCAAAGATCAAAAATACAATATTTATGTCATCTCTTGCTGCAGCAACTAGACCTGCACTAAATAGCAGAGAGTCACCTGGCAGAAAGAAACCTAAAAGTAATCCAGTTTCAACAAAGATAATCCCTGCAACTACTACATAAAATAAAAAGGGGGCAACTGGGGATAGTTGATCATTAAATGAGGCGGCAAAGCTGAGCATTAATTTAAACCGATTTCTTTACAGCTGCCGCTACCTTTTGTGAAACAGTTGGATCAAAAACACTGGGCACTATAAAATTGGCATTTAATTGTTCGCTACTCACACAAGATGCAATCGCTTCAGCTGCTAGTACCAACATATTGTCGGTAATCTTGGTGATGTGAGCATCAAGTAAGCCTCTAAATATGCCAGGAAAAGCCAAAACATTATTAATCTGATTGGGGTGATCACTTCTCCCTGTTGCCACAACTGCAGCGTGCTTTCTAGCCAGCGCAGGATCAATCTCTGGATCTGGGTTAGCTAAAGCAAATACGATCGCATCCTTTGCCATTGATTTAATATCAGCCTCAACCAAAACATTTGGCGCACTTAAACCTATAAAAACATCAGCACCTTTCATGGCAGCAGATAAATCTCCTCTAAAAGCACCAGGTGAGCAGTTTTCAACAAACCATTTGCGCATTGGATCAGATTCACCCTTATCTTCAAAGATAAGTCCATCTTTTCCAAAACCAATAATATTTTTAGCTCCATTTGCAATTAGTAACCTAGCAACCGCTGTTCCGGCAGCTCCAACACCACTTAATACAATCTTGGTTGATTTTAAATCTTTTTTCACAAGCTTTAACGCATTTGTTAGCGCTGCTAAGACGACAATTGCGGTGCCATGTTGATCATCATGGAAAACTGGAATATCAAGTAAGTCGCGAAGGCGGGCTTCAATTTCAAAACAACGAGGTGCTGAGATATCCTCAAGATTAATACCACCATAAACTGGTGCAATAATTTGTACCGTCCGAATTATCTCTTCAACATCTTGAGTATCAAGACAAACTGGCCAAGCATCAACATCGGCAAATCTCTTAAATAAGGCTGCCTTTCCCTCCATTACAGGAAGTGCAGCCCCTGGACCAATATTTCCAAGGCCAAGAACAGCTGATCCATCAGTTACAACTGCAACAGTATTTCGCTTAATTGTTAATCTTCTTAAGTCAGATGGATCCTTAGCAATTGCTTGGCAGATTCTGGCAACTCCTGGTGTGTAGGCGCGGGAGAGATCATCACGGGTTTTAAGTGGGACTTTGGAGGCAATCTCAATTTTTCCACCAAGGTGCAATAGAAATGTTCGGTCTGAGACCTTTCTGACATTCAAATTTTTATTTTCAGATAAGGCAGCGGTAATCGCCTCCGCATGTTCGGCATCAATAGCATCACATGTAACATCAATTACCACCCGATCTAATACTGATTCAACAACATCAAGGGCTGTAATGCTAGCCCCGGCTGCCAAGATCGCCTGTGTGATTTCAGAGACTGGTTGGGCAGAGGCAGGGGCATCAACACGGATTGTGATGCCATAACCTGGGGATGTACTTGCCATTTAAACCACACCATATAAACGATCACCAGCATCACCTAATCCTGGAACTATGTAGCCCTTTTCATTTAATCGCTCATCTAGCGCACCAGTTACAAGTTTTAATTGCAACTTACTTGATGCAAATGCTTTTTCTAATACCGCTACTCCTTCAGGAGCTGCCAAGATACAAATCGCAGTTATATCAGTTGCACCCTTTGCAGCTAAGAACTCAATGGCAGAAACCAATGTGCCACCAGTGGCAAGCATTGGATCTAGGATGTAACACTGGCGGCCAGTTAGATCTTCCGGCAATCTATTCGCATAAGTTGTTGCTTTTAAAGTTTTTTCATCCCTTACCATGCCAAGAAAGCCAATCTCAGCTGTTGGAATTAATCTAGACATTCCCTCTAACATGCCAAGTCCTGCTCTAAGTATTGGCACCACTACAGGTTTTGGTTTTGTCAGGTGAGCACCTTGCGCCATCGCAACTGGTGTCTTAACAGTTACCGTTTGAGTCTTCACCTCACGCATTGCCTCATAGGCAAGCAGAGTGACAATCTCCTCCGTTAGACGCCTGAAGGTTGGTGAATCTGTTTTTTCATCCCGCAGCACCGTTAACTTGTGTGTAATCAGTGGGTGGTCTGCGATATGGATTTTCACATAATCACTCTACAAGGAGTAAGCCCTACTACCAATTAGCACAGAATAAAGGGAGAATAAGAAGGGCAGATCTTGAGCATAAGGTTGGCGAAAGGGTGTGATCTAAATGTCAGTAGATTTTGGAATCATCGCCTGGCATGAAGATGGCAGGTGGGATGCCACCCAACTAGTTGCAACTAGAGATATTGGCGCAGTAATTGATTCACTAAAAGCGCAACAAACCAATGGCGGGGCAATTGCGTTAATTGCGATAGAGGATGAGTTTGTAATTATTGCCAGGGCATTAGGTGATCAAATGCAGATGATGATCTCAGATCTCACCTACGCATTAGATTATGAGGTCGCAGCAGAGCTAATTGAGGTATTAGATCTTGAGTTTCCAGAGGAGGATGATGAGGCCCAACCTGGTGGGGATCTAGATCTACTAAATGATTTAGGGGTAAGTCAGATGGAGCTGTTAACTATTCTAGATGACACAGAGTTATATCCTGATGAACAATTAGAAGCCATAGCCAGCAGATTAGGTTTTGGTGAACAATTCAATCAGGTAATAGAAAGTAATTAGTGGATTACAAATCTTTAATGCAGCAGGCAATTTCACTTGCTAAAGAGGCTGGGCTAAAAGGTGATGTGCCGGTTGGTGCCTTAGTTGTTGATGATACAGGCACCATAGTTGGAATGGGCGCAAACTTAAGAGAGCAAGATAATGATCCAACCGCTCATGCTGAGATTGTTGCCATTAGAGATGCTGCAAAGAAACAAGGCAATTACCGATTAGATGAGCTAACTATGGTAGTAACACTTGAGCCATGCGGGATGTGTGCTGGGGCGATCGCGCAAAGTCGGATTAAAAGATTAGTTTTTGGTTCATTTGATGAAAAATACGGCGCAGTTGGATCTGTATGGGATTTACTTCGGGATACCCGTGCTATCTATAAACCAGAGGTAATAAGTGGAGTGCTAGAAGATGAGTGTGGGCAGTTATTAGGTGAGTTCTTTACAACAAAGCGTTAAACAATAATTTCATATGATGGATTTAAAATAATCAGTTGACCATTATTCTCACCCACCATACCTTCTGCCTTTAACTGTGATCCAACCTCAAGACCCGTAATTTCACGTCTACCTAAAAATTGCAAAGTAACGCCGCCGCTTTCATCCCACATCTCAACCTCAACTAATGGGGAGGAACCAGAGGGGGCTGACTTTATTGAGTTAACTCTTCCTTGAACATGCGCTCGTTTTCGCCAAGTGATATTGCCAATCGGAATTATATTTTCAGCGTAATGGCTTATTGGTTCATTTGATTTAGTTGCAACAGATGCTTTAGTAAACGCACTCTGTGTTCTTACAGGCACTTCTTGTTTTGATTCACTTTTCTTATCTAATGGTGCTTTCCAGCTGCTTTGGCCAGAGATAATTTTTTCAACATCAAACGGAATGATGGTTGCAACAACTCTTTCTAGTTGAGAGATAGGACGAGCAATATCTTCAGCTGTTTGATCATGAAGCAGCCAGCCTAAAACCTTAGAATAAGAACGACGAGGTAGGAGAAGTGTTAACTCAACATCATTGCCGGCTGTTGCTCTAATTGCATAATCAACTGCAGCATTTGCAAGACGTCTATCAGGGCAATCAATTAATTCAAGTGGCACATCAGCACAAGCCTCATTTTTTGCCCACTCTTTGCTTAACATTTCTGCTCGTCTGTCATCAATTACAAAATGTACGGCCGAAAGATTTCTTGGATTTAAACTTCTGGCATATCGAATGGCGCCTATTGTGGCAAGATCAAAGCTATCAATTAGAACTGTCACATCATGTCTAGTCATTGAAGTGGCTCTTGAAGACTGAATGGTTATATTAAGTGCATCTTGTTCACTTGTGTACTGCTTGCGCAATCTTAAAAATGCCATCACTAAAAATGGCGTAACAACTACAACTACCCAAGCTCCTTGATTGAATTTAACTACCGCAAAGATTAAAACTACTAATAGTGAGATTGAGCCAGATAAACCATTTATTACATAATTAATCTTCCAAGCACCTTTCTTATGGGTTCTTGCATACTTAGCCATACCAAGACCTGAGAGTGTGAATGCGGTGAATACTCCCAGTGCGTAGTAAGCAACTAAATGCTCTACTGATGCTCTAGTTACTAATATCAAAATCATCGCAGCTGCAGTTAAAACTAAAATTCCATTTGAGAAGTTAAGCCTATGTCCTCGTTTGGTCAGCCAGTTAGGTAGGTATCCATCTTGGGCAACAAAGTTAACCACCATTGGAAACGCGCTATATGTTGTGTTAGCACCTGCAAATAAAATCAACATTGTTGCAGCCTGAACAATTATGAAAAATGCACTACCAAAGACGCCATCTCCTAATATTGTTTTTGCAATCTGAGAAATAACTGTTGGTGTTCCTGACTCATACGGCATGGCATAAATCTTGTGGGCAAAGTAGGAAACACCTAGAACTAAAGAACCAAGCAGCGTGCTCATGATTACAAGAGTTCTTCTGGCATTTATGTGCTCTGGTGATTTAAACAAAGAGACACCATCTGAGATTGCTTCAAGGCCGGTTAAAGATGATCCACCATTTGCGAATGCTCTAAGTAATATAAAGATTGCAGCAAAGGTTAGCAATCCTTGCTCCTGACCGATCTCAACTGCTCCTGGTTGGTTGATATCTAAGGTTGGCAGCGTTCCAGAAATTTCTCGGTAAACACCAATTGCAAAGACTGTGAACATTGAGCCAACGAAAAGATATGTAGGAAGAGCAAAAGCTTTGCCAGCCTCTTTTACTCCTCTTAAATTTCCGTAGGTAAGTAAAACAATGATTGCAAGAGTCATATGAATCTTCCAAGGAGAAAGCTCTGGGAAGGTTGAAATAATTGCTGCAACTCCTGCAGCTGATTGAATTGCCAGAGTCACTATGTAATCAAGCATTAGCGCAACTGCTGCAACCTGAGCAACTACTGGTCCAAAGTTATCGCGGGAGACTATGTATGCCCCACCAATTTTTGTGTAAACAGAAATTACATTTCGATATGACAAGGTAACAATTAAGAGAATTAGTAAAACAATCATGGTCATCGGCATCAACATTGCAAAGGCAGCAAGTCCAAAAGCTGGTACTAAGGCGAGCAAGATTTGTTCTGAGCCATAGGCAGAGCTTGAGATGCAATCAGAGGATAAAATTCCTAACGCATACTTCTTATCAAGACGTTGGTGGCTTAAGGTGTGGCGATTTAAAGGATTGCCTAAAAGGCGCCGCTTGATTTTGTAGGAGAATGGATCTTTTAGATGAGCATGCTCTTTGAGCACCTTTGGCGCTGGTGCGTTATCACTCCAAGAGTTAGGCAAAGTTGAAAACACGCTCCAAGTAGAAGTTGAGAGAAGTAAGTATACGCCTGTTTAAATCTTGATTTTTAAGCAGTAAAAACTGAGCGTATGCTTATCTTTATGCAACTTTCTACCCAGCTCTATATTGATGGCAAGTGGGTTAATGGCGTATCAACTATGCCAGTTACAAATCCAGCTGATGAATCAGTTATTGCTAATGTGCAGATTTCATCCGAAGAACAATGCATCCAGGCAGTGGATGCAGCCCACAGGGCATTTAAAAGTTGGGCAAAGACGGCGCCTCGTGTGCGTGGTGAAATTCTTCGCAAAGCATTTGAAATTATGGTTGCAGAATCTGATCGATTGGCTGAGATTATTTCAAGAGAAAATGGCAAAGTATTAAGTGATGCTAAGGGTGAGGTTTTGTACGCCGCAGAGTTTTTTAGATGGTTCTCAGAAGAGGCAGTGCGTATAAATGGTGAGTTTAGAACTTCGCCAAGTGGAGACAAAAGAATTATTGTTACAAAACAACCAATTGGGGTCTCTCTTTTAATTACACCTTGGAATTTTCCAGCTGCAATGGCGACTAGAAAGATTGGTCCGGCGCTCGCTGCAGGCTGCACAGTCATTCTTAAGCCAGCAGGTGAAACACCACTGACTGCTCTAGCAATAATTCAAATCTTAGAGCGTGCTGGAGTTCCAGCAGGTGTTGTTAATTTAATTTTACCTTCCCCAACTGGTCCAGCAATTGCAAAGATTTTAAAAGATCCAAGGGTTGTTAACTTATCTTTCACGGGATCAACTGAGGTTGGTCGAGTACTTCTTAAAGAGGCAGCTGATCGTGTTATTAGATGCTCAATGGAGTTGGGTGGAAATGCGCCATTCCTAGTTTTATCGGACGCTAATGTTGATGATGCGGTCGCTGGCGCACTTCTAGCAAAAATGCGTAACGGCGGTGCTGCTTGTACAGCTGCAAATAGATTTTATGTTGCTAAAGAGATTGCAAATGATTTCACTGAAAAACTCACTAAAGCAATGGGTGGTTTAAAGATGGCACCTGGTACATCAGCTGGCGCCCAACTAGGGGCAAGTGTTTCAGTTAAAGAGCGCAATAAAATTGCAGAGTTAGTTGAATCATCTGTTGCTGCAGGTGGTGATGTTAAAACTGGTGGAAAATCGCCAGCAGGTACCGGTGCTTTTTATCCTGCAACGGTTTTATCTGTCAAAAACAATAATCCAATATTGCAGCAGGAGATATTTGGGCCAGTAGCGCCAATTGTTATTACAAATTCAGATGAAGAAGCAATCGAACTTGCTAACGCAACAGAGTTTGGCTTAATTGCATATGTTTACTCTTCTAATCTAAAACGAGCCATAAGGGTGGCAGAATCTTTGGAGTCAGGCATGGTGGCAATTAATAAAGGTGTTATTTCAGATCCGGCCGCACCATTTGGAGGCTTCAAGCAATCAGGCCTAGGGCGTGAGGGTGGCTTTGCTGGAATTGAAGAGTTTTTAGAGACGAAGTACATCGGAGTAGAAATATAGTTTTATTTTTTCCAAAACATAAAGATGTCTTGTTCTATATTCCAAATCAGATTATTTCTTTTGCAAAAATCAATTAAGTAATATCTGCTCGGATATGCGGAATCATAATTTGCAAAAACTCGAAAGTCATCTATTGCTACAAAAAGCTTCTTAAACCTAGCAAGAGATTTTTCAATAGAATCCAACTCCTCTTTAACAGGGGTGATTTTATTCTCCCCAAATGTCCCATCACCCGAATAATGTCCATCCAGATATATATTCAATTCATCTTTTGAATTTCCCAAAAGCTCACTGAACGAATTTTCCGAGGTCGCATTAATCACCCTCACATTACTAATTTTCTTGAATCTCTTTGAAACATAGTTGAAATGAGGCCTACTCGGTTCGACAGTGATAACACTTGAATATTTCTTAGATAAGAATTTGGTAGTTTCACCTAGATAAGTTCCAGTTTCGATCCATCCAACATTCGGGAAAGCATTATTTTGAAGTATCTTTTTCTTGATGCTGTATGGACTTGGAGGTCTATAGTTATTAGATCTCCACTTTATGTGTCCAAGAAACATATGGGTTAAAACTCTTTTCAAACGCTTCAACCTAAGTTTTTGGGTATCTAATGAAAAGGACATTATGAAATCATATACATTATTTCTAAGCGTGCTTCAACTAAAAAGTGGGCATAAACCGCGGAGGATGAGGGATTTGAACCCTCGGTAGGTTGCCCTACACACGCTTTCCAAGCGTGCGCACTCGGCCGCTATGCGAATCCTCCATTATTACTTACAAGGCTTAAGGGTATCGGTGGTGATGACTAAGATTTACCGTTAGATCCCCCGTGCGGCATTAACGTGCCGAACTCCCCCAGGGCAGGAATGCAGCAAGGGTAGGTGCGCTCTAGTGGGTGTACGGGGGATCCTATTATTTGCAAGCGTTTTAAATTAAATAAGCAAAGGAGGCGATAAATGTCATTAGCTCTATACCGCAAGTATCGCCCATCAACTTTTGTAGATGTCATTGGTCAAGAGCATGTAACAACTCCATTAAGTAATGCTTTAATCTCAGGGCAAATCCATCACGCATATTTATTTAGCGGTCCAAGGGGATGTGGTAAAACATCAAGTGCCAGAATTATGGCTAGATCTTTAAATTGTGAAAAAGGCCCAACACCAAACCCATGTGGAACCTGTCAATCTTGTAAGGATTTAGTTGCTAATGGCCCAGGTTCACTTGATGTAATTGAGTTAGATGCTGCAACACATGGATTAGTAGATGATGCTAGAGATTTAAGAGATAAAGCTTTTTTTGCACCAGTTCAATCTCGCTACAAGATTTACATTATCGATGAGGCTCATCAACTAGGGCCAGGAGCAGCCAACGCCTTACTTAAAGTAGTTGAAGAGCCACCAGCACACGTTTTGTTTATCTTTGCCACAACTGAACCCGAAAAGTTAATTTCAACAATTAGATCAAGAACCCACCACTATCCATTTAGATTAGTTCCACCTGCAATTCTTTCTACACACCTAGAGAAAGTTTGTGAATCTGAAGGTATTAAGGTGGCAAAGGGTGTCATTCAACTAGTTGTTAGAGCGTCCGGTGGATCAGTTCGAGATGCGCAATCAATCCTCGGTCAATTACTAGCTGGTGCTGGTAGCGAAGGTGTTACATATGAGATTGCCGTGGCTCTCCTTGGTTACACCGACTCAGCCCTACTGGACGAAGCAATTGATTCACTGGCTGCATCAGACTCTGCCTCCCTGTTTAACACAGTAGACCGCGTAGTTGAATCAGGGCAAGATCCGAAAAGATTTGCGCAAGATCTACTTGAGCGCTTACGTGATTTGATAATTGTGGGCGCAGTTGATGAGAATAACTCCCAGGTACTCGTTCAAATTCCAATGGATCAATTAGATCGGATGCGAACACAGGCAAAGTTAATTGGCATTGCAAATCTAATTAGATCAGCTGATTTACTTGCCAATGGGTTGACTCAGATGCGCGGTGCAACACCGCCTAGATTGATTCTGGAGTTAGTTTGTGGACAGATGATGCTGCCGCAAGCAAATGATGCAGCTGTTTCTGCTCGACTTGAAAAACTAGAGCGCGGGGTAATTAGTGCTGCGCCAACTGTTGAAGTTAAAGCTGCAACGAGTGAGCCGGTTCAAAACATTTTAAGGGCCGAACCAAAGATTGAAGTAAAACCAGTAGTAGCAGTTAAAACTGAACCAGTTAAGGTAGAGAGCAAGCCAACTAACCACAAGCCAAGTGGTGTTGCAGACATTGCTACCCTGCGTAGATTGTGGCCGCAAGTAATTGAAAATGTTAAAGGCAAGCGCCGTCTAACGTGGTCATTACTTGCAACAAGTGCTCAAATACTCTCCGTAGATGATGAGAGCATAAGCATTGGAATTGTTAACGCAGGAGCACGTGATTCATTTGTTAGATCAGAGAGTGATGTGATTTTATCTGATGCCTTTGAAGAGGTTGCAGGGGTTAGAAGAAAAATAGTTGCAACAGTTGATACCTCAGTTGCTACCACTACTATGGCAAGAAGTGATGAAGATCCAAGCGATGCTAATATGCTGACCGGTGCTGATCTTTTAGCTAGTAAATTAGGCGCTAAAGTTATTAAGGAGTCAGACTAAGTTCTTTCTTAGTTGATGATTTATGTATGAAGGAATAATTCAAGACTTAATTGATGAGCTAGGACGTCTTCCTGGTGTTGGACCAAAGAGTGCTCAACGTATTGCCTTTCACATCATTCAATCAGATCGCGTTGACGTCACTCGCCTTGCTGAGGTTTTAAAGACAGTTAAGGAGCGAGTTAAGTTTTGCACAATTTGTGGAAATATCTCAGAGGAAGAGTTATGCAAGATATGCAGGGATCCAAGAAGAGATAAAACATCTATTTGTGTTGTTGAGGAAAGTAAAGATGTGTTAGCTATTGAAAAAACTAGAGAATTTAAAGGCACGTATCACGTGTTAGGTGGGGCGATCTCACCAATAGATGGAGTAGGACCAGAGAACTTAAGAATTAAAGAGTTAATGACTAGATTATCTGAAACAACAATTGGTGAAATAATTATTGCTACCGATCCAAACCTTGAAGGTGAAGCAACAGCCACTTATTTGACTAGGCTGATCAAACCTTTAGGGATCAAAGTCTCCCGTCTTGCCTCTGGCCTTCCAGTAGGTGGAGATCTGGAATATGCAGATGAAATTACCCTTGGCAGAGCTTTTGAGGGCCGCAGATCCTACGATAACTGATTAATCTCACTATTTAAGATGTTTAGCCGTCTTAATATTTGAGATAATTCCCAAATTCTTAAGCCCATCCTTCACACTTACACCATGGGTTTAATCGTGCAGAAGTTTGGCGGCTCATCGGTGGCCGATGCTGAGGGGCTAAAGCGGGTTGCAAGCCGCATCGTTGCCACCAAGAAATCAGGCCATCAAGTCGTAGTTGTGGTCTCTGCCATGGGAGATACCACCGATGAATTAATTGATTTAGCTAATCAAGTTTCCCCACTTCCAAATGGGCGTGAGCTAGATATGTTGTTAACAGCAGGTGAGCGAATCTCTATGGCACTGCTTGCAATGGCAATCTCAAATTTAGGTCATGAAGCAAGATCATTTACTGGTTCTCAAGCAGGAATTATTACAACATCAACTCATGGCAAGGCGCGAGTTATTGATGTGACACCAGGCAGGATTCAAGAAGCACTTAAAGAAGGTGCGATTGCAATTGTTGCAGGCTTTCAAGGAGTCTCACAGGATACAAATGACATCACTACTTTAGGTAGAGGTGGATCTGACACAACTGCAGTAGCGCTTGCTGCAGCACTTGAAGCAGATGTTTGTGAGATCTACACAGATGTTGATGGAATTTTCTCCGCTGATCCAAGAGTAGTTCCAGCAGCAAAGAAATTATCAACTGTTACATATGATGAAATGTTAGAGCTAGCAGCAAGTGGTGCCAAAGTGTTACACCTACGTTGCGTTGAGTACGCGCGGCGTTTTGATCTACCAATTCATGTTAGATCATCTTTTTCCAACAAGGAAGGAACCTGGGTGGTTAAGGATCATCCAGAAGGGGGCGAAATGGAAGCAGCAATAATCGCAGGAATAGCTCATGATAAAAGTGAGGCAAAGGTAACCATAGTTGGTGTGCCAGATAGGGCCGGTATGGCAGCTGCAATATTTCAAGCCATAGCCGACGCTGACATAAACATCGACATGATTGTGCAAAATGTTTCAGCGGCTGCAACTGGCTTAACAGATATCTCATTTACTTTACCAAAAACAGAAGGTGCTAATGCGACTGCTGTTTTAAAGCGTATTCAAGGTGAGATTGGTTTTGCCTCAATTCAATATGATGATCAGATAGGTAAATTGTCATTAATTGGCGCTGGTATGCGAAGTCATCCAGGGGTCACTGCCACCTTCTTTGCCTGTCTTTCAGAATCTGGCGTAAATATTGAAATGATCTCAACCTCAGAGATTCGAATCTCAATTGTTTGCAGAAGCTCTGATTTAGAAAAGGGTGTTAAAGCAGCACATACCGCTTTTGATTTAGATGCAGATCAAATTGAAGCAGTTGTTTATGGAGGAAGTGGTCGATGAGTAATAAACCATCCCTTGCTGTAGTTGGCGCCACTGGAGCTGTTGGCACAGTAATGCTTAATATTTTATCTAAGCGAGAAAATGTTTATGGTGAGATCAGATTAATTGCCTCTGCAAAAAGTGCTGGTAAAAAACTTACTTGTCGCGGTGAAGAGTTAACAGTTGTTGCTCTATCTCCTGAAGCATTTGAGGGAATTGATATTGCAATGTTTGATGTGCCGGACGAGGTTTCTAAAGAGTGGGCGCCAATTGCTGCAAGTAATGGAGCTGTAGTAGTTGATAACTCCGGCGCGTTTCGAATGGATAAAGATGTGCCATTGGTTGTGCCAGAAGTAAATCCACAAGAGATAAAGAATCGACCAAAAGGAATAATTTCTAATCCGAATTGCACCACCCTTTCCATGATCGTAGCTATGGGTGCTTTGCACAAAGAGTATGGATTAAAGGAATTAGTTGTTGCCTCCTACCAAGCCGCTTCCGGTGCTGGCCAAGGTGGCTTAGATATTTTGCGAGAGCAAATAAATTTAGTTGCAAATAAAAGTTTAGGTGATGAAGCAGGAGATATTAGAAAAGTTGTGAAAGACTTTGGCCCATTTTCAGATCCCCTTGCACTTAATGTAATTCCCTGGGCAGGCTCACTAAAGGAGGATGGTTACTCATCTGAAGAGTTAAAGGTTAGAAATGAATCCAGAAAAATACTAGGGCTAGCTGATTTAAAGGTTTCAGCCACATGTGTTCGAGTTCCAGTGCTAACAACTCATTCGCTAGCTGTTCATGCAATTTTTGATAAGGAAGTCTCACGCTCTGTAGCTCAAGAGGTATTAAGAAATGCAGCAGGAGTTGAATTAGTTGATGATCCAGAAAACTATAAGTTTCCAACGCCAGTAGATGTTGTGGGTACTGATCCCACTTGGGTTGGCCGGGTTAGAAGATCTCTAGATGATCCAAATGCAATAGACCTATTTGTTTGCGGCGATAACCTGCGAAAGGGGGCAGCGCTTAATACTGCTCAAATTGCAGAGTTGGTTGCGGCCGAGTTTTAAAAAACCTAACGCTAGGCTAAGTACATGACAATTTTGGTAGCTGGCGGCTCTGGTTTAGTTGGCTCAGCAATTGTCAGAGAGCTCAATCGATTAAATCAAGAAGTGATTGGTGTATCTAGTAAAGATGTTGACTTACTAGATCGAGATAAAACTTTTGAATTTATAAAGGATCTTAAGCCAACAGCCATTATTGATTCTGCGGCCAAAGTCGGTGGGATCGGTGGCAATAACTCCTATCCAGTTGAATTTCTATCCCAGAATTTACAAATTCAATCTAACCTTATGGACGCGGCTCATGCAGCTAAGGTTTCAAAATTCGTTTTCCTAGGTTCTAGTTGTATTTACCCAAGGGATTGTGCCCAGCCAATAAAAGAGGAGTATTTACTTACAGGCGAGCTTGAGCAGACAAACTCAGCTTACGCAGTGGCAAAAATTGCTGGTATTGAATTAGTCAAGTCTTATCGCAAAGAGTATGGATATAAATGGATTTCGGTAATGCCAACAAACATGTATGGGTCAAATGATAATTTTGATTTAGAAAATGGGCATGTGCTGCCGGTTCTTATTCGAAAGTTTATTGAGGCAAAGCGATCAGGTAATGGCCAGGTAATTTTATGGGGAAGTGGTGCACCGCTTCGTGAATTTATGCACGTAGATGACTTTGCTAAAGCGGTGGTGTTTTGTATGGATAAATACGATGATTCCAAGCAAATCAATGTTGGATCAGGCCAAGAGGTATCCATTAAGGATTTGGCAGGCAAGATTTCCAAAGCTGTTGGATTCAGTGGTGAAATTAGTTGGGATGCAAATAAACCCGATGGCACGATGAGAAAAGTTCTAGATTCATCAAAGATTGCTAATTTAGGCTGGAAACCATTAATTTCATTAGATCAAGGCATCGCATCCACTGTAGAGTGGTATCTACAAAATAAGTAAGGAGCCATTTTGTCTAAGAAGATTGCATTTATCACCGGTATCACCGGACAAGATGGTTCATACCTGACAGAGTTTCTCCTTGAAAAAGGATATGAAGTACACGGACTTATTCGCCGCTCTAGCTCATTTAATACCGCTCGTATAGATCACATCTACCAAGATCCTCACACTCCAAATCCAAAATTGATCCTGCATTATGGTGATTTAACTGATGGTGTAAATATGACTAATTTGATTCATCAGATTCAGCCAACTGAAGTTTATAACTTGGGCGCACAATCTCACGTTCAAGTTTCATTCACTATGCCTCAATACACAGCCCAAGTTGATGCGGTAGGTGCAGTTGCCCTCCTTGAATCAATTCGAGCATCAGGAATTATATGTCGTTATTACCAAGCAAGCACTAGTGAGCTTTATGGATCAACTCCACCACCACAAAATGAAGATTCAGTATTTAGGCCAAGAAGCCCTTATGCAGCAGCAAAGTTAATGGCTTACTGGTCAACAGTTAATTATCGTGAGGCATATGGAGTGCATGCCACAAATGGAATTTTGTTTAACCATGAATCACCTCGGCGAGGTGAAACATTTGTTACCAGAAAAATAACAAGAGCTGTTACCAAGATTGCAACCGGTGGCAAAGACAAGTTATATCTAGGTAATTTAGATGCTGTGCGTGACTGGGGATATGCAAAGGAGTACGTGGAGTCAATGTGGTTGATGCTTCAGCAAGATAAGCCCGGTGATTATGTAGTTGCTACCGGGGTTGGCGCCACTGTTAAAGATTTCGCTCAAGCAGCCTTTGAACATGTAGGACTTGATTACAAAGATCATGTTGAAGTAGATAAGCGTTATGAAAGACCAACTGAGGTTGACGCGTTAATCGGTGACCCATCAAAGGCTGAAAAAGTACTTGGCTGGAAGGCGAAAACACACTGGAATGAGTTAGCAAAGTTAATGGTGGATGCTGATTTAGAAAAGGCTAAATCAAAATCTAACTAATTTACTTTCTTAATCCACCTTTTGTATTTTCAGCAATATGAACCACTGCAACCGCTAACTCAAATACTAAGCGGATTGCAAGAATTACTAAGAAAGTAACAATTACTCCAGCTAATACCACCATTGGAAATGCTGCATAATCTTGATTTATGCCATATGTAGTTGAAGCATAAATTGGAATACCAACAGCGGCTAACCCAATGATAAATACAAAGTAGAAGGTGTATAGGTAGGAGGCAACTTTTCTAGTTAGATACTCAGATAATTTAAAATCTTTCATGTGTCCAAGAACAGTTTTAATATCTGCCTGCCAACTAATCCATGCCCAAAGTGAAGCAAGAAGTCCAAGTCCTAGAATTAGCAATTTCAAAGCAATTTGAATTACACCCAATACAACTAACCAAATTAAACTCTGAGTAACACCTGATGGCAGATCAGAGGCCGCCAGATCATAATTATCTAATAGTGATCTAACCATTCCAATTAGTGCTAACAGATAGATTGTTGCTGAAGCTGTGTAAAAGACAACTTGGTGAGTTTTATTCGATGGTGCCTTTAGGAAATTAACTAAACCAGTAAGAAGGTTTGCCACTTGAGTTTTTTGAACAATTAAAGATAAAACCATTGGAATCAGTGCAACTGTTGCAAAAGCTTCAACATATGGAGCCTCACCAGTTTTAACAAAAACATTTTTAATTACCTGGGTAAAGCCGACCTCATTAGAACGCCAGATATCAGTTAGCCAAACCAGGAAGAAAATACGGGTAACAAAAGCAGCAACTGTTAAAAAGGCTCGCATCTCAAGGTTTTGAGCAAAGATTGCAAAAAATACCGCTAAGTAGCTAACGATTAACCAGGTAAGTCCAGTTGAGCTAGTGATAGCAGTCAAGGCATCTTGGTAATTGGAGTAATCATTAAGTGTGTACCAATAGAAGGTATCTGGAATTACTAAAAGCAGAGTGATTACTAAATACAGGCGATGTAATTTATTTGAAATTAGATTCATTATTAAAGCCTACCTTAAGCAGTTAATGTGATTAGGGAGACTTCAGGCGGACATACAAATCTAATTGGCGCAAAAGGGCTCATGCCCATACCGGCTGAGACATTAAGCCAAGGTTCATCATTTACCTTAGTAACTCCGCGAGATCGCCAATTTTCTAAATCACAATTTGTAGTAAGTGATTTACTCCCCCCCGGCCAAGGCAATCTAATCTGACCACCATGAGTATGACCTGCAAATATTAAATCTAATTTATCCTGCGCCATCCCAGCGAGCACTCGTTCATATGGCGCGTGAGTTACACCAATTGCAATATCTGCAGTATTACTCACTCTTCCTTCAACCTTACGATAATCATCTAACTCTAAGTGAGCATCATCTGTACCACGTGCTTCAATTACTACTCCGTTTACCTTTAACTTAACTTTATTGTGATTTAAATCTTGCCAACCTCGCTTTGTTAACTGTTTTTGCAATCTCTGCCAAGGCAACTTCTCACCTAGCTTGCGCTCTCCATTATCTTTTCTTAAGTAAGAAAAGGGGTTTTTAAAACTAGGTGCGTAGTAATCATTAGAACCAAAGACAAATAAACCTGGCAGATCAAGAAGCTCACCTAGTGCGTTAAGTGCGATATCGACCCCATCTTTGTGGGCAAGAAAATCACCTGTGCTAATCACTAAATCAGGTTTTAAATCAATAAAGGTTTTGATATCTGCAATCTCACGCTTTTTTCTAGGGTGCAGATGAAGATCAGAAAAATGCAGGACTTTAATTGGTTTAGCACCCTTAGGGAGCAGGGGCAAGGTAGAGGTGCGCACTTTGTATGCCATAGGCATGAGAAGATACCGCTATGGGACTAAAAGAAAAACTACAGTCAGATTTAACCGATGCGATTCGCTCTCAAGATGCGGTCAAAAGCGGCACCATCAGAATGCTGCTTGCTGCTATTACCAATGAAGAGGTTGCGGGTAAGAGCGCAAAGGTATTGATTGACGCGGAAGTGATTACAGTTTTATCCAGGGAGGCTAAAAAGCGCCGTGAGGCTGTTGAGGCTTACACAAACGCGAAGCGTGATGATTTAGCCAACAAGGAAAAAGAAGAGGCAGCAGTTATTGCTCTCTACCTACCTGAGCAATTAAGTGAGGCGGATATCAAGAAATTAATAGCAGATGCAATTGCTGAAACAAATGCAGCAGGCCCTGCTGGCATGGGATTAGTAATGAAAGTTTTACAACCTAAGATTGCTGGCAAAGCTGATGGTGGAGTGGTTTCATCATTGGTTAAAGCAGCACTTTCTCAATAAAAAGTTAAGGATTACTAAATGAAATATGAATATGTGACTGTGCCATTACTAACTCATGCAACAAAGCAGATCCTAGATACCTGGGGCTCTGAAGGTTGGGATTTAGTGCAAGTTGTTCCTGCCCCTGGTGGTGGCGATCAATTAGTTGCATATATGAAGAGAGTGATTGCGTGAGTACTAAAGAAAAGCTTTCCGCACTTGGCCTAACACTTCCAACTGCTGCAGCTCCAGTTGCTGCATATGTGCCGGCAGTTAAAAGTGGCAATCTCATTTTCACGGCCGGACAGCTTCCAGTAATTGATGGCAAATTAGTTAAAGAGGGCAAGGTCGGCAGTGATGTCAGCGCAGAGGATGCGAAAGAGCTGGCCCAAATTTGTGCGCTAAACGCACTTGCAGCAATTTCATTAGTTACAGATCTTGATCAAGTTGAAAGAGTGGTCAGGATTGGCGGTTTTGTTAATTGCGCACCCGGCTTCATGGCAATACCAGGAGTAGTAAATGGTGCTAGTGAATTATTGATTAAGATTTTTGGAGATGTAAATGGCAAACACGCAAGAACTGCAGTTGGGGTTGCTGAATTGCCACTGAATGCACCAGTTGAAATTGAACTGATTGTGCAATTAAAGAATTAACGCCCGCGCTTAACTAATCTTTCATAATCTAAAATAATTACTGCGCGTGGTTCAAGTTTTACCCAACCACGGGATGCAAAATCAGCTAATGCTTTATTAACAGTTTCTCTTGATGCCCCAACTAATTGGGCTAGCTCCTCTTGGGTTAGCTCATGGTTAACATGCAGACCATCATCTTTTTTGGTTCCAAATCGCTCACCTAATTCAATAATTGCCTTAGCAACTCGGCCGGGTACATCAGCAAAGACTAAATCAGATAAAACATCATTGGCTCTTCTTAATCGTTGTGAGAGTCTTTTTAGTAGTTGAAGTGAAACATGTGGGTGGGCTGTTACCCAGCCAATAACCTGATCATTAGCAAGGGCTAGTAACTTAGAGTCAACTACTGCGGTTGCAGTTGCTGTTCTTGGTCCTGGATCAAAGAGTGATAACTCACCAAACATGTCACCAGGTCCTAAAATTGACAAAAGGTTTTCTCTGCCATCACCGGAGGATGTGCCAAGCTTTAACTTGCCCTCAACTACCACAAATAACTTATCTCCTGGGTCACCCTCTTTAAATAAAACCTGACCCTTTGAAATCTTTATACCATTCATGGATGCTCGCAAGCTGGCAGCGGAGGCATCATCTAAAGCACTAAAAAGCGGGGCTTTTCTAACAACCTCATCTTCATTTTTGGCGGGCATAGCCATAAGGATACTGCTGGGAGGTAGTACAACTCCAATCAGCGTAATCTTGGGCAAATGCGAGAGAGTTTGGCTCAAAAGAAAGTTCGAGCAAGGGCGATCTATCGAATTTTATGTAAAAGCTATCCAAATGTTAGGTGTGAATTAGATTATAAAACTCCTTTTCAATTACTAGTTGCAACTGTTTTATCGGCGCAATGCACCGATAAGCGAGTGAATCAAACAACGCCTGCCTTATTTAAGAAATATCCAAATCCGGCAAAGATGGCACAGGCTGATGTTAAAGATATTCAAAGATTGGTTAAATCAACTGGTTTTTACCGGGCAAAGGCTAAGAATATAAAGTCACTTAGTAGCAAGATAGTTACAGATTATGATGGCAAGGTACCAAGCAAATTAGAAAGTTTGATCACTTTTCCTGGAGTTGGCCGAAAGACAGCCAATGTTGTTTTGGGTCATGCATTTGGTATTCCAGGCTTAACTGTTGATACTCACTTTGGCAGATTAAGTAGAAGATTTAAGTGGAGTAAATCTATGGACCCGGTAAAGGTTGAGTTTGAGGTTGCTGATTTAATCACAAGAAAAGAATGGACCAATTTGTCGCAGCGCTTAATCTGGCATGGCAGAAGAGTGTGCCATTCAAGAAAGCCAGCATGTGGTGCTTGTCCAATCGCCAAGTACTGTCCATCATTTGGAATAGGTGAGATGGATCCAATAAAGGCAAAGCTAATGGTGAAAGTTGAGGCAGATTTCAAATGAAAAAACTTTTAAGTTTATTAATCACCACTTTGCTAATTTCTAGCTGCACATCACCAACCAAGGTAAGTGCACCGGGCATTGTTGCATCTTGTGATCAAATCAAATTACTAGAGAGCGTCGATAAATCCGTTTTGATGCCATGTTTAGATGGGTCGGCGGAAATAAATTTTCATCAATTACAAGGACCCTTGCTTATAAATGTATGGGGATCATGGTGTGAAGGATGTAAGCAGGAGATGCCTTATTTTGTTGAGCTGTATCAAAATCCACTATTTAAAAACGGGCAGATCCAGATGCTTGGCGTAAATGTCGAGGAAAAATCTAAAGAGGATGCTATTGATTACATTCAAAAAAGTGGGATGAGTTGGCCAAATCTTGAAGATGCAAGTGGAATTTCAAAATCTATATTTGGACCAGGAGTTCCGGTCACTTGGTTTATCGATGAAAATGGCAAAACTGTCGAAACTAAAATAGGAGCTTACACAAATAAAAAGCAATTATTTAATCAAGTTGAAAAAGCTTTTGGAGTTAAGTTATGAATTACTTTGATCTATTAATAGTTTTAGTTCTTCTGATCGCTTTTTATAGTGGATATAAAAATGGTTTGATCAAAACGATTTTTAGAACTGCTGGTTATATTGCAGGTGGTGTAGCGGGATTGGCCTTGGCTGTTAAATATCTTGCCACTTGGGATAGTCAGAGCCAGAAAGTTGTTTTGGCATTACTAGCAGTTTTTGTTGGAGCCTCTATAGGTGATTTTTTACTAGGCAAGATTGGCTCATTATTTCGCAAGATTCTTTTTGTACCGCCCTTTAAACTTATTGATTCACTGGTAGGGGCGGCCATTTCAACACTTCGCGCAGCCTTTATTTTGTATTTAGTTGCAACACTGTTGGTGTTTTCAACTTGGGGTATCGCAGATAAATACATAAAGCCTTCAGAACTTTATGATTATGTAGATTCTCATCTACCCTCAGTAATGAATGAGGTAAAGAGTGAGATTGTTAAGTTACTTGAGAAAGTGAACTAATCCTCACTCTTTCCAGTTTTTAAACCTTCAGAGATTAACTTCATTATATTTGGATCAGCAAGGGTTGTGGAATCTCCAACTGCTCTATTTTCTGCCACATCCCGTAATAGCCTGCGCATAATTTTGCCGCTTCTTGTCTTTGGTAATTCTGCAACAACCATAATCTGGCGAGGTTTTGCAATTGGGCCAATTTGTTTTGCCACATGATCACGTAGCTCTTTAACTAAAGCATCCCCTGTGGCTGATTCAATTCCGCCTCTTAGAATTACAAATGCAACAATGCCCTGCCCAGTCATTTCATCCTTTGCGCCAACTACTGCAGCCTCGGCAACCACATCATGAGAAACTAATGCCGATTCAACCTCTGTTGTTGAGATGCGATGCCCTGAAACATTCATAACATCATCAACTCGGCCAAGTAACCAGATCGCGCCATCCTTATCTAACTTCGCGCCATCTCCTGCAAAGTAAACTCCAGCAAAGCGTGACCAGTAAGTTTCTTTATAGCGAATGGGTTCATTCCAAACACCACGCATCATTGATGGCCAAGGCTTTGTTAAGACAAGATAACCACCTCTGCCATTGCCAACAGCTTTACCTTCATCATCAACAACCTCAGCAGAAATTCCAGGGAGGGCTTTCATGGCACTGCCTGGTTTTGTTGCAGTAACTCCAGGTAATGGCGAGATCATGATTGCGCCAGTCTCTGTCTGCCACCAAGTGTCAACAATTGGGCAGTTGTTTTTTCCAATCACCTCTCGATACCACATCCATGCTTCAGGATTAATTGGCTCACCAACTGAACCAAGCAAGCGAAGGGATGAAAGATTAGATTTGTTTGGAAACTCATCTCCCCATTTCATCCAGGTTCTTATCAAAGTAGGCGCGGTATATAAAATACTGACTTTGTATTTTTCAATTAATTCAAATAATCGTCCTTTACTTGGAGTGTCAGGTGTTCCTTCATACATAAGCTGAGTTGCACCATTAATCAGTGGGCCATAAACCACATATGAGTGGCCGGTAATCCAACCAATATCTGCGGTGCACCAGTAGATATCTTTCTCAGGTTTTAAATCAAATACTGCATGATGGGTGAAAGCTGCCTGAGTTAAATAACCACCTGTGGTGTGATAAATACCTTTTGGTTTTGCAGTAGTTCCTGAGGTGTAGAGAATAAATAAGCCATTTTCTGAATCAAAGAACTCACACTCATGCTTATCAGATTGCTTATCAACAAGCTCATGCCACCAAATATCTTTTGAAGCATCAAACTTAGTTTCTTGTCCAGTTCGTTTAACAACTAAAACATTTTTAACATTTGTTTCACCCTTAAGTGCCTCATCAACTGCATGCTTTAGTGCAAATGGCGCGCCTTTTCTAAAGCCACCGTCGGCGGTAATGACTAAAGAAGCATCAGCATCTTGAATTCGAGATAACAATGAGTCGGCTGAAAATCCACCAAAGACTACGGAGTGCATAGCGCCCAACCTTGCACATGCAAGCATTGCAATTGCTGCCTCTGGAATCATTGGCATATAGATCGCAACCCGATCTCCTTGTTTAATTCCGAGCTCTTTTAAAGCATTTGCAGCCTTGCAAACCTTTGATAAAAGATCGGCGTAGGTGATTGTTTGAGTATCTCCTGGTTCACCTTCGAAGTAGAAAGCAACTCTGTTGCCCCTGCCCTCAATTACATGTCGATCCAGGCAGTTATATGAGGCATTTAATTTCCCACCGATAAACCATTTAGCAAAAGGTAGTTGCCAATCAACAACCTGATTCCATTTTTGATTCCAATGCAATCTATTTGCTTGTTTTTCCCAAAAGGCTAAGCGATCTGTATCTGCCTCCTTATAAATATCACTTTTTGCATTTGCATTATCTATAAATGTTTGTGAAGGAAGAAAGGTGCGATCTTCATAAGATAGGTTTTCAAAAGATTCACTACTCATAGTAAGGCTGAGGTTATCAGCGATAAGTTTTCCCCACTAGAAGCAGATAAAAACATTTAGTGCCAGCCTTTAGATATGCTAGATGAATCTGATAAAGCCCATGCAATTAAAACAAAAAGAAATGGAGCTTTATGTTAACTGGCACTTTAATCACCTTAATTACCCTGCTGGAGCGGCTACTCGCCTCTGGCACATTAACCATGGCCCTATCGGCGTTGTTTAAAAAGGCGTTGCTTCTGCTTGGTGCCTACTAGAGCAGATTTAGCGCAGGCATTGGGGCGGTGATTTCTAAAACCGCCCTAAATGTGGTGGAATTGGTCGTAATCCCGTAAGGAAATTACCTGTTTAATCATTGATTTAACAGATGACCAAGGGAGAAACTTGATGAACTACTTGGCGAATTCTTCGAAATTTTTTTATGACAGATAATTTGAATTGTATGTTGTGTGGATCAATTTCTTTTCAGCGCAAAGGAAAAATTAGAACCAACAGAAAAATACTTGCTAATAAAGTTTTAGAGTGCTCGCACTGCGGTCTTGTCTTTCTTAACAATGATACTCATATTTCAGAACATCACTATGAACAATCGTTGATGCACGATACTGTTTTAGATCTTGCGGAGTCTAGACTTGAAACTAAAGTTGATGATTTGAGACGTTTAAGCATGTTGGAAAGTGAAATTAAAGACAAAAACTTGGTAGAGATAGGGAGTGGCAACGGTGGGTTCTTAACATTAGCAAAGCACTTAGTAAAATCGGCCGTAGGGGTTGAGCCAGAAAAAAAACATCATGATAATTTTAATTCGGAAAATCTCAAAGTTTATTCTAGTATTAATGAGTATGCTAATAGTATAAACAATAGTATTGAATATAGAGCTGACGTAGTTGCCTCATTTCATGTTATTGAACATGTCAAAAATCCTTTAGATTTTTTACTACAAATGCTTAGCCTTCTAAAGCCCAACGGCAAAGCTTTTGTAGAAACTCCCAATTCAAATGATGCGCTCATAAAACTATACGATTCATCTGCTTTTCAAGACTTTACCTACTGGGATAATCATCTGGTCTTATTTAACAAAGAATCTATTGAGCATATGGTAAAAAAGATAAGCGGAGTGACTTTCAGATCAATTCCAGTCCAAAGGTACGGAATCGCAAATCATTTGTATTGGTTAGCAAATGGAAAGCCAGGTGGGCATAAAAAATGGAATTTTCTTGATAACACCTCGATGAATAAGCAATATCAAGAATTGTTGGCTGATCAAAATATGAATGACACATTGTTTTACGAATTTACTAAAATAAGTTCAGAATGTAAGGTTGCTCAATAATGACTGCAATAGTTTTACTTGGTGCGCAGTGGGGCGATGAGGGCAAGGGAAAAGCAACCGATTTATTAGGTGATCGAGTTGATTATGTAGTCCGCTATCAAGGCGGCAATAACGCAGGACACACAGTTGTTATCGGTGATCAAAAATACGCACTCCACCTACTTCCTTCCGGAATTTTATCTTCAAATGTAGTTCCGGTAATTGGTAATGGTGTTGTAATTGATCCAGCCGTTCTACTAGAAGAAATCAAAGGGCTAAATGAGCGAGGTATTAATACCTCAAAACTTAAGATTTCAACTAACGCACATTTAATAACACCATACCATCGAACAATCGATAAGGTTTCAGAGCGATTTTTAGGAAAATCAAAGATTGGCACAACGGGGCGTGGAATTGGGCCAGCATATGCTGACAAGATAAATCGCATTGGAATTAGAGTTCAAGATCTATTTGATCAATCAATTTTAAAGCAAAAGATTGAAGCAGCACTCCATGATAAAAATCAGATTTTGGTAAAGGTCTTTAATCGCAAAGGAATTACAGTTGATGAAGTAATCAGTGAGTATTTGGGGTATGCCGAAATTTTAAAACCTTATGTAACAGATACTTCACTTCTTTTAGATCAAGCTTTGCAACAAGGCAAAGTTGTATTACTTGAAGGCTCTCAAGGAACTTTATTAGATGTTGATCATGGAACTTATCCTTTTGTTACATCCTCTAACCCAACTGCAGGGGGAGCATCTACTGGATCTGGAATTGGTCCGACAAAGATCACACGCGTAATTGGAATTCTTAAGGCATACACAACACGTGTTGGAAGTGGTCCATTTCCAACTGAGTTATTTGATGAAGATGGTGAGGCGCTTAGAAAAATTGGTGGCGAGGTTGGTGTTACAACAGGACGCAATAGACGCTGTGGTTGGTTTGACGCACCTATTGCCAGGTATGCAGTTCGCGTAAATGGCTTAACTGACTTTTTCCTAACAAAATTAGATGTCTTAACTGGCTGGGAGAAGATTCCAGTTTGTGTGGCTTATGAGATCGATGGCAAGCTGGTTGAAGAGCTACCTGCTTCACAATCTGATTTTCACCATGCCAAGCCAATATATGAGTACCTACCTGGCTGGAAAGAGAATATTTCAAAAGCGAGATCTGTTACAGATCTTCCAAAGAATGCTCAGGAGTATGTGAAATTCTTAGAGAAGATTTCAGGGGCTCCAATGAGCGCTATTGGCGTTGGCCCTGGCAGAGATGAAACAATCGTAGTTAGGGACTTAATCAAATGAGTATCACACCAAACGTATTAGCAACAAGATATGCCACTAAAGAGATGGTGGCTATCTTTGATCCAATCAATAAAATCATAAATGAACGTAAGTTTTGGATCACAATTCTAAAATTGCAGCAAAAAGCAGGGCTTCCAATTACAGATGGAGATATTAAGGCGTATGAGCAGGTAATTGAAAAAGTAGAGTTAGCTTCGATTGATAAGCGAGAGATAAAAACTCGCCATGATGTTAAGGCACGGATTGAGGAGTTTAACGCACTCTCTGGAGTTGAAAAGATTCATATTGGTCTTACAAGCAGGGATTTAACTGAAAACATTGAAGTGATTCAAATAAAAGCTGGTCTTGAATTAATTGAGTATCGAGTTCTGCAAACCCTATTTTTGCTGGGTGAGAAAATATCAAAGTATGAAAAAACCTATATGGTGGGTAGGTCACATAATGTTGCAGCTCAAGTAACTACTCTAGGTAAACGTTTTGCCTCATGTGCTGAGGAATTGTTGTTTGCCCATACCGCGCTTAAGGAATTAATAGTTCGACTGCCACTTCGTGGCATTAAAGGGCCGGTCGGTACATCTCAAGATGCATTAGATGCAATGGGTAAGGATTTTACGAATTTGGAAGAAAGTATTGCTGATGATTATGGATTTGAAAATACTTGGGCTTCTGTTGGGCAGATTTATCCAAGATCAGTTGATTTTGAGGTTGTATCTAAGTTGTTGCAGATTGCATCTGCTCCATCATCTATGGCAACCACAATTAGATTAATGGCAGGAAGCGGATTAGTAAGTGAAGGCTTTAAAGCAGGACAGGTTGGATCTTCTGCAATGCCTCACAAAAAGAACTCAAGATCATCTGAACGTATAAATGGCATGATGGTTTTACTTCGCGGCTATAACACCATGGCGTCAGATCTAGCTGGGGATCAATGGAATGAAGGAGATGTTTCATGTTCTGTAGTTCGAAGAGTTGTAATTCCTGACACTTTTTATGTTTTAGACGGCCTGCTTCATACCTTTATGACAATTTTGCAAGAGTTTGGAGTATTTGAGGAAAAAATAAAAGCCGAATTAGATGAACAACTTCCACTTCTCGCTACAACAAAGTTACTAATGGAGTGCGTTAAAGCCGGCATGGGCCGGGAGGTGGCTCATCAAATAATTAAAAAACACTCAACAACTACTGCTCCAAGTGAGTTGTTCGCCGCCATTGGGAGTGAAAAAGAGTTTCCGCTCTCATTGGAGCAGATGAATAGATTGATTCAAAACCCATCTGATTTTGCTGGCCTATCGGTTGAACAGGCAAATAAGGTAAAGGATATGATCAAATTGCAAATAAATGGAAAACTCTCAAAGGTTGAGTTAACCGATCTTCGATGATTCAAGATTCTGAAGCAAAAAGCCAAGTGAAAGAAATCCTTAGAATTATCAAACAAGTTGCCCCGGGTAAGTCGGTTGAACTTCGAATACCACCATATGCTGCAATTCAATGTGTGACGGGATTAGTTCATACACGAGGCACTCCACCAAATGTGGTGGAAATGGAAGGACAAGTTCTTATTGAGTTATTCCAGAACCCTGACCTCTGGGATAAGTTTTGCCTTAATGGTTTGATAAGCGCGTCTGGTACAAATGCTAACTTACATGCAGTTGTTGCCGAGGCAAGTAAACTAGATTTAGGCTTAAGATTAGGGAAGTGATGGCTAGCAAATCTAAACGTGCTCGAATGGCACCTGCTCATAATCAAGCTAAGAACTTTATGCATTGGGCTGCCGCAATTTTTGTCATCAAACTGTTAGTCATTTTTAATATACAGGCCGGCAATATAGAAATTTATGCGCAGCCATTTTTTCTTGACGGCATATGGTTAGGCGCTGACGGTGAAAACTATCTAAAAGGGTTTGAAGCATTAAGTAAGGAAGGAATCTTTGCAAAGGAGATTTTATTAAGTTATTGGCCCGCCGGATACCCACTAATAATTTATCTAATTTCCTTAATGGGTAAGGGATTCACATTAACCTTACTTTCAATATTGCAGTCAGCAATTTTTTCATGGGCGGTTTACTACTTTGCGTTACAACTATCACGAACTAGATTAAGAAAATTTGCCGGATTTGTATTTTTCCTAATTCTTCTTAATCCAACGCTTTCATTAAATTCTATAGCTGTTGGATATGAGAGTTTGACAGCATCAGGCTTTTTGATTGCAGTTGCGCTGATAATTAAGGATTTACTAGAAAGAAATGAACAAAGTTTCATTTGGTACTTATCCTTGAACTCGGTAATTTTCGGGCTACTTGTTTTTATGCAGCCTAGACTCATTATTGCTGGAATTTTAGTTAACTTGGTCTGGATCTTTTCGAGAAAGCGAATTCGGGTTAGTGCTTTATTAACGGTATTTAGCTTAATTATAATTCTGTTTTTCCCTGCTTCACTGATTTATCGAAATCATGTGTCAACTGGCACAAATTCTGTTTCTACAAATCTTGGGGCGACAATGAACATTGGCGCGGGTGACACTGCGTCAGGCGGGTATGCAAGCAAATGGGATGGCGTACCGTGCAATTTATCCGGAACTGAGGCACAACAAGATAATCAACGGATAAAATGTGTTCTTCAATGGTACGTAAGTAATCCAACCAAATCATTGAAGTTGTTTTACAACAAAACACAATATTTTTGGTCTCCTTGGTATGGGCCGTTAGCAAACGGAACTATGGCAAGAAATCCATGGTTAACGATTAATCCAGTAAAAAACATCACCTCAAATCAAGAAGGTTTAAATCTTGTTGTAGGTGGCTTTGGGCAACTGGTTTCATGGCTCTGGTTATTAGGAGGGTTATTTCTTCTAATTTATGGTTTTGCGATTCTATGGCGTCAAAAACATTTAGAGAGGGTTATTGCGGTGATCGCAATAATAATAATTAGTACCAATTGGTTGATTTCATTACTATCTATTGGAGACCATAGATTTAGGTTGCCCATTATGGGTATGAGCCTCTTCTTGCAGGCTGTGGGGCTTCGAACTTTATTCAGCGGTTTTAAACCTCCAATGGTTGAAGGCCCATCTTTACGATAATCTACCTCACCTGACAGCGCAGATATATTGAGGGAGGGCCGATAATGGGACGTGGCCGTTCAAAAGCAAAACAAACTAAAGTAGCAAGAGATCTTAAGTACTCAAATCAAGATATGGATCTAGAGCGCTTAGCAAAAGAATTGCATGGTGAGGTAAGTGAAGATAAGGATTTTAATGATGAATCCTCCAAAGATAATTACACACCTCGTAATTAATTAGTTACTAATGCGACCAACACCTTATGTTGCATCCCTTAGGGTTTATGAACCTTTAACAACTTTTGATAAAGAGAATCAAAATAGGTGGAGTCAAATTCCAGTTTCAACTCCAACAGGCAGAGATGAACAAAATAGAGCGCTGCGTCGCACAATCATTACAGAACCACCTGCGCTTAAATTAGATGGCGCACATTTTTTAGAAGTTGATAAAAAGAAATACATAGCTCCTTGGTCAACAGCAGCTAGGTGCTGGGCAGCATTGGATGATTTCAAATCTTCAATGCCATTTACAATAAGTAGTTTTTTTCTGCCTAAAGAAATTGAAAACGCACTTTCTCTAAACTCTGAAAGTATTGAAGATAAGGTCTCTCACATCATTACTGCAACCTGGAGTATTCCACCACGTTGGTTTGCACTCTTTGAGCCTTCCGATCGAATTAGTGGCACCAATGATGATGGTGCTTACACAATTCTTCGAACCTCAATATCAAATGCAAAGCAAAGATGTTTATTCGCCCATCAAGCAGTGGTAAATGCATTTGGTAATGGACCAATTGAGCAGGAGATTACAGATTTACTTGAATGGCTATCAATTTTTGATACTAACTCAATTGTGGAATGTGACTACGGAGGGTTAGCTATTTACTTAGAGAAATCTTTGATTGAAAATGGTCAACCTGGATTAAACGCCGATACTTCAATAGAGGATGTTGCTAGATCACTCGCCGGCTTAGCGGCGGGAGATGGCGCACTCGCAGGCCAGGGTTATGAGCGACTAGTTACTCGCTGGCGAAGGGTTGCTGCCTTTGAGCAAGCTATGTAATTTCAAATACTTGTCATTTACTCACCCAAACCACAATACTTGCCTCATAAGGTTTAAATCGGACATACTCACCAACTAACTCACAAGGAGCAATGTAAATGAACTCAGATCATGAGGTCTTATTGACTCCCTCTGAGGTTGCATCATTATTTAGAGTAGATCCAAAGACTGTTACCAGATGGGCAAAATCTGGCAAGTTAACCTCAATTAGAACATTGGGTGGACATCGAAGATATAAAGAGTCTGAGGTTAAAGCACTTCTCCTTAAAACAACTTGCAACAGTTAAAGAATGGATAGAGATTAACTATGAGTGAAGAAAAAAACACTGGTGAAGATGCAAAAGCTAAAATGCTGGCAGCTCTTGCAAAAAAGCAAAAAGGTAGTAACTCAGGCAAAAGCGCAGGGCCTACTTCAGGATCCAAGGTTGGCTCAGGGCAAACCGGTGGCTCTGCTCCAAAGATGCATAGACGCAAATCTGGTTCAGCTTAATTAACTTTATCTAGCCAAATGGGAATAACAAATACTGAGTACTTCTTACTGTTTGTAATTTCCTATTTATTTGTGGGAGTTCTGACACCGGTAATGCGAAAGATTGCCATTGCCACAGATGTGGTCGATCGACCTAACTCCTCCCATAAATCCCATAAAAAACCAGTCCCATATTTAGGCGGGGTAGCAATAATTATTGGGGTAATTACAGTTTCTTACTCCGCTTCCCTTTTCTCACAATTCACATCAAGTACTTTCTGGCTTGCTACATCATTACTTGGCCCTGCATTATTGCTAGGGCTTATTGGTTTATGGGATGACATAAAAAACTTACCTCCCCTACCAAGATTTATAGCCCAAACCTTTGCTGGTGTATTTACTGCAAGTATTTTGATCATTACAGACAGTATTGGAAATCCGACAGGATCTTCTATTTTTGATTCAATAATTACAGTTGTTTGGATTGTTGGAATTTGTAATTCAATAAATTTCTTTGACAATTTAGATGGTGGTGCTGCTGGAACTGTTGCAATTTCATCTATTGCACTCGCTTACTTAGCTCTTAACGGTAACCAGTATTTGATCGCAGCACTCTCCGTGGTTACAGCTGGTTCTACCTTAGGATTTTTAGTCTGGAATAAGAGTCCAGCTAAAATCTATATGGGTGATGCCGGAGCTTTATTTCTAGGGGTGCTGCTAGCAACATTAACTGTTCGATTTGAACCAACCGCCCAAACACAAATGGGCTCATTTTTGATTCCAGTATTCCTGCTTGCAATTCCAATACTTGATACAACTGTTGCAGTACTTTCTAGAATACGAAGACATCTTTCACCCTTTCAAGGTGGACAAGATCATCTATCTCATCGATTAATCAGATCAGGCCTTACCAGGAAGACATCTGCAATAATTTTGTGGAGCTTATCTGGGCTATTTGCCGGAGTTTCAGTTTTGCTACCAAATGCATCCCAAAGTTCTACAAATTACTTCTTAATTGGGGCAGGATTGACTTGGTTTAGTCTGTTTATTGTTTTTTTTAGAACTAAAGATAACTAAGATTTTTTCTTAAACACTAAGTGATTTAAAACAAAGTAATTGACGGGCACTATCAAAAGTAGCGGAACTAATTTAGCTACTTTTGGATCAAGCCCAGATACTAGGAGAATTTTGATTATTGAGGTTGAAACCAACCACCAAAACATAAGGTTTATTAGGTATCTAAAACCTGATCTTGAATGAGTTTGTTCACTTCTAAAAGTCCATCTATGGTGAGTTAAATAGTTAATACAAGTTGCAACCGATGCTGAAATTAGGTTGGCTAGGAATACGGAGCTAATAGGTCCATAAAGTGAAATAAATAGTAAGTAGTCAATTAATGTGGTGGTTATGCCGACCATTCCCCATCTAATCATTGAGTACTGAAAGTATTTAGCTTTAAGCACACTAACTTTTGAAGTCATTAATTCCTATCTTGAACTCCTTCTAATGGTGGCTGAGGCCGGGATCGAACCGGCGACCTAACGATTTTCAGTCGTTCGCTCATACCAACTGAGCTACTCAGCCAATCAAAGTGCAGTGAAGCACTTGCGACCCAGACGGGACTTGAACCCGCGACCTCCGCCGTGACAGGGCGGCGCGCTAACCAACTGCGCTACTGGGCCTTACCTTCAAAGTTGAGAATTTAACTCAACTTCGACGCGTCCCCAACGGGATTTGAACCCGTGTTAACGCCGTGAAAGGGCGACGTCCTAGGCCACTAGACGATGGGGACCTGAAGGAGAAGGGTATCGGTCAACCACATCATCTCAAAACTAAATAAATGGGATGATTTATGCATGGAAATTATCTCCAACTGCACGCAAGATGATATAAAAAAAGCGGCAAAGGCTTTGAAGGCTGGCCATCTTGTGGCATTTCCAACAGAGACTGTGTATGGATTAGGTGCTGATGCAACAAATGAGCGAGCAGTGGGCAGAATCTACAGCGTTAAAGGCAGGCCATCTGATCACCCACTGATCGTTCATGTTTCATCAATTCATCTAGTAGATAAATGGGCAGTCAACATTCCAGAATATGCAATGAAACTTGCAACCCAGTTTTGGCCAGGGCCGATGACTTTAGTGTTAAAGAGAAGTGAGTTAGCTAAAAATTTTATTACGGGTAATCAAGATTCAATTGGGGTTAGGGCACCTAATCACACCATAGCCTCCTCCCTATTGAAAGAGTTTGAATTGCTTGGAGGGTTTGGAGTTGTTGCACCAAGTGCAAATAGGTTTGGAGCTGTATCGCCAACTTCAGCGCCGGCAGTAAATCAAGAGTTAGGTGGCAAATTAATTAGAGGTGATTTGATCTTGGACGGCGGTCCATCTGCTGTTGGTGTGGAATCGACAATTTTAGATTGCACAAGTACGTTGCCAAGAATTTTACGTCCAGGAGTAATAACTAGATTAATGATTGAAGAGTGTTTAGGATTGCCTCTCTCAACTGTTCAAAATAAAATCTCACCTAAATTCTCCGGGTCACACAAATCTCACTATGCACCGAAAGCAAGAGTTTTACTAAATTCTCTCCCAAGCTTAGGGGATGGCTTAATTGCCCTTAGTGAAATTGAAACTCCGAAGGGTGTAATCAGATTAGCCTCTCCAAAGAATTCAATTGAGTATGCACAGTGCCTATACGAAGCACTAAGAGATGGAGATAATAAGAATTTATCTCGAATAATCGCTATATTGCCGGAAGGATATGGAATTGAAGTTGCCATAAAGGATAGGTTAATCAAAGCTTCTTCCAAAAGCGATTAAGCTTTTCCAATAATTAAGTAAGTTTCTTCTAATAAGCAAGTAAGATTCGCATATGAAAGTACTGGTGATCGGGTTAGGCGCTGTTGGTATAAGGCACCAAAAAATACTAAAAGATTTAGGCCATCAAGTATTTACGGTCTCCAGCCATACTCTTCAATCTGAGTTTAACTTTCATTCAATGGTCAAGGCTTTAAATGTGGTAGAACCAAACTATGTGATCATTTGCAATGAAACTTTTGAACACTTAGACACATTAAAAGAATTACAAAAACACAAATATTTAGGGACAGTGTTAATTGAAAAACCACTAGATTTTAATCATCAAAAAGATAATTTTGAATTTGAAAGAATTGGGGTGGGGTACAACCTAAGGTTTCTATCTTCAATTGTTAAGTTAAAAACAGTAATTGCCCAAGATAAATTCAAGATTTATTCAGCAGAAATTTACTATGGAAATTTATATTCAAATTGGAGAGATGACAAAAGAAACTTAACCCAGTATTCATCCTTAAAAAAGAAAGGCGGAGGAGTTCTACGTGACTTCTCGCACGAATTAGATTTGTTGATCTGGCTATTTGGGGAGCCAAAAGTTAGCTACGCCGTTGGAGGGAAAATTGGGGAGGTAACGATTGACTCTGACGACTGTTGGCATGTCTATATGAACACACCGCAAGTACCAATAATTAGTTTACAATTAAATAGTTTAGACACTATGCCTAAACGAGAAATTAGGATTCTCACATCCTCAGGTACAATTTGGGTAGATCTTCTAAAAAATAAGTTAATATCATTTGGTATTCAAGTTGAATGCGAAGGTAGCATTGACGATACGTATGGCTTAATGCATGCAGCTCTGATTAGTCGCCAAGGTGAATCAGTTGCTACAATTGAAGAAGCGCTGAAAGTAGATGAATTAATCTATAAAATAGAATCGATGAGTCATGGAGCATAAAAATTGAAACGATTGGCAACAATTTGCGCTCGTAAAAATTCAAAAGGTTTACCCGGGAAGAATAAATTATTGTTGAATGGTACCCCTTTATATGCTATTGCTATTTCGCAAGCTGTCAAAACTGAATATTTTACTTCGATCACTGTCTCAACCGATGACGAAGAAATATTAGAGAATTCGTTACTATATGGCGCAGACTTGACGGTTAATCGACCACCGATCTTAACCACTGATCAAGCAGGAAAACCAGAAACAATTTTACACGCATTGTTAGAAACTGAAAAAGAATTAGGTATTAGTTATGATGTCGTGGTAGATCTTGATGTGACATCGCCATTGCGAAAAGTCGAAGATATTAAAGGGGCAATCGACATGTTGGAGCTTAATAAAGTTTCATCAGTTGTTTCTGCATGCATATCGCATCGAAATCCCTATTTTAATATACTAGAGATAGATTCGAAGGGTAAAATCTCAGTTAGTAAAACTGTTAATCCACCTTATTTAAGTAGACAATTATCGCCTAAAAGTTTTGACATGAATGCTGCGGTTCATGTTTGGAATACCCAAGCGTTAAAAAGCAACCCAATTGTCATATTTAATGATTCGCTTATATATGAAATGCCGGAGAAAAGGTCTCGAGATATAGATACAGAACTAGACTTCGAAATTGTAAAATTCTTGAGTGAAAATAGTAATAAATGAATGATTTAAAGGACGCGTTAGATTTTAGCGATAAAGTCATAGTTGTTGCTGGAGGAAATGGCTTAATCGGAAGTGCAATTACTAAAGCTTTAAGCAAATTAAATGCTACTTCTATAGTTTTGGATCAAGGTAAAAACAATATAGTAGATATAAAAAACGTTCATTTCATTGAGATAAATCAAAGCTACTCACAAGATGGTGTTAAAAAAATTGTAGATTCAATTGAACTGAACTTTGGCCCTGTCTTTGGACTCATAAATTGTATGACCACGAAAGTAAAGGACGAGAATCTTTATTTCAGTGCTATTTCAGATTACACACTATCAACCTGGAAAGAGATTGTTGAAGGAAATTTGCATAACACGTTTTTATTGTGCAGGGAGATAGGTTTAAGAATGGTAAGCAGATCTACCGGGTCGATAGTAAATTTCTGCTCAATATATGGAGCAGAAATGGGTCCAGACTTAAGAATTTATGAGAAAACTTCAACGGAAAATAAATTAATGACAACTCCAGTGTCATACACTGTGTCCAAGGGTGGAATTCAAGCACTATCCAAGCACCTAGCAACTTCCTGGGCGCAAAATGGGGTTCGAGTTAATGCTATTAGCCCAGGTGGAGTTTTTAACAACCAAAGTAAAGAATTTGTGAGGGCATATAGTAATCGTGTTCCTTTTGGGCGAATGGCCAATGTAGAAGAAATAATTGGTTTACCAATTTTTCTACTAAGTGATTTGTCCTCCTATATCACTGGACAAAACTTATTTATTGATGGAGGTCTAAGTGCTTGGTAAATATGATTAATTCAGTCTTCTAGCAAAGATAAGATTTCTTTAAATACCAGTTAATCAGAAAACCATATAGTTGCATCAAAAATAGGCGAGAAGTGCGGATCTCAGGAAGTTACTGCCAGCTTTGACTATAGAATTTATCTAGCGAGAAAATATCTAAATATAAAATTTATAACAAAGAATCAAATGTTGAAGGTCAAGAATTATTCGACCATATAAGTATGGTACAAAACTTGGGGTGCAGGGAAATTCTCATTCAGTCTTTTGACAATGACGGTACAGGTAACGGTTTAGACTTGAAATTACTTGAGTTGATACCTGATGGATTATTGACAGTACCATTAATTTTTGCTGGTGGAATTGGCAAGAGTGAACACATGCTTACTGGTTTGTCGCACCCTAGAATTGATGCAGTCTGTACGGCTAATTTGCTAAATTTTATCAATCACGGACTTGTAAACGCTCGTAAGCGGCTTAAATTAAGCAATTTTTAATATCTAAGATTTCTCAGCAATAGACTCAAAAAAACTTGAGATCACAGATGTAATCTTGCGAATTTGTTCTAAACTTAATAGCGTGGATGATGGTAAACAGATACCATTTTCGTATGCTGCTATAGAGCCACTAAATATTTCATTTTTTGAACTGTATTTTTCAAAAGCTGGTTGAATATTGAGCGGATAAAAAATCCTTCTAGTTTCAATTTGATTTGAAACTAAGTGAGTTTCTAACTTTTGAATTAAGTTTTTATCTTTTAACTTAATCACAAAAAGCCAATGTGAATTCTCGCAATCAGTATGTTCCTTTACGTAAGTGATTTTTGCAGGATATAAACTTGACAAAAACTCTTTGTAAATTCCAGCATTTTTTTGCTTAATTTCTACTAATTCTGTCACTCTTTCCATCTGAGCACATCCTATTGCTGCTTGAAGATTGGTCATCCGCATATTTGTTCCCCAAGTTTCATGCCAATACCTATTATTGGGTGAAAAGCCATGACTACGCATCATTTTGCCTTTAGAATACAAATGCTCGTTATTTAATACGAGCATTCCACCTTCACCAGTGGTAATGGTTTTGTTAGCAAAAAAAGAAAATACACCAATATCTCCAAATGTTCCTACGTGTTTACCAGAAATACGTGTACCAACTGCCTCCGCGGCGTCTTCGATGACATAAAAATTAGAATTTTTTGCGATTTTATTTATCTCTACGACATCTGCTGCATTTCCATAAAGATGGACTGGAATCACCGCTCGAGTCTTATTGGTAATTTTTGATCGGAAAGATTCCAAATCCATGCACATCGTATCCTGATCAATATCTGCAAAAATTGGGATGGCCCCTACCTGACAGACTGCATTGGCTGTTGCACCAAAAGTTACATTTGGAACAATTACTTCATCGCCTACCCCAATTTCCAACATTTTTAATGCCAAAACCAATCCTAATGTGCCATTTGAAACTGTAATTGCATACTTTGAATCCACATAGTTAGCAAAAGATTTTTCGAACATTTCAACATAATTACCAGCAGAAGAAATCCAACCAGATTTCATGGCCTCATTTAAATATTCACTCTCTCTCAAACTTAAATTTGGTTCAGAAAGTGGTATGAAACTAGATTCCCCAATCCTTAGTACTTTTATAACTAATCCATCGATGTTAATGACAGGAACAAATTTAATTCCTGGTGAGAAAGCCTTATGAATTTCAATGGGTGAACTAAACTCAGTTAAAGAATGAACGCTCTTATTTATGAAATCTTCGACAGAGTCATTTAGTTCTGCCCCCTCTAGCAGAGCTCTACGAATATCCCCGTCACTAAGGGATCCCTGCAAAATGGAATCCCGCACGAGAAAAATTAAACCTTCACCATTAGACGAAATTTGTTCAAGACATTCCTTGATATTGGCAGGCAGCTCTTTTAACATTTTTTTCATGATCTAATCAAGCCTAGCATTCACTTTTCCGTTTACCATTTTCCAGGTTTCAAGAATTTCTTCGGGGCTTGAATTCTTGATTTCCAGAGTGGCGAAGTCAACCGTAGCGTCTAGGTGAGACAAAAACCAAGCGCTTGAATCAAAGTTTAGATGGTCATCAAGTTCGCCATGATTTTCACTCATGTGGTATCCACCCACCCATTTCTGTATATCTGAAACCGCCGAAGTTAAATCAAAATCTAAAGTATTTGCAGAGACTTTTAGATGACCAAAATCTAGTAATAATCTGACTCCTTTGCTAACAGATTGAAAAAATAGATTAATTTCCTCTGGAGAAGTTAGTAAAAGTGGGTTTGTTGTGTTGTTAATGAAGTTCTTTTTACTTAAGACATTATTCTCAACTAGAAGTACAACGCCGTGGTTTACAGCAAACTTATCCAAGATAGTTATGTTTGAGATGAATAATTCCATCCCTTCATCTCTTCCTAGTATAGATTTAGCGTTAATTGTCTTGCCAATTTCCGAAACCGAAATGTCTGTTAAAAATCCAGCGTGCACTCCATAGTATTTTGCACCAATTGACGCCGATAGCTGAATTGCGTTTTGAAAGAATTCCATTGTTCTTTCAGATATTTGAACATCCTTTGAAGCCAAATTTAAAACGAATGGATTTTTTGGAGGCGGGAAATAGTTATGCAGCATTAAATCAATCTCTCGACTTAAGCTAATGAGTTTCTCCGGTACTCCTGCGACCAATGAGCCGGAAGACAATTCAACCTGTTTGATCCCTAATTTTAAAAATGAATTTGCAACTTCATAAAATGGCTTATCTTCAAACCCGCCAGTTGAACAATAGATTTTCATTTATGAAATTTCGTAAAACTCTGCGTTATTCAAAATCTTGGATTCTTAGCATAGTACCTTGTGCAACCTTATGCTTAAGCGCTCTGTCCAAAAATTTTTCACATTCGCTCCACATAATTCCAGTACCTGGGCGAAGTAAGACTAAATCACTTATACCTAGAATATTACCAACCTCTAAGTCACGAGAATAATGCAAGCTTTTGCGAGATGTTTTCGCCATACTTTCTTCACCAGCAGTTCTAATAAATTCTGCAGAGCCTAATGCTTTGAAACCGGTTTCGATGTCTAAAACGTACTTTTTGAATTCCTCTGGTTCTAGCGATGCTGCATGATCTGGTCCAGAATCAGTTTTATTTAGCGTGAAGTGTTTTTCAAAATAAGTGGCCCCAATTGCTATTGCCATAATGGCACCTATTGAATCAGTTGTGTGGTCAGAAAACCCGATACCGCTAGAATTAAACTGAATTAAAGCCTTTAATCTAGATATATTTGTAAATTCTAATTTAGTTGGGTACTCGGAAGTTGTATGCATTAATATAAAATTAGAATTTGAAGAGTGAAAGAATTTAACAGCAGACTTTATTTCATCGATACTCGCCATACCTGTTGAGATCAATGTAAGTTTTTTGGTTTTACTGACGTACTCTAAAAGTGGCAAATCTACAATGTCTGCAGAAGCAATTTTAAAACAATTAACATTTATTGAATTCAAGAAGATGGCATCCTCAATTGCGTATGGAGTAGAGATAAACTCAATTCCAATGGAGTCGCAATACTTTTTGAGTTTAGTTTGATCTGAAAAACTCAATTCAAGTTGCTTCAACATCTCAAAATGAGTTCTTTGTCCATCCCTAATTTTTTGATACTCAACTTTTGGCGTTACTTCGGTCGCAAGTCTATTAGCGGAAAAGGATTGAAACTTAGCGGCACTTGCACCAGCACTTTTTGCGGCATCAACTAACTTAATTGCCTTTTCGACGGAACCGTCATGATTAACGCCAATTTCGGCAATTATGAATGGTTTCATGACTATCTCAATTTTGTGGGTGTGCCTGCAGCAAAGGAATTACTAGGAATATTTTCATTCACGAAACTATTTGCGGCAATGACTGAGTCACTTCCAATTGAAATACCATCTGAAATTAGCGAACCCATTCCAAGAAAACAATTATCTCCAATTATCACCCTGCCGGCAAGAATTGTGCCAGGTGCTAAAAAATTTTGATTCCCAATACTGCAGTCATGTTCGACGCTTGCTCCGGTATTAAGAATACAGAATTTTCCAATTCTAGAATTAGGTCCTACGTATGAATTTGCAAATACAACTGTTCCATTGGCTATAGTCGCCGACTTTGAAACGTAAGCAGTTGGATGAATCAGCGATGGAAACCTTAAAATCTGGTTAGATAAATTCATTTCCATTATCACCCTATTTCGAATTTTATAATCTCCAATCCCAAAAACGAATTTTAACTCGGATGAAAAGTTGTTAACCTCGGAGAAATCAACTGTGGGAATTCCCTTATACTGAACGCTTTCACTGTTTATAACCACAAAATACTCGACTGTATCTCCAGAACTTTGAATCAAATCCAAAATTGAATTTGCGTGACCACCAGTGCCTATCACTACATATTTTTGCACTTAAGCCCCTAGTCACATTTTGAAAATAAGTTTAACGCAAAAAAGGGTCAAATCAACTTTATGTGCAGAATCTGGCATCCTGAAAGTTCCTCTAGGCGTTACTTTGTAACTTTACTTAATGGTTTTAGTTTTGTAGTCATTGGAAGTAAACGACTATACTTGGTTGCATCGTAAGAAGTTTAATATGAGGGCCTTTAGCTCAGTCGGTAGAGCAACGGACTTTTAATCCGTGGGTCGTCGGTTCGATCCCGACAGGGCCCACAAAAATCTAATGAAGTGAGTTAAACCATCTAAATAGTTTTTAGATTGGTATATCGTGATAGTTTTTCTAATAGTTGAATTTCATCCCTATTCATAATTTGCTCAATTACCTTGGAATTTTCACTTAGCTCAAACTCTAGATTTGCACTTTGTATTCTAATCTCAGAAGTAGATTTAGCCTTCTCTTCTTTGCCGAATAAATCCTCGCTGAGCTTTTCGCCGTCCCGTAAACCCGTGATGATAATCGAGCTTCTTCGGCCAAGTGATTTTTGCAAATTTTCAATTATTGCATTCAATGCTACGGGCTGACCCATGTCAAAGATATGTACGTCACCTGAATTGATCAAGGCTGACTTAATTGTTAAATATGCAGCCTCTTCAACCGACATGAAATATCTCTCAATTTCTGGGTGAGTAAGTGTGATCGGCTTGTTGTTTGATATTTGATAAATAAATGTTTCAATCACTGAACCCCTGGAGTTGAAAACATTTCCAAAACGGCAGGATGTATAGTTCTTAAAGCCTTCTAAACGAGATTTTGCAACATAAAGTTCTGCAAGTTTCTTGGAGTAACCCAGCACATTTCTTGGTTCAGCGGCTTTATCGGTAGAGATATTCACGAATTTCTCTACTCCGTTTGTGCGAGATACATCAATCAGATTAGCTGTTCCAAACACATTAGTTAAGATCGCTTCACGTGGCTGTTTTTGAAGTGCATTCAAGTGCTTGAGTGCAGCTGCATGAATTACCATGGTTGGTTTAAAGGTGGCAATCATGTTCTTTACACCTTGAATATCTCTGATGTCCAAGAGTGAAATCTGTGGGGATTCAAATAAAGCTCTGGAATCTAAATCAAGTGAAAGTGAATGAAGTGAACCCTCATCACGATCTGTTGCAAGATAACTTATCCCTTCAAGCCCCGCAATTAGTTTTACTATCTGTGACCCAATACTTCCACCTGCACCGGTAACTAAGATTCGCTCGTTTTGAAGATTTGAAATTTCACTTGAGTCAAAGACCATTGGCTTTGGTTGCCGACCAATAATACTTTGAAAAGTTATATCATTAAATGACTGATTCATCTATGACCCTTCTCAATCCTTTAGCACGCATTGATCCATAAAACACATCTTACGATAATAAATTTTTGTAGGCTATTTTGTGGTTATTAACGAAAGTCTCAATTGTAAATTTTTCGAGCGTAGTTTCTCTGGCCATAAGACCAAGTTTAACTAATTGCTCACCACTCTTTGCTAATCCAAAAATAGTTCTTGCTATAACAGCGGCATCATTAGGTATGAGTATCCCATTACTTTGATCTTTGATAAATTCTCCAACACCACCAACATTTGTTGATACTGCAGGCACGTTTTGTAAGCCTGCCTCAGCAATAACCATACCAAATCCCTCATTCTTACTTGTGACAAGTAAAATATCTGCTGCTGCTAAGTACGAAGTAACATTTGATTGCCACCCAGGGAAAATTACTCCTAATTGATTCTTCTCGCTGAATTCTTCGCAAGTATCAAGCAATTCACCGTCGCCTATCATGATCATAGAAAATTTTGAATTATCTAATTTTTGTAACCGCTTAAATGCCTCTAAAGCTAAAAATGGATCCTTTATTTCAGTGAAACGACCTATCCAGGTAATCAAGAATAAGTTTTTTTCAGTACCAATTTTTAATCTAGCCATGTCCTTCGTAATACTTTCTGACTTTCGAATACCTGGCGGAATAACTTGCCATTTATCCTTTGAACCAATTTTTGCTTTTTGTAAATCAATCATTACCTGCTCAGAGTCTGCAATCAGAAGGTGAGTTAAAAACGCCAAGTATTTTTCAGTGAAAACAATGACCCTAACAATTGTTTTTGGGAAGTAACCATAAAGATGGTGACCATGATAGGAATGTACTATTTTTATTTTTCTCCTCAAAGAAATAGCCGCAAGCCTGCCTAAAACTCCAGCCTTTGAGGTGTGGGTATGAACAATTTGAGGGTCAAGATTTTTTAAAACCTTTCTTATTTTTAGAAAGGTCGAGAAATCAGCAAACAATGAAGGCTTTCGTCCCATACTCTTTATCTGAACGATATTTGGGTCTGAATACTTGCCAGCCAAGATATCGATCTCATTTTCGGCACATACACCAGTGACCAATGTATGGGTGAACTCAGATCCCGGCAGCATCTGGTGTAAATCCACCAGCAATACGGCTACTCCTCCTAGATTCATTCTGGACACAATTGATACAACTTTTATAAGCACCCACCCAGTTTAGGTCAGCGGGAAGCCTCTAAAATAGACTCCGATGCAGGACCCTTCAGGCCGGGTCCTAACCATAAAAACCTGGCTTTGAATATCTAGTTTATGGGGGCAACATTTAACCCCTTTTAGTGTCTTAGTAGGTAGAGGGGTCAAGACGTTGGCTCATCGAAAGCGGGAAATCAAAGTGTCACTTCGAAAGAAGGCTCAGGCCCCAGCGACTATTGCTGCGTGGTCTGTTTCTGATTTATCCGCCCTTTATACCCAAAATCGCTCATTACTTATCGCTCAAGCCCGCCGAATTCTTCGTAGCGATGCTGATGCAGCAGAGGTTGTTCAAGATGCTTTTCTTAAATTTATCTTGGCAGCTCCAGAACTAGATTCAGCAGACCGTGCCATGGCATATCTGCGCACAACAGTTAATAATCTGTGCTTGAACGCAATCCGCGCTACCGGATCTCGCCCAAACTTGGTTGCAATTGATTCAGATGCATCACAAGAGCGCCTTGCTGAGATCGCAGCAGAGAATCACATCCCAATGGATGCAACACTCGCCGCAGCAGAAGATGCTTCAGTAATCCGTGAAGCCCTATCTCGTTTATCTGAGACACAACGGACTGCACTTGTTATGTGGGAGGTTGAAGGCCGTACTACCAAAGAGATTGCTCAAGCAATTGGAACTTCTGAGAAAAATGTTCGCCATGTTGTACAACGTGCACGTGCTTCATTTATTCGTGTTCTTACCGAATGGGTAGTGGACGAGAAAACTGGTTCTACCGCACTTGATGCGCTTTCTGGATCATATAAAAAGGCAGCCGAGCTTGCACAGAAATCTTCAAAGGTAGCACTCTCATTACTTATTGTATTGGTTGCATTCCTTGGGTTTAATTCTGTGACAGGTTCAGAGTTCAATACACCAACTATTACTGCAACTGCTAAGCAAGAGTTGCCATCCACAGTTAACTCTGAGGTTGATAACAATTCATCACAATCTTCAGCAGAAGAAATTCTTTCTGCACAAAAGATAATTCAGGATAATTCAGCTATTAATTTCCGTACATCTAAATCTTTGTTTGCTGGCCTTTCAAAAGATGGCCTACCAACAGGATTTACTGTTTCAGATTCAGCAGGCGAAGTCGGCTCTGTTGGACTGTCTACTCAATCGATAATTATTAATCCAGATGGTTATGTTTTAGTTTCATACCTTCAGGCATACGGGGATACAGTTGTTAATTTGCTTATGTCACAATCAGTCACAGTTGATGGCTCTGGTACCTCATACTATGCAAGCCCATCAATTACAGTGGCTGGTTCATGGTTCCCATTGACTCAGACTGGATCTGCCTCAGCCATTACCCGTCTTTCCAACGGAAATTACCTCCTGACAGCCACCCTATATATAGATTCCACGATCGATTCACCCCTATTTGTGCCTGCTACTGCTGGGTTAGATGTCGATGCGATTCCAAATGAGATAACTACCCGTATAATTTTGAACTCTAGCAAGAGCTCAATTCTTGCTCAGGCGATCAATATCGGCGCCAAAGGGGTCAAATAAATGACACCTAACAAACAGGTTTCTCCTGTGATCCGGATATCACGGGGGGAAAGAGATGCGTCAGCACGTGCGACTCATCTCGAAGCCGCTACTAGGAAATTCCTGGTAACGACTAACGAAAGGAAACAAATGTCTACAACGACAAACTTCAAGCGCATTGCGCTTGTAGCTGTTGCCGCTTTAGGTCTAAGCATTGTTTCTGTAGTTCCTTCTAACGCAGCTGTAGTAGGCGCGGTAGCAGTAACGACAGTAAATGGTGCTATAGATGTTAACTCGGCAGGTTATGCACGGTCAGATTCAACTACCGCTGCGACTATCAATCTAAGTGCATTTACGAATGCAGGAACAATTGATACTATTTTGGTTAAATTCACTCCTGGTACATTCCCAACTGGTTCAGCAACATTTGATACAAGATCACTACGTATCGTGGCCCTGGATACAGCAAGTGCAACTGGTGTCGTAACCACACTTAAAGGTAATTCAGGTACTGGTCAAACAGTTGATGTTACTGGCACTTACACCCATGGTTCAGATTCAGCTTCAGTCGGAAATGGTGGAGTTGGTTTGTTAACTAACGCTGGCGTTGGAACTTTAGGTGGAAAGTTTGGAGTATTTCTAGACTCAGCCATGGTTAAAACTGCTGGTACTTACACAATTGATTACTCCATCCAGGTTTACGGAGTCGGCAATGGTGGATCAGCGGCTACAGGCGAACGACTAGATCTTGCTAAGTCAGGAACTATGTCAATTGTTGTAACTACTGCTGGAACTACAACAGGAACTGTAGTTGGAGCTGCTGCAACATCTTCTGCTGTAATGTATGGTGGAGCAACGTTCCCTACAGGCACTGTGATTGATTCAACTACTGTTACTGCGGTTAACACTCCATCGACTTCAACTGCCGCAGCTGTAATTAGGGTAACCCAGCTAACTGCTGCAGGACTTGTTGCTCGAGAGTCAATTACTGCAACCTCAACCATTGGAAACATTGGTCTATGTGGTGGCACAATTGGTAAGAGTGTTATTATTCAAGCAACTTCAGATGGTGTAGATGACGTTTGTATCTATCCAGATGGAACTGCTGGAGCATCAGCAGTCACATTAAAGACAGCAAGTGTTACGTTCGCAAATAGAACTGTAACCTTCTACGGAACTACAGCTGCAACAATTACTGCAACTGTTCTTGCAACCACAATTGGTTCAAGCTCAGTTAACGCAATTTTGGCAGTAGCGAAGGATAGTTTAGGCACAAATATTCGATCTGCCGATGCTGTTTATGCATACTCTGATGCTGTTACTATAATTAATACAGGTACAGCCCCAGCAGGTACAAGTTGCGGTTCATATAGCTCGACTTATGGTGGTTACTTGTGTCCATTAACAGGTTCAAATAATGGAACAGCAAATATCACAATCCGCAACGCATCAACTTCAACACTTGCAACAGTTTCTTCAACTGCAGTAGCAATTAAAGTTAATACTGCTGCTGTTGCCTCTGTGAAGTTAGAGTTTGATAAGGCTAGTTATGCTCCAGGTGAAGCTGCTTGGATCATCGTTCGCCCATTAGATGCAACCGGTGCTGCAGTTGGCGCAACAACTGTTACTAACGCTCTTACAACAGCTGGAATCACTTCAACCGTTGCATTTGGTAATGGTTCAACTGCTTCAGAAACTCTAGCTGCAGTTCTTTCACCTGCTGTTTCTAGCAAAGTTGCAGCAATTGATGGATATGCATCAGCTACTGCGATTGCTATCTACAGGGTGTACATGCCTGCTGCTGGTGGAACAGTCAAGATTGAAGCCACTGGTGGAACTGGATTACCTTCAGCCGGTCGTGTAGCACTTTCAGCTACAGCAACCGTAACTGATAATGGTGCAGCAGCTCTTGCAGCTGTTACTGCACTAGCAACTACAGTTGCATCTCTAAAGACCTTGATCACAACACTTACGAACTTGGTCCTAAAGATTCAGAAGAAGGTTAAGGCTTAAATAACCTTACCCATCTGAACAAATAATGACTTGGGCCCGTCTTCAACAGAAGACGGGCCCAAGTTATTTAGTTAGAATGACCTAATGCAGAAAAGTAATAAGCGGGCAAAGATAAATAACAGATCTAATCAAATATGGGTTTTGTTCAGCGGAGTGGTTTCCTCAACTTTTTATATTAGCACTACTTCAGAAGACCCATTCAACACCCCAAAGTTTATAATCTTAATGCTAACTGCTGGATGGTTGCTTGGGCACTTAATATATGAATATTACAGATCAGGCTTAAAGCGTAAGTCAGTTGATTTTAAATTTTTGTTAATTGTCATTTTTTTTCTACTGAGTCAGACTCTAGCTTTAGCTTTCACACATGTTAAATTCACAGGTTTATTTGGAGATACCCAGAGAAAAAATGGTTATTTAACTTACCTAAGCCTTTCAATAATAGTTTTGTATAGCGCTAAGTTCTTAAAGTACCTAGATGCCATTAAAGTAATACAAATAACTGTATTTTCGGGGTGTGCATTGGCAATTTATGGAACAATACAAACATTAGGTTATGATTTTTTTAAGTGGGAAAATCCTTACAATTCAATCATTGGAACTCTTGGAAACCCCAATTTCGCCTCAGCACTTCTCGCAATCTTTTCATCATTTGCTAGCCTAAGTTACTTCATAAAGAATTTGGGAGTAGCAGTTAGGATCTTGGCTTTACCAACGGTGGCACTATGTTTATTTGCAATTATTCGCTCTGAATCAAGACAAGGTTTAGTGACCTTCTTGTTTATTCATCTTTTCTTTGTGTCTACATTTTATTTGTATAAAAACCAAAAAATTGGTATTGCGCTCACCCTAGTTTCAGCCGGAACAGTTATTCTTTCAATCGCTGGAATGCTTCAACGAGGCCCACTTTCAGGAATTTTATACAAAGAATCGGTCAGTGTGCGTGGATTTTACTGGCGTGCAGCATACGAAATGTTTAGAGATAAACCTTTAACAGGGGTTGGCTTAGATAACTATGGAGGAGCTTTTAAAGCGTTCAGAGAATTAGATTATCCGCTTAGATATGGTTATACCTTAACAAGCTCTAGCGCTCATAACACTACATTGCAAATGTTTGCTACTGGGGGATTACTCTTAGGAGTAAGTTATTTGGCAATTTTATTCTTTATTTTCAAAAGTTCTATAAAATTGATAAAATCGATAGAGTCAGAAAAGAAAGTACTAGTAATTCTGTTTACCTCTGTATGGGTAGGGTTTCAGGCTCAATCCTTCATTTCCATTGACAATATTGGCCTAACTATTTGGGGTTGGCTAATTGGCGGAGTGTTAATTGCATTAGCCCGTGAAAATGTAGAAAATAGTCTCGCCAACAAATCTGACTCGCAGATACAATCTAAGTCTAATTCGATGAGTTTAGTGCGACCTGCACTTTCAATTATTTTTGTAATACCAATCTTGGTTGTCGCTGTATTTTTGAATAGAGCCGAGCGAGATACTTTCATTACACGGACAATAATTCCAAATGAGAGCAATAGTTTAATTGCTAAGAACTATGCTCAAAAAGTGATCGACAATCCTTTAGCAGAACCATTTTATAAATTCAAAGTTGGTCTCACTTTATTTGATTTTGGGTTTACAAAAGAATCTTTAACATTGTTAGACCAACTTCTTGAGCAAGACCCAACAAACTTAATATACTTGAATGCAAAAGCATATTACCAGGAAGGTTACAATGACATTCCTGGTTCAATTAAGACTAGGGAGATGATCGAGGATAACGATCCTTGGAATGCTGATAATTATTTTGTATTAGGACTGCTGCATGTTAAATCTGGTAACTCAGAGCGCGCTACTTATTACAAGTCAAAGGTATTAGCCATTGCAGACAATACTGAGATTGGTACCAGAGCGAAAAACGAATTACCATAATGAATAAATCTGTGGGAGTTATTGGGTTAGGTTATGTGGGCCTACCGTTGGCCATAGAAGTTGCCAAGAAGGGTATCTCAGTTATCGGGATTGATATTGACAAGTCAAAAATTGAAGCACTAAATTCCGGTAAGACGTCAATAGAAGACATAAATATTGGGGATTTAAAAACTCTAACTGAAAATGGACGCCTAGAAGTAACAAGTGATTATTCAAAAATTGTCCTATGTGACATTTTATTAGTCTGTGTTCCAACTCCACTTTCAAATGAGCGTGTACCAGATCTCAAACCTATGCTTGCGGCGATTAGATCTATCGCAGCATATTTAAAGCCTAAAACTCTAGTAATAATTGAATCTACGGTTGCAACCGGTACAACACGGAATACGGTGCTTCCTTTGCTTGAAGAATTAGTGAATTTTCCAGCTAATGAAATCGAAGTAGCTTACTCCCCCGAAAGAGTTGATCCAAGCAATAAAGTTTGGAGTTTACAAAACACTCCTAAGATCGTTTCAGGGATAACGCAGTCATCAAAATTGCGTGCAATTGAGTTCTATTCAAATTTTATAAGCGAAGTAATTGAATGCGAATCAGTTGAAATAGCAGAGACTGCAAAATTACTGGAAAATTCTTTTAGATTTATTAATATATCTTTTATAAATGAATTTGGGATATTCTGCAATGCTTTAGGAATTGATATAAACCAAGTAGTGAAAGCTGCGGGAACTAAGCCTTATGGCTTTATGGAATTTTACCCAAGCATTGGCGTTGGGGGCCACTGCATTCCTGTTGATCCCATATATCTTTCTGATAAGGCTAGGCAAGTTGGTTCTCCAATTAGGATGATCGAATTGGCCGATCAAATCAACAGGGATTTGCCTAGCTACTTTGTAAGCAGGGCCGAAAAAAAATTAAATGGTTTAGAGGGAAAGAAGATCTTAGTAGTAGGTGTTTCCTATAAACCAAATATTTCAGATGTTCGTGAAACGCCAGTTTTCAATTTGATTAGCGCCTTAAGAAATAAAGGTGCGCAAGTTTCCTGGCATGATGACTTGGTAAAGAAGTTCAATGGCGAAGAATCAACTCAACTTAGCAATAATTTTGATTTAGCAATTATTGCAACTGCGCATGATTATTTAGATTGGTCAAAAATTGGTAATTTACCGATAATAACGTCCAGGAGTTCATTGTAGTGAAATACTTAATTACTGGGGGTGCTGGATTTATTGGATCTCACCTTGCAGAAAGTTTGATAGCCAGAGGAAATCAAGTAATAATTTTAGATAATCTCTCGACTGGATCAGTTAAAAATCTTGAGAAGATCAAGGGTAAGATCGAATTAAACAACGGTGAAATTCTGGATCAAGATTTGGTTAGTAAGTTAGTGGCTGAAAGTGACTACGTAGTTCACTTAGCAGCAGCTCTTGGAGTATTTAACATTGTTAATAAGCCACTTGAAAGTCTTAAAACAAATCTTCAAGGTAGTGAGGTTGTGCTTGAGGCTTGTGATAAATATAGAAAACCAGTTTTAATTGCCTCAACTAGTGAGATTTATGGCAAAAATGACAAGGTGCCGTTAAATGAAGAGGATGATCGAATTATTGGTCACCCACTAAAGTCACGGTGGTCATATAGTGAAGCAAAAGCTGTGGATGAAAGCCTTGCATATTTTTATTACTTAGAGAATAAACTTCCAATTCGTATTGTTAGGTTCTTTAATACTGTAGGCCCACGTCAGGTTGGCCATTATGGAATGGTTGTTCCAAGATTTGTTGGTGCTGCTTTGAAGAATGAGCCACTCTCTGTCTATGGCAGTGGTAATCAAATTAGATGCTTTTGCCATATAGATGATGCTGTGAGAGCCCTACTTTTGGTGATGGATTCAGACAAAGCCATCGGTGAAGTTTTTAACGTTGGAAACAACCAGCAAATCTCAATTTTAGAGTTAGCAAAGAAAGTCATAGAAATTACTGGATCTACTTCTACTATTGAAAAGATTGCATATGAGAAGGCATACCCGGAAGGGTTTGAAGATATGCAAAGACGAGTGCCTGATATATCAAAGATTAACCAGGTTTTAGGCTGGTCACCTGAAATTAACCTTGATCAAATTATTAAAGATATCGCTGCCTTTAACTCCAAGTAATATCTCTAATAGGCTAACGGGTATGACAACTGGCGGTTTTAGCAGCAAGCAATTATTAGATGAAGAGCAAATTTTAAAGCTTCCCTCACTTACAAATTCAGACGCAGTTGAAATCGGTGAGATTGCAACTACTTTAGGTAATCAAAGAAAAGTTCCAATAGCGATCCAGGTTCGAATTGGTGATTGGATCGTCTTCCACGCCTCCCTACAAGGATCAAAACCTGAAAATGACTGGTGGATAAATCGTAAGGTTGCCGTAGTTAAGTTAAAGCAGCATTCAACAATGTATGAAAGAGTTTCTGCCGAAGAGCGTGGAGTTGATTGGCATAAAGAAAACAATTTACATGATGAAACACATGCTGTTCATGGTGGGGCGCTTCCCTTGATTATAGATGAAGGTTTTAGGGGAATTTTAATTATTAGCGGATTACCTCAAGTTGAAGACCACTTATTTGCAGTTGAAGTTTTAACTGAGTTTTTGGCGCGAAAAGGTGAAGAGCTTTAATGAGTCAAGTTTGGGTAGCAGGTGAAGTATTAATTGATTTAATTCCAGATGGTTCAGATCGAAAACCAATTGTCGGTGGTGGACCAGCCAATACAGCAAAAGCACTTGCAAAGATTGGAATTGATACACATTTTATTGATGGGATTTCATTTGATAAGTATGGTCAGATGGCAAAGAATGAATTGGTTAGCACAGGTGTAAAACTTGATTACGTAAAGTATTCAGATAAGCCAACATGTATAGCAATAGTTTCACTAAGTGATACAGGATCTGCCTCCTATGAGTTTGTAATTGAAAATACTGCCACCTTTGATTTCACTCTAGATTGGCTACCAAATCCTCAATCTGAACAGCCAGCACTTCTTCACATCGGAACCCTAGCCACAGTAATTGAACCAGGAGCCTCTGTGTTATTTGAATGGGCGCAACCTGTGTCAAAAGGTGTACCAATAGTTTTTGATCCAAACATTAGGCCAGCTGTTATGGATGACAGGAAGCAATATGTAAAGCAAGTTGAGCGATGGGTATCTATTTCATCAGCTGTAAAGGTAAGTGATGAAGATATAAGGTGGCTTTACCCATCTCTTGAAATTGAGCAGGTTGTTGATAATTGGCTTGCAAAGGGGCCATCACTGATTGTGGTTACATCTGGTGATAAAGGGTTAGTAGGTTATCGAGTAGGTGAAAAGGTAAGTGTTGATGCCATAAAGGTTGCAGTTGCTGACACAGTAGGGGCTGGTGACACAGTAGGTGCTATTTTAATTGAGGCAATTGTGAAAGATGGTCTGGATACTTTGAGTGGGGTGAGATTAGAAATGATGCTCAAACGGGCTGCAAAGGCTGCTGCTATAACTGTTTCTAGAAGTGGCGCTAATCCACCAACATTAAAGGAGATTGAGTAAGTGTTAAATATTGATGGAGATCAAATCTCAATAGCAATTGATTTAGATCAAGGAGCACGTCTTGCATCTGTGCAGTGGCGAGATATGCAGTTTACAGTTCCTTTTCGGGGACAGGATTTAACCTGGGGTTGGTTTTCAATGGCGCCCTTTGCCGGAAGAATTAAAGATGGAATCATTAAAGATTCAAAGGGAAATAAACATCAATTACCAAATAACTTTGATCCGCCACATGCATTAATTGGATACGGCGCTCAATCCTCTTGGGAGGATATTGGCGGTGGCCGGCAATTCTTAGAGCTGCCATCACCCTTTAATGGCGCAACTGTTACGCAAAGTTATGAGATCTTAGATAATGCAATTCGCTGGTCACTTGATTACGAAGCAAATGGTTGTGATCTGCCGGTAACACTAGGTTTTCATCCATGGTTTGCCCGTGAGATTGGTAAGGGAGATTCAGCCGAGCTTTTATTTGCAGCTAATAAGATGTTTAAAAGAGGTGATGATTACCTGCCAACTGGTGAAATCATCACGCCAACCCAACCACCATGGGATGACACATTTATAGAGATTAAAGGAGTTCCTGAGATTATTTGGCCGGGAGCTGCCAGATTAACAATGGAGTGCGATACGCCTTACTGGATGGTTTATAGCCAGGACGAAGATGGTATTTGCATTGAACCTGTGACAGCACCTCCTGATGCCCAAAACTTAGGAATCCAAGGCGATAGTTATATTGAGTGCCTAATTACCTTTACTGAAGATTTATAACTTAACTTTTAACCCTATACATAACATCACTGCCAAACTCATTAAAGCCAAGTGATTTATAAAGATTAAATGCAGGTTTATTTTCAACCCCAACATATAACATCACATTGTTTAGCCCTTGATACTTTAAGTAATTAAGTCCAGTAATTGTTAAATCCCGACCAATACCCTGCCCTTTGTAATCTGGGTTGACGGCTAAAACATAGATCTCACCGAGTGCGTCATGGCCATGATCTTCATCGCCACCACTGTGTGAATGGGTGTGAGCTCCATGTATTTTGGTCCAACAAAATCCAATTAATTCACCCTTAGCCTCTGCTACAAAAAATCCCTCTTTTTCAAACCAAGCCTCATTAAGCCTTACCTTTAAATCATCCCCACTCCACCCACCTTGATCAGGGTAATTAGAAAAGACTTTATTGTTTAGTGATAGAAATGCTTGATTATCAAGATCTGGAATGAATGTGCGGATGGGGTATTTGGAAGTTACTGGCTGTATTTCACCTAGTGATTTACTCATTAAAAGATTTGACCAAAGACGTTCAAGATTTAAAGATGTAGCAATCGCCTTTGCTGCGGGTAAGTCACCATGTGACCAGATTCGAGTTTTATCACCACATACTTTAATTGCCTCCTTTAATATCAAAGCTCCCAATCCTTTGCCTCTATGGTTTGGATGGACAACCGCTTCAACACTAGGACCTGCCACTAGATCAGTTGTATCAAGGTGGGCGTATGCGATTACTTGATTGCTACTTTCAAAAACTATGTGTGAATCTGATTTATCACCACCATGGCGAAGGTGAAGTAATACATGCTCTGCAATAGGAGGTGTTCCATCAAAATCATGAGCAGCTTTAATCAAAGCCAAAGCACTTTCCTGTTGTGATTTAGATAGGTGATTTAAGTGTTGCAAGGGGTATTAATTAATATCAGCTGTTGTTTGATTATTCTGTACTGAAAAGCGGTAGCCAACATTACGCACCGTGCCAATAATTGCCTCAAACTCTGGACCTAACTTTGAACGAAGACGTCTGATATGAACATCAACAGTTCTAGTTCCACCAAAATAGTCATATCCCCAGATCTCTTGCAGTAATTGAGATCTTGTGAATACTCTGCCTGGGTGTTGGGCTAAGTACTTAAGCAATTCAAACTCTTTAAAGGTCAGATCAAGTACACGTCCCTTTATCTTGGCGGTGTATGAGGACTCATCAATTATTACCTCACCACTTCGTATCTCACCAGAGGATGGATTACTGGCTAATTGCGCAATTGCAGATTGGCCAATCACAATCCGAATTCGTGCATCAACTTCGGCAGGACCTGCGGTATCAAGAATTACATCATCAATGCCCCAATCCGCGTTTATTGCAGATAGGCCGCCCTCCGTTGTAATAACCATGATTGGCACCTCAACTCCAGTTGAGGTAATTAACTTGGTAAATGATTTAGCTGCTGGCAGATCACGACGGGCATCAATTAGTAGGCAATCAACTACTGGAGGTTCAACTAATACTGAGGCCTCAATTGGCAAGATCTTCACATCATGCTGCAACAAGGCAAGTGCCGGCATCACATCAGCGCTAGCACCGCTTGAGTTTGTCAGAAGAAGTAGACGTGCCATAAGAGTGCAAGAATACCGCTATGGAAAGTTTGCTGCCACTACTTTTACTGATCTCCATAACTTCAGTAATTGGGCTAATTATGCGCGCAAAAAAGGGCGTTATTAAAAAAGGATCAAAGTTGAAAATTTCAGAGGGTGAGTTCGGTGGAATATATGGCAGCCGTCTTACCATTCTGCAATTTTCTACCACCTTCTGCTCTGAGTGCCGAACTGCAAAAGCAATTGTTAAAGATGTAGTTAAGGATTCTAAGGACATCACCTATGTTGAAGTTGATGCTGAATCCAATCTTGATTTGGTTAGAAGAGTTGATATTCGCTCTACTCCAACCACCCTATTTTTAGACAGCAAGGGGTTTGAGATTGCCAGGGCAAAGGGTGCGCCAAAACGTGATCAACTTATCAAGGCAATCAAAGCTATCTAAGGCTTTTGTGCAAATGCTTTGCAAGAAGTAATCTAGTAAATATCGTAAAATTCACATCATGTTCTACGTACAACCTGTTTACTTCACAAAGCGGCGCGTAATCGATTTTGCCCGCGCTAAAGGTTGCATGTGTTGGATAAATAGTTAATTTCTTAGCTTTACAAAATTAATTCTATTTATCTAACAAAGGAGAGAGAAAAGTGGCAAACACAACTCAAGTAAAGCCTGAACGATTAATCGATGCCAGAGGCCCAAGATATACCGCAGCAATCACAACTGTGGTTTTATCAGCAGCACTGGTGACAGAATCTAACTTAATTATTGGATTTCAATTTGCAGTCTTTTTATCAGCTGTCTTATTTGGACTTCGCAGATCCCTATATGGTTTTATCTATCGCAATTTAATTCAGCCACGGCTTTCAGGGCCAGTACCAAGTGAGAATGAGGCAGCCCCAAGATTTGCCCAATTAGTTGGCGCACTCTTTGCTGCAACCGCATTACTGGGAGGCTTAACTGGCAACACAACCCTCTTTCTAATTGCAACTAGCTTTGCGCTAGGCGCAGCCTTTTTAAATGCGGCCTTTGGTTTTTGCTTAGGTTGCCAGTTCTACTTAATCCTTTTGCGTGCTAAATCTCGCATAACTTCAAGAAATTAGGTAGTGCTAGAGAGCCAGTTAGACTTATCCCATGGCTAAACCAAATGAGCTGCGGGAAAAAGGGCTTCGCTTAACTCCACAACGTGAGTTAGTGCTGCAAGCAGTTAGACAGCTTGGCCATGCCACACCGGAGGAGGTAGCCGAAAAAGTTCGTGCAACCCATCCTGGGATTAATCTTTCAACTGTTTATCGAAACCTTGAAACATTAGAAAATGTTGGCTTAGTACTCCACACTCATTTAGGTCATGGTGGTGCGACCTATCATGCAGCGGAAGAGTTAACCCACCTGCATCTTGTGTGTTCAGAGTGTGAAGGGATTGGGGATGCCCCAATTGAAACTGCTGCAAATTTTGTTAACACCTTGGCGGATGATTATGGATTTAAGACAGATGTAACACACTTTGCTGTTTATGGATTATGTAGTAAATGCGCAAATAAATCAGGTAAGTAATGACAGCTGTATTAGTTGAGTCAGGTCCAGATAAAGGTGCTATTTGGCACTTTGGTGAGCCAAATCAGGAGCAAAAAGCATTAGAAGCAGGAAATGCTTGGGCAGATCTATCACACCGGGGAATAATTTCAATTTCAGGTAAGGATCGCCTTACCTGGCTACATTCATTAACTACTCAACACCTTGAAAAGTTAGAGGCTGGTAAGTGGGTTGAAGCTTTAATACTTGATGTGCAGGGGCATGTGATTGATCAATTGTTGCTAGTTGATGATGGCAATACCACCTGGTTACACACAGAAAAATCTCGAACAAATGAGATTTTAGATTATTTAAACAAGATGAAATTTATGTTAGAGGTTGATGTCAAAGATCAATCAAATGATTACGCAGTGTTACGAGCACCAGGTAAATCAGATTTACTAGGTGGCCCATACGCACTTGTTCCAAGGGTTGAGTTAAAGGAAACAACGGAAGCATTTAGTAAATCTCATACCCAAGTTGGAATGTGGGCGCTGGAGGCAGAGCGTGTATCGCAAGGTAGAGCTAGATTGTTATTTGAAACAGATCATAAATCAATTCCAAATGAGTTAGGTTTTATAAATAAGGCAGTACATATGAATAAAGGTTGCTATAGAGGCCAAGAAACTGTGGCAAAGGCATTTAACTTAGGACAGCCGCCAAGAAAGTTAGTAAGGCTTCACTTAGATGGCTCAATGGTTGCTATGCCAGAGAATGGCGCAAAGGTATTTTTAGAGGATAAAGAGGTGGGCTTTATAGCCACAGTTGCCCGCCACTATGAGTTAGGACCAATTGCACTAGCTGTTATTAAGCGGAACGTGCCAGTCGATGCCACCTTAATCTGTGAGGGAGTTAGCGCCTCACAAGAATTTATTGTTTTGAAGTAGTAATAATCTAATTTTCTGTACAAATTACCTTAGTAGATTTAAAACAAATTACAGATTGAATTCTTACAATTAATTCAGCCATAAAAACCTTTAAATATTTTTATCTTTTATTTTACTGAATTTACCCATTTATCTAAGTTTATAGAAATTTCACTCTGGGTGGCCCATTCAAATGTTTTCGCCAATCCCTCTTCAAGCTTAGTATTTGGCTTAGTACCACTTATTTTTTGTATATATGTTGAATCAGACATAGTTTTAACTGCATCACTTAAATTACCATCCACTCTCTTAAATGAAACCTTCTTGTTAGCTAGTGAGCTAACAGTTTCCATCAGGTAATTCATAGATAGTGGTCTTCCTCCTCCAACATTTACTAAATCAGAGTAACCAGGTTTTCTTGATTTTAATTCATCCGTTAGAGCAATAATTGAATCAACAGAATCTTGAATATAAGTAAAGTCGCGCTCTATAGATCCATCACCATAAAAACTAAACTCAGATTCTGAAACTACATTGGAGATCATTCGAAAGTAAGCCATATCTGGTCTACCCCAAGGACCGTATACGGTAAAAAATCTAAGTCCCCTCGCGGCCGTAGAACTGTTTCTAACCAATGTTGGCGTTAAGAGTTCATTAGCCAACTTGGTGGCACCATAAAAACTATTTGGATGTAAGTTTGTTTCAGACTCTTTATAAGGAATCGAAGCTTTATCACCATAAACACTTGATGAGGATGCATATAAAAAAAATGGTACCTTGTTCTCTATTGTTGCAATTAAGACATTGCTAAATCCAATTAAATTACTTTCAACATACTTATAGGTTTCACTCAGTCCTAATCTAACCCCAGCTTGAGCTGCCAGGTTTATTACTACATCGGGTTTTATTGAATCAATCAAAGTTGCGACTTCATTTGGCTTAGAAATATCTAAATTAGTAACCTGCAAACCAACCGGCTCAAGTAGAGATTTGATTCTTAATTTTTTTAAATTTACATCGTAGTAATCAGAGAAATTATCAATCGCAGTAACTTGATGGCCAGCGCCTACTAATCTTTGAGCTAACGCACTTCCAATAAATCCAGCTGCGCCAGTAACTAGGATTTTCATAGTAAGAATAGCCTACAGGATTTCGGTGGTACTAGAAGTATGCTAGCGAGGATTTATTCTCGTTCTTATGCACCTTGTGCTATTTGATAAATTGGGATTTATCAATGTGATTTTTCACAAATTTAATGGCAGTAAAATACTTATGTAAATGTGTAGTGAACTATGAACATTTGTTAATTTCCTTATTTATTGAATGTATACTGAGTCTATGGAAATTTTGACCACTATTTTGTTAATAGTTGCTTCGCTCACCTTTTCAATCTTTTTAATTTATAAGGGTGTAACTGGGCTTAAGAAAACATTAAAGGCAGATAAAAAATAATGGCATTTACTATCCCAGATAATCTGCATCCAGATTTAATGCCACTTGCCTGGTTAATTGGCACTTGGCGTGGAAAAGGACGTGGTGAGTATCCAAATGTGCCAGGTTTTCAATTTGCCCAAGAGGTTTCATTTAATCACGACGGTAGGGCTTTCCTAAATTACTTCTCCCGCTCTTGGATCATTGATGAAAATGATGAAATTATTAGACCGGCTGCCTCTGAAGTTGGTTTTTGGCGGGTTAAAGAAAACAATGTGCTTGAAGTTTTACTTGCACATAACACCGGCATTGCTGAAGGTTGGGTTGGAGTTGTTAAAGGCGCCAAGATTCAACTTGAGATGGATCAGGGTTACTCATCCCCATCTGCAAAAATAGTTACCGCTGGTTCTAGGTTATATGGATTAGTTGAAGGTGAGTTATTCACCTCCTATGACATGGCAGCACAAGGTCAAACATTGCAAGCACATCTTTGGTCCTCACTTGAAAGACAATCAGAAAATTAACGAGAAATTTGCTGGCGAGGTTTTAGCAAAAGTGTCACGTGGTGATTTAGTTGAGTCCCTCCACCTAGGCCACTTAATAGTTTTAAATGCAGATGGTTCAACCTATTTATCAAAAGGCTCACCTGATCTACCAATCTATCCACGCAGTGCCATCAAATCCTTACAAGCAGCTGCAATGCTTAAGGCTGGACTTAAAGTGGAAGAAAATGAGTTAGCAATCATTTGCGCCAGCCACTCTGGCTCCCAATCACATATTGATTTAGTAACCAAGATGCTCACATCCCGAGGACTTTCAACCTCACAACTTAAAAACGCTGTTGATAAGCCACTAGGTGAGAAAGAGAAAATCACTTGGGGTGATAAAGCGCCAAGCCAGTTAGCCCAAAACTGCAGTGGCAAACATGCTGGAATACTTATGACCTGTCAGCAAAATGGCTGGGATATGAAGACCTACCTAGATCTAGATCACCCATTGCAGGTTGCAATTAAAAATGAGATCGAAGAGCTATCTGGTGAAAAGGTGAGTGCAACAAGTGTTGATGGCTGCGGGGCGCCTTTATTTGCAATCTCATTAATCGGATTAGCAAAAGCTATTTCAAATTTAGTTAAATCCAAAGAAGATCCTTATCAGCAGATATTTTCAGTTTGCATGAAATACCCAGAGTTAGTTGCCGGAGATGGCCGATTAACAACTCGTATGATGCGAGCTGTACCTGGATTGTTTATGAAGGAGGGGGCAGAGGGTGTGCAGGTGTGTGCGTTAAGTGATGGGAGAGTGATTGCAATAAAGATAATTGATGGCTCTTGGCGACCAGTTGCGCCAATCATTATGGAAATCTTTAAGAGGTGGGGCGTTGCGATGCCGGATGAGAGTGTGAAGATTTATGGCGGAGAGCATGAAGTTGGACGTGTAGTTCCATCACTAGATTAATTGGATTGAAATCTTCCATACCTTCTAGCATCGTAAATCAAAGATGGCTTACTATGATCACCAAAGTACTTAACTACTTGACCAACGAAAATATTAGCTGCATGGTTATCATAAATCTTAAGAAGCTTACAATTCATAGTAATTCTAGAGTTTAATATTGCTGCAAAATTACCATCAACGATCCAATTGGAATCCAAAATATTATCAGGTAATCTCTCTGTACTATATTTATGTGCTACCCCATCCTGACCGACAGACAAAACGTTTATAGTAAAAAAATTATTCGCTCTGATTTTATCTCCCACAAGTGATTGCTTTTTGAGCACAAAAACAATTTCAGGACTTTCTTCTTGAACATTAACACTGACCAGCGAGGAGATAGTGCAACCATAAATCGAGCTTTCTTCGCGGCAAGAAATAACAGAAACACTAGTTGGGACGAGGCTCATAATGTCTCTAAGGTTCAATTCTCCTCGAATCTGTAGTTATTAAGGTGATTCTACTCTAGATGCTTGATAATGTAATATTAAAGAATGCAAATAAGTTCAGTCATGAAACATAAAGCATGAAAAGTAGGCTTTATGAAGTTTACAAAAATGTATTCGCTGAATTATTAGTGTTTACCAATTTTTTTATTACAAAGTTGCCAAGAGGAAGATTTGCCACTTCTTTAGGACTGCAAAAAATTTGGGATGTTACATATAAAAGTAAGATTAACAATAAGTATCTATATTTCCATATACCAAATTGGCTTGCTTTTTATAGGGCAAAAACTTTATTAACAAAAGAACCAGAGACAATAGCATGGCTGAACAAAATCAAAACTAAATCGGTAATTTACGACATTGGATCAAATGTTGGTATGTACTCAATTTATGCAGCAGCGGTAAGAGATTGCAAAGTAATGTCCTTTGAGCCCTCGTTTTTGAATTTAGAGCTATTGTTTCGAAACGTGCAAACAAACAATTTGCAGGACGAAATAACAATTGTCCCCTTGTCCTTATCGAATGAAAATCAAATTGAAAATTTCTACATGCAGGAGGGCGATAACATCTGGGGTGGTGCCCATAATTCCTCCGGAAGTAATAAATCGCAAGATGGCACTGAAATGCTTAACTTTAAAATTTCCTCGCAACTGGCACTGTCGCTAGACGCATTAGTTGAGATTTTTCACATACCAAATCCAGAACATATTAAAATTGATGTTGATGGTTTAGAAAGTAAAGTACTTCAAGGTGGCCTGAAAACTTTTGGTAATTCTAAATCTATCTTGATTGAAATCGATGAGAAAAATAAGGATCAAAATATTGAAGTTCAGGGGATGTTAACGAAACTTGGTTTCGTAAAATTGATTTCTATTGATAAAATTGAGCTCAGAGAAAATCAAATTTGGGTTAAGCCCGGATGGGACCAATAATGTTTTTTCCATTAATGAAAACACCAAACCTTGAGGGTTTTTGTGATTTAATTTATGAAGGCCCCAATAATTGGGAAAATCGAATTCATAAGCCTGTTCAAATCTATTTGCTCTGGAGCAATGGGAAAACTTGGAATTCTAAAAAACTGATGGAGATGCGAGTAGGCGACGAAGCTAGAATAACTACGGCAGATGTGGATAAGGAATGCTTAGCCACAGGACTAGCACTAATTTATCCTTCTTTGAAACCACTAGATTCTCAACTTAACTCGCTGCCATCAAAAAAAGTTTGGTATAGCGAGATTCCAGCCTGGCGAAATACAGCTGGTTTCTATAATCAATTTACTCAAGTAAGTTATCAGGCAGATATTGAACCACTACCACCAAAAGCTAGCCTTTTAACGTTTCACCCATTCATACAGTTTGGAGAGGTCATAAATAATCTACTTGTATTGAATGTAACCAGTGATGCAAAAATTGAATCTGGCAAAATATCTATGTTTAACAGTTATGACAAGAGTTTTATTGCAGACTCACTAATTAGTACCAATTCACTAACTACAATCCCTTTAGATGTTTATAGTTTTAAACCCACCGATTTGCCGATTTTTTATTCTTCGAACATTGCAGGAATCCCATTTGGGTTAGGAATAGCAAAATCTGGAAAAATGCTCAGTCTTGAACATACCCATCCGCCTGCCAGCCTGGTGCTACATGGCGACCGGAGAGGCATCCAAGGTAAAATAAAGACATCTTGGATTGAAAAATTGGTGAAAGCATGACAGATGTAATAATCAAAGCCACCAAGATCAAGCGACGAGCAAAATTATTTATGTTTATCAATAAGAATTTAACTAAAATACCCACCGAAAAGACTGCTGTAATAAGTGATTTATTTCCAATTAAAAAAGGTAACGATTGGCATACTGAGTTTGAGTTGCTAAATGTTTCAGGCTTAATTATGGGTGATAACAATGAATCTAAGCCTTATGTGGTCAACTTTTATTTCTTTAGCTCCACAGGAAATTTACTAGGAAGTAGAAGTGTTACAGTTGAAAACATTGGCCGTAAAACCATAAAGCTCAGTGAATTAATGACTGGTGAGATCAAAGAGGCTGCAACATTTTCAGTTTTTCATCCACCTATCTATGACAAAACAGATATGGCGGGAAGTTTCTTGGCCGAGCGGGGCTATTGCGGCTACGAGTACCAAAATCTAGGCGTCAAAGGTTATGTCCACGGAAATCTTGATGCAGTGGCATTAGTTAGAGGAGAAGTTCAACCATTGGGAAACAGTGGATTAATTCCAAGGTTTTATACAGTTCAACATTGCCTAAGAGGCCCTGCAAAATATGAATTTGTCTTCACAAATCCAACCTCGGGAAAAATGAAAATTACTCCGAACATTTCCTTAAATATGACAAATTGGTTAGCAAAGGAGTCTTTTATTATGAATTCATTGGGTTCTCATACCTTTACGGTCGATATAAAAGAGAATGAAAAGGCTTATGTCCGATTTAAGAGTAAGTTGTATTTAGGCAGGCCAGTTGTATTCAGAATTTCGAATGATTCCATGGATGTATTCCATGGGTAATTGGGTTTTTAATTGAGTTAGACTTAGTGGTATGAAATCCCCACGCACTTCAAAGATTGCTACCTTGATGGTTCACACCTCACCCCTTGATCAAGCGGGAACAGGGGACGCCGGTGGCATGAATGTTTATGTCGTGGAGACAGCCAAGAAGATGGCCCAAGCAGGAGTTAGCGTAGAGATTTTTACAAGAGCAAATAAACCAAATCTGCCGGAGAGTATTGAGATTGCAGATGGGGTCAATGTTAAGCATCTAGTTGCAGGACCTTTTGAAGGTTTATCTAAAGAGGCATTGCCCAGCCAATTAGGAGCGCTAACAAGTGCTTTTATGAATTACCAAAAACAATTACCTAAAGATTATTACTCACTTCTTCACTCTCATTACTGGATCTCAGGACAATTAGGTTGGGTAGTAAGTGAGGCAACCGGAACTCCATTAATTCACACTATGCATACAACTGCCAAGGTTAAGAATTTAAATTTAGCAGATGGTGAAAAACCAGAGCCTCAAATTAGAGCAATAGGTGAAGAGCAAGTAGTAAAGGCAGCAACTGGTCTAATTGCAAATACAGATGCTGAAGCTGCATCTTTAGTTTCACTCTATGATGCCTGCCCTGATCGAGTATTTGTTGTTGCCCCTGGTGTTGATCTGCAAAGTTTTTCACCAGCGGACGGCAAAGGGGCAGCACGTGAGCGATTAAATATTGCACCGGACGCCACCCTGCTTACATTTGTAGGTCGAATCCAACCTCATAAGGGTCCTGATGTATTGATAAAAGCTGCAGCTGAAATGGTTGCTCACTCACCATACCTACGAGCAAAGCTTGCAGTTGTAATTATGGGTGGGGCCTCTGGAAGCGGCGTTAATGAGTTAGAAAATCTTAAATCACTTGCAAAGTTTTTAAAGGTTGAAGATGTTACACATTTCATTGATCCAGTATCACGCACAGTTCTTCCTGATTGGTATCGCGCAAGTGATTTAGTTTGCGTGCCAAGTTACTCTGAATCATTTGGCTTAGTAGCACTTGAAGCACAAGCTTGTGGCACACCAGTTGTTGCAACTGCTATTGGTGGACTTCGAACAGCTGTCTCAGATGGAATCTCTGGCTCTTTAGTTGATGGACATGATCCAAAGGCTTGGTCTGCTGTTATCTCAAGATTAATCGCTGAACCACAACGAAGATTGCTCTTATCAATGGGCGCAGTAGGACATGCCAGCCACTTTGGTTGGGAGATGACTGCCAGAAAAACTCTAGATGTTTATGACTGGGCACTTGGTAAGGATATGAACCAAGAAAAGTTCAAAATACTTAGAAATCAGTAAGAGTTACATACCTTAATTCATAAGCAAAATATCGCTATGGTTTATTGGGTATAGTCCTCGTATGGTTTTCGTTAATCCTTCTCTATTTAAATTTACAGAGATTAAAAGAGTTTTACTACTCCTAGAAAAAAAAGATCGTTTTAAACTGGTCTTTGTATTAATAATTAATACTTTTCTGGCTTTTCTAGATTTATTTGGAGTCGCACTTATTGGCATAACCTCTGCGATTTTGATTCGTGGCTTACAAGGGTTAACAGCAGGTGATCAAGTCTCTAGATTCCTTGAGATAGTTAATCTAGATGGGTTACCACAGCGGAACTTAATGATCATACTTGGGGTTACCGCGATTTTTTTCTTCATCATAAAGACGATTCTCTCGGTGTATTTCTTAAGAAGAACTCTTAGATATATGAGTATTCGAAATGCTCAGATTTCTAGCTCCCTGGTATCAAAAATGCTAAATCGACATGTGGAAAAAATCTTTAGCAAATCTATTCAGCACCAAATTTACAACGTTACTAGTGGAGTAGAAAGATTAGTTGGCGGTGCAGTGACAAATTTGGTGGTTATAGCCTCAGACTTAGTGCTGCTTTTAGTGATTTTGATTGGTTTGATGCTTGTGGATCCAGTCACCTCAATTAGCACATTCATTGTTTTCACAGGAATTGGATTTTTATTGTATTTCTTACTTCATAAAAGGGTAGCGACATTAAATAGTAAATTCACCTATGAAAGCATTTACTTTAGTCAAAAAGTATCAGAAGGCATAAACTCCTTTAGAGATCTTTTCATTAAGGGTGGTAGAGAATTCTATGTAAATGAAATTCGCAAAACTAAGATGAAATTAGCTGGCTACGATGCTGAAATTAAGTTTCTACCCAATATTAGTAAATACACAATTGAGATTTCAGTCATCCTAGGAATTGCTGTAGTTGCAGGAATTCAATTTTATTTATTTGACTCAAACAGAGCTATTGCGGTTATATCAGTATTCCTAGCGGCAAGCACAAGAATTGCACCTGCAATAATTCGACTACAGCAAAATGTAATTACGGTGAAGGCAAGCTTGTCTGGAGCTAAGCCAACATTTGAGTTAATTGATGAGCTAAACGGTGTCAAAGAGTTAGAGAAAACTGAAACTTTAATCACGACAAACCATAAGGATTTCTCACCGAAATTGAATTTACAAAATCTTAAATTTACCTACACAGATGCCATTAATGCCACAATCCAGGATGTTTCACTAGAGATTAGCGAAGGTAAATTCATTGCCTTTGTTGGACCATCAGGTGGCGGCAAGAGCACCTTAGTGGACTTAATTTTAGGCTTATTGGCGCCTTCTTCTGGGTCAATATCAATCTCTGGTCTTGCACCCGTTGGTGCGATTAAAAAGTGGCCAGGTTCAATAGGTTACGTTCCGCAAGATGTATTTATTGAAAACTCAACAGTCAAAGAGAACATTTGCTTAGGGTTTAACCCAGACTCTGTGCCAGATGATCTAGTTTGGCAGGCGTTGGATTTGGCTGATCTATCTGAATTTGTTAAAGGTTTAGATGGGCAGCTTTCCTATCGAATTAGTGATGCAGGCAAGAACTTGAGTGGTGGCCAACGTCAAAGACTTGGTATTGCCAGAGCGCTATTAACAAAGCCGAAAATTGTTATTTTTGATGAAGCAACGAGCGCACTAGATGCTGAGACTGAAAATCGAGTTTCAGAATCTATTTTGAAATTAACTGGTGAATGCACAGTTATCTTTATTGCCCACCGCCTATCGGTGGTAAGGAGTGCAGACATGATTTATTACATTGATAAAGGCAAGATTATTAACCAGGGCACATTTGAAGAGCTGCGCTCAATAAACGCAGATTTTAATAATCAAGCCAACTTTATGGGTATCTAAGTACTTATCAGATGCTTGATCCAAATGCAGTAATCGATGATTTCTTATCATCACATGATTTAGATTATGAACAAAAGGATGAAAATACCTATTTAATTACCTTGCCAGGTGAGGCTAAGCAGCAAACCCATTGTGCTCTCATAATTGGTGATCACTCTTTGAGTATTAACGCGTTTGTTATTAGAAAGCCGGACGAGAATAAGGCAGCAGTCTTTGAGTATTTACTAAATAAAAATGCCTCAATGTATTCAATTGCATTTGCAGTAAATGAGTTAGGTGATATTTATCTGGTGGGCAGATTACCCCTTGATGCGGTTAATGAGCGAGAGATAGATCGAATACTGGGCGCGGTATTGCAGTATGCCGACTCATCCTTTAATCCATTACTTGAGTTGGGATTTTCCTCCGCCATCCGTCGTGAGTGGGCTTGGCGGGTATCTCGGGGTGAGTCCTTGGCTAATCTAAAAGCTTTTGAGCATTTTATTTAATCACTTGTGAAAGGATAATAACTATGAGTTATAAGTTAATTTTATTGCGTCACGGTGAGAGTGCCTGGAATGCTAAAAATCTCTTCACCGGCTGGGTTGATGTTGATCTATCTGAAAAGGGAAAGGTAGAGGCTGCTAGAGCTGGTCAATTACTAATGCAGGCAAATTTACTGCCTGATGTATTACACACCTCCCTCTTAAAGAGAGCGATAAATACTGCAGATATCACTTTAAGTAAGTGTGGTAAAACAGGAATACCAACACATAGATCCTGGCGATTCAATGAGCGACATTACGGCGCTCTGCAAGGAAAGGACAAGGCACAAACACTTGCTACCTACGGACAATCACAGTTTGATCTATGGAGACGATCCTTTGACACCCCTCCTCCTGCAATTGCAGATAATGATCAGTACTCACAAATAAATGATCCAAAGTATGCAGAGTTAGGTGAGCTGCTTCCCAAAACAGAGTGCTTAAAGGATGTGGTAGCACGTGCTATTCCATATCTAACTGGTGAGGTTAGTAAGGATATGTTGGCGGGTAAGACGGTCTTAATTACCGCTCACGGTAACTCACTGCGAGCAATCGTTAAACACATTGATTGTATTTCAGATGCTGATATTGCAAAGGTTAATATCCCAACTGGCATTCCGCTTTACTATGAGTTTGATAAAGAGTTTGAACCAATTACAAAGGGTGGTCGTTATTTAGACCCGCAGGCTGCTAAAGCTGCAATTGAAGCGGTTGCTAATCAGGGTAAGAGTTAAGCTCTCTCATTTGCATATTTACCAGTAACTAAGAAGTAAACTCTGCGGGCAATAGATACGGCGTGATCGGCACATCGCTCGTAATACCTACCTAGTAAGGTCATATCAATCGCAGTTTCAATACCATGTTGCCAATTTGGATCTAGCAGGGTGGTAATAATCTTTCGATGCAGCAAATCAATCTCATCATCATCTTTTTCAAGTTCAAGTGCCAGGTCAGTGTCTCGGTTTTTTAGAACCAGACTCATTTTGTCAATAATATTTCCGCAAACTCGGCCCATCTCCTCAATAGTTAATGACAACTCAGGTGGCACAGCGGTTGCGGGATAGCGCATCCGAGCAGATTTGGCGATGTGGTGGGCAAGATCTCCCATACGCTCTAGATCGGCGCTCATGCGAAGTGAGGTGACTAGAGTTCTTAGATCTGTCGCTACCGGGCTTTGTCTGGCAATTAAATTAATAGTTCTAGCATCCAACTCATGTTGGGTCTCATCTATAATTAGGTCATCCGCAATTACTTTTTCAGCCAAGCTCAAATCTGCGGTCAAAAGCGCTGTAGTGGCATTATTCATCGCCACCTTCACCAGCCCAGCCATCTCAACTAAGGTGGTGGTGACTGCAGCTAACTCTTCTTGAAATTGCTCACGCATTGGCTAAAGGTAATAGCAAATACCCACTTGTGCGGGGAGGTGGGTGAACAACTCTTTAATAAATGGTAAAAAAATGGATTTGATACCCATCTGACCAACATTTGGTTATCCAAACCACCCCCCTGCTCCTACCATTAGAGGGTGATCTGGGGATTTAAAAATAGGCAAGAGGTAGCAAACTCAAACACCAAACCCCAAAATGATCTATCCACTCAAAGTTTTGACTTACTACAAGCAATAGATGCTGAATCAATTGTGGTGACAGCAAGTGATCAGGTTATTTACTACTCAGAGAAGGTAAGTAATTTAAATTTAATAAAAGATGAAAGAATTCAAAATAAAGAGTTAAGTAATTTAGTCAGGGCGGTTCGCAGATCTGGCGCCCCACAAGATGCCACCATGACACTACCTAGAGGTCCAGTTGGTGCTGGCACCCATGATTTGTTGGTGCGGGTTTCAACTATTGGCGACGCTGGGTTAATCGCCATATTAATTTTTGATGATAGTGAGATGCGCCGGCTTGATTTTATTAGGCGAGATTTTGTTGCCAATATTTCACATGAACTTAAAACACCAATTGGTGCACTTTCGATATTAAGTGAGGCGGTATTAGAGGCTTCAAATGATCCAGAGGCGGTAGCAAGATTTGCCGGTCGAATGCAGGCGGAGGCGAAGCGATTATCTGATCTGGTGCAGGAAATCATAAACTTGTCTCGATTACAAGATGATGATCCATTGAAAAATGGTAAAGCTGTTGAGTTATCACAGGTCATTGGCGAAGCGGTTGAACAATCTAGATTAAATGCAGAAAAAAGAAAAATCACCTTACTTGCTGAGACAGGTGTGGATGCCAAGACTATTGGTGATCGTAATCAAATCACCATGGCAATTCATAATCTAATTGAAAATGCGATCAATTACAGCCCAGATAGCACCAGAGTTGCAATCACATTAAAGGTTTCAAATGGATTGGCTGAGGTGGCGGTTTCAGATCAAGGAATTGGTATTCCTGAAAAAGATTTAGAGCGAATCTTTGAACGTTTTTATCGAGTTGATCCAGCGCGTTCGCGCCTAACTGGTGGTACTGGATTGGGACTTTCAATTGTGAAACATATCGCCACAAATCATGGTGGTGATGTCTCACTTTGGTCTGTTGAGGGTGCAGGCAGCACCTTCACCCTACGTTTTCCCTTGATGAGTGAATCAGCATCAATGAATCAAACTCAGGTTGAGGGGAAATAAGTGACAAAAATTTTGGTTGTGGAAGATGAAGCGTCATTTTCTGACGCACTCTCATATGTTTTAGGTAAAGAGGGCTTTGATGTCACGGTGGCAGATACTGGGGATGGCGCAATTGCAGCCTTTGATAAGACCGGAGCTGATCTTGTGCTGCTTGATTTAATGCTTCCTGGACTTTCAGGAACTGAAGTTTGTAAACAACTTCGTAGTAGATCTGCGGTGCCCATAATTATGTTAACCGCCAAAGATACTGAGGTAGATAAGGTGGTCGGTCTTGAATTAGGTGCAGATGATTATGTCACTAAGCCTTATTCAAAGGCCGAGTTAGTGGCGCGGATAAGAGCGGTGCTGCGCAGACAAAGTGAACCAGAGGCAAGCCCCACTGCTGTAATTGGCGCAGGTCCAGTGAAAATTGATGTTGAGCGTCATCAAGTTTCTATTAATGATCAACTTGTCGCGCTGCCATTAAAAGAGTTTGAGTTGTTAGAGTTTTTGGTAAGAAATAGTGGCCGAGTGCTCACCCGCACGCAGTTAATTGACCGGGTATGGGGCTCAGATTACTTTGGTGATACTAAGACGCTAGATGTGCATGTAAAGCGGCTACGGGCAAAAATTGAATCAGATCCTGCCAACCCAGTTTATATTCAAACAATTCGAGGCTTAGGTTATAAGTTCGAAAACTAAGAGGTTGCAGTAGCGGGCTTATAACGAAGTAGATCTGAATAAATTCCATCATTTTGCACAATTAAAGCATTAAGTTTTACCGGTGAGGCCTTGGCAAAACTGAAGGTGATATCAACTCTTTCACCAATTGCATTAGTTATTTGTGGAATGAAAGCATCAGCATTTGCTGATGGACCTGCAAAGATAACTGGTTTATTTTTTGCCAAATTAAAGCTGCTTGCTGAAAGCGTCACCGCTTGATCATTGATTGTAATCCCAGTTAATACATCTGCCTCATCAGACCAATTGACTAAAGTGCCGATTAAAATGCCTTGTGCCATTTCATCTTTAACAATTAAAACATTACGCAATCTGACCTCATTACTTTGCCCTTCAACACCATCTGTAACCTGTTTAATCATTCGAGTTTCTGCAGTTCGTCCAGAACCACAGCCAGTCAATGAAGTTGTGATGAGAGCTAATACAAGTAATTTTCTTATTGAGATTGCCATGGCTACAGGTTATAGATATGGGTGAATATCCTCAAAAATAACCACTAATACATGGGGGTGAAATGGGTCGCAAAATGCTGGTATTATTGCTCCCTATCGAAAGGCCTTTTCCTCCCATGACATTTAAAGTTGGCGAAACAGTTGTCTATCCACATCACGGAGCAGCACAGATTCAAGCAATCGAAAAGCGCACAATCAAAGGTGAAGAGAAGATCTACCTGGTTTTAAAGGTAGCCCAAGGTGATTTAACAGTTCGGGTCCCAGCAGAGAATATTGATTTAGTTGGCGTCAGGGATGTTGTTGATAGCGCAGGATTAGATCGCGTATTTAATGTATTACGCCAGCCATATACCGAAGAGCCAACCAACTGGTCTCGCAGATATAAAGCAAATGTAGAAAAACTTGCCTCTGGTGATGTTATTAAGGTTGCCGAAGTAGTTCGCGACTTATATCGTCGTGATCTAGATCGTGGATTATCAGCTGGTGAAAAGCGGATGTTGGCAAAGGCAAAGCAAATTTTGGTTTCAGAGTTAGCTTTAGCTGAGCGAACAGATGAAGAAAAAGCAGCAACCTTGCTAGATGAGGTTCTCGCCTCTTAACTGGCAGTAATTTACTGTCATGATTAATAAAACTGCGGCAATAATTGCAGCAGCTGGTGCTGGAAACCGTCTAGGGGCGGAGTTGCCCAAAGCCCTAGTTAAATTAGTTGATAAAACTCTAGTCGAGCACGCTGTTACAAACTTAGCGCCCATTGCTCAATTAATTATTGTTACTGCACCTGCTGGTTTTGTTGAAGAGTACAAGAAATTACTTGGGGACGCAGTTGAGGTTATTGAGGGTGGCGTATTAAGAAGTGAGAGTATTCGAATCGCACTGTCTAAGATTCCAAATCAATATGAGTATGTACTGGTCCATGATGCAGCAAGGGCGCTTGCCTCAACTACCCTTGCTGCCACAGTAATTGCGCAATTAATCAATGGTGAACAAGCAGTAATTCCCGCACTTGATGTAATTGACACTATCAAAGAGGTAGATAGCAAAGGTTATGTTCGAAACACACCAGATAGATCAACACTTCGATCAGTTCAAACCCCGCAAGGATTTACTAGATCAGTTTTGGAAAGAGCTCACGCAGCCTCTAGCGATGCAACAGATGATGCTGCATTGGTTGAGGCAATTGGTGTTGCTGTAAAGGTAATTGCTGGAGAAGAGCGAGCACTTAAGATCACCACAAAATCAGATTTAGCAACTGCAACTCAAATACTTCTTCCGACCTCAACTAAGCAAATTAGGGTAGGAATTGGTATTGATGCTCATGCATTTGGAAGTGATAAATCTAAGAAGTTATTACTTGCTGGATTAATCTGGGATGAGGTAGCACTAGAAGGTCATTCAGATGGTGATGTGGCAGCTCATGCCATATGTGATGCACTCCTATCAGCTGCAAATCTTGGTGATTTGGGAGAAAATTTCGGTGTGGCAGATGAAAAGTATGCTGGAGCATCTGGCAGCAAATTATTGAGTGAAACTTTGACAAAGATCAAAGCTGCTGGCTTTGAGATTGAAAATGTTGCAGTTCAGATAGTTGGTAATAAGCCCAAGATCTCTGTCAGGCGGGCTGAAGCAATTGCTGCGCTTTCTAAAGCCTTAGCTGGCGCGCGGGTTTCAGTATCTGCCACCTCAACTGATGGACTTGGCTTTACCGGAGAAGGCAAAGGCTTATCTGCAATTGCAACTGCATTAATAGTTAGTGCATAAAGGTAAAATTCCTAAATGAGTTCATTAAGTCTTTATGACACCAAGAGCCGAAAACTTTCTGTATTTAAACCAATAAAAAAGGGTGAGGTTGGAATTTATCTGTGCGGCGCCACCGTGCAAGCACCTCCCCATGTTGGTCATATTAGAAGTGGCGTGAATTTTGATATTTTACGTCGCTGGTTAATCGCCTCTGGCTATAAGGTAACGTTTATTAGAAATGTGACAGATATCGATGACAAGATTATTCATAATGCTGGCCATGAAGAGATCACCTGGTGGCAGGTAGCAGCAAAATATGAAAGAGCTTTTACCGATGCTTACAACAATCTAAATGTTCTACCACCTACAGCTGAACCCAGAGCCACTGGGCATATCACCCAAATGATTGAGCTAATAAGTAAGTTAATTGACAACGGATCTGCTTACGCCCCAGGAAATGGTGATGTTTATCTTGAGGTGAGAAAGGTAAAAAACTATTTAGATCTGTCCAACCAAAAACTAGATGATCTATTGGTAGCAGATGATGCAGATCTTAAGTTTAAAAAAGATCCAAAAGATTTCGCACTCTGGAAAGCTGCTAAAAAAGGTGAACCATCATGGCCAACTCCATGGGGTGATGGCAGGCCTGGTTGGCATATTGAGTGCTCAGCGATGGCACATGCCTATCTTGGTGAATCATTTGATATTCATGGCGGCGGTCTTGATTTAATTTTTCCGCATCATGAAAATGAGATAGCCCAATCAAATGCTGCTGGCTTTAGTTTTGCAAACACTTGGATGCATAATGCTTGGGTTACAACTAGTGGTGAGAAGATGAGTAAATCACTTGGTAATTCACTTCAGGTTGCTGAGGTTGTAAAAAAAGTTCGGGGAATTGAACTGCGTTGGTATTTAGGAAGCGCCCATTACCGCAGCATGCTGGAGTTTTCATTTGAAGCACTAGCAGAGTCTGCGACTGCATTTAAGCGGATTGAGGCTTTTTTAAGTAGAGCAGAGAGTCTCTTAGGAAAAGAACCTGAAATATTAATTGCAGATGAGTTTGCTAGCGCAATGAATGATGATTTAGCGGTCCCACAGGCACTTGCGTTTATTGCTGAAAGTATGCGAATTGGAAATAGCGCAGCTGATGATAAGAAGGTAATTGCCAAAACAGCTAGTGAAATTCGAGGTGCTTTATCAATACTTGGTTGTGATCCAAAGGATGCTGCATTCAAATCTAATACTTCAAATAGTGCAGCAATTGATGGGCTTATCAAATTAGCACTCGAGCAACGAGAGGCTGCCAGATTGCGAAAAGATTTTGCCGCTGCAGATCAAATACGTGATCAGATCGCCTCACTTGGCATTACAGTAGAAGACACAGCCAATGGCCCAAGGTGGAGTTATTAATGAAACCAGGTAGATCACGTAAGGATCGACCAAAGGGTGCCAAATCTTTTGCCCGTGGAGGTAAGAGTGGCAGTAATAAAAGAGTTGAGCGAAGTGCGGTTGCACGTCCTGAAAAACGAGATAATCACCGAGATGAAAGGAGTGATGCTCGTAAAGGATTTCGCAAACCAGTAAAGGTGAATGATAGAGAGATAAAACGAGAGGATCGCAGAGGTGATCGTCCTGAAAAAAGATTTGATAGAAGGGGCTCTACCCAAGATGCGGTAGCTGGTAAGAACTCAGTTGTAGAGGCGCTACGAGCAAAGATTCCCGCCAAAGAGTTAGTGATTGCAATAAAAGTTGAGATGGATGAGAAAATTTCAGAAGCGATCAGATTAGCTAAAAATGCTGACCTGCCGATAAAAGAGATTCCCCGCCGAGCACTTGATGATTTAACTGGTTTTTCAAACCATCAAGGTATTGCCTTAGTAATTAAACCTTTCAACTACACAGAGTTTTCAAAGCTAATAGCAAGTGCTAAAAAACCAATGATGTTAATTGGACTCGATTCAATTACCGATCCTCACAATTTAGGCGCAGTAGTTAGATCTGCTGCAGCCTTTGGCGCAGATGGAGTAGTAATCCCAGAGCGGAGAAATGCTGCTATGACAGGTTCTGCTTGGAAGGCTTCAGCAGGAGCGGCAGCTCGAATGCCAATTAGTCAAGTAACCAACCTAGTTAGATCAATTGAAGATGCTAAAAAAGCTGGCTGTTTTGTAGTTGGCTTAGATGCGCAAGGTGATGTCGAATTAGCAAAAATGAATTTAGCTAGTGAATCTATTTATATTATTGTTGGCAGTGAGGGCAAGGGATTATCTAGATTAGTGAGAGAAAAGTGTGATCTTGTAGTTTCAATTCCCATGCAATCCTCAGTTGAATCTTTAAATGCCAGTGTGGCAACAGCAATAGTTATGTATCAGGTATCGGCAGAACGAGGTAAGTAAGTTGGTTTACACAAGATTTATAGCACTCGGTGATTCCATGACTGAAGGTATGAAGGATGAAGAAATTAAAGGTCAATACCGCGGTTGGGCAGATCGGGTGGCAGATGGGTTAGCAAAAGATAACCCAGAGTTCACCTATATGAATTTGGCAGTCAGAGGCAAATTACTCAAGCAGGTAGCAGAAGATCAAGTCCCTAGAGCGGTGGCATATATTGAAGGAAAACAAACATTGGTCTCATTTCATGCTGGTGCCAATGATGTGCTCCGCCCAAACTATAAGCCGGAAATTTCTTTGCCTGAATATGAAAAAGCAGTGAAGCAATTAACTGATGCTGGAGCTACGGTAATTATCTGGACAGTAATCGATAAGGTTGAAGGCAAAGGTAGAAGCGCCGCCCTATGGCATATGAGATTTAGTAATTTTAATGAAAATGTCAGAGCTGCTGCAGCTAAGTATCCAGTAATACTGTTTGAAGGAAGGCAGGCTGAGTTTTTAAATACCAGAAAATTCTTAGCATTTGATCGATTACATATGAACACCGAAGGGCACTATCGATTGGCAAATTTAGTACTAGAAAGATTAGGTTATGAGTTTGATTCAAATTGGAAAATTCCGCCGGTGCCAGACAAACCTAAAAATAGATTAGTAAGAGTTATTTCTAATATAAGCTGGATTTTAGTTTTTGTACTTCCTTGGATTTGGCGCAGAGTACGTGGTACATCCTCCGGAGATGGCAGAAGTGCCAAGCATCAAGTGCCAGTGAAATGGAATAAGCGCTGAGTTAGCCTACTGATTACCACTTGTTAACCTTTATCCAGCACAATATTCACATGAGTCAACATCTGATTTCAACTAATCCACGTCAGCGATTAATTGATAGAGAGTTAAGTTGGCTTGCTTTCAATGAGCGGGTTTTAGAGTTGGCTGAAGATAAAACTACTCCACTGCTCGAGCGGTGCCGTTTTCTTTCCATATTTTCCTCAAACCTCGATGATTTTTTTATGATCAGGGTCGCTACTTTGAAGAGGAAGCTAGAAAGTGGTGTAACAAAAGCAAACAGTGCAGGGTATTCCCCAATTGAGTTAATGAGTGAGATCTCTAAAAAAACTCAATCACTAATTCAACGACAATCGGAGTGTTTTCAAAATGATATACGTGTCAAATTGGCAGAGGCTGGGATAAGTTTTATTAAATGGAAAGAGCAAGATGATGAGGAAAAAAACTACATAAACAAAATCTTTACTGACCGGATCTTTCCAGTGCTAACGCCGTTAGCAGTAGATCCAGCTCATCCATTTCCCTATATTTCTGGGCTCTCATTAAATCTAGCGGTGTTGGTAAGAAAGCCAGATACTCATGAAGAGTTATTTGCTAGGGTCAAAGTTCCTTCATCACTTCCAAGATTTATTCAAACCAAAGAGTTTGCCAGCACCAGGTTTATTACAATCGAGCAGGTAATTATCGCCAATCTAGATAAATTATTTCCAGGGATGGAGATTGAGGATTACTACACCTTCCGGCTCACTCGAAATGCTGATCTGGAGCTGGAGGAGGAGGAGTCAGAAAATCTCCTGGTTTCAATGGAGGCGGAGTTGCTTCGTCGCAAATTTGGCCCGCCAGTAAGACTTGAAGTTCCAATTGATATTAAGCCAGGACTTTTAGAGCGATTGAAAGTTGAGTTATCAATTAGGGAGGAGGATATCTCTAGATATAAGGAGCCATTAGATCTAACCGGATTAAATATTATTGCTGATCTTGATCGTCCAGAATTGAAGTTTGCTCCTTTTAGAAACCAAATCACGAAAGAGTTTCGCGAAATTGATCAAGACTCCAATGAGGAGTTTTTTGCAGCTATTAGGCGGCATGAAATATTGCTGCATCATCCCTACGACTCTTTTAACTCCTCAGTTTTAAGGTTTTTAGAGGCAGCAGCAACTGATCCAGATGTGCTGGCTATAAAACAAACACTCTATAGAACCTCTGGTGATTCACCGATTGTTAATGCCTTAATTGAGGCGGCAGAGGCTGGTAAACAAGTTCTAGCGGTAATTGAAATTAGGGCAAGGTTTGATGAACAGGCAAATGTTAGATGGGCCAGGAAGCTAGAAGATGTGGGTGTCCATGTGGTTTATGGCTTAGTTGGGTTTAAGACTCATGCGAAATTATCATTGGTGGTGCGCCAAGAGGGCAGTGTTGTGCGCAGGTACTGCCATGTTGGCACTGGAAATTACCATCCTAAAACTGCTCGCATGTATGAAGATTTGGGAATATTAAGTGCTGAAGATCAATTAGGTGAAGATTTAAATATATTATTTAATCAACTCTCTGGCTTTGCCCCACAATCCACTTACAACCGCTTACTAGTTGCTCCTCGAACAATTCGCCCTGGGTTATTGGAAAAGATAAATCGCGAAATTGAAAACAAAAAAGCGGGCAAGCATGCTTTCATTAGGCTAAAACTAAATTCACTCCTAGATGAAGAGTTTGTTGAGGCGCTGTATTTGGCTTCAATGGCAGGAGTTGAGATAGATCTTGTGGTGCGAGGAATTTGTGCAATTTTGCCTGGAATTCCAGGTGTTTCAGAAAACATCAGGGTCAGATCTGTTCTGGGCCGATTCCTGGAGCACTCAAGAATCTTTCACTTTGCCAATGGTGGGGATGATGAAATCTATATCGGCAGCGCTGATCTAATGGATCGAAATCTAAACCGAAGGGTTGAATCTTTAGTGCGAGTGGCACGAGATGAGCACAAAAAGGAATTAATTAAAATTTTTGATCTTTATCTTTCATCAAATACTGCCGCCTGGCATCTGCTGCCAGATGGTAAATGGCTGCGAGTTAACCAAGATCCAACCGGAAGTCCACTAGCTGAGTTGCAGTCGGTAATGATTGATTCATACCGAGTTCATTCGTGAGCAAAATTATTTTGGCAGCTGGCGCGCTGGTTTGGCGTAAAAGCAAAGAGAAGAAAATTGAAATAGCAGTAATCCACCGACCAAAATATAATGACTGGACCATTCCTAAGGGAAAAGTAGAGCTCAGCGAGTCTTCAATAGCTTGTGCCTATCGTGAAGTGATAGAAGAGACAAGTATTGAAACTGAATTTGGTATGTATTTAGGTGAAGTCAAATATCAATCACTTGATGGCCCAAAGCAGGTTTCATTTTGGTCAGCGCAGGTAGTAAAAGAAAATACCTTTACTCCCAACTCAGAAGTTGATGCAATTAAATGGGTAGAGGCTGCAAAAGCTGCTAAATTTTTAAGCTTAGAATCTGATAAAGAAATACTAAGCAAATTTAATAAATTGAAATATGAAAGTAAGCCATTAGTACTTTTAAGACACGCAAAAGCGCTCAGCCGCGATGAGTGGCAGGGCGATGATGATGATCGACCACTTGATTCACTGGGCCAAATGCAGGCAAAAAGATTGTTGTCGATCTACCAAGCGTTTAATCTTGAGCAGATCCACACCTCAGATGCAATTCGTTGCTATGACACTGTCGAGCCAATGGCTAAAGCGTTGGGTTTAAGACTTGAGGTCAGCAATAATTTGAGTGAGAGCGCATTTAAAAAGGATAAGGAGGATGCCTTTGATTACGCCAGAGATTTAATTAAGAGTGACAAACGCGCACTGTTATGTAGCCATAACCCAATTCTGCCTAAGGTATTAAATAAATTAACTAAGAAATCTGATGTTGAATCAGATGAAGAAAAATTGTATCCAGCAGATGCCTGGGTCATTCACAGAATTGGTAAAGAGATAATTCAAATAGATCGAATTGATGCACCTACAACTTAAGCTTCCATCCAATCAAGCCATTTAAGGATCACTCCCTCACGAAGTGCCCACGGGCAAATCTCTAACTCCTTGATATCTAAATTTCGCATCACACTCTCGGCAACAAAGGCGCCGGCAACTATTTGAGATGCTCGGTTCTCAGAAACCCCAGGTAATTTAGCTCTAGAGCTCTCATCCATATCTGCCAATTTCGGTGAGATTTTTCTAATTGCCTCAACAGTTAAATTCTTCCCACCGCCATCAAACCAATCTCCTGCCAATCTAGCTAAAGTGCGTAAGGTTTTGCTAGTTGCAATTGCTCGGTCGCTCTCTTGGTGCTTGACTAATGATGGCAGGATTTGCTCAAGTTTATTTTCAATATGATCTCGAAGCGCCCTAATACTTTTATCAGTGTAAGGATCACCTTTTAAAAACTCCTTAGTTAACCTTGCTGCACCAAGTGGAAGTGAGATAGCAACCTCTGGAGATTCATCCACACCGACCGCCATTTCAAGTGAGCCACCGCCAATATCAATTACCAATAGCCGCCCACTGGACCAACCAAACCAACGTCTTGCAGCTAAAAATGTTAACTTCGCCTCCTCCTCGCCAGATAAAACCTGTAGATCAATATTAAAATCCTTATTTATTGATTTGATTATCTCATCACCATTTCTAGCCTCACGTAATGCTGAGGTTGCAAAAGGCAATAACTCTTGCGTCTGTACTGCAGAGGATTGTTCTATCGCTCGCTTGATACAACTTCGAAGTTTTTCTACCCCATCATCTGAAACAAGATTTTCAGTAGATATATATTGAGTTAGCCGAAGCTCCTCTTTGTAATTAAAAGTTGGATTTGGTCTAGCCCCAGGGGCGGTATCAACAATTTGCAAGTGCACAGTATTTGAGCCAACATCTAAGACGCCAAGACGCATACGGGCAACTTACTAGATTTTATTGCCTAAATCCGCAGCGGAGATTATGTTGATTTATTCATGGCATAATTACGCCCCTATAAACCCGCCTCTCTAGCTCAGTGGTAGAGCAGCCGCCTTGTAAGCGGCAGGTCGTCAGTTCAATCCTGACGGGGGGCTCCAGTTTTAACTACTTATTATTGCTAAGTAATCAAAGTAGAGTTTGATTATGAAATCAGCCGATTTTGATGTGGTGGTAATTGGCTCTGGCTTCGGCGGCTCTGTTGCCGCACTTCGCCTTACTGAAAAAGGCTATAGGGTCGCAGTGCTTGAGGCGGGCAGAAGATTTAACGATAAGGATTTTCCAAAAACCTCTTGGCGACTGAGCAGATTTTTATATCTGCCCCGTCTTGGACTTCGTGGGATTCAACGGATCCATGTGCTGCCAGATGTTTTAGTTTTAGCAGGAGCTGGTGTTGGTGGCGGCTCATTGGTATATGCAAACACTTTATATAAACCACCTGCCTCTTACTTTGAAGATAAACAATGGAAACACATCACTGATTGGCAGAGTGAGTTATCTCCCTGGTATGACCAAGCCTCTCGAATGTTAGGAGTCGCCCAAAACCCATATTTTTCTCCTTCAGATAAAGCGATGAAAGAGGTAGCGGATCAAATGGGAGTGGGTCACACATTTAAATTAGCGCCCCTTGGAGTTTATTTTGGTGATGGAGTTGGGATTAAATCTAAGGATCCATTTTTTGGCGGTGTAGGTCCAGATCGAGATGGGTGTTTGCAATGTGGCGGGTGTATGACCGGTTGCCGGCATAATGCTAAAAATACATTGCCTAAGAATTACTTGGGTTTGGCTGAAAAAGCGGGAGCAAAGGTATTTCCTGAGCACACTGTGATTAAAACTGAACAATTACTAGATGGCAGTTGGAAAGTTACTGCTCGCAAAAGCTCTGCCTGGTTTGGCGGCAAGCGAGTCTTTACTGCATCTCAAGTTGTAGTTGCAGCTGGTACATATAACACCCAAAAACTGCTACATAAGATGAAATCAGATTCTGTGCTACCTAATCTTTCAGAGCAGTTAGGCAAATTATCTAGAACTAATAGCGAGGCACTTACCGGCAGTATCATGCCAAAAGGCGGAACTGACTTCTCTGCTGGCTCTGCCATCACCTCATCATTTTTTCCAGATGATCACACCCATGTTGAGCCAGTTAGATATGGCAAGGGAAGTAATTTCATGGGCTTGCTTCAGACAGTAATGACAGATGGCACAAATATTAAAGATCGAAGAAGGCAGTGGTTGCGCCAAGTGATTACCAAGCCCTCCTTGGTTTTAAAGATATTAGATGTTAGGCAGTGGAGTCAGCGGACAGTGGTGGCGTTGATAATGCAAAACGTTGATTCAGCTATTAACGTAAAAGGAAAAAAAGGCTTATTTGGTTTTCGATTAACCTCTAAAAATGATTCACTCACCCCAAACGCAACCTACATACCAGCTGCCAATGAGGTGGCCAGAAGAATTGCGGAAAATAATGGCGGTATTGCAGGTGGCCATATTGGCGATCTAATTAACGCACCTTTCACCGCACACTTTGTTGGCGGGTGCGTTATTGGTGACTCGATTAAAACTGGAGTGATTGATCCCTACCATCGGGTTTATAACTATCCGACTCTGCATATTGTTGATGGTGCCTCAGTTACTGCAAATCTTGGTGTAAACCCATCACTGACAATTACTGCTCAAGCTGAGCGAGCTTTTTCCTTCTGGCCAAATAAAGGTGAGGCAGACACACGTCCTGCGCAAAACACCGCTTATCGCAAGATCTCCGCAGTACTACCTAATAAACCATTTGTACCAAAAGGAGCACCTGCAGAGTTAAGAGTTTCTTAAAATCTTCTCTTGTTGTTTAGCACGTCTATTAGGCATCTTGGTCATTGGAAAGCTGAGTGATTTATAAAAATCTTTAATTACTGCCTGCATTAACTTTGGTTTTTCACTTACTAAATTATGAGATGCACCTGGTATCACCGCAAGCCTGCCATTTGGAATCCCTTCATACATTTTAAATGTCATCTGGCTGGTAAATGGCTCATCATCTGCTGCCAATATTAATACTGGGCACTTAATCTTCTTAAGTTGCGATAGCCGTATCTTTGGTTCGGTTTGCCAAACTTTAAAAGCTTTTTTCTTAATCTCTAGCAGTAATTTTGGATCTTGTTTACTCATCCTGACAAAGTTTGCAGACTCTTCAGGTGATACCTCGACATTGTCTAAATCAAATGATAAGCCTGCGTCATAGGTGTAGTTTGCACCAATTGCCACTAAAGATTTTACTAATTTTGGATATTTAATCGCTGCCAGTAATCCAATATTGCCACCATCACTCCAGCCAATAATGTGAACTGGTTTTTTAATCACAGTTTTAATAAACGCAACCAGCTCTTTAACTTGAAAATCAAAGTGCATATACCCAGGCCTAACCTTGGTATAACCATGGGCGGTTCGATCATAAGCAAATGGTTCATGGGTGGCAGCAACTGCTGGCAGAATTTTCTTTTCCCATTTTGCAGTATGGCTAAGTCCGCCATGTAGCAACACCACCGGTTCGCCATTCTTCTGCCATTTAACCGACCAGATTTGGTGGCCATCAATTTTTATGTACTTTCGATAAACCGGTTTTGCCATAGTTTAAAACTTAATTTGAATCCATGATGTGGCGATTGCCGCGATCAAAGGTCAGGTAATTCCAAGTCCAATCAGCCATAGTGCCAATCTTATTTCGGCCGCCTAATAGGTAAAACAGGTGTAGCCATAACCAAGCAAGCCAGGCAATTGGCCCTGCAATTTTAATTCCTCGTACCTGCACTACCGCTTTATTTCTGCCAATTGTTGCCATAGATCCCTTATCAAGATATTTGAAATTAGTAAGGGGCTTATTCTCACTAACTCTGGCAATTTGTTTTGCTATGAATTTTCCCTGTTGAATTGCAACAGGTGCAACCATCGGTAAACCTTTGCCATCTGCACCGATAGCACCAGCGATATCACCTAATGCCCAAATATATGGGTAGTTTTTTACCTGCATAGTTGGCTCAACCGCAATTCGATTACCAGCAACTGGTAGCGCCAATTGCGACATCGCATCAGATCCTTTTACCCCAGCTGCCCAAATAGTTATCTCAGATTGCAGCACACTGCCATCTTTTAAAGTAATTTTTCGATGCTCAAGTTTTTCTACCGCAGCATTTACTAATACCTTTACGCCCAGTTTTTCTAAATCTTTCTTGGTTCGAGCAGATAGTGATGATGCAAATGATGGCAAGACTCTTGGGCCTGCTTCAATTAATGAAACCTGAATATTGCCCGCAACCTTTGGCATATCATGTTTTAGCGGCCCACGAATTAACTCTGCAATCGCCCCTGCCATCTCCACACCGGTTGGACCACCACCTACTACTGCAATTGAAAATTTTGTGTCATCTTCAAACCTGCAAAGATCTTCAAACCTTCGCATAATCTCAGCCCTGATAGTTAGTGCTTCATGGACAGTTTTCATTCCCAGTGCAAACTCACTTACTCCAGCAACACCAAAATCTGCAGTCACTGAACCTAAGGCAACAATTAAATGATCAAACTTTAAAACCTCACTGCTATCTAGTTTTACCTCTTTGTTTTTATGGTCAATTGCAATCGGTGAACCCATTCGAAATTTAACCTTTGTGCCACGAAGTGCTCCTCTTATGGGGTAAGCCACATGATCTGCGGCAAGTCCTGCAGTTGATACCTGATAAAGCAAAGGCAGGAAGGTTTGAAAGTTATGGCGATCAACAACTGTGACATCGGTCAATTTATGTAGCGCTCTAGCGGCAGCAAGCCCACCAAACCCGCCACCTAAAATAACTACCTTTGGTTTATTCACAGGTTAAGTCTACTGTTTTCACCATGACGGATGAGCGCAAAATCTTAGTTACCGGTGCCTCTGGATATGTTGGCGGCAGGTTAGTCACATCACTTCTTAATGATGAGATGAATGTTCGGGTTTTTGTCCGCGATATTAACAAAGCACAGAGCCATACCTGGGCTTCAGCAGTTGATATTGCAGTAGGAAACGCATCGGATTACCAATCTACTGTGAATGCATTAACTGGGATCCACACCGCTTTTTATCTTTTGCACTCTATTAACTTAGGTCCTAATTTTGATCAAATTGAATCTGAAATGGCGTTCAATTTCGCCAAGGCAGCTGAGAGTTGCGGTGTAAAACAAATTATTTATTTAGGCGGCATTAACAACGATGAAAAAACTAGTAAGCATCTGCAATCCAGAGCGAATACCGGTAAATCACTAGCCTCAACCACAGTTCCAGTGATGGAGATTAGAGCTGGAATAATTATTGGCTCTGGTTCTGCCTCCTTTGAGATGCTTCGACATTTGACTCACCGATTACCAATAATGACCACTCCTAAGTGGGTTATGAATAAAACTCATCCAATTGCGATTAGAGATGTACTTTGGTATTTAAAGCATGCCGCAGAATTAGCTAAACCAGTTTCGGGCGTATTTGATATTGGCGGGCCAGAGGTTTTGACTTATGCCGACATGATGCAAAAGTTTGCCAAATTATCTGGACTTCGAAAGCGAATCATTATCAGAGTGCCAGTCTTAACACCAAAGCTTTCAAGCCTTTGGATTGGCTTTGTGACTCCAGTACCAACTGGACTTGCGCGGCCATTAGTTGGCTCTTTAATTAGTGAGGTAGTCGCAGATCCAAAAAAATCACTGAACAACTTAATTCCACCGCCACCTGAAGGATTAACTGATGTAGAGCGAGCAATCTCCCTGGCATTAGATAAAGTATCAAGTAACACGGTAATAACTCGTTGGTCAGATGCCACCACTCCAACTGCGCCATGGCAAAAGGCACAGAGTGATCCAGATTGGGCGGGTGAGTCAATATCTAAAGATGTGCGGGTGCGAATCACTGATGCTTCTATGAAAAATTTATGGGTTGCAATTGAGGAGATCGGTGGTGACAACGGATATTACGGTGCTGATTTTCTTTGGTACTTAAGGGGTTTATTGGATCGGATGATTGGCGGAGTTGGCCTGCGAAGGGGAAGAAGAGATCCAGTTCATTTAAGAGTGGGAGAGTCATTAGATTTTTGGCGGGTTGAATCTATGGAGCCAGGAAAATCATTAAAGCTTTATGCTGAGATGATTTTGCCAGGCAAAGCTTGGTTGGAATTTAAAATCAAGCAACTACCTAATGGTAAAAGCCAGGTGACCCAAGAGGCCTCCTACGCCCCACTTGGCTTAATTGGCCGACTTTATTGGTGGGCAGTAGCACCATTTCACATCTTGGTTTTTCCAACCATGATTAGAAATTTAATTCGCAGCGCAAACCGAAAAGATTACGCGGAAGCAAATGCACCAGTTCACAGCTGAGGTTGAGGAGCTAGCCAAAGAGGTACTTGAGTACTCACTGATTCGCTTGCGCAAAGATCCACCTCTTGATGGCCCAAAAAGTGCGCAGGAGTTGTACGAATTAGCTGGAAATACCATCACCGAAAAGGGATTAGGTGGGCATGAAACTCTCAAATTATTTAAAGATGTATTAGCAACAGCCTGTATCTCAACTGATCATCCACGGTATCTAGCATTTATTCCATCTGCACCCAGTGAGTATGCAAACTTATTTGATTTAGTAGTTGGTGCCTCAGCACTCTACGGCGGCTCATGGCTTGAGGGAGCGGGAGCTGTCTTTGCCGAAAATCAAGCACTTAAGTGGATCTCAGATTTAGCTGGCATGCCAAGCACTTCAGGTGGGGTATTTGTGCAAGGTGGCACCATTGGAAATTTATCTGCCTTAGTAACCGCCAGAAACACCTTTAGAGGTAAACGAAAAGATGTCACTAGGTGGGTAATTGCTGCAAGTGCGGATTCGCATGCATCAATCAAATCCGCTGCCGAGGTTATGGATGTTGGTATTTTGTTAATTAAGCCAGATAAAGATGGCGCGCTGCAAGGTGAGACCTGCGCAACTGCGATTGATAAATACCATCAAGAAAATCCTGGCCATCAAATATTTGCAATTGTCGCAACCGCCGGTACAACAAATCTAGGAATAATTGATAACTTAAAAAGTATTTCAGCTTGCGCCAAAGAGCGCGGAATCTGGTTTCATGTTGATGGTGCATATGGCTTGGCCGCACTTTGTGCCCCATCGGTGCGTCCATTATTTGATGGTGTGGAGCTATCTGATTCATTAATTGTTGATCCACACAAATGGTTGTTCGCCCCTTTTGATGCTTGTGCCTTGATTTATAGAAATCCAAAGCTTGCAAAGAAAGCACATCTACAAAAAGCCGCTTATCTTGAAACTTTGGAAGAGGATGATGAGTGGAATCCATCTGATTATGCAATTCATTTAACTAGGCGAGCTCGAGGATTACCATTTTGGTTTTCACTCGCCGCCCACGGCACCGCTGAGTATGCAAAAGCAATGGAGCGAACTATGGAGGTTGCTAAAAATGCAGCGGAACAGGTACGCAATCATCCAAATCTAAAGTTATTAATGGAGCCGATTCTCTCTATCGTTGCCTTTGAACGGGTGGGATGGAGTAGTGATGATTATGAAAAATGGAGTGATAAATTGTTAGCAGACCAAATTGGCTTTGTCACCCCATCAGCACATAAGGGAAAACCAATCTTGCGATTTGCGATAGTTAATCCCTGGACTAATGAAGAGGATATTGCCGAGATTCTCGCCACGCTCTAACTTAAATCCACTCTTTGTCACACCTTTCTTTTAAGATAGGCCAATGGTTGAAAATCTCGCTCCGCTTAATGACCCAGCATCATCTGGGCTATCTGAGTTTGAGATAAAAATGTTGGATTTTGAACGCACCTGGTGGCGCCATGCAGGGGCGAAGGAAAGTTCAATTAAAGAGTTGTTTAACTTAACCCCACCTGCCTACTATCAATTATTAAATAACCTAATTGATAAGCCAGCTGCGGTAATGGCTGATCCAATATTGGTAAAGCGGCTTCTTAGGCTTCGAGATAGCCGTACCCAAGGTCGCAGCAGCAGCAAACTGGGCTTTAACCTTTAATCCGCCCTTATCCGCCCGCATCCGCCCTCACCTCATTTGGCGCATCTGGAATAAATCCTCTAGATTTGGCCTTAGCACTCAAAGGGTGTGAGTGATAAAAACACCTGGTAGTCCTTAAGAAACAAATAGAGGGAGAAAAACAATGGCAAAGATGATTGCCTTCAATGAAGAGGCTCGTCGCGGCTTAGAGCGCGGCATGAATGTATTAGCAGATGCGGTCAAGGTGACCCTTGGGCCCCGTGGTCGCAACGTTGTGCTGGAGAAAAAATGGGGAGCGCCAACTATTACCAATGATGGTGTCTCAATTGCCAAGGAGATTGAATTAGATGATCCATGGGAGAAGATTGGTGCAGATTTAGTTAAAGAGGTTGCAAAGAAGACTGATGATGTTGCCGGTGATGGCACCACAACTGCCACAGTTTTAGCACAAGCAATGGTGCGCGAGGGACTTCGAAATGTTGCAGCCGGATCAAATCCCATGTCATTAAAGCGTGGAATTGAAAAAGCGGTCGAGGCAATCTCAACAGAGTTATTAAAGATGGCAAAGCCAGTTGAAACTAAAGAGCAGATCTCAGCCACCGCTTCGATCTCAGCTGCTGACTCCACAATCGGTGAGATGATCGCAGAGGCGATGGATAAGGTTGGTAAAGAGGGTGTAATTACCGTTGAAGAGAGCAATACATTTGGTCTGGAGTTAGAGCTGACTGAGGGTATGCGATTTGATAAGGGTTATATCTCTGCTTACTTTGTCACTGACACCGAACGTATGGAAACAGTTATGGAAGATGCTTACATTCTAATTGCCAATGCCAAGATTACAAATATCAAGGATCTAGTACCAATCCTTGAGAAGGTAATGCAAACCGGCAAGCCACTGATGATTATTGCCGAAGATGTTGAAGGTGAAGCACTTTCAACCTTGGTAGTAAATAAGATTCGGGGCACATTTAAATCTGTTGCAGTTAAAGCCCCTGGTTTTGGTGACCGTCGCAAGGCAATGCTGCAAGATATTGCAATATTAACTGGCGCTACCGTAATCTCAGAGGAGGTCGGATTAAAGCTTGATCAAACCACCGTTGAATTACTTGGCACCGCCCGTAAGGTTGTTATTGCCAAAGAAGAGACAACAATTGTTGAAGGCGGCGGAGATGCAGATCAAATTAAGGGTCGGGTTAATCAGATCCGAAGTGAGATTGAAAAGAGTGACTCTGATTATGACCGCGAGAAATTACAGGAGCGGTTGGCAAAACTTGCTGGTGGTGTAGCGGTAATTAAGGCAGGGGCTGCTACTGAGGTTGAACTTAAAGAGCGCAAGCACCGAATTGAAGATGCAGTTCGCAACGCTAAGGCAGCGGTAGAAGAGGGAATTGTTGCTGGTGGTGGCGTGGCATTACTTCAGGCATCAAAGGTTGCCTTTGCAAAATTAAAGCTAAGTGGCGATGAAGCAACTGGTGGCAAAATTGTTGAGTACGCAGTTGAATCACCACTTAAGCAGATTGCAATTAATGCTGGCCTTGAGGGTGGCGTAGTTGTAGAAAAGGTTCGTGGCTTAGAGGCAGGGTTTGGTTTAGATGCTGCCACTGGTGAGTATGTTGACATGATCAAGAGTGGAATTATTGATCCAGCAAAAGTAACTAGATCAGCGCTACAAAATGCAGCATCTATTGCAGCTTTGTTCTTAACAACTGAGGCGGTAATTGCAGATAAACCAGAGCCAAAGCCAGCAGCACCAATGCCAGGTGGCGACGGCGGCGGAATGGATTTCTAAGAGATTAGAAAATATAGAAAAAGCCCCCGCTTAAAAGTGGGGGCTTTTTCATTTTAATCATTTACAGAATACAATTTAGAGATGGCAAAGAAAAAATCATTATTTAAGAAGCTGCGTAAAAGCGCGAGCTCATTGGTGGCAGAGCCAGAAGCACCAGTTGATGAGGCGATCTTAGAAGCAATTGCCAAACCTAAAATTGAAGCACCAGCTGCTCCTGCCATTGTAAGAAAACCTTACATTGCACCAAAAAAAACCTACCCAGCAAAAATTGAGGTTGAGGTAAACAAAACTGATCTTTTTGGAGTTTTATCACTTGCCAAACAAGCTGCGATTGAAGATTCTGGCAAGAGCGAGTATGTCGGTGAGTTGTATTCAATTGATTCTGATGAAGAAAGAGTTGCTACTTATTTGTTTCATGCAAAATTGCCAGGATACAACGGCTGGCTGTGGGCGGTCACCGCTGCAAAGGTTGACGAGGAGAGTGCTGCCACAATCTGTGATGTAGTTTTATTGCCAGGTACAAAAGCATTGTTAGCACCAGATTGGGTGCCATACTCACAAAGAATTCAGCCAGGTGATATTGGTGTTGGCGATATTGTGCCAACTGCTCCAGATGATGAGCGATTAACCCCAGCGTATGCAATGTTGCCAGAGGATGAAGAGCTAGAGGTTTCACAATTATTTGAGTTTGGTTTAGGTAGAGCGCGAGTGCTATCAGTAGTTGGCCGTGATGCTGCAAGTAAGCGATGGTATGAAGGTGATCGTGGACCACGCGCTGCAATTGCAAAAGCTGCGCCAAAACCATGCTCCTCTTGTGGATTTTTTATTCCAATTGCCGGCTCACTTCGCGGGGCGTTTGGTGTTTGTTCTAATGCCATTTCACCTGAGGATGCTCGGGTGGTGTCCTTTGATCATGGCTGTGGCGCACACTCAGAGGCGCTAATTAAGGCTGAATAACCACTAACGCCCACCTTCTTAAGTGGGTTAAACTAAGCATCTGTCCATGAGGTAGATGGCCTAAACGAACACTAAATTTTGAAGGGAGATACCAATGCCTAGCGGTCGTGTTAAATGGTTTAGTTTGGAAAAGGGTTTTGGTTTTATTTCCAATGATGAGGGTGAAGATGTTTATCTTGCAGCTGCAGCATTGCCTGAAGGAGTTGCAACGGTTAAACCTGGCACAAAGTTAGAGTTTTCTATTGCAGATGGCAGACGTGGACCACAAGCACTATCAGTTTCAATTGTTGAGGCGCCACCAACTATGTCAACCGGCTCACGCGGCAAAAATGATGATTTAGCAGCAATGATTGAGGATACGATTAAAATTTTAGATCGCTATAGCAACTCACTTCGTAGCGGGCGTGCAACCTCAGCAGATGCAGAGCGCTTAGCAAAGGTCTTACGAGGTATTGCCTCACAAGTAGATGGAAATTAAAGCGTGCCTTTTCGACCACGTCTGATTGTGTAGCGAAGTCCGACAACTCCTAGTAATGCCCCAATCAAACAGATCCACAAAACAGTGGAGCTGGCATTCATAACGATGGCAAACACAAGTGCGATTATCCAAAGCACGATGCCCATGGCAATTACAAATATCGCCTCTTTCATATCTTGATAATACCCCTACAGGCCGCTGATTAAAACCATAGTAACCATGCCAAACAAGATTGCAATAGTTACCGCTCTACGAAACTTTGCGCTCATCATTTGCTAATTGCCGCCACTACATAATCAATACATTTAGTAAGAGCGTCAATATCATCTGGTTCAACCGCTGGAAACATACCAATTCGCAGTTGATTCTTTCCAAGTTTTCGATAAGAGTCAGTATCTACAATGCCATTTGCACGCAATATTTTTGCCACTTCAAGTGCGTCAATTGAATCGATCAAATTGATTGTGCCAACTACCTTAGATCGCATTGCAGGATCGGTCACAAATGGTGTGGTGTAGCTGGTGGTTTCGGCCCACTTATAAAGCCTACTTGCTGAATCAGCACTTCGCCCGGCTGCAAACTTTAAGCCACCATTTTCATTCATCCACTTAATTTGTTCAGCTAATAAAATTAAGGTAGCAAGTGCGGGTGTGTTATAGGTTTGATCAAGCCGAGAATTTTCAATTGCAATTGAAAGATCAAAAAATGCTGGCACCCATCTGCCACTTGCTTTTATTTTTTCAACCCGCACAATTGCTGCCGGGCTCATGATTGCAATCCACAATCCGCCATCAGAGGCAAAAGATTTTTGCGGCGCAAAGTAGTAACAATCTGACTGGGTAATATCTAATGACAATCCACCCGCAGCGCTTGTAGCATCCACCAGAACTAGCGCATCATTAGCACCCTGTGGCCTAATGATTGGCATCATCACGCCAGTGCTAGTTTCATTATGCGTAAGTGCGTAGGCATCAATATCTGCCTCTATTTTTACAACTGGATGAGATCCTGGCTCAGCGTTAATTACAGTGGGATCTTCAATCATTGGCGCAGCTTTTGCGGCAGCAGCAAACTTAGATGAGAACTCACCAAATACTAAGTGTTGAGATTTCTTTTCAATCAAACCAAAGGTGGCAATATCCCAAAAGGCGGTTGAGCCACCATTTCCCAGTACTACTTCATAACCATCTGGCAATGAAAACAAAGATTTCAAACCACCTCGTACTGCGCCTACTACCTCTTTGACTGGTTTTTGGCGGTGGCTAGTTCCTAAAACTTTTCCATAATTAGTAGCTAAATTTGCAATTGAGTTAGGTAGGATTTTTGAAGGCCCACAACCAAATCTGCCATCTGTTGGTTTTAGATTTTCTGGGATCTTTAATTCACTCATTGGTAGATATTAGGGGTTGAGTCGTTTGATCTGCCAATTATTATCTTTCCCCCTGATATATCGAATTCGATCATGCAGCCTTGAGTACCGCCCCTGCCAGAATTCAATTGATATTGGATCCACCACATAGCCGCCCCAACCTTGCGGTGTCGGAATCTGCGAACCCTCTGGCCACTTACTCTCAAACTCCTTAAACTTTTTTTCTAACTCAGCTCTTGAACTTAACTCCATAGATTGTTCACTCGCCCACGCACCGATTTGAGAGCCACGTGGCCGGGAAGCAAAGTATTTTTCAGAGTCGCTGCGGCTTATTTTTTTGGCACTTCCTAAAACTATGACCTGCCGCTCCATTGGATACCATGGAAATAAGAGTGAGACATTTTTGTTCTCATCAATTTGCTTTGCCTTATTGGAGCCGTAATTAGAAAAGAATGTAAAGCCACTCTGAGTTAAATCTTTTAGTAGCACAGTTCTACTAGTTGGTGAATCATCTGCAATGGTTGATAAGACCATGGCGTTGGGCTCCACAATAATTTCGTTCTCAGCTGCCTGTTTTAGCCAGGTATCAAAGAGTGAGAAGGGGTTTGCTGGCATTTCACTCTCTATTAATCCGATCTCACCGTACTGCCTGCGCATTGCTGCGATATCTTCTCTGCTACTCATAGTTCTATCCAACCTCACTTTCGATCTGATTTGTAGCATTGCCGAGTAGGTAGCACAATATGATCCGTAGCACGCTAAGGGAGATTTTGTGGCAGATGATTTTAAGCCCGGCTTAGAGGGTGTAATTGCCTTTGAATCAAAGATTGCCGAACCTGACAAAGAGGGTAGCGCGCTTAGGTATCGTGGCGTTGATATTGAAGATTTAGTTGGCCGAGTCACCTTTGGAAATGTCTGGGGCTTATTAGTAGATGATGAGTTTAATCCAGGACTTCCTCCAGCTGAACCATTTTTAATTCCAGTACACACCGGTGATGTGCGAGTGGATGTGCAATCTGCAATTGCCATGCTTACACCTGCTTGGGGATTAAAACCGTTACTTGATATTTCAGATGAAGAGGCAAGAAGTAATCTGGCCAGAGTTTCAGTGATGGTCTTGTCTTATGTTGCCCAATCAGCCCGCGGCACAATTGCGCAAGCGATTCCACAATCAGAGATTGATAAAGCACACACGGTAGTTGAGCGGATGATGATCAGATGGCGTGGTGAGCCAGATCCTGTGCATGTGCGCGCAATAGATGCTTATTTTGTTTCAGCTGCTGAACATGGCATGAATGCATCAACTTTTACTGGCCGAGTAATTGCATCAACGGGTGCGGATGTTGCAGCTTCCATCTCAGGTGCAATTGGTGCGATGAGTGGACCATTACATGGTGGTGCTCCTGCTCGAGTTCTTAATATGATCGAGGCGGTAGAAAAAACTGGCGATGCTGAAAAATATGTTAAATCAATTTTAGATAAACATGAGCGGTTGATGGGATTTGGACATCGGGTATATCGCGCTGAGGATCCACGTGCTCGCACACTACGCCGCACCGCTAAAGAGTTGAACGCACCAAGATATGAAGTGGCATTGGCACTTGAGAAGGCTGCGCTAGCTGAATTAAAAGCACGCCAACCAGATCGAGTATTAGAAACTAATGTGGAGTTTTGGGCAGCCATAATTTTGGATTTCGCCAAAGTTCCCGCCAACTTGTTTACATCAATGTTTACTGCAGCTAGAACTGCTGGCTGGTCTGCGCATATTTTGGAACAAAAGAAAACTGGGCGAATTATTCGCCCCTCTGCTAGATATGTTGGTCCAGGGCCTAGAAAGCCAAAGGATGTTAAGGGCTGGGATGAGAGTGTGGAGTCACTTCACTCCTAGAATTACCCAATGGCTTTGCGATCAATTGTTTGGTTTCGGCGAGATTTAAGAATTAGCGACAACCCAGCTTTACTTGCTGCGCTTGCAGAAAGTGATGAGATAGTTCCGGTATTTATTTTGGATCCAACATTAATAAAAAGCGCTGGTAGTAAGCGGCTGGCATACCTTGCACAATCACTTCATCACCTAGATGATTCACTTGATAAGAAGTTAAATGTGATTGCTGGGGATCAACTAACTGTATTAAATGATTTAATAAAACGGTATAACGCAAGCTCAGTGCACATTGCAACAGAGTATGAACCATATGGAGCTAACCGAGACAATAAGATTGAAGCAGCAGGGATTAAATTAGTAAGAACGGGTTCACCTTACGCAGTTGCACCTGGTCGAGTACGAAAGCCAACTGATGCAACGCCCTACCGGGTTTACACACCGTTTTATAAGGCATGGTGTGCTCATGGTTGGCGTAAGCCAGCTGAAAAGCCAGAGATAATCAACGCCCTCAAGCCAGCAGCTGATGATCGCAACTTCCCAGATTGGAAATTGCCAGCGGGCACAAAAATAACGCCAGCTGGTGAGAGGGCAGCGATAGAAAGATTTAAGTACTTTCAAAAAAATGGTTTAAATGAGTATGACCAGGCAAGAAATATTGCGGGAATCGATGGCACTAGCAAAATGAGTGCCCATTTAAAGTGGGGAGAGATCCATCCCAGAACTTTGTTGGCGCCACTGGGTGAGAGCAAGGCACATGATGTTTTTCGAAAAGAGATTGCTTGGCGAGAGTTTTACGCTGATGTCTTATTTCACAACCAACATACCGAAACAGATTACTACGCACCTCAGTTTGCGAAGATGCGATATGACAAACCAGGTGATCAATTTAAAGCTTGGTGTGAGGGCAAAACTGGATATCCATTTGTTGATGCTGCAATGCGACAGATGTTGATTGAAGGGTGGATGCACAATCGAACACGTATGGTGGTGGCATCCTTTTTAGTTAAAGATTTACACCTTGAGTGGCAATTAGGTGAGAGGTTTTTCCGAGAGCACTTAATTGATTATGACGTAGCATCTAATGCTCATGGTTGGCAGTGGACCGCAGGTTGTGGCACCGATGCATCCCCCTACTATCGGATATTTAATCCAGTAGAGCAGGGAAAAAGGTTTGATGAAAAGGGAGATTATGTTCGAAAGTATGTGCCAGAGCTTGCTCATATAAAAGGTATTGAAATACATGAACCTTGGGAACATCCTGATGGATACAGCAAGGGGTATGTAAAACCAATTGTTGACCACAAGATTGAAAGAATTGAGTCACTCACCCGACTCGAGGAGATAAAAGTAAATAAGCCGGCATACCCAAAGGAATAAAATGAATAAATATGATGTGATAATTATTGGCGCTGGCCATAATGGGTTAGTTGCTGCATCATATTTAGCAAAAGCTGGTCAGAAAGTACTGATACTTGAAACAAATAATGAGGTTGGCGGCGCAACAACATCTGAACAAGTATTTGAAGGAGTAGATGCTCGGATTTCACGTTACTCATACTTAGTCTCACTGCTACCAGATCAAATCCTTTCAGATCTAGATTTAAAGTTTGAAACCATCTCCCGCAAAATATCTTCGTACACCCCTTATCTTAAAAACGGTAAGCAAGCAGGTCTACTGGTTAAAAGGGTCTGGGATCAATCAAATGTGGAATCATTTAAATCTCTAACTAATACAGAGGTTGAGAGTAAGGCTTGGTATGAGTTTTATGATCAGGTGAGTAAATTTGCAAAAGTAGTATCTCCCACCTTGCTTAAACCACTACCAACAAAGAGTGAAATAAAAAGTGCACTGGCAGATGATCAAATCTGGCGGATGCTAATTGAACAACCACTAGGTAAAGTACTTGACGAGCGGTTTGAAGATGATTTAGTAAAGGGAGTAATTCTCACCGATGGTTTGATTGGCACTTTCTCATCAGCTTATGAAATGCAAACAAACATATGTTTTCTCTATCATTTAATTGGTAATGGAAGTGGCGAATGGAAGGTGCCAAAAGGAGGCATGGGCGCACTTGTCTTAGAGTTAGATAAAAAAGCTAGATCACTCGGGGTTGAGATCAAAGTAAACTCAAAAGTTGTATCAGTCAGCGCTACCGACTCACAGGTTGAGGTTGAATTAGCAGAGGGTGAAAAAATTTCTGCTAACTACCTACTTTCAAATGCGGCGCCACAAGTATTGGCAAAACTAATGGGGCAGGTGCAACCTAAATCCTTAGAAGGCTCACAGATTAAAATCAATATGGTGCTGAAGAGCTTGCCTAAATTTAAATCTGGAATAGATGCCAGGGATGCTTTTGTAGGCACACTACATATAAATGAAAGTTTCAATCAATTAGAAAAGGCTTATCAACAGGCAAAATCTGGGGTCTTCCCAGATGAATTACCACTTGAAATGTATTGCCATACCTTGTCTGATCCTTCAATACTCTCCGATGAGTTAATCAGGCAGGGTTATCACACCTTAACTATCTTTGGAATTCACACCCCGGCAAAATTATTTGAAAAGCAGCCAAATGAGGTTAAAGAGATTGCAAAAGAGCGGGCATTAGCTGCCCTGAATCAATATCTAGAGGAGCCAATTCAAAATCACTTAGCTAAAGATTCAAATGGAGATTTATGTATTGAGATTAAATCTCCACTTGATTTGGAGCAAGAGATAGCGCTGCCACGGGGAAATATATTTCATAAGGATTTGTCTTTCCCATTTAAAGATGATGATTCAACAACAAAATGGGGAGTTGAGACAAATCATCCCAGGGTCTTTTTATGTGGAGCTGGCGCAATTCGTGGCGGGGGCGTTAGCGGCATTGCTGGGCACAATGCTGCGATGGCAGTTTTAGAATTAAACTAAAAAGTTAGAGAACTGCCAAGGATCACTCTCGTCATATTTGCGATTATTCCAACCTTTGAATAAATCATTGCGATGCATAAGCGGATCCCAATCTGCAGCTTCTGAGTGGTAGCCGCCCCAGTATTTTTCGGCGTATCCCAAAACCTCTTGCCATGGCAGATCATCTGGCACCTTGAATCCAGCATTTGGATTTTTCATCGCCCAAGCAACCGCTGCATAAACTGCGCTGGCCACCTGCACTGTGGTTGCGGATTGTTTTGGAATTAATTTTCTAGAGTCGTGGATATTAAGTAGGGAGCCAGTCCACCAAGATTTATATGCATGTCCCATCAGCAACACCCCAAGTCGATCATCACCATCAATAATCTCTTCATTCATAATTCGCTGATTTGGTGTTAACTCCCATTGGCGCATCTCAAGCTCATGCATAGATGCAACCGCTGCATCAGTGGGGCAGTAGGCGTAGTGAACAGTTGGGCGATAGATCGCCTTATTTGAATCCCAAACAGTTAGATGATCGCTGATGGTAAAAGCTTCACCATGTCGAATTACCATGCCAGTAGTCTCCATATTTGGCACCCATGATCTCACCCAAGTTTTAGCACCAGGTTGGGCGATACAAATTTGATTTTTTGGTCCATCAGAGTGCTGATAGGCATTTGCCGGCAAGCTTTTTTCATGTGTTCCCCAACCCATTTCAGCGGGTGCAATTCCCTCTTCATAAAAACCCTCAACCGACCAAGTATTAACAAACTCATTTACCATTTTTGGTTTGTTGGAAATCTGTGTATCTCGCTCTGAAATATGAATAACCTTGACACCTAATTTCTGTGCAAGCAGTGGGAAGTTTTCACTACTAACCGCCTGCTCAACTCCAGCAGCAGCCTTGCCATCTTTTAAGGACTTGCTTGCAATGTCAACTAACGCTTTTTTTGTAAGGTGTGAAACCAATCCAGGATTAGCGCCGTGCTCAACAATTGCGGTAGTACCTTTGCTACCCCATGTATCAGTTAATTTACGAAGTTTCATATGTCGCCAATAAAGTGTGCGCTCAGTTGGATTACGAGTTGCCCCTGCTGCGTATGGTTCCCATTCTTCAACTGAGGTATTTAGATAAATAACACCATGATCATGTGCCCAACCAATAATGGCATTGGCATCAATATTCCAAGCTAAATCTAAGAGAAAATCCCCAGCTGATAAGTATTTGGATAAAAATTGATCCATATTTTCGCGGGTAAGTTGATCCTGTATATAAACAGCGCCTTTACTAATTGCATCAGCCACTCGGCTGCGATTATCACGCATATCTGCAATTGTTATCTGTTTGGCATCTACTAAGTGTTCAATTAATAGCGGTAATACGCATTGTGATACTGAACCTGCACCTAGGACCAGAACTCGATTTGAAAAGCGTGCTGCCAATTAGGACCTCCACAGTTCTTGCTAAAGGATTTAGCGAGTGAACATTAACCTATTTTTTCAAATTTACCCTTTTCCCAAAGTACTGGCCCACCACCCTTTTCCTTCACCTGATACATCGCCAAATCTGCCCGCCGCAAGGCATCAATCACATCAACAGTTGGATCAATACTTGCGTAGCCAATACTGACATCAATGGCCACCTCCGATGTAGTAAGTGTGACCGGATAACTTAAGGTGGCCTTAATCGCTTGGGCCAGCTCGAACGCTTCAAGTTGGTCAACTTGGGCAATCACACCAAACTCATCACCGCCAAGTCGGGCGATTTGGGCACCAGTTGGAATGACTCGACTAAATCTATTTGCCACCTGCTTCAATAATTGATCACCAGCATCATGACCCAAACTGTCATTAATCCTTTTAAACCCATCTAGATCCAGCAGAAAGATGTAACCACCTTTTAATTGCGCCAGGTGAAACAAGAAATTGCGACGGTTGGAGAGCCCGGTTAATTCATCGGTTCGTGCTAAAACTCGCTCTGTGCCAGCTGAGTTGGCCTCACTTAATGCAAAACTCATTCTGATAAATGCCAGAGCAATTGTGATAAAGCCTGGAATTAAGATAAAGCTGGGGAAGTATCCTGGCTTTAAGGCTGCAACTCCAAGTAAACAACTGCTAGCAATTAACGCAATAGTTGCGCTGTATGAGGAGATTTTATCGGAAAACTTTGCCTCACTCGATGGAAAGCCAAGTGATAAAGAAAGAAGTAATAACCCAAGTATCCAACCATCATCCGTAATTGATCCAAAAGTATAAGTACCATTTAATGATGACCAAATAAAAAATAAATCTGACAAGGCAAATGATAAAAGTCCACTCGCTATCAAGATAGAGCGGATATTAATGGGAGTAAGCAGTAGGTAAATTAAGACCAGGGCAAGTAGGAGTAGATCACCAACCGGATAAAGGATTGAGGTAAAGACCTGCCATGAGCTTCCTTCAAAACTCAACATTGCAGGCTTAAGTAAAAAAGCGGTGAGAATACTAACCAAACCAACTGCAATAATTACAGTGTCTAATAACTCAAGTGCAGTGATAGATCGCCTGTAGGTAAAGCTACGAGTTACTCCCAAAAACACCAGTGGATAAAAAATTGAGTAGCATAAATCAGATATCCCATCTGGCACCTGTGCCTGGAAAAATGAGTTCCAGGTTGAAAAAAATGATCCTAAACTCCAAATTAATGCTGCTAACCCAAGTGCTACTGCAGAGATCCGGTCGGTGAGTAATGGTGCATTAAGGGCGACCCCAGCAGCGAGAATTCCCACTAAGTTAAATAAAAGTAGATCTACTACCACATTATTCTCAGGTGATATTAATCTAAATACCAGGTGAAGTAGGAGAGCTATTGATGTAATCCACTTTAACATCATATTTTTAGAGAAGGAGATCATAATGAAGAGTAAGATAAGGCTAGGTTTGAGGTAAGACGATAGGAGAAATTTAAGTGGTCGCACTCTCAAGACGTGGTTTTATTTGCGGTGGCGCAGCGGTGGCAGCTTTAGCAACAGTTCCAGCGGTGGCAGCAACTGGTATTAAGACCTTAGCCAACGGTAAAACAGAGGTGAATTTAGCTGCAAATAAATCATTAGCAAAGGTTGGCGGAGTTGTTCAATTATCAATTAAGAAATATGGAAAAGTAGCAGTGATTCGAACTTCTAAAACCGACAATGGTTTTGCAGTCATACGACTAGCTTGCCCACATGAGGGTGTAATAGTTAAACCGGATAGCCAAGGTGGATGGAATTGTCCACCACCGAGAGGACATGGATCTTCTTTTGCTTTGAATGGAACACTAATTGGTGGTGGTGAAGCTAATTCATCTTTAAAGCCAATCAAATTTACCGCAACAAGTAAGGCTGTAACAATCGCTTAAGCGATCATTACAGCCTTAGTTAATTACTTTTTAGTACTTAGGATTGCACTTATCTTTAATTGTTGATTTGATAAGAATCATTAGCGAGTAGGTATTTCTGAACTCATCTAAAGCTGGATCAAGTGAATCTACTACAGATTGAATCGCTGATTTATTTGATTCGAGGGTTGAGATTTTAGTTGCTAATGAACTTGATAATTCATTGTACTTAACCTTTGTAGCAGCATTAGTTGTCTTAACCGCAGCGGTAGTAAGTGCAGCAACCTGTGCGTTAGCAGTTGTTAAAACTGCAGCAGGTGCTGGCATCTGGCCAATTTTAGAACTGGCATTTGTCGGCAGATTTACTACCCAATACTTTGTCGCTCCTATATTTGCCGAGGTTGGAGCTTTATTGACGCCAGTTTTAGTAGCTTTGTAATAGGTATTGCCGTAGTAAACAACATCAGATTTCTTGTAAGTGATTAATGAATTCCAGGTAATTAGATCACGAAGTGAAGCACCGACGGGCTCAATCTGTATTGCTCGGTTTGACTCAGCTGCGCGGAGTGCATCCACTGCTTCTTTATTACCAACGGCATAATCGGTATTAAGTTCAATACAACCATCCCAAACCCAGGTTAATTTTGTGGTGCTAAAAAATGGATTCTTGGCGCAGACATAATCATTTTTACCAATTTTAGTTGTTGCACCTGCGGTTGTGCAGGATCCGCCAGAGGTGGCAGCTTGTACTGGAGTTGTCACTCCAAAAATTAGAAATCCGGTAAGTGCTACTGCTGAAATTTTCTTTATCACGAAATTTTCACTCCTTAATTGGGTATGGCAATGATTCTACTTCACTAAGTGGTGTTGCTTGCGTAAATACCCCGGACAATGCGGTGAATTTGGTGTGAAAAATCCTTTATTTCACCCGTTGTTTACGCCTTACATTAATCCCCGCCCGACGCACAATTGGCCGAGGAGCAATTCTGGCAATTGTGCTTAATAACATGTACTGCCAGCCAGGTATACAAATTACCTTCCCAGCCTTTGCATATCGCCATGACTTACTTACCACCTGATCTGTGGTGTTCCACATGTAATTGGGTAGGCCACTCATCTTCATTTTGCCCCGGGCGTGAAACTCAGTTCTAGTAAATCCCGGACAAAGTGCAGAAATTTTTATATTTGTGCCCTTTAGTTCAGTCTTTAAATACTCTGAAAAAACAGTTAAATAAGATTTCGCAGAACTATATGTCCCACCAGCAATAAAGCTTGCCACGCTGCTGACATTTACAACAATTCCTGAGTTTCGCTTAATCATCCCTGGCAGCACAGCGTGGGTTAGACGCATTGGCGCAGTCACTAAAACATCAAGTAACTCTTGTTCAGCTTTGATATTACTATCAATAAAACTTTCTTTGATCCCAAAGCCAGCATTATTGATTAATACCTGAACTGGTTTAGCGGTACTTGCTAACACCCGCTCCACCTTGAGCAACTGAGCAGATTTACTTAAATCAGCTTTTAAGCAGCTCGCCTTCACGCCATACTCTTTACTTAATCCTGCTGCTACCTTTTTTAATCTCGGTAGATTTCTAGCAACAAGAATTAAATCAAAACCCTCTTTTGCCAACAATTGTGCATAAGCATTGCCTATTCCGGCCGTAGCACCAGTTACTAGGGCGGTCGCCATTATTTAACTATGCCTACCGGATCTTCATCACGAATATGCCAAGAGGTGCCATACTCCTCAAGTAAATCCAAAAACGGTTTTGATTCAAACCACTCTGGTCCATTAACACCGCGTGGTTTCCAAATTCCTTTATGTACCAATTCCAGGGCAATTACTGGATTAATTGCAGTTTGCCAAACCACTGCTTGATCACCAAACTCCTTCATTGACCAGGCATTGTCAACAACGTTATAGATATAGCAAGCCTTTGGATTTCCATCCTTATCTAAACCTTTAATTAATGCACCAGCACAAGTTTTACCTCGCATACGTTCGCCTAAAGTTCCAGGATCTGGCAGTGATGCAGTGAGTAGGTCTCGTGGCGAAACGGAAACACCCTGTACCTCAACAGTTTCCTTGCGATCCATTCCCAACATATTGATCGTCTTCAAAATGGTAATGAACTCAGCACCTAGACCGTACTTAAAGTTAACTTTCTTGGCATCAATTTTTTGTGGAATAAGTACTACCTCTTCGTGCTCCACATTTACACACTCAACTGGACCAATGCCCTCTGGGAAATCAAAAATCTCCAGCTCTGAAAAGGGAGTGGTGGTGTACCAACCGCGGCCATCCTCCCAAACCAATGGCGGATTTAAACACTCTTCAATAGTGGTCCAGATTGAAAATGATGGTGCAAAATCAAATCCCTCTACTCTTAAGTTTGAACCATCCAAGATTGTGCAGGAGTCGATCCGACTAAATAGGTGCTCGGAGGCGTACTTTGCAAAAATATCGCTCATCCCAGGCTCTACACCCATACCAATTAACGCATAGATCTTTCGCTCATCCCAGTTGAAGTCACGAGCAAATTGCTCATCTCCTAATTTCACACCGGTTTCGGTGTATGGATAATGCGGATGCTTTCGAGATAAGGACATCGCCATATCTACATAATTGGTATTTTCAATCTCACAAGCCAAAAAGATAGGCATTACAAATCTAGGATCAACTGCGTTGATTACTACGTCCGGATCAGCTTTACGGATTAACTCCCGCACATCTTCTAGCTCAGCCGCATTCACCATGGCTGCTGAAAATCTAGGGTCTTTTACCCGTGCGACAGCCTCTTCTGCTCTAGCCAGTGTGCGATCGGCAATCACCATAGATTCAATAAATGTACGACGAGATGCGATATTAGCTATCGCTCGACCAACTCCACCGGCGCCTATTACGAGGGCCTTCATGATATACAACTCCAAACGAATTATTGTTAGTCTATCGCAGCGTTAATTTAAAGACAAATTACGCATGTTTATTGGAGAGATATCTATAATTAATAGATTAAATTACAATTAACATTAAAATTAATTTTAAGAAAATTAAATATTGTCCCCGTAGCTCAGTGGATAGAGCAACCGCCTCCTAAGCGGTAGGTCGCAGGTTCAACTCCCGCCGGGGACGCAATTAATTAATGATCTAAAGTAAAACGTTTCATTGCTTTTGGTGCCCACCAGTTACGTTCACCAAACAAGCGCATCAATGCCGGAACTAACAAAGCTCTTATCAAAGTAGCATCTAACAAAATTGCAAAAGCAATTCCAAAGCCCAGCATTTTTATTGAAGTAACACCACTTAGCATGAAGGAGGCGAAAACAATTGCTAATAAGCCAGCTGCTGCAGTAATGATTCGAGCCGATCGTTGTAAGCCAGTAGCTACCGATTCAATATTTGATCGACCAGCATCATGCTCCTCTTTGATTCGAGAGAGTAGGAATAGCTCATAATCCATCGACAACCCAAAGGCGACAACTGCCACCAAAATAATTGAGCCAGTATCTACTGCGCCAGTTACAGTGAAATCACCTACCAACCACTTCAAATGCCCTTCTACAAATATCCAAGTTATTAATCCCAGGGTTGCTCCCAGTGAGAGAATATTTAATATCACCGCTTTTATCGGCAAAATTATTGAGCCGGTGAAAACAAACAAAAGTATTAGTACCCCGATTGCAATCCAGGTCAGTGCCCACGGCATGGTTTTGGCAATCCCAATTTGGGTGTCAGCATAATCAGCCGCCACACCGCCAATTAATGTGCCAGCTGGCGCAGATATTTTTCGTAGCTCTTTTATTAAAAACTCAGCCTCAGGAGTTCTAGGCGCCATCGAATGAATCGCAGTAATTCGAAGATCATCGCCATAAACCTGTGTTTGTCCCACTCTTACTACACCTGGCACTTTAGCCACTGCAGATTTGTAATCTTCAATTTCATTGCCAAGTGCTGCACCCTTTGGAATTACAATTTCAATTGGATTTCCTTCTTGGCCGGGAAATCTTTCAGTAATTAATTGGGCTGCATACGCTGCCGGATTATCTGCCGGCAGCACTCTTGAATCCACCTGCGAAAAGACAATATCTTTTATTGGCGCTGCAAGTACGGTTAGAACTACTAAAGAGAGCACCACTACTGAAACAGGCTTTCGCATTACAAATCTAGCTGTTTGTGCCCACCTGCCATCCTCCTTGGGAGTGATTGCTCCTTTGCGAACAATAGCCTTATCAATTTTCTTTCCAAGTATTGCAAGCAGTGCTGGAAGTGCAATTAAGGCACCAGCAACTGCCATACTTACAACAGTCACACCGGCGTAACCAAAAGATTTCAAAAACATCAATGGAAATAACATCAAAGAGGCAAGAGTTATCACGATGGTAAGTCCAGAGTAGAAAACCGTCTTTCCAGCTGTACTTACTGTGCGTTTAATAGATTCATCAACGGATTTTCCTGCGTGTAACTCTTCGCGAAACCGATTAACAATTAGTAGTGCATAATCAATGCCAAGGCCCAGTCCTAGACCAGTAATTAGATTTAGGGCAAAGACACTAACACCGGTGAAAAGTGTTAACAAATAAACCACCAGCAAAGATCCCAAGATTGCCGATACGCCAACTAGTAATGGCATGGCGCTGGCAACTAACCCACCAAATACAAAGACAAGCAATATGAAGGTGAGGGGAATTGAGATTGCCTCAGAAATTTTCAGGTCGTCAGCAATCTTGGTATTAATCGAATGGGCAAATATGCCGGTGCCGCTGCCATAAACCGTAAGATTTTCAAATTTGCCGTCGTATTTACTCTGAATCAATTTACCTAAAGATTGAATATCATTCCATTCCACACTTGCGCTATAAATAAATAGGAATGCGGATTTACCATCAACACTTTTTAATGAAGGTGCCCCACCTGAACTCCAATAAGAGAGCGTGGAGTCAACTCCTACCTCACCCTTTATCTGCGCCTCAAGTTTAATTGCCGTGGCAACTACCTCTGGTGAAGTAATGGCTTCACTGGCTTCAACTACTAATACAACTGCAGGCTCCTTAACTTTAAATACATCAGTCACATATTCAAAGGCTTTAGCTGAATCACTGTTTAAATCGGAGTAGCCGCCGCTCTCTAATTTTCCAAAAGCAGATGAGCCAATTACTCCGGCAGAAAGAATTGAAACGATAAAGATTGAAAATATAAGTTTCTTACGATTTACGATTAGTGTGCCTAATTTTTCAAACATTTTCACCGATTCATTAAGTTTGGCGATAGACTTATATTCTAATGAATGAAGATAAAAAGATGAAAAAATCGGTATCGGTTAATCCTGGTGAGATTGATCACCCGTTACTTCAAAAAGTTTCAAATGATGAAATTGATCTAGAGACTGATTCACAACGAGATGATGAAATTGCTGGAGATAAACCCCCACACCACGGTTGAGAATTACTCCTTACTTTTAACTGCTGGTGAACTCTCAGTTTTTACTGCTGGTGAACTCTCAGTTTTTGGCGCAGCTGATTCACTTTTAGCCGGTGGTGTACTTCTTGAATCAGTTTTATAAAAGCCACTGCCCTTAAAGACCACTCCAACATTGTTGTAAACCTTTCGTACCTGACCATCACATTTAGGGCAAACCTGAATTGCTGGATCTGTGAAAGATTGCACAGCCTCAAAGGCGTGCTCACACTCACTACACAGGTACTCATAGGTTGGCATAGGAGATAATCTTAAGCAGGTGGGCAGATTAGGGCTAACTAGAATAGGAAAGGTGAGGAAATGAAGCGGCTAAGTGCAGTCTTTCTAGCACTCACCTGTTTATTGCTTACACCATTCACCGCTTATGCCACATCAATAGTTAGTACCTCTCCTACCGCTGGTTCAATTCTTAGCATTTCACCAACGGCTATCACAATCAAAGCTAATGCAGATTTATTAGATGGTGCTAATGAAATTACAGTTACCGATGCAAAAGGTGTTCGAGTAGATGATGGATCTATTCAAATCCAAGGCGCAGTTTTAATGGTTGGGGTTAAGCCACTAACTACCTCTGGTCTCTACACAGTTGCTTACACACTTATGGCAATTGATCAGCCACCAATCGTAGGTACATTTACATTTTTATATAACTCACCAGCAGAGATGGTATTACCAACTCCAACACCAACTGATACTCAGGTGGCCACTCCCACCGCCAACCGCAGCACAGATATTTTTGTAATTGGGTTGATGGTTTTTGCTTTTATTATGCTGATATTTTTATCTAGGTATGCCAAAAAAACCTTTAACTCCCCAAGCACTTCTGGCAGAAGAGTTAAAAAGGTGAGTACAAGTAAGAAATTTATTAAGTAAGTAGTGGAGTAAGAATTGATTGAAATACTCTCACCCCTATCAAAGGGGTTGATGCAACTTACTGGGGTACTTAGCATTGGATTTTTACTTACCCTAAGTTTTCTAGATCTAGATATAAAGGCAGCCATTACAAATAAGCCATTAGTGAAGAAAACCCGTTTGTTTCTTATGTCCTGGCTACTAAGCATTGCTATCTATATTTTGGTGCAGATCTCCTATCTGCTGGAGCAACCTTTATCAGCCTCCTTTGATTTAACAGTAATTCGCTCATATCTGACCCAAACCTCACTTGGTAAGAGCTACTTAATACAAATTGTTGCAGTACTTATAGTCTTAATTATTCCACTTAAGAAATTGTTGGGTTCATATCTATCTCTTTTGATCGCTCTGATTGCTATCACCTCACCTGTTTTCCAAAGCCATGGCAGCAGCTCTGGACGTCACGGACTTGCAATTGGCGCACTAGTAATCCATGTGATCGCATTAAGTTTTTGGGTAGGTGGATTATTTGGATTAACTCAGTTGAGTAAGCAGCAAAAACTTATTGCACTGCCTAGGTTTAGTGAGATTGCTCTGTGGAGTGCGATAACTGTGGCAATCTCGGGAGCAGCAACTGCTTGGACCAGATTAGATAGTCTGCAGGCTTGGCAAAGTAAATATGGCGTAATTACTCTGGTGAAAATTTCTTTAACATTTACATTAATTGGTTTTGGCGCACTTCACCGGCGATGGATAATAAAATCTGACTATCCTTCAGTTTTCAGATTAATCACCGCTGAAATTGGGATTATGTTTGCAACTGTTTTTGTCGGCAGCTGGTTGTCCACCGTAAATCCACCTGAACGAGATATTACCTCCACCCCTGCGCTATTAGTCACTGGAATTGAAATGCCCGCCCCGCCCACATTTTCTAGAGTATTACTTGGTTATGAGGCAGACGGTCTGATGTTGGGATTACTAATATTTTTAGTTGCGCTATATATAAAAGGTGTAATTATTCTTACCAAGCGTGGTGACAAGTGGCCAGTGGGTCGCACAATTGCATTTGCATTGGGAATTAGCGCAGTTGTTTTTGCCACTAGCGGCGGTCTTGGCCTTTACTCGCACTTTGCATTCTCTAACCACATGATGGCGCATATGGTGCTGGGCATGATCGCACCAATAGGAATTGTGCTTGGTGCGCCAATTACATTAGCGCTTCGAACATTGCCACTTGGGCGTAATCAACAAGAAAGTGGGATTCGAGGGGTATTTATTGAGCTACTCCACTCAAAGTTATCTAAGTTTTATACAAACCCAGTTGTCGCACTTGCAATCTTTGACGGCTCATTATTTGCCCTTTACTTCACCCCTTTATTTGGGAAATTAATGCAGGGCCATAGTGGACATTTCTTTATGTCACTTCATTTCTTACTAGCTGGCTTCCTATTTTTCCAAGTGTTAATTGGGATTGATCCATTGCCTCGAAAAGTGCCTCATATTGCCAAAATAGTTGTGATCTTTGCTGCCATGAGCATCCACGCATTTTTCTCAATCTCAGTGATGTCAGCAACAACATTATTAGATGGTGGTTACTTTGAATTACTACAGCGACCATGGGCAACTGATTTACTAGCTGACCAAAAACTAGGAGGTGCGATTGGTTGGGCAATGGGTGAGGTACCAATCTTGTTAGCCTTACTTGCAACATTTATGCAGTGGCTTAAATCTGATAAAAATGAGGCAGCGCGGATTGATCGAGCCGCCGACCGGGCTGCAGCCATGGGGGAAGATGATGATTTAGCCCGATACAACCGTTACTTAGCCCAGTTAAATAAACGAGATACTTCCGAATAGAATTAAGCCATGAGTACTAGTACCCAAATGCCAGCTTTGTTTGGCCAGGAGTATCAAGCGTTGCGTGAAAGCGTAAGTGAGTTAGCAATTAAAAAGATTGCACCATTTGCCCATGATGTTGATGAAAACTCCCGATACCCACAAGAGGCAGCAGATGCGCTGCAGGCAGCAGGGTTTGCAGCGGCACATGTGCCAGTTGAATTTGGTGGACAAGGAGCAGATGCACTCGCCGCAGTAATTATCATTGAAGAGGTGGCAAGGGTTTGTGGTGCTGCTTCCTTGATCCCTGCGGTCAACAAATTAGGTTCAGTGCCATTAATGATTGCTGGCAATGATGCTCAAAAACAAAAGTACTTAACACAACTTGCCGCTGGTAAAGGTTTTTCATACTGCTTATCTGAGTCCGAAGCCGGATCAGATGCGGCTGCAATGAAAACAAAAGCGGTAAAAGAGGGAGATAGTTGGGTATTAACTGGCAGTAAAAAATGGATTTCAAATGCTGGTGTTTCAGAGTTTTACACAGTTTTAGCTTCAACTGACCTAAGTAAAGGTGCCAAAGGAATCACCGCATTTATTGTAGAGAAATCAGATGCTGGTGTTTCATTTGGCGCGCATGAGAAAAAAATGGGCTTTCGTGGATCTCCAACTCGTGAGGTTTATCTTGATAAAGTAAAAATTAATGATGATCGAAGATTAGGTGAGGTTGGAACTGGATTTTCACTTGCCATGAAAACTTTGGATCACACCAGAATTACCATCGCTGCCCAAGCTCTGGGAATTGCCCAAGGTGCATTTGATGTTGCCAAGAGATACGCCCATGAACGTCAACAATTTGGAAAGCCAATTTTTGATTTTCAAGGAATCCAATTTATGTTGGCTGATATGGCAATGCAGATTGAGGCTGCTCGACAATTGACTTACGCCGCTGCAATTAAAAGTGAGCGGGGCGAGAGTGACCTGACATTCTTTTCAGCCGCAAGCAAATGCTTTGCAACCGATGTTGCGATGAAGGTAACTACCGATGCGGTTCAAATACTTGGTGGCTATGGGTATGTAAGTGATTACCCAGTTGAGCGGATGATGCGGGATGCTAAATTGACACAGATATATGAAGGCACAAATCAGATTCAACGGGTGGTAATGGCTCGAAATCTTGAAACTTTAACTAACTAAAATCTCACAATAATTTCTGGGGTAGCAGCTGCATTAACTTTTTGATCATGTGGCTCAACCGGCAGTTGCTGACTAGTTAACTCCCCGCGATGTAATAGGGCAATTTTCCAAGCGTTACTCCGCGAAAGTGCTCGATCATAGGAGCCACCACCTTGCCCCAAACGATTGCCTTGCCGGTCCACATGCAGGGCTGGCACAATTATTACTTCAAGATTGATATTAGCTTGCGCATTTCCAATTGGCTCGAACACTTTTCCAGATTTTTTTAGATTTTCCTGCCGACCATCCCAACTTACCCACTCCAAATCATTATTTTTAATCAACCGAGGTAAAAATATTCTTTTCCCACTGGCAATGAGTTGTTGATTTAAGTCAGAAGTATCTGGCTCAAACTCATATGAGATATATGTACCAACGTTTTTTACATCTTTTACTTCTTTGGCGGTGAGAATATGCAGCCAACTTTCCTTCATAAATCGATCTTGGCGTTCTTTTCGATACTGTTTGCGAAGTTGTGATTTATTCTCATTACCAGCCATGCACCTACCTTAATTTATGGCTTGGGCAAAGTAGGGTTTAGGTATGGATGATTTGATGCCGGTTGCTGCGCTGCAAGAGCGTTTGCTCGCGCTGAGTGAGCCATTAACACCATTGGATCTGCCGCTATTAGATGCCCACGGCGCCACCCTTGCTAGTGACTTACTGGTGGATGAAAAAGTTGTAATAAAAAATGGCCAACGAATTGGTTCTAATCAGATTGCCCTGGCCGCATTTCTCGGCCTGGACAGGTTGCCTTGTCGGCCCCATCCCCGGGTAGTAATAATTAGTGCTGGTTATGATCTAGTTGAACCAGGAAGCAAGTTAGCAACCCAAGATGATGAGTTTGAATCTAACTCCTGGTTTTTAACTACCTTTGTTAAAGAGGCTGGTGCTCACGCCTTTCGCGTCCATACTATTCCTGAAACCGAAGAAGAGTTAAAGCTAATCATTGAGGATCAATTAGTCAGGGCAGATTTAATTGTGATTAGCGGTGAATCACAGGATGAATCTTTTGACCTAATCACCTCAGTAATCTCTAAGTTAGGTGAAATTCAGATTGTTACCCCAAATCTTGCTGAAAGTGGAAAACATAGCTTTGGCTTAATTGGCCCTGATAAAACTCCAGTAATTTGTTTGCCCGGTGATCCAGTTGGAAATTATCTATCTGCTGAAATCTTCATTCGGCCACTTATTTTAAAAATGCTAGCTAGGGAAGTCACTCAACGACCAATTAAAAGAATTAAACTAAGTAAATCAATTAGTAGTCAATCTGGCAAACTGCAGTATGTAAGAGCTTGCATAAACTCTGATGGTCAAGTCTCCCCACTTTCTGATCAAGAATCAATCACCACCCTATCCTTCACCGATTGCCTAGTTTTAGTAAATGAAAAAGATGAAAAACTCAGCTCTGGAGATTTGGTAAATGTGATGATGATTAATCAGGAGTAATCTTGAAAAAATTAGTTGAGAATGAGTTAATTCTAAAACCGATTAGATTTAGAGATAAAGCTCAGTGGGATGCCGTTCGCTCAGTAAATCGAGATTGGTTATCACCTTGGGAGGCAACACGGCCAAACATAGATAGCAAGTCACCACTACCTTCTTATTACGGGATGGTGATGCAATTAAATCGAGAGATTAGAGCGGTGAGATCCATCGCCTTAGGTATATGGTTGAAAGAAAACCGAAATGAGATTTTGATAGGTCAAATTACCCTGGGCGGAATAATTTTTGGTGCAATGCGAGGAGCTCATATTGGTTATTGGATTGATCAGCGGTTTGCTAATCAAGGATATACAACTCGTTCAGTTAAGTTATTGACTAAATTTGGATTTGATTCTCTAAAACTTCATCGAATAGAAATTAATTTGCGACCAGAAAATGAGGCATCAAAGCAGGTTGCAATAAAAGCGGGGTATGAGCTCGAAGGTGCGCGGAAGAATTACCTACATATTGCAGGCGATTGGCGAAATCACATTACTTTTGTTAAAGAAAACCCAGCAGTAAAATAAAAAATAAATAGGACATACCCACCTAATTCCACCGAGAATTAACCTCCGACATTTATCGTTGTCCTTTATGGGTTCGGGGTTTATCTATTTAATCATCATTTGTATGTGGGCTGCCTATTTCCTGCCCCAGTGGTTGAGCAAACATGAGGACACCTCTGGCAAAGCAATCGAAAGATATAAAAATGCGATGCAGGTGGTGGGTGAAAATAATGGCAGTATAAAAACCGAAGAAAATATTGAAGATAATAGCAAGGTTTTTTTCAAGCGTAGAATGATATTTGGTTCAATAGTTTCATTATTAACTATTTCCCTAATTTATGCTGGCATTGGATTTTTGGATTGGACCACCACACTCGTGCCCGCAACTGCTTTACTTATTTATTTAGTCAATGTAAGAAAACAGGTAGTTGCATCACAACTTAAAGTAAGAAGATTAAGAGCATTAGAGAAAATTACAAATAGTAAAATTCCAACTACTGTCATTCCAGAGCCAGTGAAAGAAAAAAGTAGTAATGAGCATTGGGTGCCATTCTCAGAGCGAAGTGAAATTACTGGTGTAGTAGTTGTGCCAAAAGATCGTAAAGGCTGGCAGCCAACTCAATTACCAAAGCCGGTTTACACCAGCGCAGCAAAGGCAATTCCTAGTAAGCGAATTATTGATCTAACTACTACTGGGCAGTGGAGCGCTGAGCAGGAGCGGATAAAAGCATTATCTGGTCGAGATGATGACCTGTTTGACCAAGCAATTTTGACTGATACTGCTGAAGATGAGAGAGCTGTTAATCAGTAATTAAATCCAGCTTGGTAACCACATTCGATCTAACCAATCTGCATATGGGATTTGAATACCCAGAAATATTGGCAGAAAGTAAAAAAAGTTTATAGCGACTATTGTAAGAAAAACACCAATATACTTTCGATAATCCTTATATTTTAAAGCCCAATTAAAGGTATAAATCAACGCCAGTATCAAAAAAGGCAAAATACTGATCGCATAAAAGTAAAACATAGTTCTACTTTGTATGAAAAACCAAGGTAAATAAGTGCCAGCCACACCAGCCAAAATAAAGGCTGCAATGCGATCTCTACTAACAATAAATAATCCGAGGGTGACGGCAATCGCAAATACTCCTGCCCACCAAAGTGCGGGTGTACCAATTGCCAATATCTCCTGCGCGCAACTTGCTGCCCCGCAATCTTTTGGGCTTTCATAGTAAAAAGAGGTGGGTCTTCCTAGGATCAGCCAACTCCAAGGGTTTGCAGCGTAGGCGTGCTCCTCTGAAAGATCTCGATGGAAGTTGAGAATTTCAATGTGATACTTCCACAAAGATGTAAATAAGTTGCTACCTGATTGCCGACCCCAACCATTACTACTTAATATCCAACCACTCCAAGTGGTGAGGTAAACCCCAAGTGGCACCAATACAAATTGCCCAATCCGGCGCAGCAAGCTGTTTAATTGCAAGTTTTTCCAATTAATTGTGAGAGCAATTACAAGCGGAATTAAAAAGAAAGCACTCCATTTACTAGCACCTGCTAATCCAATCACAACTCCACTTAACCAAAGATTATTAGTTAAAATGAAATAAAAGCAGAGCAAAATGAAAAATACTAAGAAAATATCAAGCAGGGCTACCCGAGACATCACCAAGGCAAGACCATCTAAGGCCATTAAAAGTGCGGCGGTAGTACTTAAGAAAATTGAGTTGAATAATCTTTGTGCAATCAAATAAATAAGTATCACGCAAGCTGTACCGACTAAGGCTGGAATGATCCGCCAACCAAACTCATTATTTCCAAATATTCTTATGCCAATACCTATCAGCCATTTGCCAAATGGTGGATGGACTATAAAATCTGCTCCACCTTGCTCATTTAACTCAACTCCATGCTGAACTAGAGAGTTTGCATTTTTTGCATAGTAAACCTCATCAAAAATATATCCTTTCGGAGAATTTAAATGCCAAAGACGAATAATCAGTGAAAAAATAGTAATTATCGAGATGGGCAATATCTGCTTAAGGCGCGTTGTGCTCATGGGGCTCAGCCTAAGACCAGATGGAAAGCGAAAGGGAATATAACCTGAGAGAATTAGCAGATGTTAATTCTTGCCTGCCTGCCAATTGGTGATTGGCGTGATGCCTCGATAAACCTCACCGCCACAATTGAAACTGTGCCGTATGTGGCAGCAGAGGATTCTCGAAAGTTTGCCAGGTTGTGTAAAGATTTAAATATCAGCCACAAGGCAAAGGTCATTTCATTTTTTGAAGGAAATGAGAGTGAGCGAATTACTGAACTGAGTGCAATCTTAAAATCACAAAAAGACATTTTGTTACTTACCGATGCTGGCACGCCAGGTATTTCAGATCCTGGTTATCGACTAATTCAGGCAGCGTTGGTAGCCGGTGTACAGATAAAAGTATTACCAGGGCCAAGTGCGGTGACAACTGCGTTGTTGTTATCGGGATTACCGACTGATCGATTTTGTTTTGAAGGCTTTCCACCCCGTACAAAAGTTGCCAGAGATAAATGGTATGAATCTTTGGCTAAAGAGGAGCGGACAATTATTTTCTTTGAAGCACCTCATCGACTGAGTGAATCCTTAATCGATGCAGCCAAGGCATTTGGAAATGATCGAGCTGCGGTGATTTGTCGGGAGATGAGCAAGCAGTATGAAGAGGTAGTAAGGGGTAGTTTTTCTGAGTTAATCTCTTGGTCAGGATCTAAAGATATTTTAGGTGAGATAACAGTTGTGGTTTCAGGTTTTGATCCAGCCAGCAATCATGTGGCTGATAGTGATTTAGTGCAAATGGTATTAAAGCAAGAGGCAGCTGGTGAGAGTCGAAAAGAGGCAATCACGCAGGTTGCCAAACAATGTGGAGTTTCAAAGCGAGTTGTATTTGATGCCATGGTTACTTATAAGAGTGGCGATAAGATCTGATCATGGCCAAAAAATCTTTTTATTTAACTACGCCTATTTATTATGTCAATGATGCCCCTCATATTGGTCATGCCTACACAACTGTGGCAGGTGATGTATTAACTAGGTGGCATCGCCAACGTGGTGATCAGGTTTGGTACTTAACTGGCACAGATGAGCATGGTGAAAAGGTATTAAATACTTCTAAAGCAAATAACACCCCACCACAGGATTGGTGTGACAAGTTAGTTGAATCAGCCTGGAAGCCAGTTTGGAAAGATTTAAATATTGCAAATGATGATTTCATTAGAACGACTGAGGAGCGCCATACAGTTCGGGTGCAAAAATTTCTTCAAAAATTAAATGATGCTGGCTATATATACGCAGGTAAGTTTGAAGGGCCCTACTGCGTCGGCTGTGAAGAGTTCAAACTGCCGGGTGATTTAATTGAAGGCAAATGCAAAATTCACTCTAAGCCGGTAGCAATGCTTAGTGAAGATAATTGGTTTTTTAAACTCTCCCAATTCGCCCAACCATTATTAGATCACTACAAATCAAACCCATCAGCTTGTGAACCAGAATCTGCTCGCAACGAGGTAATCTCCTTTTTAGAGGGTGAGGTGCGAGATTTATCTATCTCCCGATCCACCTTTGATTGGGGAATCCCAGTGCCGTGGGATCCAAAGCAGGTTATATATGTTTGGTTTGATGCCCTACTTAATTACGCCACAGCGGTTGGTTTAGGAGATGATGAATCAACTGATGGGGGTAAGAAGTTTGTCACCACCTGGCCAGCAGATGTGCATTTAGTTGGTAAGGATATTTTAAGGTTTCACGCAATTATTTGGCCCGCGATGTTGATGGCAGCAGGAGTTGCTGTTCCCAAAAAAGTATTTGCCCATGGCTGGTTATTAGTTGGCGGTGAAAAGATGTCTAAGAGTAAATTAACTGGAATCGCACCTTCTGATATTACAAAGGATTTTGGGGTTGATGCTTTTCGTTACTACTTCCTAAAGGCAATTCCCTTTGGTAGTGATGGCTCCTTTTCTTGGGAAGATATGGCTGCCCGCTACACAAGTGAGTTGGCAAATGATTTTGGAAACCTTGCTTCAAGATTAATCGCCATGATTGAAAAGTACTGTGATGGCAAGATTCCAGCGGTGGCACAAAATGCTGAGTTATCAGCATTATTAAGGCAAACTGTTGAAACTGCAGACAGTGCAATCTGTGCCCTTGATTTTCAAGGTGGCATAAATGCGATTATGGATTTTTGTAAACGGGTTAATGGTTTTGTCACCGAAACCGCCCCATGGGTAGTTGCCAAGGATGCAGCTAAAAAGAGTGAGCTTGATCAGATTTTATATAACACCGCAGAGTCACTTCGTGCTCTTGCAGTATTACTTCACCCAGTGATGCCAGAGGTAACGGAAAAACTTTGGCAAAGTTTGGGAGCAAATGCGATTGGCAAAATTGGCGATCAGCAAATTAGTAATGTAGCAAAATGGGGCCAGCTGCCAGCAGGTGGTGCAGTAACAAAGACAGAGGTTTTATTTCCAAGGTTAGAAGAGGTTAAGTAAATTTATGGCAGATCGTCACAACCGTGATCTTGATCGAAAGCCAGCACCACTTCCAGATCCATTAAAAAGCAAAACTGTTGATTCACATGCCCACCTAGAGTTAATTCACAATAGTGAGGCTGATTCACCATTAATCAAGCAGGTGCTAGCCGATGCAGCCGCCGTTGGTATTGATCGAGTTGTGCAGGTTGGTTACTCCGCAGAGCAATCAATCTGGTCGGTGAAATGTGCTGAAAGCTTTGTTGGCCAAGTTTTAGCAGCGGTTGCACTGCACCCAAATGAGGCACCGGTAGTTGATGATTTACAGAAGGATCTGCAGGTAATTAGAGATTTAGCCTCCCATCCAAGAGTTAGGGCCATTGGCGAGAGTGGATTAGATTTCTTTCGAACCCCACCTGAATTAAGAGATAAACAAAAATACTCATTTAAAGAACATATAAAGATTGCTAAACAGCACAACAAAGCATTGGTAATTCATGATCGAGATTCCCACCGGGAGGTGTTAGACACCTTGCAGGAGGAGGGAGCACCTTTAAATAGCATCTTTCATTGTTACTCAGGGGATGTGGCGATGGCAAAGGAATGTATTGCAAATAATTACATTCTCTCCTTTGCTGGCACTGTGACATTTAAAAATGCCCAGCAATTACGAGATGCATTAGTACTAGTACCAATTGAACAATTACTAGTTGAAACCGACTCACCATTTTTAGCACCAATGCCAAACCGAGGCGCACTTAATACCCCAGCTCAGATTCCAAACACCTTGCGGGTAATGGCAGATCTGCGGGGAGTATCAGCTGATTACTTAGCTGGTGCAATATCGGAGAATGCCGAAAGGATTTTTGGTAAGTTTTAAATGTCTAATCTACTTGGCGCAACTGAAATCAGAGCTCTAGCTGATCAATTAAACATAAAGCCAAGTAAGAAACTAGGCCAAAATTTTGTAGTAGATGCCAACACCTGTCGCAAGATTGTGAAGGTAGCGGGGGTTACATCAGCAGATACTGTGCTTGAAATTGGTCCCGGACTTGGCTCTCTCACCTTGGCATTACTTGAAACAGCAAAATCGGTAATCGCAATTGAGATTGACAAGCGGATGGCAGATCAATTACCTATTACCGCAGGCAACCACAGCTTTGATACCAACAAACTTATTGTGATCAACCAAGATGCATTGAGTGTGAATAAACTGCCACTTGAGCCAACAGTTTTGGTGGCAAATCTGCCGTATAACCTGGCGGTGCCGATCTTATTAACAGTATTAGAGCGATTTCCTGCACTTTCAACTGGTGTAGTAATGGTGCAAAGTGAGGTGGCAGATAGATTAATTGCCACTCCAAATAACAAAAATTACGGTGCGCCAACTGTGAAAGCCAACTGGTTTAGTGATCTGAGCAATGCTGGCCAAATAAGTAGATCAGTGTTTTGGCCCATCCCCAATGTAGATTCATCATTAGTTAGATTTATTCGCCACAAACCATTAGGAGATGAAGGGCAGCGAGTGGCAACTTTTACTGTAGTCGAGCACGCCTTTGCCAAACGGCGAAAGATGCTACGGGCAGGATTAAATCAATTATTTGCTGGCAAAGCTGAAGAGAATTTAGTAAGTGCTGGAATTGATCCCACCATCCGTGGTGAGGATTTAGCAGTTGATGAGTTTCTGCAAATTGGTATGCAATTAACTAAGCACAATCTCACCCAACAGCTGAGATAGCCAATACGCTCTAGGGTATGAGATATAACGGAGTAGTTGCCAGAGTTCCAGGCAAGGTGAATCTGCAATTATCTGTTGGCCCACTTGGCGCAGATGGCTTCCATGAGGTCACTACCGTATTTCAAGCCATCTCACTCTTTGATGATGTCACCGTAGCAAGTAGTAAAGCAGGTGATGGTGTGAGCATCAATATTTTTGGCCAAACAGCAAGTGGTGTGCCAATTGATAATACAAATCTTGCAGTTAAAGCAGCGCAGCTGATGATTGAAAAATATGATTTGCCAAAAGATCTAGCAATTAAATTAAAAAAGGAGATTCCAGTTGCTGGTGGTATGGCCGGGGGAAGCGCTGATGCTGCTGGTGTAATTGTTGGTCTGGACTCACTTTATGAGTTAGGACTCTCTCGAGATGAGATGGAGTCGGTGGGGGCGACACTTGGCGCAGATGTGCCATTTTCTATTTGTGGTGGCGTGGCAATTGGTACTGGTAGAGGTGATCAAATAACACCAGCTCTAGCAAAGGGAAGTTACAACTGGGTATTGGCATTATCTGGTCAAGGATTAGCAACCCAATCTGTATATAAAGAGTGTGATCGACTGCGAGAAGGTTTATCAATCGCACTTCCTTCAGTCAGTGAACCATTAATGCAGGCGCTACGTGCAGGGGATGCAAAAGCATTGGGTAAATCTTTAATTAATGAGTTACAACCTGCTGCTTGTTCACTTCGTCCAGCACTTAGATTGGTTTTAGATGTTGGAAATGATTACGGCGCACTTGGTGGAGTTGTCTCTGGCTCTGGACCTACTGTTGCATTTTTAGTTTCAGATGATGAGCATGCAATGGATTTAACCGTTGCATTAAGTGGCAGCGGGGTAGTTTCATCGGTGGTAAGAGCAAGCGGAGCAGTTGCTGGGGCTCGAATTGTTGAAAGTTTTTGATTTACCCAGTTATAAGGGATAATTCAGGTTCCGCCATTGTGTAGTGGCTAGCACATGAGCCTTTGAAGCTCAGGGTCCAGGATCGATACCTGGTGGCGGAGCCACCAAGGAAAAGGGGGTAATGATGAGCAAGTTATCACTTGCCATTGTTCTTGCTGCGGGTGAGAGCAAGCGAATGAAATCAAAGACTCCTAAGGTGCTCCATAAGATCGCCGGACGCACCGTAATTGAAAACTTACTAGCTGCAGTACAGCCAATTGCACCAAAAAAATTAACGGTGGTTGTTGGCGCCCACAAAGATGCAGTTATTCAACATTTAGATGAGATCTATCCTGCTGCTACTACAGTTTTTCAGGAAAAAAGAAATGGCACCGGCGCAGCCGCCGCATTGGCATTAGCGCAGGCTAAAGGTGATGGCACAGTATTGATCTTGGCCGCCGACACCCCACTGCTTACCACCCAAACTTTGCAGGAGTTTTTAGCCGCCCATCAGAGTGAGAAAAACAGTGCATCGGTATTAACTGCGCTACTGCCAGATCCAACTGGATATGGGCGGATATTGCGAGGTAGTGATGGCAAAATATTAAAAATTGTGGAGGAAAAAGATGCTACCGACTCTGAGCGAGATAATGATGAGATCAATACCGGCGTCTATCTATTTGAATTGCCAGTAATCAAAAGCGTAATCAACCAACTGCAAAGTGATAACGCCCAACAAGAGCTCTATCTCACCGATGTGATTGAGCTGCTAAATAAATCAGGAGAAAGCAGCTACGCCATTCTCTCCAATGATTACACTGAAACTTTAGGAATTAATGATCGCAGCCAGTTGGCTGAGTGCGCAGCGATTATGCGAGATCGAATTAATTACCAACATATGCAAAATGGGGTAAGCATTATTGATCCCACTACTACTTGGATTGATGCTGAGGTTGAGATTGGTGAGGATGTAATTATTTATCCCGGCTCGGTAATAGAAGGAAAAAGCAAGATTAAATCACAGGCAGTAATTGGTCCACGTACCACCCTAGATAGCTGCGCAGTAGGAGAAGGGGCAAAGGTGATTGAATCACATTGCACCGATTCTAAGATTGGTGCTGGCGCCAAGGTTGGACCCTTTACCTATCTACGCAAGGGAAGTGTTTTAAAAGATGAGAGTAAAGCTGGCGCTTTTGTGGAGATTAAAAATTCAACAGTAGGCCAAGGCTCAAAGGTTGCCCATCTTTCATATGTGGGAGATGCGCAGATTGGCGATGAGAGCAATATTGGCGCAGCCACAATATTTGTTAATTATGATGGTGAGCAGAAGCATAAAACTAAGGTTGGCGATCATGTGCGCATTGGTAGTGACACCATGTTGGTAGCACCAGTAACAGTAGGTGATGGTGCCTATACCGCAGCCGGATCGGTGATAAATGAGGATGTGCCAGCGGGTGCGATCGGAATCGGCCGTACCAAGCAGGTCAATATCTTAGGTTGGGTATTACGCAAGCGAGGAAGTAGTAAATCAGCAGCGGCTGCAAAAAAAGCTGGTGCTAAAGAGTGATTAACCTCTAGTAGAGTTAAGCCAGATCCACCAGAGCGAGGGGGAAGCTAAACTGAATGAAATTCGCTTAACCTCCGAAAAATCCCTGCGTTTATTTACTGGTCGCGCCTATCCTGAGTTAGCCGATGCGGTCGCAGCAGAGCTTGGCATTCCAATCACGCCAACATCAGCTTATGACTTTGCCAATGGTGAGATCTTTATTAGATTTGAAGAGAGTGTGCGCGGCTCTGACGCATTTGTATTACAAAGCCATGCTGCCCCAATAAATAAACAGATCATGGAGCAGTTAATTATGGTCGATGCACTCAAACGTGCCTCGGCAAAACGAATTACCGTAGTACTTCCTTTTTATGGTTATGCCCGGCAAGATAAAAAACATCGAGGAAGAGAACCGATCTCAGCAAGATTAATGGCAGATTTATTTAAGACGGCAGGGGCAGATCGTTTAATGTGTGTAGATCTTCACACCTCACAGATTCAAGGCTTCTTTGATGGTCCAGTTGATCACCTCTTTGCACTGCCACTGTTGGCAAATTATGTTGGCAGCAAGGTTGATCGTAAAAACTTAGTTATTGTCTCACCAGACTCAGGTCGAGTAAGAGTGGCAGAGCGATGGAGTGAGCTACTTGGTGGCTGCAGTATCGCCTTTATTCATAAGACTCGTGATCCAAAGGTGCCAAATGAGGCCACAACCGGCAAAGTAGTTGGTGATGTGAAAGGAATGACCTGCGTAGTCATTGATGACATGATCGATACTGCTGGCACAGTTACTAAAGCAGTTGATGCGTTAATTGAAGATGGTGCAAAGGATGTAATCATTGCCGCCACCCACGCAGTTCTCTCCGGCCCTGCGATTGATAGATTAAAGAAATCAAGGGTCTCAGAGGTGGTAGTAACAAATACGCTGCCAATTGCGGAGGAGAATAGATTTGATAACCTAACGGTCCTATCTATCGCTCCACTGCTTGCCCGTGCCATCAAAGAGGTCTTTGAGGATGGTTCAGTAACAAGTCTTTTTGATGGGCATAGCTAAGAATAGATTTACCGACAATATAACTTGCGCCCGTAGCTCAACTGGATAGAGCATCTGACTTCGGATCAGAAGGTTCGGGGTTCGAATCCCTGCGGGCGCACCAGCAATGATTTCCAATTGCAGCATCAGTGGATTTCGCCGAGTAGACTTTGTATATGAAAGCAATAATTGTCATTTTGGCAATATTCATAATACTTGTGCTTGCCAAAAGCAGCTCAAGTAAGAGCAAGTAATTAGAATTTGCAAAAATTATTTGCTAAGCCTTTAGATCTAAAACTTGATTATTTGGCCAGCTGTTAATTGTTGATCGGGGACTCCTTTAAGGAAATGAACCTTGCCCTGCCCATAGGCCTGCCAGAAATCTTCACCACTTCTTTTAACCAAAGCAGTTAGCTCATCGATTCCAATTAGTATCCCCCCTTGTGGCACACTCATTACTAACTTGGCAGCACTTTCTGGAATCCATCTAAAAAACTTATCAAAGTGCGGAATTACCCTTATATTTGGAATCAGATTTAATCCCTCAGTAGCGCCCCCTTTACTGACTCTAAAATTTGGAACCTGTGAGGATAAGACCATGGCCCCTGCGCTGCACCCTGCCAAAGATGAACCAGTTTGCCAATTTTCTAATATTGCACTCCATACCTTGGTGTTAATTAAGATTTTTGCTAAATGATGTGGATCTCCACCAGATAAATAGATCAGTGCTGCTTGGTTGATTTGATCTACAAACTCTTGGTTATTGGCATCATCCCTGTTGAAGATTGGTAGGAATACTGGTGATGCCCCAATTGCCACTGCCGCTTTTTCACCCAACTGCTGCCAATAATTAATCCGAGATTGACTCTCTTGGCCAGCAGCGGTTGGGATCTGCAAATAAATTGGCTTCTTACCATTTTTAACACCATCATCAATTAATGATTTTTCAAACTCTGACATTGCTGGTAAATACTCACCAGAGCCAACTAAGGCGAGGGATCCGACCATGAGATGAATCTATCGATTAAATAAACTACTTACTAAATCTCTCAACTCTTTGGTCTCAACAAACGGACTAACCATTTAAGCCGTAGGGATCATCAGTATTCTTATTACGAGTTCGCAGGCGAAGTTTATGAATAGTGCTATCAGTTTCAGCGTCATATAACTCAATCCGTTTACCAAAGATCAAATTTGCTAGGAAATCAAGAAATTTCATCTACCAACCATACTCAACAAGCAAAGCTTTGCCCAGCAGGAGTTGGGCTACAAATTTAGCCTTGATTAGAGATAAATGACCAGCACTGCAAAATTAAAGGTGCTCATTGCCATATATAAAACTCCGACAATTTTTAGCTGATCTGCGGAGTTTTTAATCCCTTTACCTACTGGTGATAATGATTTTAGATCTTTGAGCGCATCAACAACTGCCAGACTGTCTCTGATGGCGGCGAGCATCGCAGTTACGGAGAAGACACCGCCGGAGGCAACTAAGCCGATTACAAACAACTTTAAACTCCAGTTGGTGTTTTGATTAAGATTTCCAGTTGCTGCTAAGGCTAAGACAGCAGAGAGTAATATCGTGGGAGCAAGTTGGGATTTCACCCGGATGCTTCGTTGTTGGTTGAAAATACTAATTAACTCTTTTTCATTCATACTTATAATCTACCATCAGCTAATTGCCTTAAATCGGTGGCCAAAGTGGCCAACCTTCGCCTTGATTTGTCCTTTCCCTGCCTATTCGCTAACCTCACCCCTTACACCGCGAGGGATTAAACCGTTATCGAGGGAGAAGTAAAGTGGCTGAGATTTCAATAAAGGGCGCACGCCGAACTGAGTTTGGCAAGGGTGCATCCCGTAGAGCACGCCGTGATGGATTTATACCGGCGGTAATTTATGGTCATGGTGAGAAGCCACAACATGTAGCTCTGCCTTCACGTGAGTTAGGTGTGGCATTAAAAACCTCAAACGTTTTGATTGATGTTGTCTTAGATGATCACACAGAGTTAACACTTCCTAAATCTGTTAGCCGTGATCCACTAACCGGTCTCCTTGAGCATATTGATTTAGTAATTGTCCGCCGTGGTGAGCGAGTTGTTGTCTCTGTTCCAGTACATACTGAAGGTAAGTATGACCAAGATGGAATTTTGGAGCATATTAATAACTCTATTGAGGTTGAGGTAGATGTAACTAACATTCCATCATTCTTAATGTTAAGCATGGAAGGCATGATGGCTGGAGATTCAAGATATGCATCCGATGTGGTAATTCCTGAGGGTGTTAAATTAATAAGTGATCCTAAGATGAGTGTGGTTCACCTTTCTGTTAAGGCTGCTGAGGAAGAGGTTGTGGTTGTTGCCCCTGTTGAGGGTGAAGCCGGTGCTGCTCCTGCTGCTGAAGGAGATGCTGCTGCAACAGCTGCTGCTCCTGCTGCTGCGGAGGCAGATAAGAAGGATGATAAGAAAGACAAGAAGAAGTAATTAAGGACTAGCCTTTACTTATGGCTGATCGCTGGTTGGTAATTGGCTTAGGAAATCCTGGCGCTGAGTATGAAAAGACTCGGCATAATATAGGTCAAATGGTTTTAGATCAGTTGGCAGAGAATCAAAAGTTTTCAACCCATAAATCTCGGATGCAGATCTGTGAGATTAAATCTGGTGATCAGCAATTGGTTTTAGCAAAATCTCGTGGCTATATGAATGAAACTGGCGGACCAGCAAAAGCCTTAGTAGATTTTTATAAAATTGATATTGAAAAGGTTATTGCGATCCATGATGAGCTTGATCTGCCCTTTAACGCACTTCGAATAAAACAAGGTGGTGGAGATAATGGCCATAACGGCCTTAAATCACTTACCGACTCTTTTTCAACCGCTGATTACTTTCGAATAAGAATGGGCATCGGCCGGCCAATTGGTGATCAAGATCCAGCAGATTTTGTATTAAAGCCCTTTAATAAAGAGGAGCGCAGCCAAATTGATCCATTCTGCCAAAGAGGAGCTGATGCGATTAAGAGTTTGGTATTAAATGGATTAGATAGGGCACAGACCGCTTTTAACTCTTAAGCAACCTTGCTCTGCCGGATTCAAGTCTTGCTACCGGCACCCTAAATGGGGAGCAGGAGACATAATCAAGATTTAGATTATGGAAGAAGTGAATACTTCTGGGATCTCCACCATGTTCACCACATACACCTAACTTAAAATCTGGGCGTACCTTTCTGGCCTGATCCCGTGCAATCTTCACCAACAACCCCACACCATCTTGATCCAGTGACTCAAATGGATTAAAGGGCAACAACTCAAGATCTAAATATCTTGGCAAAAATGTTGATTCCACATCATCTCTGCTAAATGCCCAGGTGAGTTGGGTGAGATCATTTGTGCCAAATGAGAAAAAGTCAGCGTAATCAGCAATTCTGGTGGCGGTAATTGCTGCCCTTGGAGTTTCAATCATGGTGCCAATTGGGATCTCAATATTATTTCCGGCTAAAGTTTTTTTAATCTCACTTTCTAATCCTTGTCTTAAATAAAGAAGTTCACGCTGACTTGCCACCAACGGAATCATGATTTCAGGTTGGGGATCAAAGCCTGCCTTTTTAACCTCAATACTTGCCAGCACCAACGCCTTTACCTGCATCTTAAATAACTCGGGAATTAATATTCCAAGTCGCACTCCTCTTAAACCCAACATGGGATTTGATTCATGCAATCTTTTCACCGCAGCAAAGATTGCTTTATCCCGTGGTGAGATACTGGTGTTAAGTGCTTCAGCTGTTGCCATCTCCGCACTTAAGGTGGCTAGATTTGGTAGGAACTCATGTAATGGTGGATCAAGTAATCTAATAGTTACTGGATGGCCTGACATTTCTTTTAAGATTCCCACAAAATCTGCCTGTTGTAATGGTTGCATCTCAGTGATTACTGCATTTTGTTCATCTTCATTATCAGCTAAGACCACTCGCTCTACATAGCTGCGTCGATCACCTAAAAACATATGCTCAGTGCGACATAAGCCAATTCCTTGGGCGCCAAGTGTTCTCGCCCGCTTGGCATCCTCTGGCGTATCAGCATTTGCCCGGACATATAATTTTCTAATCTCATCTGCATGTTGCAAGATGCGATCAACCGCTTTGACTACTGGGGTAGCATCATTTGAGGCAGCTTTAAGTGTGCCCTCAAGGTATGAGGTAACAGGTGATTGGGTAACAGGTAGCTCACCTAGATAAACACAACCAGTTGTACCATCAATTGAAACCACCTCGCCCTCGCGCACAATTAAATCACCAACACTAAATTGCAATTGTTTTTCATCAACGGTAATACTCTCAGTACCACAAACTGCCGTCTTACCCATTCCTCTTGCCACAACCGCTGCGTGAGAAGTTTTTCCACCACGGCTGGTCAATATTCCCTCCGCTGCCACCATGCCCACTAAATCATCTGGGCTGGTTTCTCTGCGAACTAAAATTACCTTTCTGCCAGTTTTTGCCAGATCAAATGCTCGTTTGGAGTTAAAGACAATCTCACCAACTGCAGCTCCTGGTGATGCTGGGATACCAGTTGCAATGAGATTACGTTTTGCTGATAAATCAAATTGTGGAAACATTAATTGGGCTAATTGATCACCACTTGTGCGCAGTAGCGCCTCATCCATTGATATCTTGCCCTCATCAACTAATTGGGTAGCGATGCGAAATGCTGCCTCAGCAGTTCTCTTTCCAACCCTTGTTTGCAGAATCCAAAGCTTTCCGCGTTCAACTGTGAACTCGATATCACAAAGATCTCGGTAGTGATTCTCCAGAGACTTCATTAATCTTTCCAACTCGGCATGGACAACTGGTTCTTTCTTTGCCATATCTGCCAGTGAGATTGTGTTTCTAATTCCAGCAACCACATCCTCACCCTGGGCGCGATCTAAGTAATCACCATAACTACCCTTTTCACCAGTGGCTGGATTGCGAGTGAAGGCAACACCAGTGCCAGAGTCATCACTTAAATTGCCAAATACCATGGATTGAATATTCACCGCAGTTCCTAGGTCAGATGGGATTCGCTCGCGCCTTCGATATAACTGCGCTCGCTCTGAGTTCCAAGATCTAAAGACCGCTGCCACCGATTGGGTTAGGTGATCAAAGGGAGTGGTGGGAAAGGGGTTAGTGGTGAAATCCTCAATCGCTTTGATTAAATCTTGCGCCAAATCTTTAAGTGATTGTGCTGACAACTCTGCCACTACATTAACATTTTCTTTTGTTAGATAAATGCTCTCTACTTTATGCACAATTTCATCAGGCAGGTCACAAACAATTCTGCCAAACATATCTATAAATCTGCGATAGGAATCCCAAGCAAATCTCTCATTGCCAGTTGATTTCGCCATTGCATCTGCCACCTCTGGGGTGATACCGACATTTAATACCGTCTCCATCATTCCTGGCATAGAGTGTTTAGCGCCAGATCTAACTGAAACTAAAAGTGGTGCGGTGGGATCACCAAATTTCTTTCCCACTACCTTTTCTAGATTTGCTAATGCAGTTTTGATCTCTGCATTTAAACCAGCTGGCACTACGCCGGTAGTGAGAAACTCGCGGCAGGCTTCGGTGGTGATAGTAAAACCGGGTGGGACTGGTAATCCCATCTGCACCATCTCTGCAATATTGGCGCCTTTGCCACCAAGCAAATCAGATTTACTTTTATCACCAAAGGTAAATGGGTAGATCAACTGCTTAGCCAAAATGACCCCTGTCCAAAACTTTGTAAATCCTACTCAGCCAGTATTGCGCAAACCTGCCGCAACACCATTTATGGTTAAAAGTAACGCTCGGGCTAGCAGCGGATCTACCTCTTTTTGAGAGCGCACCCGCTTGAGTAAGGATATTTGCAGTAATTGAATTGGCGCCAGATAGGTATCTCTTACCTGCAAGGTTCTTGCCAGAATTGGCTGATTACCCAAAATCTCACTCTTCTTACTTAATAATAAAATCTCACTAACAGTTAATTCAAACTCAGCTTTTATAAGATCAAATATTTTGTGCAGTGAAGGATCAACCAACGTTTGCACATACCGTTGGGCAATAAGTAAATCTGTCTTAGCAACTGTCATCTCTACATTACTGATAAATGTTCGAAAGAAGTGCCACTGGGTAAATAAGGTGTGAAGTAGATCTGATTTACCCGCCAATCTTGCAGCCTTAAGTCCTGATCCCACCCCATACCAACCCGGCACAATTTGTCTAGATTGTGTCCAGCCAAATACCCAAGGTATTGCTCTTAGTGATTCTAGATCAGCAGCTGAATCTGGTCTGCGTGATGGTCTAGATCCCAAATACATATTTCCTAATTGCTCAACCGGTGTTGAGGCGTAGAAGTAGGCAGGAAGATCTGGATCCTCCAGCAGATTTCGATAACACTTATAGGCGCTATCACTAATTAAATCCATGCACTCACTCCAGCTATTTAAATCACCGGAGGATTGTCTTGGTTTTCTATTTAATACTGTCGCCTCAAGAGCTGCGGCTAGAGTTAACTCAAGATTTTCTTTTGCCAAAGATGGCAAGCCAAATTTATCGGAGATAACCTCACCTTGTTCCGTCATTTTTATTTGGCCATCAATGGATCCCCAAGGCAAAGCAATAAGTGCGTCATATGTTGGCCCGCCGCCGCGACCAACTGATCCACCACGACCGTGAAATAATCGCAACTTAACTCCATGCTTTATCGCAACATCTCGTAATTTGCGCTGTGCCTTATGGATCTCCCATTGGCTAGTAGTTATGCCAGCATCTTTATTTGAATCTGAGTAACCAAGCATTACCTCCTGCACCTGACCGCGCATTGTGATAATCATGCGATAACTCTGATTACTTAGCAGCTCATCTAGTATCTTGTCCGCATTTCGCAGCTCAGTAACTGTTTCTAGCAGTGGCACAAAGCCAATTTTGGCAAATTTCTTATCCCCGGTAATTGAAATTAAGCCAGCTAATTTTGCAATCAACACTGCTGCCATTACATCATCTGCAGATTTGACCATGGAGATTATGTAGCTCTCAATTACCTCAGCTCCAAACTGCTCAATTAATTGATCAATTGCTAGAAAACTCTGCAAACACCTCTCACCTGCAGGGTCAAGCTGTTTTGTACCGGGATTTGCCGTATCAAGTAATCTCTCATTAATAGTTTTTGCATCATCACCACCAAATATCTGTTTTATTAATTGGCGGTGAACCCCAGAGTGCTCCCTGATATCCATTGTGGCGTGGGTTAATCCAAAGCCATTAATTGATCTGATAATCCGCTCAAGTAAGCCATTGCCAATTAATTCACCATTATTTGCTAGCAGTGAGTTTCGCATAATTTCAAAATCAGCGATTAGCTCTGCAGTATCTTTGTAATCTCTGCCTGGAAAATGTGGCAAGCCGGCTGCGTGCCGCACTCTAGTTAAAATTAATTTATGCCCAATCGCAGTTGCCTTTAATCGATAAGGCTCCTCCACATTGATACGCCGGTATCGATCCTCTATTTCTGGCAGATTTTTTAGATCCAGCGCAACTGAATCCGTAAGTTGAGGTGAGACACCAACTAATTTTGTCGAAATTGAAAGTGCTTGTCGTAACTCATCAAGGTGTAGGGATAAGCTTCTTGTAAAGTGCGCATTTTGTAGCAGCACCGTCTCCTTTGTTACCTCGGCTGTGATATTTGGATTACCATCTCGATCGCCACCAATCCAAGTGCCAAACCTTAATGGCCGGGCGGAGAGCGGCAGCTCTACACCTAATCTTTTAATTTCATTAACAAACTCCGCCAGCACCTCAGGAACAGTTTCGTGGAGGAGTTCATCTAGATAGTAGATTGAATTAACCGCTTCATCTAAAGGCTCTGGTCTACCTAACCGCAACTCATCGGTTTGCCACAACAAATCAATACTCTCTGCAAGTCTGTCATTTTTTATTTGACTCTCAGGTTGAGTCAGCAATTGCGCAATTGTGGTCATTTTGCTTAATACTGAACGTCTTGCCGCCTCAGTTGGATGTGCGGTGAAAACTGGTCTAACAGAGAAATTTTCTAGCCAACTTTGCAAATCCTTGGTTGTGAAATCCTTATTACTCTCCTGCGCCTTTAAAATATTACTAACCGCTCTGCCTAACCAACCCTCTGTCTTGGCGTGAGTACCGGCAATATCTTTCGCACGGTTAACCTGTTCGGCAACATTTGCTAGATTAAAAAAGGTACTAAACGCTCGCACCAAGGAGATTGTTTGCGAGTCGGTTAATTTACTTAATATTTCATCTTGCTGACCTTGGCGCACTGAAAGTCGAACAGATTCAACCAATGCCAAAAGATCATCACCCTCTTGCCTAGCTAAGGTTTGGCCTAATAGATCTGCCAATTTGCGAACATCATTACGCAAATCAGTGTTGTCGGCGGCAGCGGTCATGGCGTAATCATTACAGGTTTAAATATTTCTAGGCGCACCTTTATGGCAAATACCCCAGTGGTTGGGGTCGTAGAATTGGCCAGGTTGTTAACCCCCCTTCATTTATGAAGCGGGGGTAAACGGCGTTTGGCGTAGAAATCTAGCAAGGAAGGTGGTTATGAAAAATCTACTCTCGCACCTTTCTGTGCCAATTAAAAATTACTTCAATCAACCTGGTGATTTAGTAGCACCAGCTGCAGCGCACTCACTGATATTTACAAACTTAAAGCCGCCAGTTTTGTTGGTGACAAAATCAACTAGGGCGGCGCAAGAGTTAGCAAATGAAATTATTGCATTTGAAGGTGATCAATCTGTGGTTAATTTCCCAGCCTGGGAGACATTGCCGCACGAGCGGCTTAGTCCAAAAAGTGACACGGTAACAATGAGATTTAAAGCATTGAATAAAATGCGAAATCAAGAGTGCAAATTTATTGTTTGTTCAATTCGGGCATTACTACAGCCAATTATTGATAATGATCTAGCAACATCACAGATTAAAGTTTCTAAAGCTCTCACGATTGAGATGGCAGAGTTAATTGCCAAATTAAGCAAGCTTGGCTTTGTGCGCTCTGATCTCGTTGAGCGTCGTGGTGATTTTGCAGTCCGTGGCGGCATCCTAGATTTATTCCCAGCAGATCAAGAGCATCCAATTCGAATTGATTTTTTTGGTGATGAGATCGATGAGATCTCCTACTTTGCGGTGTCAGATCAAAGATCATTAGAAAAAGTATCCACTGAGATATTGATCTATCCCTGTCGGGAGTTGTTAATTGATGATGGGGTGAAGGACAAAGCAAAAAAGTTGGCTGAAAAATTTCCTCAAATAAACCAGTACACCGACAAGCTGATTGCCGGCATCACCTTTGAGGGGATGGAATCACTCGCCGCAGGTGTAGTCGATGATTTCAAATCCATTTTGGATTATCTGCCCAAAAATTGCCAAATAATTTTAATTGATGAGCCCAGAATCAAATCCCGGGCGAAGGATTTAATTAAAACCAATGCGGAGTTTTTATCTGCCGCTTGGAGCAACCTGGCTTGGTCGCAGGAGATAAAAGTTGAGACCCCGATTGATTTAAGTCAGGAGCTAGGCAGGGGTGGCTTTTATGAGTTGGATCAAATAAAAGATATAGCCAATAAACATAATTTCAACCTGCGAAAGCTAAATCTTTACTCCTCTACGCCAGAGGATATAAGCCTTGATTTTCTGACAGAAATTACTACCTATGGTAATAAGTATGAAGTAGCTATCGCTGATATCAAGCAATGGCATAGTGATAAGTACCAGGTCATTTTCACCTCATCAGCAAATGGCACCTTAAAAAGATTTGCAGAGTTGTTAAGTAGCGCCGATCTACCAAATCAGATAATTGCTAATGATCAGGTGGTAGAAAATACTCACTTAATAACCTTAATTAGATCTGATATCAAGCATGGATTTATTAGTGAAGAGTTTAAAACTGTGTTAATAACCGATAAGGATATTTCAGGTCAACGCTCTGCTGATAAGGATTTAGCCCGGATGCCCTCTCGACGCAAAAAAGCGATTGATCCATTAGAGCTTAAGGCGGGTGAGTATGTGGTGCATGAACAGCATGGGGTTGGTAAATACTTAGAGTTAATTACTAGATCAATTGGTGGAATCTCACGAGAGTACTTAGTTATTGAGTACGCTGCTTCAAAACGTGGTCAGCCTGCAGATAAGTTATTTGTCCCCACCGATATTTTAGAACAGGTAACAAAGTATGTTGGTGGTGAGGCACCCGCACTCCACCGAATTGGTGGTGCTGATTGGCAAAACAGTAAACGACGCGCGCGAAAGGCAATTAAACAAATAGCAGCGGAGTTAATCAGGCTTTACGCCGCCCGAATGAGCTCTCCTGGCTATGCATTCTCAGCTGATACCACTTGGCAAAAAGAGCTAGAGGATAACTTTGCATTTGTGGAGACAATTGATCAGCAAGCAACTATTGATGAAGTTAAGCGGGATATGGAAAAACCAAATCCAATGGATCGAATTGTTTGTGGTGATGTGGGCTATGGAAAAACTGAGATTGCGGTAAGGGCTGCATTCAAAGCGGTGCAAGATAGCAAGCAGGTGGCAATATTGGTACCAACTACTTTACTGGTGCAGCAACATATGAATACTTTTTCAGATCGCTACGCCGGCTTTCCAATAAAAATCGCTGCCCTTTCAAGATTTAATACGCCAGCAGAGAGTAAAAAAGTTATAGCAGAAATTAAAACTGGGGTGGTTGATGTAGTAATTGGCACCCATCGACTTTTATCTAAAGATGTTGAGTTTGCAAACTTAGGATTACTAGTTATTGATGAGGAGCAACGATTTGGGGTTGAACATAAAGAGGAGCTGAAAAAAGCTAGAACAAATGTGGATGTATTGGCAATGTCGGCAACACCAATTCCGAGAACTTTAGAGATGGCAATAACTGGGATAAGAGAGATGTCTAATATCACCACTCCACCGGAGGAGCGCCACCCAGTTTTAACTTACGTGGGTGCTTTTGATGAAAAGCAGGTGAGCGCTGCGATCAACCGTGAACTATTACGTGATGGACAAATATTTTATATTCACAATCGGGTGGAAAGTATTGAGGCGGTTGGCGAGAGGATCAAGAAATTAATTCCTGGCATAAAAATTGGTATCGCTCATGGTCAAATGAATGAGCGGGTGCTGGAGGAGGTAATTATTGCCTTTTGGACTCGGCAATTTGATTTGCTTCTTTGCACCACCATTATTGAAAGTGGTATTGATATTCCAAATGCCAACACCTTGATTGTGGATCGCTCTGATTTATTTGGCCTTTCACAATTGCATCAATTACGTGGCCGGGTGGGCCGAAGTAGTGAACGGGCTTACGCTTATTTTTTCTATCCAGCTGATAAACCAATTACGCAATTAGCTCATGACCGCTTGACCACAATTGCTACCAATACCGATCTTGGCGCAGGTATGGCGGTGGCATTGAAGGATTTAGAGATTAGGGGTGCTGGAAATTTATTAGGTGGTGAGCAATCAGGACATATTGCAGAGGTTGGCTTTGATTTATATATGCGGATGGTGGCAGATGCGGTTGATGAGTTTAAGAGTGATTACTTTGTACAGAAGCCAAAAAATATTGATTGCAAGGTGGAGTTACCAGTAAATGCACATCTACCAGTTGAGTACATCGAATCAGAGCGATTGCGGCTAGATCTTTATCGTCGAATTGCTGAAGCACAAAGTGATGAGGTGATTGCTGAGATCAGAGCCGAGATGTTAGATCGCTTTGGCGAGCTACCAGCAGCAGCGGCAGAGCTACTTAAAGTGGCAGCACTGAGATTATTTGCTAAATCTTTAGGAATAACGGATATTGCGATCGCTGGTAAACAGTTGCGGCTCACACCCATCACACTTGCTGAGTCAGCACAGATAAAACTCAGTAGGCTTTATCCCGGCTCAATTTATAAAATGAGCAGCTCCACCCTCTTAGTTGCAAGAGTCACTGCGCCTAATTGGATAGAAGGTGGTGAGGTAGGAGATACTTCAACCCTTGCGTGGGTCGATTCAGTTCTACGTAATTTTATTCAACCGATAGTAGAAAAATGAGGATGCAATTGCTTAAGCGGATAATCACACCAGTATTGGCAATACTTCTTCTTACTAGCTGCGCCAGCATGAGCTCTGGTGTAAGTGTCGGCGAAACTAATTACTCTGGCCAGCAGATTCAAAAAGTTGTTGATGAAATATTATCTGCCCGAAAAGATATTGACACCACTGCGATGCAATTAACTCAAGGCCCAGAACTCCTTCGGGATCAAGCCCAGTTCTTAATTGTCACAGCCTTATTAGATGAGATTGCAAAGGAAAAAAATATTGTTGTTACCAAGGCGGATGTAGCAGCTAGGCGAGCCGATATTGTAATTAATGTTGGTGGTGAGAGTGAGTTGCCAACCGCATTGGTAGGAGCAAATCTTGCAGCCTCAAATCTTGATGCCTACCTGAAGGTCTTGATCATTTCTGAGCGATTAGATGCATTTTTTATTAACTCTGGCACCCCAGAGGCAGAGGCACCAGCCTTAGTAGCAAAAGCGGTGACAGATATGGCAACCAAACTAGGTGTGGAAGTAAATCCCAAGTATGGCAAGTGGAATCCAACCAACGCCTCCATTGATGCTAGTGATGCAACTGATGGCGCAGTAACCCCACTTCCTTAAACAAATATGAGTTCTGAACTCATTCGACTGCGCGAAGTAATGGACAAACTTCGCTCACCTGGTGGCTGCCCATGGGATGCCGAGCAAGATCACACATCTCTTCTTAAATACTTATTAGAAGAGTCTTATGAATTTATTGAATCGGTTGAAAACAATGATCGAGCTGCAATGCAGGAGGAGTTAGGTGACTTGCTATTGCAAGTTTACTTCCACTCTCGGATGGCGGAGGAGGATGCCAAGCAGCCCTTTAACATTGAGGATGTAGCAAAATCGGTGGCAGATAAATTAATAAGAAGGCACCCACATGTATTTGCTGGCGAATCAGTTAGTGGTAGCGCCGAGGTATTGGAAAATTGGGAAAAGCAAAAAGCTGCTGAAAAGGGTCGAAGCTCAGCAATTGATGGAGTGCCACTTGCCCAACCTGCCTTGCCATTGGCAACTAAGGTAATTTACCGATTAAATAAATTAAATTATGAGTTACCGATTGCTGAGCCAATCAAACTTGAAGGTAATATTGATCAGGATCAATTTGGCCTGATTCTCCTTGGTTTAATCAGCCAAGCTGTTGATAAGGGCGTTGATCCTGAGGCTGCACTTCGCACCGCCACTAAAGGGTTAATTGCTCAGATTCAGCAGCATGAGAAGCGGTAGAATTACCGTCATTAAATCAAGTAACAAACAAATAGTTAGGGCAAATTAGTGTCGCTGATTAAATCAATTACCGCCAGAGAGATCTTAGATTCTCGCGGAAACCCAACTGTTGAGGTAGAGGTTAGATTAGATGATAAAAGTATGGCTCGCGCAGCGGTGCCAAGTGGTGCCTCCACCGGCGCCTTTGAAGCAGCGGAGCTGCGAGATGGTGGCAAGCGATATTTAGGCAAAGGTGTTGAGCACGCAGTTAAAAATATTGTTGAAAAGATTGCGCCAGTTGTAATCGGCTTAGATGCCCTAGATCAAAAAGTAATTGATGAGAAGATGATTAACTTAGATGGTAGTAAAAATAAATCTAATCTGGGCGCAAATGCAATCTTGGGAGTATCTCTGGCGGTTGCCAGAGCAGCTGCAATCAGCACGGGCCAATCATTATTTAAGTACATAGGCAAAGCAGAGGGTAAAACTTTACCAGTTCCAATGATGAATATATTAAATGGTGGCGCACACGCTGATACCAATGTAGATATTCAAGAGTTTATGGTGGCACCAATTGGTGCACCAACATTTAAAGAATCACTTCGCTGGGGTGCTGAGATTTATCATAGCTTAAAATCAGTGCTTAAAGGAAAAGGATTAGCGACAAGTATTGGTGATGAGGGTGGCTTTGCCCCAGATTTGGCAAGCAATCGCGCAGCACTTGATTTAATTTTGCAGGCGATTGAATCAGCTGGTTTTAAGGCAGGGGTAGATATTGGATTAGCAATGGATGTTGCTGCGACAGAGTTTTTTGAAAATGGTAAGTATAAATATGAAGGTAAAGAGTTAACCGCAGAACAGATGATTAATTACTACCGTGAGTTAGTCACCTCTTATCCACTACTCTCGATTGAGGACCCGTTGGATGAGGATGATTGGGATGGCTGGCGGAATTTAACTGCGCAGCTGGGGGAGAAAATCCAGATTGTCGGAGATGATCTATTTGTCACAAATCCAGAGCGATTACAGCGTGGAATTGAAAGTAAAAGCGCAAACGCGCTGCTGGTCAAAGTCAATCAGATTGGTACTTTAAGTGAAACCATTGCTGCTGTCACCTTGGCGCATAAGAATAATTTCAAATCTATGATGAGTCACCGCTCAGGCGAGACTGAAGATACAACTATTGCAGATTTGGCGGTTGCACTCAATTGTGGACAGATCAAAACTGGTGCACCAGCAAGAAGTGAGCGAGTGGCAAAGTACAACCAATTACTGCGAATCGAAGAGGAGTTGGCAGCTGCTGCAGTTTATGCTGGGCGCTCAGCCTTTCCTCGCTTTAAAAAATAGACTAGCAATATGGTTAAGCGAAGATTTTTTGCAGCGGGATTAATTGAATCCTCGCGCAAATCAATTCAATCTGGGCTTAAAAAACGGGGATTATCAAATCGAGCGTTAATTGTGGGAATAGTTTTGTTCGCACTTGCAGTCACACTTGCTCCGCCAATTCAACATTATTTTACCCAACGCGCTCAGATCAACTCTTTGAAAACCCAATTAGCAGATAACAAAGCAATGTTAGGAAAGGCAGCAAATGAGTTGGCCCTTTGGGATGATCCTGATTACGTTGCCAAACAAGCAAGAGTGAGATTACATTTTGTTTTCCCAGGTGAGCGAAGATATATCGTGGTGGGAGATGATGCAGTGGTAGAAAATGAGAGCACTAAAGTTTCGGAGCAACTACCAATCGGTATTCCTTGGTACTCCAGATTAATTTCATCAATCACCAGCACAAATGTAAATAAGTAAATGGTTAATCTAGAAAGTACCACTGAAAGTCAGCAGCCAACTGAAAAAGATTTAGAAACAATCGCTGCTCAATTGGGTAGAAATCCCAGAGATGTGGCTGCAGTTGCCCACCGTTGTCCCTGTGGACAAGCAGATGTGGTTTCTACACCACCTAGATTGGCAGATGGCACACCATTTCCTACCTTTTATTACGCAACCTGTCCCAGATTAACTGGCGCTATATCAACCTTAGAAAGTTCTGGCTTGATGAATGAGATGAGCCAGCGCTTGCAAAGTGATCCAAAATTAGCTGGTGAGTACGCAGCAGCTCATGTTGATTATGAGGCTGCCAGGAATGGCTTAGCTGCGGTACTTAACTTAGATGTACCAGAGATATCTGGAATTACTGCAGGCGGTATGCCCGATCGGGTCAAATGCCTGCACTCATTGGTTGCACACTCCTTAGCAGCTGGTACTGGTGTTAATCCATTAGGAGATGAAGCACTAAACGCACTTGATCCGTGGTGGTTAAGTAAGCCGTGTTCGGTGATCGAAAATTTAATTAACGAGGAGCGCTAAATGGCTCGGGTGGCAGCAATAGATTGCGGCACTAACTCAATTCGACTTTTAATCGCAGATATCACCGATGGAAATTTCAAAGAGGTGGTACGGGATATGCAGATTGTTAGGTTGGGGCAAGGAGTAGATCAAACTAAAAAGTTTCATCCAGATGCAATTGAAAGAACTCTTGCTGCAGTGGAACAATTTGCAAAACAAATTACCAGCAAGGGTGTTGAAAAAATAAGGTTTTGTGCCACAAGTGCTACTAGGGATGCCTCAAACAGAGCGTTATTTATCGATGGTGTGCGCAATATATTAGGAGTAGAGGTTGAGGTAATACCAGGAGAGGAGGAGGCAGAGCTTTCTTATATAGGTGCAACTAAAGAGTTGCAGCAAAGTGATGCACCATTTTTAGTTGTAGATATTGGTGGCGGTTCAACTGAATTCGTCTATGGTGATAAAAGTGTTATTGCCGCAAAAAGTGTCAACATCGGCTGCGTACGAATGAGTGAGCGACACTTGAATACTCAACCACCTTCCATGGCGCAGGTTGCGCAAGCAATTATTGATATTGATCTGGCAATAACTCAGGCTGCTGCGGTGGTGCCAATTACCCAAGCAAAAACTTTAGTTGCAGTTGCCGGCACAGCGACAACAGTTGCAGCAGCAGCTTTAGAATTAGATAAGTATGATCGGTATTTAATTCACCTATCTAGAGTTTCAGCACAATCAGTGCATAAGGTGGCAGGTTTATTTCAATCTTTAAGTAAGGAAGAGTTAGCATCCCTGGGATATATGCACCCCGGAAGAGTTGATGTAATCACCGCTGGAGCTTTAGTTTTATCACGGGTAATGGCAGCAACTGGGGTCAGTGAGTTTGTGGCATCAGAGTCAGATATTTTGGATGGAATCGCTTGGTCACTCACTAAGTAAGGTGAGATTTGGCTGGATTTACTAGCGACTAATAGCAGGTAGATTTACCCCCTGAAGATTCGCCCCTGTAGCCCAACGGCAGAGGCATGCGACTTAAAATCGCACAAGTGTGGGTTCGACCCCCACCGGGGGCACGCTCAATTTGGCGGGATCTTCAGCAAAGTTTAAGCCAGAGTTAGCCGTTGGCGTTGGCTTAGGGAATTGGTAGTGATTAATATTTGTTAACTACCTAAGGCGGTAACCACCAACTGGTGGCCACTTTCTATAGAAGGAGAAGAATGAAGAGTTCAAACCCTGTACTGGGCAAGGCATTTAATCAACCAGCAACTATGCAAGTTGATCAACTAGAGCAAACATATAGTGCTCCAGCAGCCTCATCACTACGAACAGGTCGCATGACACTTGAAGATGTCGTTGCGAAAACCGGATTTTTATTTGGAATTTTACTTGTAGTTGGCGCAGTGGCATGGCGTGCAAATCTTGGCATGGGCGCGGTAATGCTCGGCTTCCTTGGTGGATTTGTATTGGCAATGATTATTTCATTTAGCAAATCAATTAAGCCAGCTTTAGTTATCACCTACGCAGCACTTGAAGGTTTGGCACTAGGAACATTAAGCAGCTACTACGAAGCGTTTTACCCAGGAATTGTTAGCCAAGCTGTAATTGGTACCATCGCAGCATTTGCTGGCGTACTAGTGATGTATCGCAGTGGCAGATTACGTGCCACCCCACAATTTACCCGTGCGGTAATTGGTGCAGCGATTGGTTACTTTATTCTTGGTTTAGTTTCACTTGTTGCATCATTCTTTGGTGTAGGTCAAGGATATGGTTTCTATGGAGTATCTGGACTTGGATTACTTCTTGCAGTTGCAGGAGTAGGACTTGCCAGCCTTTTCCTAGTACTAGATTTTGATCAAATTGAAAAGGGCGTTAATGCCGGAGTTCCAGAGAATCAATCATGGCGAGCAGCCTTTGGTTTAATGGTTACTGTTGTTTGGCTATACCTTGAAGTTTTACGCTTGATTTCAATCTTGCGCGGAAACCGCTAAAAAAAGCATTACCTAACAGGGGCTGTGAAAGATCACAGCTCCTGTTTATTTTTATCAGGAATTAAATCATTTTCTAAGTGTGACAATCTAGTCTCTGGCAAAATCGCAGCAAGTAAAATTGCCAGAACCCAAATTCCAGCTGAGACCAAAAATGCTGTTTGATAGCTATAAAGGTCAGTAAGTAAGCCCACAATTACTGGCCCAAAGATCATCCCTGCATCTCCTGCCATTTGCCATGCTGCAATTACCTGTCCGCCTCGGCCACGAATAATGTCGCCAACCACGCTGCCCGGGGCGGTGCCAACGTAAGCGCCACCTAAGCCAAATAACGCCATTGAAATGAAATAGAGCGCTGTATTGGTGGTAATTGCCAGCATTAAAATTCCAAACAAAACAAATGCGCTACCAAATAATAACGCAGCTTTGCGTCCCTTTTTATCTGAGTACTTTCCAGCTTTTAACATAAATACTCCCTGCACCAGTGCGCCTACAGTTAAACCAAGCCCTGCAATCGCAGCGGTGGATTTTAATTCCTCAGTCACAAATAAGGGCAAGATAGATGACCTGAGGCCAAATAAAATCCAGTTATTTATAAAAGCAAGTGCCAGGGCAATTTGATATGGCTTTAAGCGCATTGCTTGACCCAGGGTGGTCTGTCCTAATTTGCTTGTCGGGGCATCTACTTTTTTACCTAATCTTTTTTCACTTAAGAAAAATAATGCAATTGCGCCAGCGATTGCCAAAGTCGTTGAGTAAACAAAAAATGGCGCCCGCAAAGAGATTGCTGAAAGAACTCCACCAAAGGCCGGGCCAGTTATGCCGCCTAGCAAGAACCCGCCGTTAAATAATGATTGGGCACGTCCTCTAAAATCATCACCAACTGAGCGCATCAGTAAAGATCCAGCTGAGACTGAAAACATTGAGGAACCAAGGCCGCCTAAGGATCTAAATATCAATAATTGTTCATAGTTTTGCGCCAAGGCGGTAAGCAAGGTGAAGAAGGAGACCATAAATAAGCCAAAGCCAAGTACAGATCTCTCACCAAACTTGTCTACAAATTTTCCAGCTACTAAACCAGAGGAAAAGCGCACAATCGCAAAGCTAGAAATAATTAGGCCAATTGCTGTTTTACTTACACCAAATGATGAGGCAAATATGGGCAGTGCAGGAATTATTAGGCCAAAGCCCACCGCTACAAAGAAAGAAATCGAAGACAATATCGCAATCTCAGATGGCAGTTCAGCAAAGGGGTTTTTAAGGAGCTTTTTAGGTTTTATTTTAACTGCCGCCTTTTTTAATAGTGAAACTACTCAAATGAATTACTTTGATTAGTATAAGTGTGTAGTTTACTGATTTTTCTTGTTAGTATCTACTTATGAAAGCAGTTATTGCGGAAAACTTAGTCAAAACTTATAACAAAGGCACAGTTAAAGCATTAGATGGTTTAAACCTAGATGTTGAAGAGGGCACAGTACTTGGCGTGCTAGGGCCAAATGGTGCTGGTAAAACTACAACTGTAAGAATATTAGCAACCCTGCTTTCACCAGATTCAGGTAGCGCTACCGTTGCTGGAATTGATGTGCTAAAACATCCAGATGAGGTTAGAAAATTAATTGGATTATCTGGTCAGTACGCAGCAGTTGATGAGACCTTAACTGGTTGGGATAACTTAATTATGTTTGGCCGGCTTTATCATCTATCTGCCAAGGAAACTAAACAACGTGCGATTGAATTACTTGAGCAGTTTGCATTATCAGATGCGGCCAAGCGGCCAATTAAAACCTATTCAGGTGGAATGCGTCGTAGATTAGATTTGGCAGCTTCATTGATTATTCGCCCAAAGGTTTTATTTCTGGATGAACCAACCACTGGCCTTGATCCAAGAGGACGGCAAGATATGTGGGGCGTAATTGATGATTTAGTAAAGGGTGGAGTGACATTGTTATTAACCACGCAATATCTGGAAGAGGCAGATCACCTAGCTGATGAGATTGCAGTAATTGACCATGGCAAAGTAATTGCTAGAGGAACCTCTGATTCATTAAAGAAGCAGGTGGGTGGTGAGCGGCTGGAAATTGTGGTTGAGAATGAGCATATGGATTCAGTAAAAGAGATTGTTGCCAGAGTTAGCGGCAGTGCCATAAATGTTGATGAGGGGCTTCGCCAAGTATCAGCCCCAGTTACTACCGGCAGCAAAGCATTGATTGAAGCAGCAAAGATGTTGGATGAAAAGGGCATACATCCCTTGGATATTGGGCTTAAGCGGCCATCATTAGATGATGTATTTCTCTCCTTAACCGGCCATGTTGCTGAGGAGAAAAAAGATGAGGAAGTATCAGTGAGTAAGGGCAGGAGACGGGGCAAATGATTAATTTCATCTCAGATGCAGCAATAATCACTAAACGCCAACTATTACAACTCTCTCGAGTACCAGAGTTACTTTTGTTCTCAACTATTCAGCCAATAATGTTTGTATTGTTATTTAGATATGTATTTGGTGGCTCAATTGATACTGGCCAGCCAGGTGGATATGTGCAATTACTTATGCCCGGCATATTTGTGCAAACAGTTGCCTTCACCTTGGCAGGAACGGCAGTAGGTTTAGCTGCAGATATGCAAAAAGGATTAATTGATCGGTTTAGATCACTACCAATCTCAAGATCTGCAGTGGTAATTGGTAGAACTCTGGGAGATGGTGCCTTAAATATCGTGGTCTTGACCGCAATGGGAGTTGCAGGTTTTGCGGTGGGATGGCGACCAACCTCATCTTTATTTGAGGTCTTCTTAGGTTTTGTTTTCCTATTAGTTTTTGGTTTTGCGATGTCTTGGATCGGAGTGCTAATTGGCTTGTCAGTAAGAGAGGAGCGGGTGGCAACTAATGCCACCTTCATCGTAGTTTTTCCACTTACATTTTTATCTAACGCTTTTGCCCCAACCACTGGCATGCCAAGACCGTTGCAGTATGTAGCGGAGTGGAATCCAGTCTCCACCATGGTGGCAGCTTGTCGGCAGTTATTTGGACTTGAAAATCAATTTGGCGCTACCGCTGGTTCATTTCCCAGTGAAAACCCATTACAAATGTCGGTAATTTATATGATTTTAATAATGGCTATTTTTATTCCATTAAGTATTCGCAAATACAACAACGCAGCTAAAAAGTAATTAAAAGAGCTTAGCCTCAAGAATTGCAACCTTTATCTGCTTGCCATTTGGCGCTGTGTAATTAACAGTTTGCCCCACCTTTGCCCCCAGAACTGCCGCCCCCAGAGGTGATTTTTCAGAGTAGACATCAACATCACTAGTGGAGATCTCTCTGGAGCCGAGGAGGAACTTAAGTTCATCACCTGCAATATCAACTGTTACCAACATACCTAGTCCCACCACTCCAGATTCACTTGCCGGTGGTGTGCCAATGTGGGCATGCTCCAACATATGTTTTAGCTGGCGAATTCGACCCTCGATTTTTCCTTGTTCCTCCCGGGCTGCGTGGTAGCCACCATTTTCTTTTAAATCACCCTCAGCTCTTGCAGTTTCAATCTTTTTAATTATTTCCGCACGAAGTGGACCCTCTAGCTCAGCAAGCTCTGCTGCTAGACGATCTGCTGCCTCTTGGGTCAGCCAGGTTTGAGTTGGTTGGTTCATAAGTGCGCAATATTACTGGCAACTAGAAATTCCCGCATTTACTGCAGGCAATCGGGTAGGGATGGCAACAGTACGAAGATTTGCCCCCACCATAAGTGAGTCAGCAGGCATTAGATCAGTAACCTCACCAACAACATTCTTATCAATATCCCTAGCAACAACTGCGCAGTTGTGATCAGCAGATAAATCTCTGACCGAAATTTTGTAGGTGATAGAAATACTTTGCTCATCAATAACTTCAAAGGAAACTAATTCAGATCTGACGGCAGGATTTGCTGCGTTATACCCGCTCCAGGCAAACCAGGTAGCAACAACTGCAATTAGCACCCCCAGCAGCCAGTTGCGATTTTTAGGAAGCTCTTTGATCCCATACCGCTGGCGCAGTGCAGGATTCGCTAATACTTTGGGGTGGATCACAGAGATAAGTGTAGAACTATTTCACCGCAGGTAAGTAGGCTTACCTAAGTAGCTTTATAAGGAGTAAAAATGGATGAGGGCGCAAGTTTTGATATGGGGGTTGCTGGCTCCTTGACTATGATTTTTTTAACCCTAGCAACGGTGGTTTTGCTTACCAGTTTTTATCGCAGATATAAGAGATTAGTTGACCGTAAAGATCAAGAGTAATTTTTTCCACTCAGCATGAAAATATTAAAAACCACTGGCCTGCTGATCACTTGGCTGCTTTTAATCTATGGCTGCTTCGAGTTGGGAATGTGGCAATTACATCGGGCGCAAGCTTTAAATCTATCAACCGCCCCCCAGCCAGATCAGCCAGTAATTCGACTAGATCAGGTCTCCTCCGCTGGCAAGAATATGCCGATAAAGGCGGTAAATAGAATTGTTTCAGCAGAGGGTAATTACGCAGCAATTTACATTGCTCGCGATCAAAAGATTGCAGATGAAAAGATTGCAGATCTGGATGTGAGATTATTAAAGTTAAGCTCAGGTCATGCGGTGTTAGTCGCCCGAGAAGTTTTAGATCAGCAGGGTAGCCAGGTAACAGGACCGGTGGCAATTACTGGCCGGCTCTATCCGCGACAAAATGTTGACCGAGCCTTTGCTAAGCCTGGTGAGCTACCCAGAATTGATCCAGCGCTGGTGGTAAGTAAGGCGAATCCATTTTTATATGATGGGTATATTATTTTGAAATCAGAGGAGATATCTGGGCAAAGCTCCACACTTTCATTGATCCCATCCGAACAAATCTCGCAAAAACTTCCTGGTTTTTACTGGCAACATATCTCTTATGTGGTGGTCTGGTGGTTTATGGGGCTGCTACTTTTAATCGCTCCAGCATTTCCACAATTTAGGGCAAGAGGAGATAGGGTGAATAATCAAATTACTGCAGGTTCAAAGAAAAAAGTGAAAGCGAGTGTGAAAAAGTGAGCAAGATAATTTACTTCTTCCGTTTCTGGGCGCTCTGGGCAGGGGTAATGTCCTTGCTGCTTTGGTTTTTATATATGCCAGCTAAGTACTTATTAAGTGATAAAAGTATTTATGAGCAATTTATTTGGATTCCAATTGTGCATGGCTTCACCTACCCGGTCTATCTACTTGCAGCTCTAATTCTTTGTATTGCAAAGCGAAAATCCCTGCTTTCAACTGGGCTATTTTTACTAGCTGGCACCTTGCCGGTGGCCTCAATCTGGATCGAACGGCGGGTTAAATCCGGCAGGTGGTAAGGGGGTTAATCTAAACTTCACCTTTAGCCCTAGCGTGTTGACCCTAGATTTTAGGCTTAATAATTTATCGTTTGTCTTATCTTCCAAAACCTTCAAACCCCAACTAAACAGAATGTGATGACAATAATTGGCTAGTGAATCTATTGTCTTAAAGTCGGTGGCAAGTAATCCACTACTCGCTCGAATCACCTACGTTTTAGATACCTCAGTACTGCTGGCCGACCCAATCGCACTCTCTAGATTTGCCGAGCATGAAGTAATCATTCCAATCACCGTTATTGGTGAGTTGGAGACCAAACGAGATCATCCAGATCTTGGCTACTTTGCCCGAGCTGCGCTGCGCGCCTTGGATGAGTTGCGGGTAAAAAGTGGCCGGTTAGATCAACCAATTGGCATTAATGATGAGGGTGGCACACTTTCAGTTGAATTAAACCACTCTGATGTTTCAAAGTTGCCATCTGGATTTCTAAGAGATGGCTCAAATGATTCTAGAATTTTAGCAATTGCAAAAAACCTGATGGCAGATGGCCGTAAGGTGGTCTTAGTTACCAAGGATCTACCGCTGCGGGTAAAGGCATCATCAGTTGGGGTGGAGGCGCAGGAGTATCGAGCTGAGTTAGCTAGCACCAGTGGCTGGACTGGTATGGTTGAAGAGAGTGTTGGCTCAACAATTATTGATTCACTTTATGAGAAAGATAAAATTCCACATGAGTTTGGAAAGACTCATCCATGTCACACTGGAATTGTGTTGCACTCTGAAAAAGGAAGTGCACTCGCTCGGGTTACACCAGACAAACAACTTAAATTAGTAAAAGGTGACCGAGCAGCATTTGGCCTACATGGTCGAAGTGCTGAGCAACGGGTAGCTTTAGATATTTTGTTGGATAATGAAATCGGAATCATCTCTTTAGGTGGCCGGGCGGGAACTGGTAAAAGTGCCTTGGCATTATCTGCCGGACTTGAGGCGGTGCTAGAAAAACGTTTACATAAAAAGGTAGTTATCTTCCGCCCGCTTTATGCAGTAGGTGGTCAAGAGCTTGGTTATCTGCCTGGAACTGAAAATGAAAAGATGTCACCTTGGGCGCAAGCAGTCTTTGATACCTTGGGGGCGTTAGTGAGCCAGCAGGTGATTGATGAGGTGGTAGAGCGAGGATTAATTGAGGTCCTGCCCCTGACCCATATTCGCGGACGTTCCTTGCATGACTCCTTTGTAATTGTTGATGAGGCCCAATCACTAGAGCGAGGGGTTTTGTTGACGGTGCTCTCTCGAATCGGCCAAGGCTCCAGAGTGGTTCTAACCCATGACATCGCCCAACGGGACAACCTGCGGGTGGGCCGTCATGATGGGGTGGTTGCGGTGATTGAGTCCCTTAAAGGACACCCGCTCTTCGCCCATATAACCCTGACTCGCAGTGAGAGATCCCAGATCGCCGCCCTGGTAACTGAGCTACTAGAGGAGCCAATTAGCTTTACCAGTTGATTTTTACCCCTCTTGCGACATATCGGATAAATCGGACTTCACCGTATCTGACCTGCGGTTTTCCTTCAGTCAATACCTGTGAATATAAACATAATCCCGCCACACGGCTATATAAAGTTGCCCCCCCACCCCCTGGCTGGCACTCTGAACCAGTTCTAGGAGCCCTATTTAGCAGTTAGGGCATGTGAAGGAAGGGTGATTATGAAGGTGAAAGGTATGCCTACGCCCGCACCAAGGGTGCGCCGGCTGTCGATAGCTGCTGCCTGCCTTGCCTTCTTCCTAACTATTTCAGAGCCGGCATATGCAACTAGCAATCTGCAGGTCTCAGTCACCATCCCAATGGTGGGAGCAAATCTAGAGGCGAGCGCCCCTGCCACCCCAGAGGAGGCGGCTGATCCCAACCCATCCCTACTTGAGCTAGATGCGGTGAAAACAGTGGATGCCTCATCGATGGCTTTGATCTCAGTGGCTGCCCGAAAGCTGGAGTTGGCTCGTCAACCAGATGGAGCTAGAGCGGTTGCCAAAGAGATAATTGCGGCGAAGTATCAATGGTCAGAGAAACAATTCACCTGCCTGGATCAATTATGGATTAAAGAGAGTCATTGGAATTACAAAGCTAGGAATAAAGTCACTGGCGCCCATGGGATCCCGCAAGCACTACCTGCTACCAAGATGGAGGTGGTTGCCACAGATTGGCGGACCAATCCAGTAACTCAAATTACTTGGGGACTTAAATATATTGAAGAGCGATATGAGACACCATGTAAGGCGTGGAGCAAGTTTAAGAGATCAAGATGGTATTAAAAGATTTTAACTAGTTAGGTTTTTTCCCAATACTTAATGGCTTTCTGGTTTGGGCGTAAAAATCATTTCCTTTATCATCAATAATTAGAAAAGCTGGAAAGTTTTCCACCTCAATTTTCCAAATTGCCTCCATACCCAACTCTTCGTAATCTAAAACCTCAACTTTTTTGATGCAATCCTGGGCAAGTCTGGCAGCAGGGCCACCAATAGATCCTAGGTAAAAGCCGCCATACTTTTTGCAAGCTGCTGAAACTATCTCGGAGCGATTTCCCTTTGCCAACATAATTAACGAACCACCTGCTGCTTGGAACTGCTCTACATAAGAGTCCATTCTTCCGGCAGTTGTGGGACCAAAGGAGCCAGAGGCAAATCCAGTTGGAGTTTTGGCAGGACCTGCGTAATAAACTGCATGCTTTTTAAAGTAATCTGGAAGTGGTTTTCCACTTTCTAGTAGCTCCTTTAATTTGGCATGGGCTAAATCCCTGGCAACTACTAATGTGCCAGATAAATTAACTCGAGTTTTAACGGGATACTTTGATAATTGAGCCAAAATATCAGCCATTGGCGCTGATAAATCAATATTTATCTCCGGGCCATCTAAATCTTCTTTGGTGGCAGCAGGTAAAAAGTGTGCTGGCTCAGTCTCAAGTTTTTCAATAAAGATGCCATCCTTGGTGATCTTCGCCTTCACCTGGCGATCTGCTGAACATGAAACAGCAATTGCAATTGGCAGGGATGCACCATGACGGGGCAACCTGACAACTCGCACATCATGGCAGAAGTACTTGCCACCAAATTGGGCGCCGATGCCAATGTTTTGCGTCAATTTTAATACTTCTTTTTCTAATTCTAGATCTCTAAAGCCATGGCCAGTTTTAGCATCACCTTTTGTGGGTAGAGAATCTAAATACTTAGTACTTGCCAGCTTCGCTGCCTTAACTGTGTACTCAGCGCTGGTGCCACCAATTACTACTACTAGGTGATAAGGCGGACAGGCGGAGGTGCCCAGGGAGCGAAGTTTTTCCTCCAGCCAACTCATAAATGTGGTGGGGTTTAAGACCGCTTTTGTTTCTTGATATAAAAATGATTTATTAGCACTGCCGCCACCTTTGGCAATAAATAAGAAGTTGTACTCGTCTGGATGATCAGTATCGGAGTAGATCTCGATTTGGGCCGGCAAATTATTGCCAGTGTTTTTCTCCTCCCAGGTAGTAACTGGTGCTAATTGGGAGTAGCGAAGATTTAATTTGGTGAAAGCCTCATAAACACCTCTGGAGATTGAGATCTCATCCTTCTCCTCCGTTAATACCTGCTGACCTTTTTTACCCATCACAATTGCAGTTCCGGTGTCCTGACACATCGGCAAGATGCCACCGGCTGAGATATTGGCATTTTTTAAAAGATCAGTTGCCACAAATCGATCATTAGCTGAGCTCTCTGGATCTTTTAAAATATTAGCCAATTGCGCAAGATGCTCACTGCGCAGATAATGTGAAATATCATGCATCGCAACCTGGGTTAATTCCGTTATTGCTTCCTTGGAAACCTTTAAAAATTGCCGGCCATCTGCGGTGAAGCCACTTACCCCTGTCTTGGAAATCAGCCGATACTCAGTTTTATCCTCACCAATTGGCAGTAGATCTTGGTAGGTAAACTCTGGTGGCATAGGGGTAAATCTACTCACTTTCTATCATCAATTAGGATAAGCCCATGAGCACAGCCAGTAAAAAGCAGGTACTACTTGCCGCCCCACGTGGCTACTGCGCAGGTGTTGATCGCGCTGTGGTCACCGTTGAAAAAGCTATAGATCTTTATGGAAAACCGGTTTACGTGCGAAAGCAAATTGTGCACAACAAATATGTAGTACAAAGCTTAGAGGAGCGGGGCGCAATATTTGTTGATGAAACTGATGAGGTGCCAGAGGGTGCGATAGTTGTTTTCTCCGCCCACGGCGTATCACCTGCGGTCCATCAAAGTGCGGCGGAGCGAAATTTAAAAACTATTGATGCCACCTGCCCACTGGTGACCAAGGTGCACAATGAAGCAAAAAGATTTGCCGCCGATGATTACGATATTTTATTAATTGGACACAAGGGCCATGAAGAGGTTGATGGCACCGCCGGTGAAGCACCCAAACATATTCAATTGGTAGATGGCATTGCGAGTATTAAAGATATTAAGGTGCGAGATGAGAATAAAGTGGCTTGGTTATCCCAAACAACCTTAAGTGTGGATGAAACTTTGGCTACGGTAGCAGAGCTGAGAAAACGTTTTCCAAATTTAATTGACCCACCGAGCGATGATATTTGTTACGCCACCCAAAACCGACAGGTAGCGATCAAAGAGATAGCACCAAAGGCGGATCTAGTTTTAATTGTTGGCTCTAAAAACTCATCTAATTCAGTCCGCTTAGTTGAGGTCTCACTTGAATATGGCGCAAAGGCTGCTTACTTAATTGATTTTGCTGCTGAGGCGAAAGATGAATGGTTAAGCGGTGTTACAACAGTTGGAGTTTCAAGTGGTGCATCAGTACCAGAGATCTTGGTGAAGGATCTACTTGAGTGGCTGGCAAAGCGTGGCTTTGGTGATGTGCAGGTAATTACTGCAACTGAGGAGCATCTACTTTTTTCACTACCGGTGGAGCTGCGAAAGGAATTAAAAGCTGCCGGAAAGTGATTGATTACCTTGGTTGCGTTCTTTTTTAAACCAAATGAACCAAGTAATTCCAGCACCTGAGAGTAAATAAAAAGATACTGCAGCTAGCGCAGTTACTAGATCAATCAGCAACTTTGTAGGCGCAAAGGATGAGCCGCCAATTGTTGGCAGCAGGATAAAGGAGCTCAGCAGCAGTGATACTGGTGGGGCAACCGCGGTTACATAAGCGGTGCCAGTACGACCTAAGTAAGTACCACCGAAGAATGCAATCCAGATTGCAAGGCAGGTGATAATTCCAAAGGAGGAGCGAAAGAGTAATTCAACCGCAGCAAATAAAAAGATCACTACAAACTGCAGAATTACCACCCCAGGTTTTGTTAAACCAGGACCTTTAATTGGTGAGTTAATTGGCAAACTACTCATCCTTGCCACCTTCGATCTCCTCTACCTCAATAAAGTCATCATCAGCAGAGATCGCCTTTAACTCCCTTACATCACCAGGTGAGTCTGGATACTCAATTGCTAATTTTTCTTTATCACCAGCAACTCCTAGATTATGAATACGTCTTGCTGGATTTAAGACAGTTTTTTCTGCGGTAGGAATTAAATCCTCATACGCCTTGGCAGTTGATGAGATCGCCTTACCCACCGCCACAATCTTGCCATGTAGCAAGGTAATATTTTTAAGGAAGGTGTTTGCCACCTTTTGAATCTCATCGGCATTATCCGCTAATTTATTTCTGGTAAAGATATAACCAATGGTGCGCAGCAAAGCCATCATTGAGGTTGGAGTAGCGATGGTGACATTTAATTTAAATGCTTTTTCTAAAAAGGCTGGATCAATCCGCAAAGCCTCTGCTAGTAAAGTCTCAAAGGGAACAAATAAAACTACAAAATCAGGGGAGCCAGCTGATTTGTGATAACCACGTTTAGCCAACGCCTCTACATGTTTAAGTAAATCTTTAGTATGTTGGGCTAAAAACTCATTGCGTTCACTCTCTATCTCTGTGCCAAATGCATCCAAGAAGCGATCAAATGGAAATTTAGAATCAATAAATATCGCGCTGCCACCTGGCATTTTTACGGTGATATCTGGAATACCTGCGGAATCAGCATCGGTGGTGGATTTTTGCCTGGCATACTCATGTCCTTCACGCAACCCTGCTGATTGCAAAAGTAGCTCTAATTGCGCCTCACCAAATTTACCTCGCGTTTGACTGCTAGATAATGCGCCAGCAATTTTTTTAGTCTCATCAAATATTGACTCACTCGCACGCCTCATCTCATTAATTGTGGTCTCAAGTTTTGCCTCAGCTTGGGTACGAATCCGATTAGCCTCAACTGATTGGTTGGATAGTTTTTCAACTGTTGTCTTCATCGCATTTAGCTCGGCAGTTAATTTGATTGAGTTCTCAGTTTTACTTCTCTCAGCCTCTAACTGCTTTTTATAATCATCTAACAGGGGTGAGTTATCTGCCCCAGCTTTGCTGCGCAATTTGGCCAGTAGATAGCCGATGGCAACTCCGCTAGCGAGGCCGATAATAAGTGAGATGATCGAGGCGGGCATGGGGTTATAGTGGCAGGAAGTACTGACAATCTTGCGTAGGCTTTACCCCTCGTGAGCCTTTCAATCGGAATAGTTGGTCTGCCAAATGTGGGTAAATCCACCCTGTTTAATGCGCTGACTAAAAATAATGTCCTAGCTGCCAACTACCCCTTTGCCACGATTGAACCCAATGTTGGTGTGGTGGGGGTGCCAGATCCAAGGCTGGCGGTGTTGGCCAAAATATTTACCTCTGAAAAAATTCTGCCAGCTGCTGTCTCCTTTGTTGATATTGCCGGAATTGTTAAGGGCGCATCGGAAGGGGCAGGACTTGGAAATAAGTTCTTAGCAAATATCAGAGAGTCAGATGCAATCTGCCAAGTAATTAGAGTTTTTAAAGATGGGGATGTAGTCCATGTTGATGGAAATGTTGATCCGAAAAAAGATATGGAAACTATTAATACCGAGCTTTGTTTAGCTGATCTGCAAACTTTAGAAAAGGCGATTCCACGCCTAGAAAAAGAGGTGCGGACAATAAAGGAGAAGGTGCCAGTTTTAGCGGCGGCAAAAGCTGCGGCGGAGGTTTTGAATCAAGGTGTGCTCTTGCGCGGCAGTAAGGTGGATATTGAGGCGATTAAAGAGTTACAACTTCTCACCGCCAAGCCATTTTTATATGTATTTAATGTTGATGCTGCCGAGTTGGGTGATAATCAATTACGTTCAGAGTTGGCAGCATTGGTAGCACCTGCGGAGGCGATATTTTTAGATGCAAAAACTGAGGCAGAATTAGCTGATTTAGATGAGGCAGATGCGCTGGAGTTACTTAAATCAATCGGATTAACTGAGCCCGGCCTTACTACATTAGCAAGAGTTGGATTTAATACATTAGGATTACAGACATATCTCACCGCAGGTCCAAAAGAGACCAGAGCGTGGACGATTCATATAGGTGATACCGCGCCAGTTGCAGCTGGTGTGATTCACACCGATTTTCAAAAAGGATTTATAAAGGCAGAGATCATCGCCTTTGATGAATTAGTTGCTGCTGGATCAATGGTGCAAGCCCGCGCCAATGGCAAGGTGCGCATGGAGGGTAAGGATTACGTGATGGCAGATGGCGATGTAGTGGAGTTTAGGTTTAATGTCTAAAAAACAAGCACACTTAAAAGATCTACCAGTTAAAAAACGGGAGAATCTTAGAAACGTAGCAATTATTGCCCACGTTGACCATGGCAAAACAACTTTGGTTGATGCCATGCTTTGGCAATCTGGTGCATTTGCCGCTCACAAAAAGCAGGATGAGGGCCAAGAGCGAATGATGGATTCCATGGATTTAGAGCGGGAAAAAGGAATTACCATTTTGGCAAAAAATACCGCGGTAAAACGTGGTGACACCATTGTAAATATCATCGACACCCCAGGGCACGCAGATTTTGGTGGCGAGGTGGAGCGCGGATTAGAGATGGTGGATGGTGTTATTTTATTAGTTGATGCCTCTGAAGGTCCCTTGCCACAAACTCGATTTGTTTTAAGAAAAGCCTTACAAAAAAATCTGCCAGTAATTTTGGTAATAAATAAAGTAGATCGCCCAGATGCAAGAATTGCAGCGGTGGTTGATGAGGCGTACGCATTATTTTTAGATTTAGATGCCAATGAAGAGCAAATTGAGTTTCCAATTGTTTACGCCTCAGCCAGAGCTGGCAGAGCCTCACTTGAGCGGTGCGCAGATGGTGGTATGCCGAAAGAGGAAAACTTAGATGTTTTATTTGAGACGATATTTTCTGCAATTCCAGCACCGCAGTACCATGAAGGTGCACCGCTGCAAGCACATGTAACCAACCTAGATTCATCTCCTTTCTTAGGCAGATTAGCGCTTTGTCGAGTTCGAGAAGGTGTGATTAAAAAAGGCCAATCAGTTACTTGGATTAAAACAGATGGTAGTACGCAACGGGTAAAAGTTTCTGAGTTATTAATGACTGAAGCACTTGAGCGAGTGCCAGCGGAGGAGGCTCACCCTGGAGACATTATTGCGGTGGCTGGAATTGAGTCAATTACTTTGGGTGAAACACTTGCTGATTTAGAAAACCCACATCCGTTGCCATTAATTATTGTGGATGAGCCAAGTATTTCGATGACTATTGGTATTAATACCTCACCTTTGGCTGGCAAGAGTGGAAATAAATTAACCGCCCGGCAGGTGAAAGGTCGATTAGATGCTGAGTTGGTAGGAAATGTTTCACTGCGGGTGTTAAATACCGAGCGTCCTGACACCTGGGAGGTGCAGGGACGAGGTGAGCTGCAGCTTGCAGTACTAGTTGAGATTATGAAGCGAGAAGGATTTGAGTTAACTGTTGGTAAGCCGCAGGTTGTTACCAAAATTATTGATGGCAAGGTGCATGAGCCAATGGAGCGATTATCAATTGACGCACCAGAGGAGTACTTAGGGGTAATTACCCAATTAATGGCGCTGCGCAAGGGTCGAATGGAGCAGATGGTTAACCATGGCACTAGTTGGATCCGTCTTGATTACCGAGTTCCATCCCGTGGCTTAATTGGTTTTAGAACTGAGTTTTTAACTGAGACCCGTGGAACTGGCTTACTTCACCATGTATTTGATGGTTATGAGGCGTGGCATGGTGAGCTGCGCACTCGCGCAACTGGTTCATTAGTTTCAGATCGAATGGGAGTAGTAACAAGTTACGCACTTTATGGCACCCAAGATCGGGGTGCGATATTTGTGGAGCCAGGGGACGAGGTTTATGAGGGCATGGTGATTGGTGAGAACTCACGTAATGAGGATTTAGATGTTAATTGTGTGCGGGAGAAGAAGTTAACAAATATGCGAGCATCTGGCACCGATGAAACTGAGCGATTAATTCCAGCCAAGAAATTAAATATGGAAGGGGCGTTGGAGTTTTGCCGAGAGGATGAGTGTGTTGAGGTAACACCTGCAGTAGTTCGAATTCGAAAGGTTATTTTAGATGGCTCTACCCGGGCAAGAAATACCTCTAAAGCAAAGCGAGCGAACGAGAACTCTTAAGCCCAAAGTGGTGAGGCTTTAGCCTGATTGTCGGTGTTGGCTAGTTAAATTAAGTACGTGGTGAACCCTAAAAATACCTCTGAGATAAAGCTGCTTCGCGCTGCCCATAAGAGTGATGCGATTGCAGTGGCTGAATTAAATCAGCAACAAAAGGCGGTGGTAAATCATCGCAGCTCAAAGTTATTGGTAATGGGTAGGGCAGGAAGTGGAAAAACCTCAACCTTAATTTCTGCGATCGCAAATCGAATTGCTAACGGGGATGATGCAAACTCTATTTTAGCTATTACCTATGGCAGAGCCAGCGCCAGTAAATTGCGAGATCAGATCGCAGCCGCAAATCCTAAAGCCCACACTGTAAATGAGCCGATTGCCAGAACATTTCACTCACTGGCATTTATGATTCTAAATGATCCAATTAATGCCAGTGCGGGTGAGAGTAAAAAGTATGTGCTGCTCTCAGGAGCTGAACAAGATGCTCAAATTAGAGGATTATTAGAACAGGATATAAAGGATTTAAGTGAAACATCTTGGCCCAAAGAGTTAATCCCAGCACTTAGCACTAGAGGCTTTGCTAAAGAGCTGCGGGAGTTTATAAACCGTGCAACTGAACGAGGCAGCTCACCCGATGAGCTATTGGCAGTTGGCAAAAAGTATCAACAAAAGTATTGGCCTGCGATTTGTGACTTCTGGCAAAGATATAAATCAGTTTCTGCGCTTAAAGATCTAACCCCAGCAAATTCAATAATCCGAATTGATCCCAGTGAGATAGTCATTGAAGCGGTTGAAAAACTGCAGGAGAATCAAAAATTACTTGAAAAGTATCGCAAATTATTTAAAGTGATCTATGTTGATGAGTTTCAAGAGTCTGATAAGGCTCAGCGCAAATTACTGCAGTTATTAAGTGGTGATGAATTAGTAATATTTGCAGATGTTGAATCTGCCGTTGGTAGATTTCGCGGCGCTGACCCAGAGAATTTAATGGCCGATCTTGAAGATGCGGGCATAAAAAATGTTATAACTCTGCCAACCATATATCGAAATATCAGTGAAAAAAATGTAGTAATGCTGGCCAGTGTAAGTGATGAGGCAAATTACATTGCCCATCAATTTAGAGCAGCTCATCTACGAGATGGTGTCAAATGGTCTGAGATGGCAGTAATTCTTAGATCACCTGGCGCACAAGTATCTGCCCTGCAGCGGGCATTTGCAGTTAATTCAATTCCAGTTGAGATTGATGCAGCAGCGCTATCACTTGCTGATAACCCAGCAATAAAGCCAATTATCACGATCGCAGAGATTGTCTTAGGTCAGCTCAAGTTGATACCAGCAAATTGGGATCAGATTGAAGAGTTATTAAAAGGTGAGTTTGCTGGAGCGGATGCAATCTCCTTGCGCGCAATGCGAATTGCGTTAACCAAGGAGCAAAAAGAGGGAGATCGTAAAAATTCAACGCAATTGATCTTAGATCACCTAACATCTGTAACCCCAGAGCTACCTTGGGAGCAATTAATCCCGCTTAAGCGGATAAATGATTTGATCCGGCAGGTTAAAAAAGATTATGCAAAATCAAAGGATATTTCAGATTTACTTTGGAGTATCTGGAGTAATGCAAAAAATTATGAAGGTGAGGCGATCTCAACTTATTGGCAGCAGCAAGCTATTAATGGCGGCAGAGCTGGCGCGGTGGCTGATCAAAACTTAGATGCAGTAATCACCTTATTTGAGGTGGCAAGAAGATTTAGCCAAAGATTACTTGGTGGTGGCGCTGCCTTATTTATTGACCAGTTGTTGGGTGAGAAAATATTGTCAGATAGCATCACCGCTACTGCGCAAAAAGGTGATGCGGTCTCAGTGATGACTGTCCACTCAGCTAAAGGTTTGCAGTGGCGATATGTAGCGATAGCTGGAGTGCAAGAAGGTAGCTGGCCCAACTTAAGACAGCGTGGTTCACTGCTTGGCAGTGAGCGATTAGTGGAGATATTTCGCCACGGTATTAGTAACCCCGCACAGTTAGATGCAATATCTGCTGCTGGATTAGTTGTTGATGAAGAGAGATTATTAAATGTTGCTTTATCACGCGCAAGTGAAAAATTATTTATTACCGCAGTCTCTCAAGAGGATAATCAACCATCCAGATACTTTGAAAAATTAGCACCAGATGAGATAAAGATTTCCAGTAGGCAGCGATCTATTACGCAACCAGCGCTGGTGGCAGAGCTGCGCCGAATGGCAAAGGATGCAACTGGTGGGCAGTTAGAGTTTGCAACGCGGGCGCTTAAAACCTTGGCAACAAATGGCGTGAAGGCAGCAGAACCAAGCAACTGGGTTGGGATTACTCCGCCCTCAACCACCTCACCGGTAATTACTGCTGAAGAGGTGCTTCGCATATCTCCTAGCTCACTTGAATCCTTCACTGAGTGCGGCCTTAAGTGGATGTTGGAGCAATCCGGCGGCAGGGATGCTGATTCAACTGCGCAGGTATTAGGCAGTGCAATCCATGTGATCGCGGCGCAATTAAAAGCTGATCCGCATCTCTCACTTGATCAACTTGAATCTAAATTAAAGGGCGCGTGGAGTTTAATTGATATGAATCAAGGTTGGATTAAAGATTATGAGTATCGTCGGGCATCTTTGATGCTAAAGAAGTTTTATGGCTGGAACCTAGAAAATAAAAACCAACTTGTAGCGGTGGAGGAAAAATTTGAGTTTAAATTAGGAAAAGCAATAGTTTCAGGTGCGATAGATCGCATTGAATTAACTGCAGATAATAAGTATTACATCTTAGATTTAAAGACAGGTGCAACTGCGATATCTAAAGCTGATGCACTTACCAACAAGCAATTGCAAAGTTATCAATTGGCGGTAGTAAATAACGGATTTGAAAATAAGTTAGCGCATCAAGAGGTGGCTGGTGCGCAATTAATCTACGTGGGAGATCACAAGGTTAAAAGTGTGCAGGAGCGAGTACAGGCGAAGGTTGATGCCAAAGCAGTCACTGATGAGATCTCACAGATTGCGCAAGACATGAGTAAGAGCTCCTTTGTTGCCACCATTAATGAGCGCTGTCGCAGTTGCGCAGTCAAATCCTCCTGTCCAATTCAACCTGCTGGCAGGTCGGTGATCGCGCCATGAGCATTAAATACTCAGCAATTGATATTGCCAAGAAAATCCAATCAGTTGATCCGCAATTTAAGATGCCAACCGATGAGCAGATACCAATAATTCAATCACCACTTGCCCCTGCAGTTGTAGTTGCGGGTGCTGGCTCTGGAAAAACTGAGACGATGAGCCAGCGTGTTTTATATCTTGTCGCAAACTCAATAATTACCCCAGATCAATTACTTGGCCTTACCTTTACCCGCAAAGCTGCCGGTGAGTTATCCAAACGAATCAAAACTCGCCTGCGCCAATTAAAAAGTGCAAAATTACTACCAGATCATCTAGATGAATCTGGCTTAACAGTTTCCACCTATCACTCCTATGCTGGTCGAGTATTAGCCGAGCACGCGATCCGAATTGGCATAGATGCTGATGTAGATCCAATTGGTGAGGCAGCTGCTTGGCAACTTGCATCACAAGAGGTAGCAAGATTTGTCGGAAGTGATCTGCCAATTAATGGCTCACCAAATTCAGTAATTAAAGAGGTGATGGATTTATCTACTCAGCTGGCAGAAAATGACAAAACCGCAGCAGAGATTACTGAATATACCGAAGGGCTACTGGCGGATATTTCACAATTTTCTGATAAACAAACTAATCCGATAATTGAGTTCAAAGAGGAGTTGATGCAACGGCTGGCAATTTTGCCAATTGTAGAAGCATTTGATCAACGTCGAAAAGAGCACGGTTTACTGACCTTTAATGATCACATGTCTATTGCGGCAAGGTTAGTAAAAGAAAGTAAATCTAATTATGGCGATGATATTGCCAGAATTGAACGAGAGAAATATAAAGTTGTCCTTCTTGATGAGTACCAAGATACTTCTTTTAATCAAATTCAATTTCTATCCAATTTATTTGGAGATAACCACCCAGTCACAGCAGTTGGGGATCCAAATCAGGCTATCTATGGTTGGCGCAGTGCCAGCTCTGAAACCTTAGATACTTTTTCACAATCATTCAACAGTAAAGCAACGAGATATGAGTTGCTTACTACTTGGCGAAATGACCACGCAATCTTGGATCTAGCAAATGTGGTAATTGATAAGATTTGCCTAACGAGTAAAATTGCAAAATTGAAAGCCCGACCAAATGCTCAAATCGGTGAGGTTATCTGCGCAGTATCTGAAACCCAGATTCAAGAGGGTGAAGCGATTGCTGCTTATTTTTCAAAGTACTGGTTTGATAAAAAACGTGAAGAGCTCACCGCTGATCAAAGATCAACCTTTGCAGTATTGGTCCGAAATCGATCCCAAATAGATGCGATCCAATCCGCTTTTCGAGAATTAAATATTCCCACAGATGTAGTCGGCGTCGGGGGTTTAATTCAAACTCCAGAGGTGGCTGACATTATTGCCTTACTCAAGACATTAACCATGCCAGATTCGGGCACCGCTTTAATGCGGTTATTAACTGGTCCCTATTTAAATTTAGGTGCCAGAGATTTAATGGCACTTGGTGGATTTACTAAATCATTTGCCCGGGCAAATGATTACTCTCGGGGTGAGCAATTAAAACAGGCGTTAGAGCAAAACAAGGAGGTGGCTGCTACAGCAGATGAGTTTGCAACTGGCTCAATTATTGAATCACTTGAGCAGTTGTTGATTTTGACTCCCGCAGAGCTAAAGAAATATCTTCGAACCCCAGAATTTACGCAAGAGGGTTTAGCAAGGCTTAGAAAATTTGCGCTCTCACTTCGTACCCTGCGCCGTAAATTGAATGGTTCAATTACCGAAGCTATTGTGGAGATAGAGCAGTTTTTATCCTTAGATACTGAAGTTTTGGTAAGAGATGGCTGGCAGCAAGGGCAAAAAAACATTGATCGCTTTCTTGATGAGGCTGCTAGATTTGAAAAAAATGGTGGCACCTTGTTGGGCTTTCTGCAATGGCTAAAAATTGCTGAAGAAGCAGAGGGTGGATTAAAGCCAGCTGAGGTTGATGTCAGAAGTGATGCGGTTCAGATATTGACTGTTCATGCGGCAAAGGGTGCAGAGTGGGATTATGTAGCGATCCCAGGTTTGGCTGAAAAAAGTTTCCCAAACTCTGGAAAAAAATCTGATAACTGGATAAGAAATGCTGGCAGCATCCCTGTCAGTATGCGTGGTGACAACCAGCAATTGCCCTCCATTAATTTTGCTAACTTTTCCACAAACAAAGAGTTAAAAACTGGCATCGAAATATTTGGTGATCGATGGAATGACCGCAAAAATATGGAGGAGATGCGCCTTGCCTATGTGGCAATTACTAGAGCAAAGCAAGGATTAATTCTCACCACCTCACACTTTAGAAGTGGCGCCAATATTGTTGCACCAAGTGAATTATTTACTCTATTTGCAGGTGCATTAACAACTATAAAAGGTGGAGTAGTTCTGGCTGATACCCCACCTGCAGAGGGAGGAAATCCAATCAAAGAAAATCCAACTACCGGAGTTTGGCCGGAGGAAAAAAGTGAGGTAATTAAGCTACGAAAAATTGCTGATTTAGTTGACCAAGCCAAACCCTTTACCAAAGATGAGATGGCGAAATTACTAGCAAAATCGCAAGATAATTTAGCAGCAGATCTAATTCAAGATATGCAAGGGATTATCACCGAGATTGCAAATAAAAGTGAACAACTGTCAGTAACTCTACCAAGCAGATTATCAGTCTCCACCTTGCTGTATTTAGCAAATGACCCACAATCACTTGCACTTCGTCTACGCCGGCCAATGCCAAATCACATAGATAAATATGCCAGGCGCGGAACTGATTTTCACCTTTGGCTTGAAAACTACTTCAAACACCCAGCTTTAATATCAATGGATGATTTATTTAATTCTGGTAGCGCAGAATCAGCAGCGCAGGATGAACCACTAGAGAAATTACAAACCGCATGGCTAGCAAGTGATTGGGCTAATCAAAGCCCAGTTGATGTGGAGGTTGGCTTTGAGACAATGATTGAAAGCACCCTCATCAGAGGAAGGATTGATGCGGTTTATCAGAAAAGCTCCAACCATTATGAGGTTGTAGATTGGAAGACTGGCAAGGTTAAATCAGGTGATGACTTGGCAAATGCAGCTATTCAGCTTGCTATGTATCGCCTGGCTTATGCCAAGCTAAAGAATATTCCTATCGAAAATGTCAGTGCAGCTTTTCATTATGTAGCAGATAATGAGACGGTTAGAGTGGCAGACATTTTGAATGAGAAAGAGCTAGTTGATTTAATTAGTCAAATCCCTATTGAAATTTAAGTTTTACCCCAATCGGAACATGATCTGAGATTGAAGTATTTAAGGTTGGTAGTACTTTCACCGTGACCTGCGCTGATTTGCGAGCCAAAATGTAATCAAACTGGATGGATGGCTTCCAACTTGGGTAGGTGGAGTGGCCAATTAACGATTTAAATCCACTCACCTTGGTAGGCAGATTACCTGGCAGATTTAAATCTCCAATTAATATTTGATCTCCAGGTAAGTGCTTCATTAAGGAGCTTAAGCGGTTTAGTTGAAAAATATTTACACCCGGCACAAATGAAAGATGCGTATTAGCAATAGTTACACCATTTTCAAGCTCGGCAATCAGCGCCATTCTTGGTTCATCCTTTACATAAATAAATTTCGCACCCCGCCCATCCTCTTTAGGGATCAACAGCGGCATTCCCACTAAAGATCGACCAAGATATTTCAGGTGCAGTTTTTTTATCGCTACGTTGGAGGCAATCCCAATTCCATAGCTCTTCTCTTTGCTTATTTGCTTGAATTTATTTGTGATTAGCGCCTTTTCAAAATCTTTAACCTTGTGCCATCGCTCACCAGGTGTGCCGATTAATGATGGTAGGTAGGCCCAGTATTTAAGCCCTAACTCCTCAGCAATAAGTTTTGTTTGATTAACTCCACCAGATCTTGGCTGCAGATAATCCACCTCTTGGATGCCAATAAAATCTGGATGATAATTTTTGGCCACCGCAGCAGCTGCACTCTCCAAACTTTTTTGCCACTCTTGATTTTTAATAGGTGGGATCTGCGCACCATGTAACAGGTTCCATGAGATCACTCTCATTTTTTGAGCGGGGGCGACAACCATGACGACAGGCTAGTAGGGTCGGGCGGTGATGGCACCGATTAAACCGCTAAAACTCCCGCTAGCAGCAGCTGAAGTTGATCGGGCTGCCCATTTGCGAAGTGATGAGAAATATCTCAGTAGCGCATTTTCCGATGGTCAAGTTTTGATATTTTTTGAGGAAAAATTTGCAGTGATAAATGATCAGGTACTTTTCCTAAAAGGCTCAACTTTGGGTGCCTATCAATCCCAAACCGATTACTTTTTAGGTACTAAAGATTCAACAGCATTTTTCATTCGCCACCTAGTTGCTGAAGTTGATAATCAGTTTGAGTATAAAACTTTGCGGCAGATTGGTGCTTTTTTATCTGCTCGAGATATTGGCCTTACGGTGCACGCCCAAGGGCTGGCTAATTGGCACCAGAAACATCCAAGATGTTCAATCTGTGGTGGGGCTACCAATGTGGTTTTGGGTGGTGCGGTAAGAAAGTGCGTTGATGATCAAAGTGAGCATTACCCTCGAACTGATAGCGCAATTATTGTCTTAGTAAAAGATATTCAAGATCGCATTTTGCTTGGCCGACAAAAGGTTTGGCCTAAGCACCGCTTTTCAACATTTGCTGGGTTTGTTGAACCTGGTGAATCATTTGAAAATTGTGTAGTTAGAGAGGTTGGTGAAGAGGCAGGAGTGCAGGTGAGTGAAATTAATTACTTAGGCTCACAACCATGGCCATTTCCGGCATCATTGATGATCGCCTTTGAAGCGATTACAAATACTCCGCAATTGGCCAGACCAGATGGGGATGAGATAGAGGAGATTCGCTGGTTTACCAGAGCTGATATGAAAGCTGCGATCGCTGATAAATCTTTAATCCTGCCACTTGAAATTAGTGTTGCACGGCAAATGATTAAGGCTTGGTATGGGACGGGTGCTGATATTGACTTGGTTGGCGAAGAGTCATGGCGGTAGATAATTCAGTAATCCTGGCTAATCTTGATCCCGAGCAATTAGCGGTAGTAACTGCAATTAATGGCCCTATTTGTGTAATTGCTGGAGCAGGCACGGGAAAAACTAGAGTTATCACCCACCGAATTGCATATGCAATTAACTCCGGTGTCACCGATCCCACCAAAGTTTTGGCACTTACCTTTACTGCCAAAGCTGCTGGTGAGATGCGTGCACGGCTGCGCGGATTAGGTATTGCAAATGCAACTGCTAGAACATTTCACTCGGCAGCACTTAAGCAACTTTTATATTTTTGGCCCTACGCCTTTGGCGGACAATTTCCGTCATTACTCACCTCAAAATCTGGCTTTATTAGCCAAGCAATCAGCAGAGCAGATGTGGCAATCCCGGCCTCTGCCAACGCACTTCGGGAGATATCAGGTGAGATTGAATGGGCAAAGGTGCTGGAGATTTCACCGCAGGATTATCACGAGCAGGCAGTTGCTAATGAGCGTTTAGTTAAATTGCCAAACAACAAAGGTGAAAATGAAAATTTAGCCATGGTTGCGCAGGTTTATGAAGCGTATGAATCATTAAAAAAGCAGGAGCGGGGATTAGATTTTGAAGATGTTCTACTCCTTTGTGTGGGCATGTTAGAGGAGGATCGTGGGGTAAGAGAGCGAGTGCGCGATCAGTATCGCTATTTCACCGTTGATGAGTACCAAGATGTTTCACCATTGCAACAAAGATTGCTCAATCTGTGGCTAGGGAATCGACAGGAGCTGTGCGTAGTGGGGGATGCAGCCCAGACTATTTACTCATTTGCAGGCGCCACTTCAAACTTCTTGCTGAACTTTAAAAACCGCTTTCCGAACGCCCAGGTTTTTAGATTATCGCGTGGCTATCGATCAACCCCAGAGATAATAAATACCGCAAATAAGATTTTACGACAAGGCAATTTAGTAAGTGATCATGGGGATGAGTTGCAATCTGCTAATGAACATGGTGAAAAGCCTGCAGTAAATGGCTTTAACTCCAGCGGAGATGAGATTGCATATGTGGTAGCTGAGGTGAAAAAAGTTATTGCAGCTGGAGCTGATTCATCTGAGATTGCGATACTGGCTAGAACTAACGCCCAACTTGATCAGGTTAAATCAGCACTGAATAATGCCCAGGTTTTGAGCCAGATCAGATCAGGTGAGCGATTTTTTGATCGGGTAGATGTTAGAGATGTGATGAGATTGATTAGGAGCGCTTCAGTACTTCCATCTGAGGATGGAGATTGGTACGCCGATCTAGTTGCTGTGCTTCGGCCATTTGGTGATGCGGATTATGTGACCGCTTTTTTGCGACTTGCTAAAAGTATTCAAGAAAATGGCGGTAGCAACATGCGCGCCTTCTTACGTGAGATTGAGGATCGGGCTGAACAAAATAATCCACCAACCCTGCCTGGGGTAACACTTGCCACTTTGCATGCAGCAAAAGGTTTGGAGTGGAATCAGCTATTTTTAATTGGGGTCTCAGATGGAGTGCTACCAATGGGTAATGATTTAAATGAGGAGCGCAGGCTATTTTATGTTGGGGTTACCCGGGCAAAGCAGCGGATTCAAATTACCTACGCTGGCAAACCCAGCGTATTTCTAGAGCAATTTAATTAAGTTGCACCTCATACCCCCAATGCTTTACTCTTCGGGAATGGCAAAAGTACTTATCTCTAAGGCAGCAGCTGCTATTTCAGCGGTTGCTGCTAATTGGTATGCCATTAATCCAGTAACGGCTGCCTCTTCATACCGTTCAAACTGGACAAATAAGCGCTCTAATAAGGGTTTTTATACCTTCACATTAGGTCGCACCCCTCGGAGCTATATCGGCTAAAGTCGAGATAGGAGCCAAGGGGCCCGCGAATCTAATGATTCGGGGGCCCTTTTTCTTTTCTCCAAATAAAAAATTGCCAAATGGCAAAGCAGTAAACCAACGCAATGCAACCGAAAGGAAAGGTGAGAACGATGACCGTTCTCTTCAGCGAACTACTTATCCCCGGTTGGGCACAAGGCCCGACCGCCAAAATTGGATTAGGTGATGTCACCTGGGCTTATGAGGATGTCCCAGTTATCTCCTATACCGATTACGCCACAAACTCTGCAACCAATTACAGTGCAGAGAAGAACAAGCCGGCGACAGGTGGATATAAGCGCGCTGATAATCCTTTTGCCCCAGAGATCAAGCAGCAAGTAGCGGTGATTACCCTTCCCTGCCACGGCGCTGATCCAGAGCTCTTTTTCAGCGATAGCGCGCCGGTAATCGCCCAAGCAAAGGTGTTGTGCGCAGGTTGCCCCGTTAAAGCTAAGTGCTTAGCTGGGGCGATCTCAAGAGCTGAGCCATGTGGCGTATGGGGAGGTGAGTTATTTGATGAAGGTCAGATAATTCAAAGCAAGCGAACACCAGGCAGACCAGCAAAGGTGGCGCAGGCAAGTTAAATTTTTTCAAATAACAACTGTTAACTAGAAAGGGTTAACATAAAAAAGCGGGGATGGTATCTAACCACCCCCGCTTTTACATTTGGTTACCTGCTTATTTATTAAGCCTTACCAAGAATACGATTTACCTTTGTGCCACAAACTGGGCAGATTCCCTGTGCCATACGGCGACCGGAATCAGAGACCTTTACATGTCCTTCAAAGGAGCGCTTCTCTTTGCACTTAACGCAGTAAGCCTCACCTTTATACTCTTCTGCCATTTTCTTCCTCCATCCGCCGCACTCTTGGGAGCATGTAGGTTAGTTCCTGCATGTGAGTACGAATGGCTTCACCATACCCCCCGCAACTGCTGCAACTGGGGTTTTCCACGCCTAAAATCTAAAATATTAAGTAATAACTGAGAAAAAAGGGGTAAAACTAGTTATTTGCCGCCGGCAGTAGCGCAGGAGCACCACTTTGGCAGCCAAGTTCAAACCCTTCCAAAAATGCCTCCGCTTTATCTTTATCGGTGAATCTACTTAAATAGTTGTTGAACTCCTGATCATGAGCGATGACCTTCAAATGAATTAGCTCATGGAAAATTATGTAATTTAAAACATAACTTGGTGCACCAATTAATCGATCAGAGATTCGAATTGTGCGATCTACTGTGGTGCAAGAGCCCCATCGTTCATTCATACTGCGCCAATTAATACTTGCTGGATAAATATCAAACTCCGGTAGGTAGGTGGCAAGTTGCTCCACTCCGATCTGCATCAGTTGTAGGTCGGTTTTGCGCTCGCGTGCCTCTCGCCTTAGTACCATGGCAATCATCTCTGGAATTATTTCGATCTCTTGCCGCCTGCTCATCCGTGCTGGGATGTGAATCTCAATCACTCCACCCTGACGAAAGGCGCTGATGCCGCGGCGCCTGCGCTCCTTTCGAATTACCCGATATGCGGGCAAATTCTGTGGCAATTTAGCATCATCACTTTTTCTACGCTTAGCGATTTGAGCAACCTGCGGAAAAATCTCCGAAAAGAGGATTTCTTGCTCAAAGTTATCCACCATTACCTCTTCTTATCCACCATAATTGTGCTTATCTCCACAGGTTAATCCACAGAGTGCGGTTAAATTTTACGCAACCTTGATACTTATTTGCCGTATGCCATGCTGAAGGGGATTAGATACTTTATTTTTTATCACAGGTGCACCGCGAGTGCTAAAAAAATATTTTAAAATAAGTTTTTAAAACACCCTTTTAAGTTGATTCCCAACTTTTATTCCCATATCTTTACGCTACGAAGTCCCCGGATAACCGTTTCATATCTGCAAGGGGAAGGCAGATAAGAAATTGTGCGCCCGGGGATTTCGCTTTTACTTTTGTGGATTTAGATCAAGCCAGATAGGTCATCTGGCACGGTGACACTATCCAAGAAGTTTTTTACATCAGATAGATCATTTGGCATAGGTAAAAATGCTGGATCCTCCCAGCACTTATCGCGACCATCTGCTCCCCGTAGCTTTTTAACCTCACTCCAGAAAGCAGATGCCTCACGCATTTTTCTTGGCGAGACCTCAACTCCCAACAGGTTTGCAAATATTTGTTGCATTGGTGAGTTTGTAGCTCGACGACGACGAGAGTTTTCAATCAAAGCGTTAAAGGCTGGAATTTTTTCACTAGCAACAGCGGATATAACATGATCAATCCAGCCTTCAATTAATGCAAGTGTCATTTCCAATCTAGTTAAGGCAAGCTCTTGCGCAGGTGTTTGTTGTGGTGTAAATAAACCGGCATTTAATGCGATGTTAATTGATTGGGGATTATTAATATCTATTTCACCGCCAGCCATCGCCTCCTCCGCTTGTCTGGTAATGGAGTCAACATCAATAGTGATTCCTTCACCGTAAGCAATGATTAAATCCTTAATATAGTTTTCAAGCCATGGGGTATTGGCAAACAACCTGGCCGCAGCAGCCTCGCGCAAGGATAAGTAAATTCGAATTTGCTCTAGATCTATTCCTAAACCATCTGCCCACTCAGTGATGTTTTGGGGAATCAAGTGGGATCCAGAGTCTGCTTTTAGCAGTGGAATCGCCACATCATTAGCACCAGTGATGGTGTTGGCAAGTGTGCCAATGCCTTGTCCAAGTTGAGTGGCAATTAAGGTGCCCATAAATCCTCGCAAAATTCGAGCCAGCATTAATTTCATAGCCTCCTGCTGCTGCGGGTTTTGCTCCCCTGATCCCATGAACTCAATCGGCAGTGTGTTGTTGGAGCTAGCAATCACATTTCCTAAGGCATCGGCCATGCCAACTGCTAGTGGCTCAAATAGCTGCTGCCAACCATTAACAGATTCATCTAACCAATCTCGCTTTGCCCATGCACTTTGATTGGAAACAGTCGCTGCTGGGAACAAGATTTCGGTATCCAGCCAAGTGTTGGCGATAGTTAAGGATTGGGAGAGTTGCTGCAGGTCAACACTGCCCACCGGAAGATCACCTTTAGCGGTAATAATTTTTCTAGATATCTCTCGCAGGTTAGCAACGGTTATTAAGTTTTGTTCACCAGATTTATTGCCACCCATGCCCTCGATAAAGGATTTCGCACCAGCTAATACACCAGAGTCGATTCCCATTTCTGAGAATTTTTTAAGCAGCGCGTCAAAATCAGGTTGCCCTTCATTTGGAAGAAAGCCAAAACTCATTTACAAACAACTCCCTCAATTCACTTGATAGAAAGACCAGCGATTCCTATAGAACAATAATGCCACCTTTTTTCTTCCCAGCTGATTACTATTACCTCATGAGTTCAACTTCAGCGGTGGCCCTGATCTGGTGGGTAATTCCGATCACAGCTGTTTTGGGTGCCACCATCTATGGGGTGTGGGTAACCAAATACAAATCTAAGTATGACAATCAGACTAATCGTTCGGTCAATAAGTTTAGTAAATTTCAAAATAGTTTTAGACATAAAAAATAAGCTTCGAGAAATTAATTAAAATGAGATCAATCATGCCTGTAAAAGGTCGCCTGCTTACACCAACCAAAGTATTGGTCACCCTGCTGATGCTGGCAGCATTTTTTTTACCTGCACCATTTGTAATTCTCTCACCGGGGGATCCACAAAATATTCTTGGTTCGGCGATAACCATTACTGGTACTAAGGTCTATCCCACCAGTGGAAAATTATCAGTCACATCAGTAATGGTCACCGATCCAGATTCCTATATAACTGGCTTTGATATTTTGTATGGCTGGGTAGATAAAGATCGCGCAGTCATTCCCCGTTCTGAAGTTTATCCCGAGGGAGAAACAGCAGAGCAGGCGGTAGAAGAGGGCGCAGCTGAAATGAGTGGCTCGCAAATAAATGCCACCGCTGCGGCTCTTTCTTATCTTGGGTATAAGAGTGCGTCAAAAATTGTTGTTCTCGACATAAATAAGAGTTCAAATGCATATAAAGCTATTGAAGTATCGGATCAGCTCCTGAGCATTGATGACCGGACAGTCAAAAGCTCTTCGGAATTAATTGCGTATCTAGGTGATAAAAAGCCAGGTGATTTGGTAACGATTAAAGTAATTAGGGCTGGATTAGGTGTGTTAACTAAGTCGATTAAATTATCAGCCCGAGAGGATAATTCAGCATTTATCGGGATAAATATTGAAGAGCAATTTGATTTTCCATTTGATGTCAAGATAAAACTTGAAGAAACTGGCGGGCCTAGCGGTGGATTAATTTTTGCACTTGGTGTGGTGGAAAAGTTAACTCCAGAAAATTTGGTTCGCTCCCGTAATATCGCTGGCACCGGCACAATTACTACAGATGGCAGAGTTGGACCGATTGGTGGGATTGCAGAGAAGATAATCGGTGCACAGGCAGATGGTGTAGAAATATTCCTGACCCCAACTGAAAATTGTATGGATATCAAAAATCTAAAAGCCTTAGCCAAGCAAAAATCAGGTAACTCAGGAAAGGTAATGAAGATTGTGCCGGTCGCCACACTCGCCGAGGCGATTTCACTCTTAGAACTGCCTGATAACGCCAAGTTTCCCAGTTGTCAGAGCTTTACCTAAGAGTAGATAAGATTTGCGCATGAGTAATTCGGGTTTTGGCGGCGGCGGATTTAACCGAAGCAATAATCCATTTGGTGGCAGCGGCTTTGGTGGCAACTTTCCAAATCCGTTTGCCAATCGAGGTGGTGGTCGCAGGCGAATCAGTCCGCTAACAATCACTGTAATCGTTTTATTTGTTCTTAGTACGGTTTTGATTTCCTCCAGTGGGTTTTATGCTGACTTTCTTTGGTATCGCTCAGTTGATTATGTAAATGTCTGGCAAACTACTCTATTTACTAAAATCTATTTGTTTTTAGCCTTTGGTTTAATTACAGCAGCAATTATCTCGACTAATATTTATTTTGCATTTCGCAGAAGACCAATTTATGTGCCGGTTTCAGTTGAGGCAGATAACTTAGAGAGATACCGGGCTCAACTTGAGCCAATTCGCCGCCTAGCTGGCATCGGAATATTTCTAGTAATTTTTTATTTCGCTGGCTCTTCGGGCTCTAGATTTTGGGAGCAATGGTTACTTTTTAGAAACTCAACTGAATTTGGAAAAGTAGATCCACAATTTGGTTTGGATATTTCATTTTTCGCCTTTAAATTGCCAATGTATCAAGGCCTGATTGGTTGGGCCATATCAACGATCGTGCTGGCGATTATTGCATCCGCTGCCGTGCATTACATCTACGGCGGAATTAGGCCACAAGTAAAGGAGGAGCGCACAACTGTTGCTGCCAGAGTTCAGCTTTCAATACTACTTGGCTTATTAGTTCTCCTTAAGGCGGTTGCCTATTACTTTGACCGATTTGCCTTAACGCTTAAAGAAGGAAGATTGATAACTGGTCTCACCTATTCAGATGTCAATGCGCTATTGCCGGCCAAATCAATTTTGTCGGCGATTGCGGTGATCTGTTCATTGTTATTTTTTGCAAACATTGTAAGAAGATCTTGGCTGTTACCAACTGCTGGAGTTGCTTTGATGGTAATTGCTTCAGTTTTAATTGCTGGAGTTTATCCAGCAGCAATTCAGCAATTTCAAGTCAAGCCATCAGAGTCAAGCAAGGAAGCACCTTTCATTCAACGCAATATTGAAGCCACCAGAGATGCTTTTGGCTTGACCAATGTGGAGGTTAACGATTATCAAGCAACTGTGACCACCTCAGCAGGCCAGCTGGCAAATGATGCGGCAACAATAGCCAATATAAGATTGATGGATCCAAATGTTCTTTCAGCAACATTTAGACAATTGCAACAAATTAAGCCTTACTACACATTTTCAGATTCACTTGATATTGATCGATATGTAATTGATGGTAAAGAGCGTGATGTTGTAGTTTCTATTCGAGAGCTAAATATTGCAGGAAATCCATCTCGAAATTGGATCAATGATCACTTGGTTTACACCCACGGGTTTGGAATGGTCGGTGCTTACGGAAACACTGTTGATGCAGATGGAAAACCATCATTTGTTATCGAGAATATTCCACCAACTAAAGGATTAGGTGAGTTCGAGCCTCGTGTTTACTTTGGTGAGAACGTTCCAAATTATTCCATTATTGGTGGGCCAGCTACCGATAATCCAGTTGAGCTTGATTATCCAGATGATAATTCGCCAAATGGGCAAAAGAATTACACCTACACCGGCAAAGGTGGAGTGCCGATGGGTTCATTATTCTCTCGGCTTTTGTTTGCAATTAATTACCAGGAACAAAGAATCCTGTTATCAAATTTAATTAATTCAGAGTCAAAGATACTTTTTAATAGAAATCCAAGGGAACGCGTTGCAAAAGTGGCACCTTGGCTGACTTTGGATGCAGATCCATACCCAGCGATTATCGATGGCAAGATTCTTTGGATAATTGATGGGTTTACTACTAGCGCTGGTTATCCAAACTCTCGAATTGTGAACTTGGCAAATACCGGTGATGCCCTGACCTCCACAAATAACGCATTTTCATTGAATAATCAAAACATTAATTACATTCGAAACTCAGTGAAAGCTACGGTGGATGCTTATGATGGAACGGTTTCACTATACAAATGGGATGAAAACGATCCAGTATTAGCGGCATGGAGCAAAGCTTTTCCAGGTACTTTAAAACCTAAGAGTGAGATATCAGCTGGTTTGCTCTCACATATTCGATATCCAGAGGACTTATTTAAGGTGCAGCGCGACATTCTGAGCGCTTATCACGTTAAGACCGCTGATGCATTTTATGGTGGACAGGACTTCTGGAGAGTTCCACTTGATCCATCAAGTTTTGGTGCTAACTCAGGAGTTCAACCACCTTACTACTTAACAATGCAAATTCCTGGTCAGAGTAAACCAACATTTTCTCTATACACTCCATTTGTTCCGCGGGGTGGACGTGAAAACTTAACTGCAGTTGCCGTTGTTAACTCAGATGCTGGTGATGATTACGGAAAAATTACTGTCTTACAACTACCAAGATCAACAAACGTTGCAGGCCCATCACAGGTAGCATCCAATTTTGAGGCCAAGCCAGAGGTTGCTACTTCTTTGTCACTTCTTCGCCAAGGTGGCGCTGATGTAGTGCTTGGAAACCTTTTAACACTTCCAGTTGGAAAAGGCTTGTTATATGTGCAACCGGTGTATGTAAGGGCGACTGGTAATACCGCCGCTTATCCATTGCTACAAAAAGTTTTAGTTTCATTTGGTGATCAAATTGGGTTTAGTGAGACCTTGCAAGGTGCTTTAGATCAAGTATTTGGTGGCGACTCTGGCACAACAGAATCGACCAATGATCAAAACGCACCGATAAACAGCGGGCCTGGCACAAGTCAGGCAATTAGATCAGCAATTGCATCATTGCAATCTGCTTATGCTGATCTTGAAGCAGCACAAAAACGATTAGATGGCGCAGCTGAAGACAAAGCAAGAGCACGTGTTAAAGCAGCAATTGCAGCATTAATTTCTGCACAAAATAGATAAAAATTTCATTTATTTGGGTTAATTCCTTACCTACTCTAGGATTTAACTACCGACGCGGGGTGGAGCAGCTCGGTAGCTCGCTGGGCTCATAACCCAGAGGTCGTAGGTTCAAATCCTGCCCCCGCTACCAATTTTATTTAATACGTAAACTATTTAAAACCACAAATAGTGAAGAACAAGACATCGCCGCCGCCGCATACATAGGTGACAAATTTCCACTCGCTGCAATTGGAATACCCACAACATTGTAGAAAAAGGCCCAACCAAGATTTGATTTAATAATTTTCACACTCTTTTTTGATATTGCAAGGCTATCAATCACCGCATTTAAGGATGACCTAATCAAAGTTATGTCAGCCACAGCTATTGCGGTATCTGTCCCAGAGCCCATAGCAATACTCAGATCTGCTTTTGCCAAAGCTGCTGCATCATTTATGCCATCACCAATCATTAGCACCTTGCCTTTGGCCTGTAGGTTTTCAACAAGTGCTAATTTGTCGGCTGGGGATGCGTTGGCAAAAATATGATCAGCAGGAACACCAACCTCTGTACCAATTGTAATGGCAGCCTCTTGATTGTCTCCAGTCGCTAACCAAGTATTTATTCCAAGCTTTTGTAAATGTAAAATTGCAGATTTACTCTCACTTTTTATTTCATCACCAACCTCAAATACACCGTAAGCCAAACCATCTACTGCAAGAACGGCAATTGAATTTGATCGAGCAACTCCTGAATCTATTGCTTTTTGAATTTCAGGCGAAAACGCAGTTGTGGCACGAGCAATTGAAATGGGCGTGCCAATTAAAACCGCCTTTGAGGTGGCCGAGATTGTTGACTGCACACGCCCGGCCACTCCACTACCAGGGGTATGTTCAAATTCAGATACTTTTAAAACTTTAATTCCTTGTTTTGAGAGTGCTTTTGAAATTGCTACCGCAACTGGATGAGAGTCCATGCTTTCAATACTTAACGCATAACTCATCAAATCTAATGTAGCAATTGCTGTATTTGCAGTTGTGAGTGGATTATTGATCAATGTCATTTGTTGCAAGAGCATTTGCCCAGAAGTAATTGTGCCAGTTTTATCAAAAACTGCATCTGTAATTCCGACTGACTTTTCAATTGATCTTGGTGATCTAATTACTACCCCAGAGCGAGCCGCCTTACCCCCTGCGACTAACAGCGCAATCGGAGTGGCAAGGCCAAGGGCGCATGGGCAAGCAATCACCAAGACAGCCACAGCGGTAGTGATTGATTTAGATAAATTCGCTTCATTTAAATACCACGCGAAGAAAGTTGCGATCGATAGCAAAAGAACAACTGGAACAAATACTTTACTAACCCGATCCGCTAATTGTTGGGCAGGTGCTTTTTCAGATTGAGCCGCAAGCACCATTCTTGTAATTCGCGCTAACTCTGTTTCAGATCCAACCCGAGTAGCTTTCACAATGATATTGCCATTGTTATTTATTGATCCAGCAAATACCAAACTTCCAATGGAAACCTCCATTGGTGTTACTTCACCGGTAAGAAAAGCATTATTAACCGTGGTAAATCCTGAGATTACTTGCCCATCAGTTGCAATGCGATCACCCGGCTTAACTACGAAAATATCACCTACTTGTAATTGATCGATCGGGATAATTCTGTTCTCGTTTTCAACTTTGATCTCTACTTCAGAAACTGAAAGTTTAAACAACTCCGCAAGTGATGAGCCAGCTTTATGTTTTGCTCTGTGTTCGAGGTATCGACCTAGCATTACAAAGAAAATAACGGCAGCGGAGACTTCAACATAAATATTTGGCATTTCTGAATTTGGCTGGTAATCAAAGGCAGAGTAAGCACTCCACGCAAATGAAATTAATGAACCTAACGAAACCAGAGTATCCATTGTTGGATTAAGTAGGTTCTTCATTGCGGCTCTGTGAATCGGCCAAGCAAAGATAAAAACTACCGGCAGTGAAAGTGCAATCAGTAGCCAGGTTGTTATTGGCGCCTGGGGGTAGGCAATTTCAAAAGTTGCTTTATTGCTCTGTAATAATGAATTAAAGCTATCAAGGTATTGCAGTAAGTTTTTATCAATCTGTGCGTGCCAATCATGGAACATCGAAATCAAAATCACTGGGGTGGTAAAAAGCAGTGTTAGTAAAACTCTTATTCCCAGACGATTAGATCTTTCAAAGGACTCTCGCTCACCCTTAAATGCCTTTGCGCTATAGCCAGCGGCGGTAACAGCTGAAATTAATTGTGCATCTGAAATATTGTTTGGGGCAATAATGTGGGCTGACTCCATGGCGAGATTTACAGCAGCTCTTACGCCAGGTAATTTATTAAGCGATCTCTCAATTGTGCTAACACATGAGGCGCAGGTCATTCCGGCCAAAGATAGGTCAACCTGCCTATTAGTTGCATTTTTAAGATCAACCTTCATAGCGTTCAGATTACACTTACTTTTCTTAACCGAGAGATAAAACTCTTCGCAGGCTTGCAAGCCTTGCTAGATTTTGATTGTTAAATCCAGGCCAGTGATTCAAAGCACAAGAGGATTCATTGTGCGAGCAATTCTTTTTGCAATTTGAAATTGCCTCGGTAAATTCAGGAAAGGCTGAGATAACTCTGGACGGCTTGATATGCGCAATACCAAAAGAGCGAACTCCTGGGGTGTCAATAATCCAACCGAACTCATCTGAATCAAAGGTCGAAGATAATGGCAAGGCAATAGCTCCTGAGGTGGTGTGACGACCCCTACCAGTGACCTCATTTACTGCGCCAGTCACCTGTTGTGTGGATTTAGTCTCGGACTTAATTGAATTCTTTTGTGGAGTAGATAATAAATTATTGACCAATGTGGATTTACCTACTCCAGAGTGACCTAATAGAACAGTTATCTTGCCAGCTAATTCTTTTTTGAGAGTTACAAGATTCGACGATTTATCAATCTTAAACACTGTTATTTCAAGATCTTGATAGATTTTTAGAAATTCATCTCCATCAGCTAAATCTTTTTTAGTCATAATAATTATTGGTTTTATTCCCTGATCGTATGCAACGGCTAGGGCACGGTCGACTAGACCTATTTTTGGATCAGGGTTTGCCGCTGAGATAACAATTGCCATCACATCAACATTTGAAACAATCACCCGCTCGTCATTCGCATGATCGTCAATAGTTCTAGTTAATGAGTTTTTTCTTGGTAGCACGCTAACCACTCGAGCCAAAGAGCCGTCAGAACCTGAAATGTCACCCACTACTGAGACTAGGTCTCCTACAACTACTGATTTCTTTCCCAACTCTCTTGCTTTCATTGCGGTAATTATTAATTTACCTGTCTTTGTTTGGATCAAACATTTCACTCGGCCTCGGTCAACCTCAATAATTGTTGCCGTATCGGCGTTGGCATAATCTGGTCGGTCCTTAGTTCGAGCTCTTGCCTTGTTACTTGAGCCAAATTGGCGTGACTTATTTATGCGAACATCATCTTCGTCCCAGTTACGCTTTGATCTGACCATTAAGCCCCTTTGAGCATCATCTGCCACATTCCTGGAAAATCTGGGAGGGTTTTTCTCGTGGTTTCAATATTTTCAACCGTAACTCCATCCACGGCTAAACCAATAATCGCCCCAGCAGTTGCCATTCGATGATCCTCATAGCTTTTAAAGATTTGGGAGGCAAGCATTTTTCTTGGATTAATTAATAATTCACCGGGGCCTTCAGTAACAGCTCCACCAAGATTATTTATTTCATTAGCTAACGCAGAGAGTCGATCAGTCTCATGTAAGCGTAGGTGTCCAATACCTCTTAAAGTTGAAGGCGACTTAGCTAAAGATGACAGGGCTGCAATTGCGGGTGTTAATTCACCAACATCATGTAAATCAATATCTATGCCATTAATTTCACCATTACCAGAAACCTTCAAACCACTTGATGTAAGTTCAATTCTCGCCCCCATTTTTGCAAAAATTTCACGTAACTGATCTCCAGGTTGGGTGGTTGATTTTGGCCAATCATTAATCAAAACGCTGCCACCGCAAATCATGGCGGCAGCCATGAATGGTGCGGCGTTAGATAGATCAGGTTCAATTGTTAAATCTTGACCTGAGAAGATAACTGGCTTTACTACCCACTGATTTTTGCTCAACTCTACCTGTGCACCAAACGCTTGAAGCATTTGAATTGTCATTTGAATGTGTGGCAGTGAGGGTAAATTGGGTCCGATATTTTTTATAGTAATGCCGATCTCAGTTGCTGGGGCAAGTAAAAGCAGTGCTGAAACAAACTGACTAGAAGCACTTGCATCTATCTTGACTTCACCACCTTTAACTTTCCCAGCGCCGTTGATAGTTATTGGTAATCGATATTTATTTCCGTGTTCTATGGAAACACCAAGCTGCTCCAAAGCATCTATAACTGGGGCAATTGGTCGCTCGTGTGATCGCTCGTCACCATCAAAATGAATTAATCCTGAAGCAAGGGATGCAAGCGGAGGCAAGAAGCGCATTACAGTTCCGGCATTACCAACTTCAATTTGAGCAGGTCCTACTAACTTTTGTGGTGTGATTTGATAATCAAATCCTCCATCTGTCTTAACTTCATCAATTTTGCAGCCTAAACTTCTTAATCCCTTCACCATTAAGTCGGTATCACGAGAGGAGAGAGGCTTTCTAATTCTTGATGGCGAATTAGCAAGCGCTGCTAAAATCAATGCACGGTTAGTTGCAGATTTTGAGCCAGGAATACTTAATCGAGCATCAATTGGCTTACTTGCAGGAGAGAGCCCATTTCGAAAAGGTGCGGGCCAATTTGTCATATCCACCAGTCTACCTTCCGTCTTCTGCGTAAGGTCGAGGTTTCCTGCTGCCCAGGGAGCACCTATGGGAATAAATCAACCTGAGTAGAGGTTTAATTTCTATGAACGCACTGCGTCAGCACGATGGTCGATTTAAAACTAATTTCAGTTTTTCTAAAACCCCATTCGAGGTAGCCTTAGCCCAAATGAGTAACGAAGATTTATTACCAGTTGTAGTTGACCGAAATAAAGAGAGTTTGGCGCAGCGTAAAGCTAGATTTGAAAAAGATGCTTTGGTTTTTACTTCACAGCTTTATGGTGCTGCATTGAGGTATACAAAAAATCCACACGACGCACAGGATTTAGTTCAAGATACTTACGCAAAAGCATTTACTAGTTTTCACCAATTTGAACCCGGAACTAATTTAAAAGCTTGGCTATACAGAATTCTTACCACCACGTTTATTAATAATTATCGAAAAGATCAACGCCGACCACAAATATCTGCAGGAGAGGTGGAAGATTGGCAAATTGCTGCCGCCTCCTCACACACAAGTGATCAGGGTAAATCGGCTGAGGAAGAAGTCTTAGAAAATATTGCGGACAAAGATATTAAAGATGCCCTGGCTGCTATGCCAGAGGAGTTTCGAATTGCAGTTTATCTCTCAGATGTTGAGGGGTTTTCATATAAAGAGATTGCAGAAATAACAGAGGTTCCAACTGGAACGGTGATGTCAAGGTTACATAGAGGCAGAAAATTACTGCGAACCTCTCTGGCTACATATGCCAAGGATCGCGGGTATGGAAAAGATAAAGCAGGTGATAAGAAATGAACCAGCAAAATAATTTTATCTCTTGTGATCAGGTGTTACCAAACATAGTGCTTTATATTGACCATGAGATTTTAGATAATCAGCAGTTGAATTTAGTTGAAATACATTTTGGAGAGTGTCAAGGATGTCGCAATCAAATGGAGCAAGAAAATGCAGCTATCACTTTAATGCGTAATCTTTTATGTAACGCTCTGAATGAAGAGGCACCACAAGAGCTAAACCATCGCATACATAAGCAGACTGAGGATCTCTACAATCAAATGATGCAAGCGACGGAAACTCAACCATTTACTGAAATTACCTATACCCAAACAACTTATACGGAGATTTCTGCTGATGGTGCGACACAAATAGAAATAACTAGCGAAATCCGCAGGGAGTTCCCGCAAGAGTAATTCAGTAATCACTAATCTTGTGATTATGAAGCCAGAACAAGTTATTGGTGTGATAGGTATGTCAGCCATGACTATTCGCCCTGGTGATACTTCAGTTGCACAAGGGGTTAACGATTTACCTGTTGTCGGTTCAAACCAAATACTTTCACTGATGGAGAGTGCCTGCAGCACTGCAATAATTGAATTTCTAGATTTTGGTGAAACAACGATAACTACCAATTTGGTGGTGGAAATCTTAGGTGCAGCTGGAATTGGTACAGAGATTCATGCAACCGCTAGATGCCTTGGGTTGGCTGAGAATGTTTTAAAATTCGAGGTTGAAGTTCACCAAAGTGCCAGGTTAATTGCATCAGCGTTGATAACGAGAAAGTTTGTAGAGCGTGTTTCATTCATGGCTAGAGTTGCAGCCGAAACGATGGTTGCAGAGAAGGAAAGTACTGTTAAGGACAAAAAAATCGCTAGTAGCTTAAAGTTCTAAGCCACTAGCGAAATCAGTAATTTATTTTTTAGTTGCCCAGAAAATTTCTGCTATTTCATCGATTTTACCGATTAATTTGCTGGCCACTGCCACATCATTTGTGCCTTTACTTCCACCTGCACCAGCAAGTTTTGTTGCCTCGTTAAATAGTGAGTGGAGTTGAGGATAGGTTTCAAAGTGATTTGCTTTGAAGTAGTCAGTCCACAATACCCATAAGTGATGCTTGACCAACTCTGAACGTTCTTCCTTGATTGCAACAGCGCGTGCTTTGAAATCAGGGTCACTGCTTGCGGCATATTTTTCCATACAAGCTTTTACTGATTGAGCCTCAATTTTTGCTTGTGCAGGATCATAAACACCACATGGTAGATCGCAATGTGCAAAAACTGTTTCTTTTGGTGCAATTGCTTTGATTAAAGAATTAAACATTTCTCTCCTTGGCTAATTTAAATCCAACCTGTAGTGGGAGAATACTCCCATGATTGGAATAAGTAGGGTAGTAGTTTCAGGAAACTCTATGTCACCTGCCTATAATGACGGGGATTGGTTAATTGTTCGCAAGCTAAGTGGTGTGAAACACAGATTGAGGATTGGTGGGATCTATTTACTCCAAGATCCTGCAAGGCCAGGGGTTAAGTTATTAAAGCGAGTTAAAGAAAGCAGAATGGAGCATAGTGTTATTAGGTACTGGGTTGAAGGCGATAACCCAAATAGTTCTGACTCCAGAGATTGGGGTTGGATTGATGGCGAACAATTCTTGGCAAAAGTTATTTTGCGATATAAAAAAGGGAATTAGCGGGTAAAAGCTTCAGTCATTAATGCTTTTTCTTCTTCTTCATGCAGGTGGTGATTACCAGTGGCTGGGCTGGCGGTTGCCCGACGAGACACTCGACGGAGATTTCTTCCGGAGAGCTCCTCATGAGCAATAAATGCCTCAGTTGTTGCCAGTGAAACAAATGGCCATGGCCCTTGGTTAGCCGGTTCATCTTGAACCCATAAAAGTGTTGCTTTTGGATGCTTCTTAGCCTCTGCAACAATTTCATCAATTGGAAGTGGATAAAGCTGTTCAATTCTTGCAATAGAAGTTGAAAACTCATTTAATTTTTCACGTTCAGCAAGCAAGTCGTAGTAAACCTTTCCTGATGTGAAAATTAACCTAGTTGCATTTGAAACTCTATCATCTGAAATAAATGGCTTAAATGTTCCTGTTGTGAAATCTTTTAATCCACTGGCCGCAGCTTTTAAGCGCAACATAGATTTTGGTTCAAATACTATCAACGGCCTTCTTGCAGGATTTTTCATATGCCAACGCAATAGATGGAAGTAAGAAGCAGGTGTAGAAGGTTGGGCAACAGTCATATTTTGCTCGGCGCACAAAGTTAAAAATCTTTCAATTCTTCCTGAGGAGTGGTCAGGTCCTTGACCCTCATATCCGTGTGGCAGGAGCAACACTATGGATGAACGCTCCCCCCACTTTTGCAGAGCAGATGAGATGAATTCATCGACAACTGTTTGAGCTCCATTAGCAAAATCACCAAATTGAGCCTCCCAAATTACCAATGCATCATCGCGCTCAACTGAGTAGCCATACTCAAATCCCATGACCGCATACTCTGAGAGCAGTGAGTCATAAATATGGAATTGATTTGGATCTTTTACTAGTGAGCGAAGTGGAAATAAATCTTTACCGTTCTCTTTATCAACCACAACCGCATGTCTATTACTAAATGTTCCACGTCTTACATCCTGTCCGCTCATTCTGATGGGATGTCCTTCAAGCAATAGCGAGCCAAAGGCAAGCATTTCACCCGCTGCCCAATCAACTGTTGATTCATCCAGCATTTGAGTTCGCTTGACTAACTGCGGTAGTAGTTTTGGATGGACAGTAAAGTGATCAGGAATTGCAGATTGTGTGGCAGCAATTTTCTTTAAGTCACTTTCATTAACTGCAGTAACAACGCTCTCAGGAGCTGCGACAACTGGGGCTTTCCAAGTTGGATCATTAACAGGTTCAGTATTATGGACTGCGGTAAATACACTTTCTAGTTGTTGTTGATAATCACGCAAGACCTCTTCCGCCTCTTCAACCGTGATATCGCCTCGACCAATCAACGATTCGGTATATAGCTTTCGCGTTGATCTTTTGGCATCAACTAATTTATACATCATTGGTTGGGTAAAACTTGGCTCATCACCTTCGTTATGGCCACGCCTTCTATAGCAGAGCATGTCGATCACTACATCTTTTTTAAATGCTTGGCGATACTCAAATGCCAGATGAGCCACTCGGGCACACGCCTCTGGGTCATCACCATTTACGTGAAATACCGGCGACTGGATCATTTTTGCAACATCGGTTGCATAAGTAGATGAGCGCGCTGCATGAGGTGAGGTAGTAAATCCAACTTGGTTATTTACAATGACATGAATAGTTCCGCCAGTGCGATACCCCTTTAGTAGAGATAGTGAAAGTGTTTCAGATACAACACCTTGGCCAGCAAATGCTGCATCACCATGAACTAATATTGGTAATACTGGGTATGCGCTCTGCGCATCGATAGATGTATCACCAGCTGCTGCTTTTAATTTATCTTGCTTTGCGCGAACAATTCCCTCAAGTACTGGGTTAACCGCTTCTAAATGAGATGGGTTTGCTGCCAAGTATATTTTAGTTGTTGCCCCAGATTGTGAGGTAAATAAACCCTTTGTTCCTAAATGATATTTCACATCGCCAGAGCCATGAACCTCATTATCGTGGTAATTTCCTTCAAACTCTTGAAATATTTGACCATAAGATTTTCCAGCGATATTGGCTAAAACATTAAGCCGACCTCGGTGTGGCATACCAATGCAAACCTCATCTAATTTACTCTCAGCCGCCGATGAAATAATTACATCCAGTAAAGGAATTACTGACTCTCCACCCTCTAGCGAAAATCTCTTTTGCCCAACAAATTTAGTTTGCAAGAATGACTCAAATGCCTCTGCGCTATTTAGTTTGCGCAAAATTCTAAGCTGCTCATCCCGAGGCGTTATTGGGGCTCCAACTTCGATCCGTTCTTGAATCCATTTTCGCTCCTCTGGGTTAGCGATATACATATACTCAGTGGCGATTGTTCGACAATAAGAGTCACGAAGAACGCCCAGAATCCGACGAAGCTTCATAAATGGCTTTCCACCAAATCCATCGGTGGCGAACTCGCGGTCTAAATCCCAAAGGGTTAAGCCATGATTAACAATATCTAGATCTGGATGAGATCTTTGTTTATAAACGAGGGGATCAATGTCAGCCATTAAATGACCGGTGGTGCGATAAGCATCAATCAGTTTTTGAACCCTTGCAGTTTTACTTACAGCATTATCTTTTCCAGATTGAATATCATTGACCCAACGAATTGGTACATAAGGGATTCGGAGAGCTTCAAAAATTTCATCATAGAAGTTTTCTTCACCCAATAAAATTTCATGAATTCTTCGCAGAAAATCTCCAGATTGAGCGCCTTGAATAATGCGGTGGTCATAGGTACTAGTCACAGTCACAACTTTGCTGATCCCTAAATCTGAGAGAGTCTGTTCATTTGCGCCATGAAATTCAGCTGGGTAATCAAGTGAGCCAACACCAAGAATCAAACCTTGGCCGGCGACTAAGCGTGGCACCGAGTGAACTGTGCCAATAGTTCCAGGGTTGGTTAAAGAGAGCGTTGTGCCCGCAAAATCTTCAACGGTTAATGCCCCAGCTCTGGCTTTATGGACCACCTCTTCATATGCAGACCAAAACTGCGCAAAATCTAACTTCTCACATCCTTTAATAGCTGGCACAAGTAATTGCCGTGAACCATCTGCTTTTGCAAGATCAATTGCAATTCCTAAATTAACATGTTCAGGATGCCCAATAGCTGGCTTGCCATCTAATTGGGTATAGAAGGAGTTCATCTCTGGCATTGCCCTGATCGCCTTGATCATTGCGTATCCGATTAAGTGAGTAAATGAAACTTTTCCACCACGTCCACGTTTTAAATGATTATTAATGACAGTTCGATTATCAATCAATAACTTAGCTGGCACAACGCGCACACTAGTTGCAGTAGGAACTGACAATGACCCTTCCATGGATTGAACAACTCTGGCAGCAACTCCGCGCAACGGCTCCACTCGTACACCTACTGGTGTTGTTGTGGTTGCAACGGGCTGAGTAATTGGATCAGCTGGTTTAAGAGCTGTGGTTGCCACTTTTTCTTCGACAATTTTTTCAATCACCACTGGTTTTGTAACTGGCTGCTCGACCGGTTTCATTAATTGTGATTTGGGAATTGGCGGAGAGCTAGTTTTAGTAGCACTGCTTTGAATGCCTGGTTTCCCATTTAATGTTGGTGCACCTTTAAAATCTGCGAAGAAATCCCACCAAGCTTTATCAACTGATGCTGGATCACTTTGGTAGCGCTCATACATTTCTTGGACAAGCCACTCATTAGGGCCAAAGGAGCCACCAAAGTGATTAGCGGGCGTATTCGCTCCAGCTTCGCTCACTTATTTACTCCCTATTTTGTCCAAATTAGGATTGTTGTAGCAGGTTAATCTTAACTCCCAACAGCGATCTACCAAACCTATCTAGGCATTATTGCCAAGTCAAAGTGGCCATCAGCACATAATTGAGGGTAGTAACTGGCCAAAATAAACGGCATGGTTATGCCCATGAGTGCAGAAAAAAAATGGGCGATAGTTACTGGTGGATCTAGGGGCTTGGGTTTTGAAACTGCAAAGGGATTAATTGCTGCTGGTATGCATGTTTACATAATTGGTCAAAATCCTGAGCGGGTAAAAGAAAGCGCCCAAACTTTAGGATGTGAGTATCGCAGCGTTGATGTTGCTGATAGTAAAAGGTTTCGTGAAGTACTAGCTGAGATCAATCAAGATGCAACAAACAAGGGTTTTGGTACTTTAGATATTTTAGTTTTAGCTCATGGTGTTATGAGTGAGAAGATGTCTAAGACCTTGCGAACAACTGATGAAGAGTGGCGCAGAGTGTTGGCAATTAACTTAGATGCGGTATTTACCGCAATCAATCATCTAGCACCTGCCATGACGGAGGCGCGAAAGGGGAGAGTAATTGTTTACTCTGCCTGCCTAGGAAGAATGTCAGGTCCTGGAACTCATGGTGGGCTTGCGCCGTATCGAATAAGTAAAGCTGGAGTTAATGCCTTGGTTAAGAATCTTTCTTATGAGACTGGATTAGGTGCTCGCGGATTCTTGGTTGATGCAATCTGTCCAAACCATTGTCGAACCGATATGGGAGGTCCTGACGCACCAAGGAGTGCGCAAGAGGGTGCTGAAACCGCAATTTGGCTAGCAACTAGATCCTTTGATGCTGCAGTTGATAAAACTGGTTTACTTTGGGAAGACCAACAAGTAGTTGATTGGTAATTATTCAGCGTAGCCGAGTGCGGCGGAGAACAAAGTAATTAGTGCAAGAATTGCAAGTGGAATACCAACAACAAGTAGGCTTCCAGAAATCATGTAGTAAGAAACCCCCAGTGCAATCAAATTTGCTAATACTGCAGGTGCTCTTCCAAATGAGCGCTTCTTGGCAAATCCCATTGCACTAAACCAGAGTCCTAAGCAGGCTAATAAGCCAAAAATAATTTCAGCTGATAGCGCTGCAGGCGCACTCACATCCAACACCAATGGAGCTGTCAGCAAATAGATCACCACCGCTAAAATTAATACAGCTTCAAACCTAAGCAAATATATCGCACGCTTACGGTTTGATTCGGTGGCTAGCACTCTTTTCATGATCACTGTTAAATACTACTCTGCCTAATTAGAATGGAAAAATTCCAGAAAGAAATTGATTTAGTTTTTTTCACTAATAATGGCGAAATCGACCAGTTGACCGGAGCAATGGCTCCTGAACGATTTGACCAAATCGTTAAACGAGACTTGGCAATTTCAGAGCGTAATCAATCCAACTTAAGCATGTTTTCAATTACCTTAGATCTCAAAAAATTCTTAACGCCAATGGCAGGTGCAGATTCTGCTTCAATTATCTCTGCAATAGAGGCTGAGTTGGTAAAAATTGCTTTTAGCCTGAAGGGTATATTTCGAGAATCTGATTGCATTTGTAGGGTTTCACAGTTTGGTTTTTGGATATTTGTTGTCAGCAAGAGCCAATCAGAAAGTACTCAAGCAATCGAGCGGGCAAGCAATCTTCTGCCTGAGTATTGCAATATTGCAATCTCACATCGAAGAATCGGTGAAAAACAATTAGCTTGGTATGCAAAAATAGATCTAATCCACTTTTAGGTCACTAAGAGGCTAGGAGATAAATCATTCTGTAATATTTAATGCACAGCCCTTTTTAATCACTATCCATTAATTAAATAATGGCACCATGGATAAGTTAAATAATCAACTAGACAGTTTTGGCCCATTAAAGAGTTTGATATTAGATGATGCAGTTGAAGAGATTTGGATTAATAATCCAAGCCGGATATTCATCGCAAGAGATGGTTGTAGTGAATTAACAAACCTGGTCTTAACTAAAGAAAATGTGCATGATCTAATTGAACGTCTACTTATCTGGGGAGGGCGCCGACTTGATGTAAGTAACCCATTTGTAGATGCTCGACTACCTGATGGCAGCAGATTGCATGTGGCAATACCTGAGGTGACCGCAAACCACTGGGCAGTAAATATCAGAAAGCACAATAACAAGGGCAACACTCTGGCTGATTTAGTAAAACTCAATTCGATTAATCAGGAGATATTTGATTTCCTCAATCAGTCAGTAGCAGCAGGATTAAATATATTGGTGAGCGGGGGAACTCAAACTGGAAAAACTACCTTTCTAAATGCTCTGATTACCTGTATTCCAGTTAGTGAACGAATAATCACAATTGAAGAGGTTTTTGAATTAAAACCCGAGCTACCTGATTGGATTGCGTTGCAAACTCGAACTGCAAATCTTGAGGGAGATGGCGAAATTTCATTGCGCAGATTAATAAAAGAATCTCTACGCATGCGACCCAGCAGAATTATTGTAGGTGAAGTTAGAGAGGCAGAAGCCCTAGACCTGTTAGTGGCTCTTAATTCTGGACTGCCAGGTATGGCCACACTTCACGCAAACTCTGCAAGGAGTGCTATAAGCAAATTGCAATTATTACCTCTACTTGCGGGGGAGAACATCTCGCAAAATTTTATAACCCCCACAATTGCAAACAGCATTGATTTAGTGATTCAGTGCTCACTTGATTCAGGCGGTAGGCGGCGAGTGGTTGAACTGGCAAGTGTTACTGGCCGTTCTGAAGGCGGCATTGTCGAAATGGAAACCTTGTTTAAGTGGAATAAGAGTAAATACGACAAGGGACTTGCCAATTTTCCAGCAATACTTACCAAGCGCAATAGCAGTAGCAATTGATGCAGAAATTAACAGTAATAGCACTCTTCATTTCAATATTCATTTCGATTTATTTAATTTATAGCGCTAATCAAAAGAAGAGAATTAACCTAAATAGAGCAAGTGCTTGGCCAGAGGTCCTTGATTTGATAATTGCCTCGCTACAATCAGGGGCATCAATCACTGAAAGTCTGGCTCAGTTAGGCAGAATTGGCCCAAATGTAATTCGCGCCGATTTTCAGAAATTTTCAGAAACTATCTCTATGGGTGATAATTTTGAATCAGCGCTGGGTAAGTTAAAAGAAACCTTTGCCGATCCGATATCAGATCAATTGTTTGAATCTTTATATTTCGCTGCCAAATTTGGTAGCAAAAATACCATCAAAATTCTGCGAGAATTATCTGAGTATGTATCTTCAGATTTAGCACTCCGGGCTGAGATTAATACCAGGTTTGGCTGGGTTAGGAACTCTGCGAACTTAGCTGCGTTTGCACCCTGGATCCTATTGTTAATTTTGCGAACTCAGGAAAATGCCAGAGTTGCTTACGAGCAATCTTTTGGACAAGTAATCATGATTGTTGGCGTAATCGCAACCTTACTTGCGTATTTATGGATGAATAAAATAGCAAGATTACCCAAGCCGAAGCGGTTGTTTACCCTTGCAATGGTTGATAAATGAGCAATACCAAAATATATATTTTATTACTGATTGCCCCTGCTGTCATATTTTCAATCAGAATTATTCTAATTGAAGTAGCTAATATTATTTCTGTTTCAAATTATGCATTCACCTTAAGTTGGCTTAAAAACCTAATTGGAACTCTCACTGGCAGCCAAGTAAAGCAAAATGAAATCAATGAGGAATTGGTAAATATCTTGCAAATGCTCTCCATTATGATTTCAGCTGGTGAAAGTCCAATGATGGCCATGCGGTATGTATCAAGGCGCGCAAAGGGTTATTTACCAGAGTTGATCAATTTAAGTTTTCAAAAATATGCAACTGGAAACAACCTTGCTCAAACCATGGAATTTATTGCTGCAGCAACCGGCTCGACTCAGGTACGGCGACTTACTAACTCTATTCAAATTGCAAGTGAGCGGGGTACTCCAATACTGGAGGTCCTCAATAATCAGGTGCAATCTCTGAATAAGCAGATAAATCTTTCGCTCTTAAAAAAATCTGGTAAGAGCGAAATAGCCTTATTGATCCCAGTGGTCTTTTTAATCCTGCCAATATCAATAAGTTTTGCTATTTGGCCCTCTATCTATGGCTTAAACCAAGCGGGGTTTTAACTCCAAAGGTTAGACTTACTGCCATGTCAAAAGTTCTTTCATCCCTACCAGTTGGTCAAAAAGTTGGTATTGCATTTAGTGGTGGATTAGACACCTCGGTAGCAGTTGCATGGATGAAAAGCAAAGGTGCAACTCCTTGCACCTACACCGCAGATCTTGGTCAGTACGATGAAAAAAACATTGAAACTGTGCCAAACCGTGCAAAAGAGTATGGCGCAGAGATCGCTCGCCTTGTTGATTGTAAGAGTGCGTTAGTTGAAGAAGGATTGGCAGCACTTGCCTGCGGTGCTTTTCATATAACAACCGCTGGCAGGGCTTATTTTAATACCACACCCCTTGGCAGAGCAGTTACTGGCACATTATTAGTACGAGCAATGCTTGCAGATAATGTTTTAATTTGGGGAGATGGTTCTACCTATAAAGGCAATGACATTGAACGTTTTTATCGTTACGGATTATTAGCTAATCCAAAACTTAAGATTTATAAGCCATGGCTTGATAAAGACTTTGTTGCCGAACTTGGTGGTCGCAAAGAGATGTCAAATTGGCTAGCAGATCACAAGCTGCCATATAAGGACGCCACAGAAAAGGCATACAGTACCGATGCAAATATTTTGGGTGCTACCCATGAAGCAAAATTACTTGAGAATCTAGATTCCAGTATTGAAATTGTTGAGCCGATTATGGGAGTTAAGTTTTGGGATCAAGGCGTGAAGATTGACAGCGAGGATGTGTCAGTTGAATTTGTTCAGGGCCGACCAGTTTCAATAAATAAAAAAATTATCAAAGATCCAGTTGCTTTGATCAAAGAAGTAAATGCAATCGGAGGCCGTCATGGTCTTGGTATGAGTGATCAAATTGAGAATCGAATTATTGAGGCAAAGAGCCGTGGTATTTATGAAGCACCAGGAATGGCGCTGTTATTTATTGCCTATGAGAGATTAGTTAGTGCCATTCATAACGAGGACACTATCGCCACCTACCATGAGCAGGGCCGCAAATTAGGAAGATTATTGTATGAGGGGCGTTGGTTTGATCCCCAAGCTCTAATGCTTCGTCAATCCTTAACTAGCTGGATAGCATCAACAATTACTGGTTCGGTCACAATTAGATTGCGTCGTGGGGATGATTACTCAATTATTAATACCAAGGGTGAAAACTTTTCATACTCACCTGAGAAGTTATCTATGGAGAAAACCCAGGACGCAGCTTTTGGGCCAGCCGATCGAATCGGACAATTGACCATGCGAAATCTTGATATTGAAGATACTAGAAGCAAATTAGAGTTGTATGCATCACAGGGACAACTTAGTAGCGCTGACTTTGATCTCATAAAAGAAATAGGCAACGATAACAAGTAGCCAGTTTGTAAAGTAGTATCAGCCTTGATGTTTCCGGGGGTCGGTGTAATTCCGAACCGGCGGTTAAAGTCCGCGACCCAAATGAAATTCATTTGGTTGACTTGGTGAAACTCCGAGACCGACAGTTAAAGTCTGGATAAAGGAACATCTAGGAGATAACGCATGTCCATTTTAGAATGGCTGTTTGAAGCACAAATCCAATTCGGAAGTAAATCAATTACCTACCGCGAAATAATTGGTGGGTTATTGGGTCTTTCAAGTGCAGTTCTAGGATTGAAACGAAAGGTACTTGCTTGGCCAGTTGGAATTACTGGGGATGCATTACTTTTTACCGTATTTCTTGGTGCGGTATTTTCATTTGGCGCCGATGGTGATGAAAAGACTTTTTATGGCCAAGCTGGCCGTAATCTGCTTTTAATCTTTGTCAGTATTTATGGTTGGGTTCGCTGGAATCAACATCGTAAATCTGGCGCGCCAGGCACACCACCCGTAATCCCGCGTTGGACGACCACCAAAGAAAAAATGGTGTTAGTGCCAGCGATCATTATCTTTTACACCCTGGCTTATCAATTGTTTAAGTCTTTGGGTCAAACCGGTACCTGGTTAGCAGTTGATACTTGGATCTTCACCGGAACCGCACTCGCTACCTTTGGTATGAGCCGTGGTTATGTTGAGTTTTGGCTAGTTTGGGTTGCAGTTGATTTAGTTGGCGTGCCATTTGCTTTCAGTAATGGTTACTACCCAACAGGAACCTTGTATGCAATTTACTTACCTTTTGTTATCTGGGGCTTTATTTCATGGCTTAAGATTTCAAAGCGCGAAAAGGTAAATTCTTAAAAAATTATTTAAAAAAGGGCTGAGATTATTTCTCCGCCCTTTTTTAAGTCTGTTGTAACTCCTCGGGAGTTCCGTGCACGCCCTTTAGATCTCCACTGAGTTTGTAGCCAATTCCATCGCGCTGTGCTGGCCTTTTTGCTTTGTTCCAGTCAGGGGGCACAACACCCAGAACACCCTTTTGAAAATCATCAAATGCTTTTAAAACTTCAGATTTGGTGTTCATAACAAATGGACCCATCCAAGCAACTGGCTCTCTGATTGGTAGTCCACCTAATATTAAAACATCCATAGTAGGTGCTCGAGATTCTTGATTTAAATCAGCAGTAATAACTATTTGATCACCATCTCGATAAGTAACAAGTTGACCAGTTTTAATCGCATGCTTTTCATCACCAACAGTTCCAAATCCATTCAATACATAAGCTAATGCATTGTAAGAAGGATTCCACGGGATTCTTAATTCAGCGCCTGGTTGCAAAGTTGCGTGCACTAAAGTGATGGGAGTTTGCGTTGCGCCAGGACCCTTATGCCCTGCAACTTCGCCAGCAATAACTCTAAGAAGTGCGCCACCATCACTTGAAGACAACAATGCAACATCAGATGCTCGTAAATCCTGATAAGCAGGAGGAGACCATTTTTTATCCGCCGGTAGGTTAACCCAAAGTTGAAAGCCATGAAATAAACCGCCACTAACAACTAAATGCTCTGGCGGAGTTTCAATATGTAAAATACCGGCCCCTGCAGTCATCCATTGAGTATCACCGTTAGAAATAGTTCCGCCCCCGCCATGATTATCGTAATGATCAAAGATGCCATCAATAATGTATGTGACAGTTTCAAACCCGCGATGTGGATGCCACGGTGTACCTTTTGGTTCACCGGGTGCGTACTCAACCTCGCCCATTTGATCTAAATGAATAAATGGATCTAAATCTGCTAAATCAACTCCTGCAAATGCGCGGCGAACTGGAAAGCCCTCACCCTCGTGGCCTTGTGGGGCGGTGGTAATACTTTTAACTCTTCTAGATGGAATCGATGCATCACCCGCAACCCTTGGTAGAACAGTTATATCTTTAACAGTTACTGCTGGCAACGTATCTCCAATGATTATTAGTGTTAGTAAATACTACAACTAATTGACTACTTAATATATTTCCTATAACGCCTTTAATGCACTAACTACCTTTGTTAGCGAATCCTTCGCGTCACCAAACAACAGTGTGGTCTTCGCCTCATAAAGCAGTTCATTTTCAATGCCAGCAAAGCCGGGCCGCATTGATCTTTTCAGAAATATCACATTGCCAGCTAACGCCACATCTAATATTGGCATGCCATAGATGGGACAACCTGGGGTGGTCTTTGCTGCTGGATTAACCACATCATTTGCACCAACTACTAAGACAACATCAGTTTGTGGGAAAGTTGGATTAATCTCCTCCATCTCAACTAATTGCTCATAAGGAACATTTGCTTCAGCTAGCAACACATTCATGTGTCCTGGCATACGACCTGCAACTGGGTGAATTCCATAAGCTACTTCAACACCTTTTGATGCTAATAGATCTGCCAACTCTCTAACTGTGTGCTGGGCTTGAGCGACCGCTAAACCAAAGCCGGGAACTATTACTACTCTTTGGGCGTAATTGAGAAGTATTGCAACATCATCGGCAGAACCTGATTTTACTGGGCGAGTATCTGATGTGCTCGATCCAATCTGCGCTTTGGCAGTAAAGGCACCGAACAAGGTGCCGAAGAGTGATCGCCCCATTGCTTGCGCCATTAACTTAGTCAATATAGTTCCAGAGGCGCCAACTAATGTTCCAGCAACTATTAACAAGGTTGTTTGCAGCACATAACCTGAGGCGGCAACAGTTAATCCAGTAAATGCATTAAGTAGTGAGATAACAATTGGAACATCTGCACCCCCGACTGGAAGCACAAATAGAACACCAAACAGCAATGATAAGAGCCCATTTACTAGAAGTGGGGTAGTCCCACCGGATGAGATAACCCAACCACCACTGACTAATACGCCAATCAATGTCAACGCAATTATTTGACGGCCAAATGGAAACACCACAGGTCTGGTAGTCATTAACTCTTGCAATTTAAGGAAGGTAATAATTGAGCCTGAAAATGAGACGCAACCAACAATCACTGTAAAGACGGTAGCAACTACCACCGCTACCGTTGCCTCATCCCCAAGCTTTAAATACTCAACAATTGCAACTAGCGCAGCAGCCCCACCACCAACACCATTAAATAGCGCTACTAGTTGTGGCATTTGGGTCATCTGCACCTTACGAGCAGCTGGTACACCCACTAAAGTTCCAAAGGCAATTGCTGCCAAAATTAAAGTTTGATTGTGTAGCGGTTTTCCGCCATTTGCATAAAAGAAAACTATTACCGTCGCCACAGTTGCACCAACTGCGCCGATCAAGTTGCCCCGACGTGCTGATTTTGGAGATGAAAGTCCTTTTAGCGCCAAAATAAAACAAATACCAGCAGCTAAGCCAATTAGATCATAGAGATCACGACTCATTTGTCATCTCCAGAATCTTTTTTAGATTTTGGCTTTCCCTTAAACATCTGCAACATTCGATCGGTAACTACAAAACCACCAACCATGTTTATAGTTGCAAGCACTACCGCAGCAAGTGCTAACCCAAGTTCGAGATTTGTTTTAGCATGATCTGCTACAACAATGGCGCCAACTAAAATAACACCATGAATAGCATTAGCACCACTCATCAATGGGGTATGTAGAGTTGTCGATACCTTTGAAACGACTTCAAACCCAACAAATATAGATAAAAGAAATATTGCAAGCAATGCAATCTCATTACTCATTAATTCAGTGACCATTACTTGCCCTTCTCTCGCTTGGCACCATTGTGAGTTAAGGTGGCTGAATCAATAATTTCATCTGAAAAATCTGGCTCAATCACACCATTTGGCTTGCCGTCAACAGTTTTGCTCATTAGCAAAAGTAGATTAACTACATTTCGTGAGAACAACATAGATGCATGAAATGGTAATTGACTTGGAACATCTTTTCCACCCCAGATTTTTACACCATTTGAGTTAGTAATTATTTCACCGGCAACTGATCCTTCAACATTTCCACCGCTTTCAGCTGCTAAATCAACTACAACTGATCCGGGGGCCATTTGTGAAACCATCTGGGCTGTCACCAATCTTGGCGCAGTGCGGCCAGGAACAGCAGCGGTAGTAATCAATACATCCGCAGCTGCAATGTAAGGAGTAAGCAAATCGCGCTGTTTATTTGCACGCTCCTCTGTCATCTCTCTGGCGTATCCACCCGCGCCCTCTAAAGCTTCAAGCTCTAGAGTTATAAATTTTGCACCCATTGATTTGACCTCATCAGCTGAAGCGGGTCTGACATCATATGCAGAGACAACCGCGCCTAATCGCTTTGCAGTTGCAATCGCTTGTAATCCGGCAACACCAGCACCCAACACAACTACTTTTGCTGGAGTGACGGTGCCTGCCGCTGTCATTAACAGTGGAAAAAATTTAGGAGATAACTCAGCAGCCACTAATGCGGCTTTATATCCAGCACATAATGCTTGTGATGTCAGAGCATCCATAGATTGTGCGCGAGAAATTCTGGGCACCATCTCAAGTGATATGGCAGTAACCCCAGCTAAAACTGCGGCCTCAATTGAGTCTGCAGCGGTGGTGGCGGCGAGAAATGAGATTGTAATACAACCCTTTTTCAAGGTTTTTATCTGAGCCGGTGTTAATGGTTGAACGGAGAGAACTACATCAGCATTTACTAGCACATCACCATTTTTTACCAGCGCCCCAGCATCAGTAAATTGTTTATCAGAGTACTCAGATGCCAAGCCAGCATTAGATTCAATAACGACCTCAAGGCCAGCTTTGGTTAATTTAGAAATAATATCTGGCACGAGTGCAACTCGTTTTTCACCAGCTTTGATCTCTTTGGCAACTGCTACACGCATTTTCTAACCCTACCCAGCCTTTCCTAGTTTTGTCGCTTAAATTTAAAATACTTCAGCCTGATGTGTTATTTATTACCTTTTAATTCACCTCGTGTTAAGTGATAAAGCAAAGACTGAATCGTTGTTCGCCTATGAAAAGCTTGGCGCCAAACAACTGACTGCTCACCATCGATAACATCAGCGGCAACCTCTTCGCCTCGATGTGCTGGCAGACAATGCATGAATATTGAATCTTTAGCAGTTAAATTCATTAACTCTCTGGTCACTGAAAAAGGTGTAAGTGCGCTAATTTTTTCATTTCTATCTGCCTCGGAATCTCCCATTGACATCCAAACATCAGTATAAATCGCACTGGCCCCTTTCGCGGCTGATTTTGGATCTGTAAGAATCTCAATTTTACCGCCAGATTTCTTAGCGATCTCATTAGCTTGATTTACTACAGCTGCTTTTGGTGCCCACTTACCTTGAGGTGTGGCAACAACTACATGTGCACCCATGGTGGCACCCATTATCAGCCAAGCGTTAGCAACATTATTTCCATCGCCAACATATACAAACTTACGATTTTTAAAACTTTTACCAAATCTTTCGGTAATAGTTAGCCAATCAGCAAGCAGTTGAGTTGGATGGTCGTCATCAGTTAATGCATTGATCACTGGAATACTGGCGTACTTTCCCAGCTCATCAACATCAGATTGAGCAAAGGTTCTAACAATTAGAGCGCTGCAAAAACCTGAAATTACTTTGGCAGTGTCAGCAATAGATTCACCCCGACCAATTTGCAAATCATCAGCACGCATAAATATAGGAGTGCCACCTAAGTGAGCCACTGCGCTCTCTGATGCCAGCCGAGTTCTAGTTGAAGATTTAGTCATATAAATTGCCACTGTTCGCTTGGCTAAGGTTTTTTTCGCTTGTAATGGTTTTTTAGCAAACTTTCCGGCGGTCTCCAGCAGCATTTGAATATCTGATTTGGACAGATCTGAGGTACGAAGTAGATCCTTTAAAGGTGTGCTCACTGGTAAATGGTAGGCGATAAAGTTGGATTAAGATTTGGCCATGGGATTTCTCGATGATTTAAGGGGTAAATCAGGTAAAACTGACCTGCTTGAAAAGGAAGATCTCGTGCCAACTGATGAGGGTGATCATGAGCGGTTTTCACATTACGTTGATAAGAACAAAATTACCGAGTCTGCAGTTACTGGAAAAGCTGTCCGTGCGTTGTGTGGAAAGAAGTGGATACCTAATCGTGACCCACAAAAATTTCCAATCTGTCCAACATGTAAAGAGATTCACGCCCGCTTAAAGTAAATTCTCAGTTAAAACCGATACTCTAAAATTCATGAGATCGCGTAAGTTGCTAATGATATTGAGCGCATTTACTTTTGTGGTCTCAACACTTACACCTGCTAATGCAAACAATCCGCCAAGAAGAATTCTCTCTGGTTGGCTTCCTGATTACAATCTAGCTCGCAATTTGCCAACTGTTGAAGGAAATTTAGATCTGATTCGAGATATTTCACCATTTTGGTATGGGCTAACTGGTGAAACAACAATAAAGGATAAGTACGCGCTGGGTAAGTACACAACATCAAAAGAACAAGTAATTGCAAGATTGCGAGCAAATGGCTTGTTATTGCTGCCAACTATTACCGATGACACAAAAAAACTTGTCTTGGCAAATCTTTTAGCTAATCCAACTTCAAGGACTAACATAGTTCAATCAATTAAGTCTTTGGTTTTAAAGTATAACTATGATGGCATTGATCTAGATTTTGAAGTTTTCTATACCCAAGATGGTAGATCTACCTGGCCAGCGTTAAAACCAAATTGGATTATTTTTATCAAAGAGCTCTCTGCTGCGTTGCATGAGCAAGGAAAACTTTTATCAGTGACTACGCCACCAGATTTTGCTCCCGAGACTAAACGAGCAGGTAATAATGTTTATTCTTGGGCTGAGATTGGACCACACATTGATCGGCTTAGAATTATGGCGTATGACTTTTCAACTGTAAATCCTGGCCCAATTGGTCCACTGCCATGGAGTGAGGATGCGGTTAAGTATGCGGTGACTCAGATGCCAGCTTCAAAAGTTTTTTTGGGAATACCTGGGTATGGTAGAGATTGGATTACCAAAGTTGAGGGCGTATGTCCCAAAGATTTTGCATCTTCAGTTGTAGTTGGCGCAAAGGCTGCAGTGGTAATGCGGGAGGCAGCAGCTCTTGCTGCAAGTAATAATGCAACCATTACTTACAACTCAACTCATGCAGAGTCCACATTTACTTATCGAAAAACTTATGTCGACCCCACAAATTCAGCGAGTTTTTGCACCGCCGCTAGAACTGTTTGGTTTCCAGATGAAAAAAGCTACGCTGCCAGAACTAACTTAGTTGGCAAGTATCGCTTAGGTGGTATTGCAGTCTGGACCTTTGGCATGGAAAATGCTGCAGCAATTACCGTGGTGCGAGATATCGCCAAATCAATTGCTCCAGATCAGGTATTAGGAGATATTGCTACTGATCTTGAGCAGATTGCATACGGGACAGCTTTTAATCTGACAGGCACCTTTAAACTTCCAGACAAAACCCCTATCGCATCCCTAAATGTCAGATTTGAAATCAAAAATAACACCGATAGCACTTGGCGCACCTTAGCGGCGGGAGTAACTGATGCTGCTGGGATCATTGCAATACCGGTATTGGTGGGGCAAAAAAGTGAGATCAGATTAGTTTCAGAAAGTAGTTGGGAACGTACTGAAGGTAAGACTGCTGCAAAAACAGTCTCGGTAATCCCAAAGCTTAGATTAGATCTGCCATCTTCAATTAAACTCAACACCACCTACGCAGTATCTGGTCAGATGTTGCCAAAACTTGCTGAGATTAAATTGTCAGTGAAGGAAAATGGCAAATCATTGGGTGATTTCACCACCGATGTTAATGGGGTGTTCACCTTTAATATCAAGCCAGCTGCAACAGGGGTACACACCTACCAAGTACTTATTGCTGAAAGCGGTAAAAATATCAGTGGTCTAAGTGATGAGATCTCTGTTTTAGTTAGATAATTCACCCATGAGTTCTCAGACCCAACTTGAGGAAACATTAGATCTTAGTAAGTTCTTTGACCACCTATGGGTAACAATTGTTTGGGATGATCCAGTTAATCTAATGAATTATGTAACCTATGTTTTTATCAAATTGTTTGGGTTTTCAAAAGAAAAAGCTAATAAATTAATGATGCAGGTTCACACAGAGGGCAAAGCGGTGGTTGCCTCTGGCAGCCGGGAGGAGATGGAGCGAGCAGTGCAGCAACTTCATGAACACGGCTTATGGGCAACGCTGCAAAGAGATGACCATGGCAGATCCTAAATCAAGTACTTTCACAATTACTTTGAGTAATGATGAGTTACATATTCTGATAAATCTAGTTGAGCAATTACTGGAATTACTTGGTGAGGCAAATTTTGTTCACCATTATCAATCTGATGACCCATTTGCACAGTTGATGTTTGCAGCAATGGGAAATATACAATCACCAGTTGAGCAACCGCAGGATTTGGTTTTACGCAGATTACTGCCAAACGCCTATGCGGATGCTGAGAGCTCTGCTGAGTTTCGCAAATACACTGAGATGTCTCTTCGGACTGCCAAGCAAAAATACCTGTTTTACCTACGTGAGCAACTATTGCCAGCTGTTGAAAAGGAGTTGGTGAAAGCTGATATTCAAGTTTCTGACCCATCCGCTTGGGCAATTGCTATTAATGATCTTCGACTTGCCTTGGCAGTTAGATTAGATATTGAGCAATCTTCATATGAAAAGTATGAGTTGATGAAGAACAGTGATCCGCAAAAACCTTTATATGCAGTCTACTTTTGGTTAGGTGGACTGCAGGAGCGGATGATTAGTAATTCATAAATAAAAAACGGGGCCAATTTCTTGGCCCCGTTAATTTACTTTAGAGATTTATGCATCCGCCTTCATGCCTTCAGCCTCTGACTTCATCCTTGCAATCTTAAGGATGGTTAGACCGAATACGCACTTCGCCAATACATCGGCAATTGTGTAACCGATCTGGCGATTAACAAATGCGCCAGGATCTGTTGCTGATTGACCAAGAATTGGTAATAGGTATGAAATTGGATAAACGCCCCAAGTAGCGATCAATAGCAAGCGCAAGCGACCGATGGTTGCTGCAACTCCTGCTGGTTGACGATCTAGGGACTTTGAAAGCTCTACGAACAATACATACAAGATGTATAGGAAAGGTATTGTTGAAAGAACACCCCAAAGAACTTTGGTGTTGTTCTCAGTTGCGATCTCACCTGGATATCCAAGTGCGATCATTGCAGCTGATGCTGGAACTAAGCGGTTAATCAATGAAGAAGCCGCCGCCTTAGCAAGAGCTAGAACTGCTACTACCTCAACTAGTAGTAGAGGAACGGTTAGGATCCAGTCAACATAACGATATCCCTCGTTAAAGTCTCCTGCTCCTGTTCCTACCTTGACTGCGCCATCAACAAATGAATCCTCAAATGAGTTGAAAATTCGCATGTAGTGGTATGCCGCAATGAATGTAACCATTGATGACATAACCAGAGCTGTGCGGTATTTAGGTAGTACACGTGATTGTGAAACTAATGTGTAGATAGTGCAGGCAAGCATTGATACAAGTCCAAATGAAAGGATGTTGTATACAATCCCGAACTGATCTGCAGATAGTGCGATTGAATTCATCTAAATAAGCCTCCGTAGGCATTTAGGTTGCTCATGACCTTTTGGCCACAAGCCAGCAGGCATTTGTAGCCTCATATGCAGGCGGCAACTGCTTGCTTGGGTATAAGGGTGGTGGTTACTGACCAGTGGAGCAAGTGATTTCACCCTGATTTCTCCTTAAATCTTAAGTATTTTTTATGCTAAATAGGTGTAAATCGGACATTTATTGCGGGTTTGACCAAGGCAACCCATAGCAAGATCTGCCATTTACACTTACCCAAATGGCTACCGCTAAGCAACCAAGCAAGAGAGAGCCGATTGGCATCTTTGATTCTGGGGTTGGTGGGCTGACGGTTGCCAGGGCGATTATTGATCAACTTCCCGGTGAATCAATTCTTTATCTGGGCGACACTGCCCGTGGTCCTTATGGCAGCCGATCATTAGCCGAGGTTCGAAGTTACGCACTGGAGATTATGGACCAATTAGTTGCCGCCGGGGTTAAGGCGATTGTGATTGCTTGCAACACTGCAAGTGCTGCGATGCTGCGAGATGCTAGAGAGCGTTATCAAATTCCAGTAATTGAGGTTATTCAACCGGCGGTAAGGCGGGCAGTGGCTGCCACCCGGAGTGGAAAAATCGGCGTGATTGGCACCAGTGCAACAATTGAATCCAAAGCTTATTTAGATGCCTTCGCCGCGGCACCTCAATTTTCAATTACCTCAAAGGCCTGCCCATTGTTTGTGGAGTATGTTGAATCTGGAAAAACCTCAGGGGATGAGATCACCAAAATTGCCCAAGATTATCTAGCTTCAATGAAACAGGCGCAGATCGATACCCTAGTTTTAGGTTGCACTCATTACCCACTGCTTACCGGCGTGATCTCTTATGTGATGGGAAATGATGTAACGCTAGTGTCTAGTGCGGAGGAGACTGCCAAAGATCTCTATCGCACCTTAGTCGAGGCGAATCTATTAAATGATCAGGTAGGAAAGGTGAGCCATAGATTTGTGGCAACTGCAGATCCCGATAAGTTTGCCACCTTGGCTAAAAGGTTTTTAGGTCCTGAGGTACTAACCGTCTCTAATCAGATCTAAATAATATGAAAATATCAAACAATGCAAGAGAGTAAAGGGAGATCTAAGTGAGTAGAGGCGATGGTAGAACCAATGATCAATTGCGCCCCATTAAATTCACTCGTAACTGGCTAAATAACGCCGAAGGATCGGTATTAGTTGAGTTTGGCAATACTCGTGTGCTTTGCGTTGCATCCTTTACACCTGGTGTGCCACGGTGGTTGGTAGGTAAGGGTGAGGGTTGGGTAACTAGTGAGTATGCAATGTTGCCTAGAGCAACCCACACCAGATCAGATCGGGAGAGTGTTAAGGGAAAATTAGGAGGCAGAACGCAGGAGATCTCTAGATTAGTTGGCAGATCACTGCGCGGAGTGGTTGATATGAAGGCTTTAGGCGAGAACACAATTGTGATTGATTGTGATGTGTTGCAGGCAGATGGTGGCACTCGCACCGCTGCAATAACTGGTGCTTATGTGGCGCTGGCAGATGCAATCAACTGGGCAAAGGCAAATAGCCATATTGGCAAAACGGTAAACCCAATCACCCAATCAGTAGCTGCCGTCTCCGTTGGCATTATCAACGGGCAGCCGCTCTTAGATCTTTGTTATGAAGAGGATGTGAGTGCACAGACTGATATGAATATTGTCTGCACCGGTGATGGTAATTTTATTGAGGTACAAGGCACCGCCGAGGCAAAGCCCTTTGATCGCGCCCTACTAGATCAATTATTAGATTTAGGCGTAAAAGGATGCGCCCAGCTGACAAAATTACAAGCAGAAGCTTTAAAGCAGTAACTTTTCTTACACCTGATGCGCAAACTGGTTTTGGCAACAAAAAATGCCGGCAAGATTGTTGAATTCAAGCGATTATTAGCTGAGCATGCTAAAGATATTATGGTTTTAGGCTTAAATGATTTTCCAGATATGCCAGATGTGGTGGAGAGTGGAAAAAGTTTAAGTGAGAATGCCAGATTAAAGGCGAAGGCAATCTCAGATTTCACCCAGCTGCCAGCCCTGGCTGATGACAGCGGATTATTTATTGATGCCCTCAACGGTGATCCAGGTATTTACTCAGCACGTTGGGGTGATTATCTGGGTGAAGATAGTAGCCAACGTGATTTGGTCAATATAAATAAAGTATTAGAGCAACTTAAATCAGTTGCCAAAGATAAGCGCGGTGCTCAGTTTAAAGCGGTGGTGGCTTTATATCAGCCAAATCCAACTGGGTCGGCTAACGAAAAAGAGGCGGAAGGGGTTTTGCCTGGCGAGATTGTTTTTCAACCAATAGGAAATGCTGGTTTTGGTTATGATCCAATTTTTATGCCTACCGGTTTTAATCAGAGCTTGGCACAACTTTCACCTAGGGTGAAGGATGAGATTAGTCATCGGGGCATTGCACTGCGCAGAATGATGCCTTTTTTGCAGACAAATCTCTAATGCCACTAGATATTCACTTAGGCGAAATAGGTTATTTACTGTTGTATCCTTATCTCATCCTCCCCTAAGGAAATCTCAACTATTCTTGTCCTGCTGGTAAATATTTTTACCAGTACTGATCAATAAGGAGTTTTAAGTGGCCGCAAAGAAAAAGGCAGCAAAGAAGTCTGCTGCAAAAAGAAGTTCAGCAAAACGCACTGTGAAAAAAAGTGCTAAACGTACGACCACAAAGCGTAAGGTAAAAAAGAGCGCTAAAAAATCTAGTAGATCAACGGTCCGTTATTCAATTCCATCAGTGCCGGTAAGTGGATCATCAAGATCATCTCTCTCATCGATCTCAACTACTCCAAAGCCTTCATCAGGAGTTTCCTACAAGCCTAAATCGACTTCAAGTGATTCTTCCTCATCTAAGGGAATTGTTATTGCTGTTGTAGTTGGCATTTTAATTTTGGCAGTTGCGGTGATTTCTAAAAATTCAAACTCTGATACTGCAACTGTTACCCCAACCCCAGCAGCATCAGAATCTGCTGAACCAACAACTGAGCCAAGTTCAGCACCAATTGGTGCCTACGAAGCACCAGTCGGAATCGTCTCTTTATACAATGATGGTGGTGCAACGGTAAATTGGAAGACTCCTGCAGCAGCTGAAGGAATCACTGGTTACAACGTTGAATTGCGTGCAAATGGTGTTGGTGAGTGGAAATTAGTTGCCACCGTTCCAGCAACACAACTAAAGCAACAAATTACCAAAAATGATGAAACTGGTTGGGTTCAGGTAAGAGTATCCACGGTTTATTCAGATGGTGAAGTAGTTGCCGGCAAAGTTCACGGATTGCCAGGCAGCTGGTCTTAATCTAAATATTAAAATGGCCCTTAAGAAAATTAAGGGCCATTTTTATTTTCTAAATCTTATGCAGGCGTTTTACTAAAAACACTCAAAACTAAATCGACATATACATCAGAGCCAGTCGGGCTCAAGTGAACACCGTCAGGAGCAAATAATTCTGGTCGACCTTTAGAGATTCGATCCCAATCCACTAATTTTACATTTGGATACCTTGCAGAAACTTTTGAAATTATTTCGTTGTTTGCATCTTTCCATGCCCTGGGAACCGCGGTGTTTACCACAATAATTTGTGGCTGATTTTTAACAGTTTCAAAAATATCTATTACGGTCTGCTCAGACAAAGCGTTGTTATTACCCAAATTAAATATAACAGGTGAGGAAGGAACCGAGGTTTGATCCACCCGCATAACTGCTAGTAACTCTGGTGCTTGCCTGCCAACCCTGGCATTAATTAGCGAGATGTGTTCTTTGCTCTCCAACTTACTTCTTATTCCCAAAATAACACTGTCACCAGTTACCCAAAGCCCAGTTGTACTGCCTAAATCTTGCTGATTTGGCTCGGAAGGGATTATCTCTTCCAGCACTTGGTTTGTAATTTGGTCAGCTTTATTTATTGCTTGTACTGAAATAATTGATGTTACGGCCAGTACTGCGATTACCGAGGTTAACAATGAAACCTGTTGGCGAAGCCTGATCTTGGTGGAGCGGTATTTCATTCCCCGAAACCAGTTTTGTACTGAACCTTGTCTAAATGGAATCTCAACCCAACGCAGTGAGATATCAGCAAGTGCAAGCACCAATAGAACTCGTGCCAGATAAAGTGCCCAGGTTTGTCCAGATAAATCTACAGAGGGTCTAGTCACTTGAAATATTACCCAGTGCCAAATATAGATTCCATAACTACGTTGACCGACCCAGCGAAACGGGGCGGTGCTGATTATCGGTGCAAATCTTGATGCGGGATGAACTAGCGAAATAATTACCAAACATCCAAATATGCCCGCTAGTGGAAATGCCAGTCGATAAAGATTTGCATTTGATTGATCTATAAATAAAAAGATTGAGATCAATCCCAATAAGCCAACAACTCCAATGCCATCAATAACATCTTGAGCCCGTTTTGTAATGGCACCACCAAGGTTTTGAGGGATCCACGAGACTGCCAGTGCTGAACCAAGAAATAATCCAAGTGAATGGGTGTCAGTACCAAAATAAATATGACTGATTTGTTTGGCGTTTGCTTGATCAAGACTGAGGGAAACAATAAATAAAGTCACACCAGAGATCATGGCAATACCCAATGCAATTCTTGCGATATTTTTCTTTCCAAAATACTTCAAAATTGTTAATAAAATAATAGGCCAGATCAAATAAAACTGTAATTCAACTGCTAAAGACCAAGTATGTTGCAGTAAGGGCGGGCGACCGATGGTTTCAAAATAATCTTGATTTTTTGCAACTAAATACCAATTTATGCTGCCACTAAGAGCGTATGGTAAATCGGTTAAGAAACGCTTAATTGCTTCTGGCGCCCAAACACCAATAAAGATAATCGTACAAATCACCATGAAAATAAAACCAGGGTAAATTCTTCGAAGCCTTGCAGCATAGAAGGCTCTTAGGTCTAGTGCACCTGATTGATTTATTGAATCAAGAATTAGCCGAGTAATGACATATCCTGAGATTACAAAAAATAAATCCACACCCAAAAAACCACCCGGGATCCAAGAGATTCCTAGGTGGTATAAAACTACGGCAGCAACTGCAATTGCGCGTAGGCCATCAATTGATGAGATATGGCGAACACCAACTTTGCCAGTCACATGCTTTGTGTTCACTCAGTAATCCAATGCTAAGAAGTTAAGCATGGCTAACTCCAACTTTAAGAGTTATTTCTTTTTCTTTTTACTAGCAGTATTTTTCTTATTTATTGCTTTTTGTTTTCTAGCAGCTGCCGCTGCGGCTTTCTTACCCGCCCCGGCCACAAAAGTTTTGTTAGTTGGCCTATTCTCAGAATCTAAATTTGCGTAGATATCATCTTGCAACTGTGACAGCCGATCGAAGGCGTGCTTCAACTTTTGTCTCGATTCCTGAATTGCGCTTTCAGCAGCATTTAAAGATGCATTCTGAGTTCGGTGGAGCCGTTCTGCCTCAGATATCGCCGATGATAACCAGGAGCGATAATCCACAATATTCTTACTAGCATCGTTGACCAGTTTTTGCGCATCGCGCTTTGCTGCTGCACTCAACGCACTTGCTTCCCGTGATGATTTATTGAGAATTTCATCGGCTTTGGCTTCAGCTGTTATTACTAGATCTGCAGCATCATCCTCAGCAGCAGAGATATATCTGCGTCCCGTAGATTCTGCTGATGAAAGAATACTTTTAGCTTTAGCTTCTGCGGCTTCTAGCTTTTCCTTTGTATTGCGACTTGTTTCATTAATTATTTTTTGTGCTGCCGCATTTGCCCTTGCTTCACGTTGTTGCGCAGACTTAATCATTGTCATGGCAGTTTCAGTTGCCAAAATTTCAAACTCTTCGCGGCTTAGGCCGGTAATGTCCCTACGTGAGCGCAGGTCATTCAATTGGTTTTCCAGCTCTCGAATTCTCTCTAACGCATTTTGGGCAGGCGCAGATTTGCCTTCTTCCTCGCCTTTAAATCCAACCCAACTTAGTAGTTTCTTTTCAGCCATGTCCTTAGCCTTCCCTACCAACAAATTATTTACAACTGGTGCGGGAGGTGGGACTTGAACCCACACGCCGAAGCACAGGTTCCTAAGACCTGCGTGTCTGCCATTTCACCACTCCCGCAATTATTTCTTGAGTGAGGGGGAAAGATTACGGTGTAAATGGCGGCATCACCAAAATCCATCGACCTTTAGCAAGCTTAAGCGGGTAGCCTTGCTCAAATGAGTGCAGATTCGGTGCAAAATAAGGTTGCGCAAGCAATCCTCAAAGCGCTGGCACTGGCCAAAAGTAGCGGTGAGTTAAATTGTGAATTGCCCCAGCGGCTAATCCTCGATCGACCAAAAAATCGTGAGCATGGTGATTATGCAACTTCAGTCGCCTTATCTCTGGCGAAGGTTGCCAATAACCAACCACGGGTGATCGCTGAGGTGATTGTCAAAACCCTTTCGGATAACAATCTATTAACCCCTAATGGAATTAGTAAAATTGAGATTGCCGGCCCAGGATTTATCAACATAACTTTAGAAAGTGCAAGTCAAGCAGGTGTAGTGAGTGAAATTCTTACCCTAGGTAAGAAATATGGGACTTCTAGCGCACTTGATGGAAAGCGAATTAATCTTGAATTTGTTAGTGCAAATCCCACCGGACCATTGCATTTAGGGCACACCAGGTGGGCGGCGGTGGGAGATTCCTTAGGTCGAGTATTAGCAGCTGCCGGGGCAGAGGTATCAAGAGAGTTTTATGTTAATGATCGCGGCAATCAGATGGATTTGTTTGGCCAATCACTACGTGCTGCGGCGCTTAAAATTGCTATCCCTGAAAATGGATATCACGGTGAGTACATAGTGGATTTAGCAAATGAGATTACTCAAGCCAATCCTAACTTTACCAAATTGGCAGAATCAGATTCAATTGCAGCATTTAGAGATACTGGGTATCAGCTGCAGTTAGCGCAGCAGCGTAAAGTTTTAGAGAATTTTGGCACCCATTTTGATACCTGGTTCTCTGAGCGAACACTCTACGAAAATAACTTCTTCGTTCACATTTTAGATAAATTGAAATCTTTAGGCCATGTATATGAAGCGGATGGTGCTACCTGGCTTCGCACAACTGATTTTGCCGATGATAAGGATCGAGTAATGATTAAGTCCGACGGATCCTTTGCTTATTTTGCATCTGACTCTGCTTATTACATTAGCAAGCGAGAGCGCGGATTTAATTTATGTATTTATATGCTTGGCGCAGACCATCATGGATATGTGGGCCGGATAAAAGCAATAGCAGCCTGCGCTGGCGATAATCCAGAGGATGATGTTGAAATATTAATTGGGCAAATGGTGAAAATTATTGAAGGCGGGCAAGAATTAAAACTTTCGAAACGAGCTGGAACTATTATTACCCTAGAAGAGTTAGTAGAAAAAGTTGGAAAAGATGCAGCCCGATACACATTAACAAGATATCCGACTGATACACCAATGGTTATGGATGTCGATCTGCTGAAGAAAAATACAAATGAAAATCCAGTTTATTACGTGCAGTATGCGCATGCTCGAATTTGCGCAGTACTTCGCAATGCCAAAGAGTTTAAAATTAAATTTGGTTTAAACTCATTTTCACCAGAGTTGCTGGTGCATGAAAGAGAGCGAGAATTAATTGGCTTAATCGCTCAGTACCCTAAAATTGTTGCAGCTGCTGCGCAAATGCGCCAACCTCACAGAGTCGCTAGATATATTGAAGAGGTCGCTGGCCAGTTTCATCGCTTTTATAATGATTGTCGAGTACTGCCACTAGGTGATGAAAAACCTGGGCCTTTAAACTCTGCTCGCGCCAGCCTTGCCATGGCAACTGCGCAGGTAATCAATAATGGTTTAGATTTACTAGGTGTTAGCGCTCCGGAGAAGATGTAATGGCAAATACTAATTATTCAACCTCATTATTCTCTACAAATCTAAAGTTTTCTGATGAAAATCAGTATGGCGCAGAGTTGTCGATAGCTGGCTGTTCAGCCGCTCAACTTGTGAAAGAGTTTGGTTCACCAATATTTGTCTTAGACCAAGATGATTTTTTTATGCGAACTAATGCTTGGCGCGCCGCGCTTAATACTTCATTTGGCTCAGGACAGCTTTACTACGCAGCAAAATCATTTATTTGTGTTGAGGTAGCAAGGTGGCTAAAGCAATTAAAAGTTGGATTAGATGTTTGTAGTGGCGGTGAATTAGCAGTTGCTCTGGCTGCAGAGTTTCCTGCAAGTGATATTGAATTTCATGGTAATAATAAATCAGTAGATGAGATAAGTACTGCAATTAAGTCGGCGGTAGGCACTATTGTGATTGATTCATTTGATGAAGTAGAGCGAGTGGCTGAGATCGCAAAAAGTCTAGGCAAGATTCAGAAAGTTTATTTGCGATTGACTCCGGGCATTGATGCTCATACACATGAATTCATTTCAACTGCTCATGAGGATGTAAAATTTGGTTTTTCAATTGCATCGGGGGCAGCGAGCGAGGCACTTGATAAATGCATGTCTTATCCATCATTAAATTTAGCAGGTGTGCATTGCCATATTGGTTCACAAATATTTGAGGTAAGTGGTTTTGAAGCAGCAGCAATGCGATTAATTGATGTACTAGCAAAATTTCGCGATCAGCATGCAAAGGAGCTGCCGGAGTTGAATATTGGCGGTGGCTATGGAATTGCTTACACAAAAGGTGAGCGAGCCATCGCACCAGATGAGGTAATTCCGGCAATTGCTAAAGTAATTAAAAGTGCTTGTGACAAACTTAAACTATCTATCCCTAAGATCTCAATCGAGCCAGGAAGAGCGATTGTTGGTCCCACCACCACCACTATTTACTTAGTAGGAACTACAAAATCAGTTACCTTGGAGGATGGCTCAATTCGTAAATATGTATCAGTTGATGGTGGAATGAGTGAGAATATTCGCCCTGCACTTTACGGTGCCACCTACTCAGCATTTTTAGCAAATCGCAGCTCTACTGCAAAAAGTATTTCTACCAGAGTTGTGGGTAAGCATTGTGAAAGTGGGGACATATTGATTTCAGATATCCAATTGCCAAGTGATATTAAAATTGGTGATTTGCTGGCGATTCCAGCCACTGGTGCGTATGGTCGTAGTATGGCTAGCAATTACAACCATATTCCAAGGCCTTCAGTTATTGCCGTTTTAAATGGCAGCGCTCGAGAGATTTTACGCCGAGAAACGCAGGCTGATCTACTCAATCTTGATGTAATTCAAGCGCCACGGCAACTGTCGTAAGTTTGAGATACTTCTCTAATGAAAACTCTTAAAGTAGGGATGCTCGGTGCTGGCACAGTCGGCTCACAAATCGCTCGTCTATTACTTGATAACAAAGCAGATTTAGCATCACGCGCTGGTGCAGAGTTGGAATTAGTTAAGGTGGCAGTTAAAAACATCAAAACTAAGCGCAACAGCATTGCAAGCACACTGTTAACTGATGATGCAACCTCTGTAGTTAATGATCCTGATATTGATTTAATTATTGAAGTTATGGGCGGAATCTCACCTGCTAAAGAGTTAATCCTTGCTGCATTAAAAAACGGAAAATCTGTTGTAACTGCAAACAAAGCACTACTAGCTAAAGATGGTGCAACCTTGTATGAGGCAGCAGCCAAAGCTAATGTTGATTTGTATTATGAAGCAGCAGTAGCTGGTGCGATTCCAATTTTGCGACCACTTCGTGAATCTTTAGTAGGTGATCATGTAATTCGAATTATGGGAATTGTTAACGGGACTACAAATTATATTTTAACCAAAATGGATGAAGAGGGAACTGCATTCAAGGATGCGTTAAAACAAGCACAAGATCTCGGATTTGCAGAGGCAGATCCCACTGCTGATGTTGAAGGAATTGATGCAGCTGATAAGGCTGCAATTTTAGCTGGGTTGGCATTTCACTCTAGGGTCACAGATAAAGATGTGTATCGAGAAGGTATAAGCAAAATTACTGCAGCGGATGTAAAAGTTGCCAAAGCGATGGAGATGGTAATTAAATTGTTGGCGATTACAGAATTAACCGATGCGGGTGAAATTTCAGTACGAGTGCATCCTGCTTTGATCTCACGAAATCATCCACTCGCCGCAGTTCGGGAATCCTTTAATGCGGTGTTTGTGGAGGCAAAATCTGCTGGGCAAATGATGTTTTATGGCAGAGGCGCCGGTGGTGAGCCGACTGCTAGTGCGGTTTTAGGAGATTTAGTTGCAGTTGCTCGTCATAGAGTTTCTGGTGGTGTTGGGCCAAAAGAGAGTGATTACGCTTCACTTAGTATTGCCGCAATTGGAGCGACAAAAACTAGGTATTTGATCAGACTCAATGTGGCAGATAAACCTGGAGTCTTAGAGTCTGTAGCACATGTCTTTGCTGCCCACAGTGTTTCGATTCAAACTGTGAGACAAAGCGGAGCAGGAGATAAGGCAGAGTTAATTGTTATGACCCATCACTCCTCTGAATCTGCGTTATCTGCCACAGTCAAAGATTTATCAAAGCTTTCAGCGGTAAGTGATGTAGCAAGTGTGTTACGAGTAGAAGGTGCGATTTAATGGCATTGTTTGGGAAGAAAGGTGCACATCAATGGCGTGGAGTAATTGATGAGTACCGAAAATGGCTACCGGTAACAGATCAAACTCCAGTAATTACTTTACGGGAGGGGGGCACACCACTGGTTTACGCGTGTGTCTTATCTGAAATGTTAGGAAATGAAATTTGGTTGAAGGTCGAAGGAAATAATCCAACTGGATCCTTTAAGGATCGTGGTATGACTATGGCAATTTCAAAGGCAGCTGAAGCGGGTGCTAAAGCAGTTATCTGCGCATCAACTGGTAATACCAGTGCTAGTGCTGCGGCTTATGCGAGTAAGGCCGGAATGAAACCAGTAGTTCTTGTACCAGCAGGAAAAATTGCGATGGGTAAATTAGCACAGGCAATCGCCCATGGCGCAGTGTTGGTGCAGGTAAAAGGTAATTTTGATAGTTGCTTAACCTTGGCAAGGCAATTGTCTGAAAATTATCCAGTTGCATTAGTAAATTCAGTAAACCCCTATCGAATTGAGGGACAAAAGACAGCAGCATTTGAAGTTGTAGATATGTTGGGATCACCACCAGATATTCACTGTTTACCAGTAGGAAATGCTGGAAATATCACTGCTTACTGGCAGGGATATCAAGAGTATAAAAGTATGGGAGCTTCCAGAGGTTTGCCGATGATGTGGGGATTTCAAGCAGCAGGTGCTGCGCCAATAGTGAAGAATAAAATCATAAAAAATCCTGAAACCATTGCAACTGCTATTCGAATTGGAAATCCAGCCTCCTGGGACCAAGCAGTTGCCGCCAAGGTCGGATCTAAAGGATTGATTGACTCAGTCACTGATAAAGAAATTTTGAGTGCTTATCGCTTACTTTCCGCAAAAGAAGGGGTGTTTGTTGAGCCATCTAGCGCAGCTGGTATTGCTGGCTTAATAAAGATGAAAGCTGCGAAAAAGCTTCCTAAAGGTAAAACCATTGTGGTCACTGTGACTGGAAATGGTTTAAAGGATGTGCAATGGGTGTTAAATTCATCAAGTAAACCAATCATTATTCCAGCAGATTTAAAGCGAGCAGCAAAGGCAATAGGTCTTAAGTAATGGCATCAAAGCGAAGTAATTCAGGCTTAACTTTTAAAGCCACCTTGGCGCAAATAAGTGTGCCGGCAAGTAGCGCCAATATTGGTCCCGGATTTGATTGTTTTGGAATTGCATTAGAGCTTCGCGATCGCTACGCAGCCCAAGTACTAGATGATGAAACCTTTGATGTTGATGTAACTGGTGAAGGTGCAGATGAAGTTAAAAAAGATGCAAAAAATTTAGTAATTAAATCAATGCTGCGAGGCTTTGAACATATGGGCGGTAAACCAAGAGGTATCGCCTTAAGAGCCTTAAATGTAATTCCACATGGCAGAGGGCTTGGTTCCTCCGCCAGTGCCATAGTAGGTGGGCTCACTCTCGCCCGATCCTTAGTTTTAACAGGTGAGCAATATATGAGTGATGAGGATTTAATTACTTTGGCTACTGAACTAGAAGGACATCCAGATAATGTGGCCGCAGCATTTTATGGCGGTGCCACTCTTGCATGGTCGGAAGCGAAAACTTCATCAACTGGAGAAATAAAAAGTATTGGCAGGGCAGTCAGTTTAAGAGTGGATGATCGAATCAAAGCTCTGCTCTTGGTCCCGAGTAATCAATTAGCAACGGCCAAGGCTCGAAAGTTGTTACCAGAAACCATTCCACACCAAGATGCTGTCTTAAATTCATCCCGCACTGCATTACTGGTTCACGCACTCGCTGAGCGGCCTGATTTATTATTTATTGCTACTGAAGATTTATTGCATCAAAAGTATCGTGCACAAGCGATGCCCAAGACGATTGCATTGGTAGAAAAGTTAAGGGGAGCTGGTTTGGCTGCAGTTGTCTCAGGTGCTGGTCCCGCCGTTATGGTGCTTTATTCAGGGGGCGAGGATGAGATTGATCAATTGGAATCAGTCGCCCCAGGATTCACCGCAATGAAGTTGGCTATTGCAAAAACTGGAGCGCAGTAGCTGGTTTTTCACATTGCCCGCTAGTGTGCTATCTTTATCCCTGTCGGAAAGTGCGGCAGATAAAGTGACCAAAAATCCCTAAAAATAAAAGTATTTTTTGTGGGATCACCCTTATACGGGTAATAAAAATAAAAGAAAGAATGGCAATAAATAGATGGTAGAAAAAAAATCAACCAATCGCACAGACGCGGTTGAGTTAGTGGATATGGCAGTAGCGGATCTTAAAAAAACCGCCGCCGCATTAGGTATTGAAAATGCCACCACGCTTAAAAAAGCAGAGTTAGTCCAATCTATTGGCGACCTGCAGGCCGCGAATCGCGAAGCCGCTAAAAATGAACGAGAGGCTCGTCGTATGGAACGACAGAACAATCGAAATAATCGCAATAATAATAATGACAGCGCAGAGAGTAATTCTGGCGCTGATAACACACCAAATAATTCAAGTGATAACCAATCAAGTGGATATAACAACTCAGATCGCGGTGATAACAATCGTCGTTTTGGAAACCGCGACAATAACCGAAGAGATCGTGGGCGGGATAGAAACCGAGATCGTAATCGTGACCGTGGTCAGCGTGAAGAGCGTGAGATTGTTATCGGCCCAGATGATGTATTGCTTCCAGTAGGAGGTTTACTAGATATTTTAGATAGCTTTGCATTTATTAGAACTGGCGGGTATCTGCCAACCCCAAATGATGTCTACGTTTCATTGCAACAGGTGAGAAAGTATGGCCTGCGCAAAGGTGATGTAATCACTGGTTCCGTTCGTGAACCTCGTGAGGGTGAACAGCGTGCAAAATTTAATGCTCTCGTTCGAGTTGAAACGATAAATGGCAACGAACCAGAAAATACTAAAGAGCGAGTTGAGTTCTCAAAATTAGTACCACTTTACCCACAAGAACGCTTGCGCCTTGAAACAGAGCCAAATGTTTTGACTACCAGAATTATTGATTTAATTTCACCAATTGGTAAAGGACAACGTGGTTTAATCGTTTCACCACCAAAAGCTGGTAAAACTATGGTGCTACAAGCAATTGCAAATGCAATCACTACCAATAATCCAGAGTGTCACTTAATGGTGGTCTTAGTTGATGAGCGCCCTGAAGAGGTTACCGATATGCAACGATCAGTCAAGGGTGAGGTAATTGCCTCTACCTTTGATCGACCAGCTGATGATCACACCACAGTTGCAGAGCTTGCAATTGAGCGCGCAAAAAGATTAGTTGAGTTAGGTCATGATGTAGTTGTCTTGCTTGATTCAATCACTCGTCTGGGTCGCGCTTATAACATTGCCGCCCCAGCCTCTGGTCGAATTCTCTCCGGTGGTGTTGATTCTGCAGCGCTTTATCCACCAAAGAAATTCTTTGGTGCTGCTCGAAATATCGAAAATGGTGGCTCACTAACTATTTTAGCCACCGCATTGATTGATACTGGATCAAAAATGGATGAGGTTATTTTCGAAGAGTTTAAAGGCACTGGAAATATGGAGCTCATCCTTAACCGTAAGTTTGCAGACAAGCGCATTTTCCCAGCGGTTGATGTGGTTGCATCTGGAACCCGTAAAGAAGAGATTCTGATGGGAACTGAGGAGTTAAGTATTGTTTGGCGACTGCGCAGAGTGCTGCACGCACTTGAGCCACAGCAAGCACTTGAATTGTTGTTGGAGAAGATGAAGGGAACTAAATCTAACGTTGAGTTCCTACTACAGATTCAAAAGACAACTACTGGTGGAGATATGCCAACTGGTAATGGCTCAGCCGCTCGCGAGAGTGCTGAGGCTTAATTAGCGCTTAAATTTTGACCCAGTCATATCAGCGGTTATTCTTATCCCCTCTAGTACTTCACTAGTCCTACTGGTTCACAGATTCACTCAATAGGGAGAATCTGATCCAGTAAAAATCAAGGAGAAACATGAAGAAAGAAATTCATCCAGAGTATGGTCCGGTTGCTTTTAGAGATTTCAGTACCGGCGATATATTTTTAACAAAATCGACTTTAGTTAGTAAGCCAGGTTTAAAAACTGTTGAAATTGAAGGACAGACCGTACCAGTCATTGAGGTTGAAGTAAGTAGCTACAGCCATCCTTTCTATACCGGCACGCAGAGAATTCTTGACACTGGTGGCCGAGTGGCTAAGTTCCAAGAGCGAGCAGCAAAGGCTACAAAGCGCAACCCTAAGTAGTTTTACTATCGAGAGTACATCCACATCGAAAGGTGTGATGTGCTCTCTTTTTTAATTAGAGCTGAGAAATTATTAATGAAAGGAGGATGTGATGGAACGGTTTGCAAAAGTTAATGAATTATTGGCTGAGTATGAATCTTTAGAGGCGCAAATGGCAGACCCTGCTATTCATGCTGACCAAAATAAAGCTAGATCTTTGGGTAAACGCTACGCCCAACTTGGTCCAGTAATTGCAGGTTATCGGGCATACAAATTAGCTGAAGATGATTTCAATGCTGGCAAAGAGCTAGCAGAGGTAGACCCTGCCTTTGCATCTGAACTCACTGGATTAGAAAGTACTAAAGATGCTGCCGCTGCAACATTAGAGGAGTTGCTACTTCCGCGAGATGCCAATGATGATCGCGATGTGATTATGGAGATTAAGGCTGGTGCTGGTGGGGATGAGTCTGCGATATTTGCTGGTGATCTATTTCGAATGTACTCACGGTTTGCTGAAAAGCAGGGCTGGAAGGTAGAGGTTATCGACGCTACATCCAGTGATATGGGTGGCTATAAAGATATGTCTATTGCGATTAAATCTAAAGGAGTTGCTAAACCTGGACAGACACCATATGCAAAACTCAAGTTTGAAGGTGGCGTACATCGAGTACAACGAGTGCCAGAGACAGAATCACAGGGGAGAATCCACACTTCAGCTGCAGGAGTTTTAATACTTCCAGAGGCTGAAGAGATTGATGTTGATATTAATATGAATGATTTGCGAATTGATGTTTATCGATCATCTGGTCCTGGAGGACAAAGCGTTAACACCACCGACTCTGCGGTCAGAATTACCCACATTCCCACTGGAATAGTGGTTTCCTGCCAAAATGAAAAAAGCCAATTACAAAATAAAGAGTCAGCCCTTCGGATATTAAGAGCGCGTATGTTGGCTGCGGCGCAGGAAGAGGCAGATCGAATCGCATCGGCAGAACGTAAAAATCAGGTTAGAACCGTTGACCGAAGCGAAAGAATAAGAACTTATAATTTCCCCGAAAACCGTTTGAGTGATCACAGAGTCAATTACAAAGCAAATAATCTAAACTCAGTTATGGACGGGGATTTAGAGGCAGTAATTCAATCATTGATTGAGGCCGATCGGACTGCAAAATTATCGGCAGGTAACTCTTGAAAGAGCTGCTCAGAGCAGCATTCTCGCAATTTGAAAAGAATCAAATTGCCCTAGTTGATGCTGAGTTACTGCTAGCTCACTTATTAGGAGTTTCTAGAAAACAAATTCATAGTCAATTAATAGAACTTCCGGATAATGAACGAGAAAAAATATCTGCCGAATACAATGATTTAATCCAGCAGCGCCTGTTAGGCAGGCCTGTTCAGTACATAACATCAAGCGCCCCATTCAGATACTTAGATTTAGCTGTTGGTGAAGGGGTGTTAATCCCCAGACCCGAAACCGAGCTGATAGTTGATCGGGTGATTGGTTTTCTAAACTCATCTGCGGATAGAGATTTACCCAAGAGTGTAATTGATTTAGGTGCTGGCAGTGGTGCGATAAGTATTGCTATTGCCTCTGAAGCCTTGTTAAAAGGATTAAAAGTTACCGTAGTGGCGGTAGAAAAATCAGCAGCTGCTGCAATTTGGTTAAACAAAAATATTGCAAAATACGATTTACCAATCAGGGTAGTAATTGACGATGTTGCTACTGCATTACCTGAGGTAAAAGCAGATTTAGTTGTTGCCAATCCCCCTTACATACCTAATGAAGAAAAGTTGCCGCTGGAGGTAGAGAAATATGAACCAGAGATTGCTTTGCGAGGTGGCCCAGCTGATGGAATGCAGATTCCACAGCAATTTATCCAAGCTGCAGAGCGATTGTTAAAGCCTGGTGGCTTTTTCATTACCGAGCATCATGAAAAGCAGGGTGAGCAAATTAGAAAAATGTTAGCCAAAGATTTCTTACCTGCTCAAACTCACGCTGACCTTACCGGTCGCGATAGATTCACCAGCGCAATCAGACGATAGGAAGTGTATGGCTGAGCGATTTGATTTAACCAATCAAAGTGGCGTGGAATTTAATAATGCTGTCGAGTCTGCACTTAGGTATATAAGAGCGGGTGAGGTAATAGTTGTAGCGGCTGAACATGGTTATGTATATCTTGCCAATGCTTTTGATAAAGAGGCAGTTAACGCAATTCAGATTTTGAGAGGTAATCCCAGTGGTGTGGCGCTGCAGGTTTTTATAGCAGATAGAAATGTTGCATTAGGAATCACCCCAACGATCACTATTCAACAACAGGCGGTGCTAGATAAATTCTGGCCAGGTTTGCTTTCAGTCACAGTTAAAGCACAACCGGGTCTAACCTGGAATCTAGGAGATGAAAGGCGCTTAGGAAAAGTAAATATCCGTGTGCCTAATAGAAAATTCATAAGTGCCATTTTGCGGCAATCTGGACCACTTGCCACCTCTTCGGCAGCACTAATTGGCTCTGAAACAATTTTAGATTTAGTTAATCTGCCAGTTTATGAAAGTGATATTGGCGCGGTATTTAATGAGGGAGTATTAAGCAAAGGCGCACTATCCACCTGGCTAGAGTTTTCTGAGAAAGAGATCACACTCCAGCGAATAGGTGCAATCAGCATTGAGCAATTACTACCACTGATTCCAACAATTTCTACCCCAAACCTTTAGGCTTAGCGTATGTCCCGCTTTGAAAAATACTACGGCCCAGATTTTAATTCACTAGAAAAACAAGATCCAGAGATAGCCGCTGTTGTAATTTCAGAGCTTGTGCGCCAACGCCAAGATGTGCAATTAATCGCAAGTGAAAATTTCACCTCATCAGCTGTCCTAGCTGCAATGGGCTCAACACTTTCAAATAAATATGCTGAAGGTTATCCAGGCAAGCGATACTACGGCGGCTGCGAAGAGGTGGATAAGGTTGAAATAATTGGTATTGATCGTGCTAAAAAACTATTTGGCGCAGAGCACGCAAATCTTCAACCACATTCTGGGGCAAGTGCAAACGTTGCTGTTTATCAGGCATTTACTAAGCCAGGTGACACAGTTCTGGCAATGTCGCTGCCACATGGCGGACATTTAACTCATGGTTCTAAAGTGAATTTTTCAGGTAAGTGGTTCAATGTTGTTTCCTACGGCGTTCGTCAAGATAATGAATTAATTGATTATGATCAATTGCGAGATCTTGCGATTGAGCACAAACCTAAGATGATTTGCTCAGGTGCTACTGCATATCCAAGTTTGATTGACTTCCAAAAAGTTCGTCAAATATGTGATGAGGTTGGCGCAATTATGTGGGTGGATGCAGCTCACTTTATTGGCTTAGTTGCTGGCAAGGCGATTCCATCTCCTGTGCCGTATGCGGATGTAGTTTCGTTTACAACTCACAAAGTGCTGCGCGGTCCAAGGGGTGGCATGATTTTGTCGAAAGAAAAGCATGCAGCTGCTATTGATAAAGCAATATTTCCAGGCATGCAAGGTGGGCCCATTATGAGTGCGGTTGCTGGCAAGGCAATCGTTTTAAAAGAGTGTGCAACTGCTGAGTATCAAAGTTATGCTAAAAAAGTTATTGAGAATTGCCAAGAGCTGGCTAAGAGTTTAGAGAACGAAGGAATGCGTGCAGTATCTGGTGGCACTCAAACTCACCTTGCCTTAATTGATATTCGCTCGACCGGTGTAACAGGCAAGGTTGCTGATGAAAGATGTGGGCTTTCTGGTATTACTCTCAATAAAAATGCCATTCCATATGATCCACAAACCCCAGCAGTTACCAGCGGCATAAGGGTTGGAACTGCGGCAACAACAACTCAGGGTATGGGTAAAAATGAGATGAAACAGATTGCATCATTTATTGCGCGGGCGATAAAAGATGGTGAAGATGCGGGTAAGGCTAAGGCAATTAGATCTGAGGTTCATCAATTAACTAATCAATTCCCGGTCTATCCTGAACCAAAGAATTAATCACCCAAAGCAATGCGTGAGTATTTAGTAACCATATTACTTGCAGCACTAATCACTTATTTAATTACTCCGATTGTAAGAGATCTTGCGGTTAAGGCCGGTGCAGTAACTGCCATACGTGCTCGAGATATACACCTTCAACCAACTCCGCGGTGGGGCGGATTGGCAATGTGGCTATCAATGGCGCTCACTTTGGTAATCGTTAATTACCTACCATTAATTCATAAGTCTTTTGGCAGCGATGCAACAGGTATTTTTTTAAGTGGCACTTTTATTTTACTTCTTGGCATGATTGATGATCGATTTGACCTAGATCCAATAACTAAATTTGCCGGTCAAGGGCTAGCTGCTGGAATTTTGTTGATATACGGAGTACAAATACTGTGGTTGCCAATAAATGGAATAACTACTTTGCCAACAAATATTGGTCAAGTGCTAACAGTTATATTTGTGATGGTAGTAATCAATGCGATTAACTTCGTCGACGGACTTGATGGATTAGCAACTGGAATTGTAATGATTTGTGCAGCCTCTTTCTTTGCCTTTTCCTACCTCCTTGCAGTTATTAACGGATTAAATCGTGCTGGTGCGCCATCACTTATTACTGCGGTGGTTATTGGATTATGTCTTGGCTTTTTACCGCATAATTTCCACCCAGCCCAAATATTTATGGGAGATTCCGGTGCGATGTTTTTAGGTTTACTAGTAAGTGCATCTGCAATAACTTTAACCGGCCAGGTTGATGCCTCGGCTATTACTGAAGGTAACAGCGGAACTGCGTTACTGCCGTTGATGTTACCTTTTACAATACTTGCGATCCCTCTGTTGGATTTTGCAATGGCAATAATTCGAAGAATAAAAGCTGGGCGTTCACCCTTTACAGCTGATCGAGAACACCTACATCATCGGATTATGCGCTTTGGATTAACTCAACAACGAGCCACAATTGTTTTGTATCTTTGGACAGGCATGTTTGCGCTTCCGACAGTTTTAGCAGCATTTATTCCACTTTGGATTTCGGTTTTATCAGGCGTAGGAATATTTCTATTATCAGTTTTAGTAATTAGCAAGTCTAGAGTTAGCGAAAAAATTTAATATGAGCGATACCAAACTTTGGAAAGGAGCAATCGTCCCAGCATCTATTACTGCAGTAATTTTAATAGTTGTCATGGCCTTAGCTCGTGGAGAATCTGGTTTAGTAGGAGCAGCACTTGCATCCTTTACTGTAATAATATTTTTTAGTATACATCTTTTAGTTGCGCGGATCTCTCGTGATTTAGATCCTATGATTACTATGGCACTTGCCATGTTCTCCTACTTTGCCAAAGTAATTTTGATGGGAGCTTTTTTGCTTTTAGTTACTAAATACACCGATCGAAGTACTGTTGATCGGGGCAGTTTTGCCATTTGCGCAATTTTGATTACCATGGCGTGGTTATTTGGTGAGATATCTAGTTTCATGAAGTTGAGATCTCAACTGCCGCTACCAAGTGGAATGGAGAAAAGTAATGAGTAGATCTAAATCCAACAACGATGACTTAAACAATTCCCAGAATGAGGAAAATGCGTTGTGGTCAATTGTGGGTTACTTACTATCTGGATTATTGATTTGGGGTGGGATTGGTTGGGGCTTGGATAGATGGCTCGGAACAACCTATTTGGTGTTGGTCGGGATGTTGCTAGGTGCTGGGGCATCCATATATTTAGTCTGGCTGCGCTTCGGGCGGGATTAAGATCACTAAAACCCCAAGGTTTGAGATGTTCACCTTGATAAATTTCACATTAATCTAACTTTCCTAATAGGGTTTCGCCCGTAGCCGCAATCCCCAGTTGGCTATAGCAGATTCTGAGTAACTTGAAGTATCCCAGCAGATTAAGTGATTAACGTTTTGGAGATTTACGTGGGCGTTCGGTTAGCAAGTGAGGATGGCTTCAAGCCACCTAGTACCGCCGACTTTGAATTGCCGCCAGTTTTTGGCGATAACCCGTTTACTACTAAACCAGTCTTTCTAGTTTTTTTCTCAGTAATTTTAATCTCAGTATTTTTCATTCTTGCTTCAAGAAAAGCCGCAATAGTTCCATCAAAACTGCAATTTGCTGGTGAATCAGTTTATGGTTTTGTTAGAAATGATCTAGCTCGAGATGTAATCGGTCATGAATTTATGCGATTTGTCCCTTACCTTTTTACACTTTTCACATTTATCTTGACCAACAATTTATTTGGAATTATTCCATTTCTGCAGTTTCCAACAATGTCTAGAGTGAGCTTTCCTTATGTATTAGCGATGTTTACATTTGTAATATTCCATTATGTAGCTATTAAACATAAAGGATTAATCGCTTATCTGAAAGAAATTATGTTTATGCCGGGAGTTCCAAAACCGGTTTATATTCTGCTCACCCCAATTGAGGTGGCCACCTATTTCCTAGTCCGGCCACTAACTCTTTCACTGCGGTTATTCGCAAATATGTTTGCCGGTCACCTTTTGCTCCTAGTTTTCATCCTAGGCGGCGAGCACCTATTGCAGGGGGTAATTGGTCTGAAGTTAGTATCACCATTCGCTTTTGCCTTTGGAATTGCGCTGACCTTTTTCGAATTTATGGTTCAGTGCCTGCAGGCATATATCTTTACCCTGTTGACCGCCCTCTATATTGCGGGTGCGTTAGCAGATGAGCACTAAACGGAAAAAATAAAAACCACCAACTAAGAAAGAAGGAAAAGAAAATGACAGGCACACTCAACCTGGTCGGTTATGGCCTATCTGCAATCGGACCTGCAATCGCAACTGGCATGATCTTCGCTGCTTACATCAGCGGTGTAGCACGCCAACCGGAAGCACGTTCAGTACTGCAGCCGATCGCATTTCTAGGCTTTGCACTAGCAGAAGCGCTAGCGCTTTTTGGTCTAGTACTAGCTTTCGTTCTCTAATAAAACTAAGGATAGGTAAGTAATGTCTTCAAAAAGTTTTAGCAACTGGGCAGCAGCCGAGGGTGCTAACCCATTAATTCCGCACACCGCAGAATTAATCGTTGGTTTTATTGCATTCTCCTTATTGTTCTTAGTTCTACGTTCCAAAGTGGTTCCGATGTTTGAAAAAGCATTCACCGCCCGCACTGAAGCAATTCAAGGTGGTATGGAAAAAGCAGAGCGTGCCCAAATAGAAGCAGAGCGCGCACTTGCGCAGTACACAAACCAATTAAATGAAGCTCGTGGTGAAGCACAAAAGATCCGTGAAGATGCCAGAGTGCAAGGTGCTGCCATCATTGAAGATTTGCGAAGTAAGGCAGCAGAGGAGGCGGCAAGAATTACTGCAGCTGCTACCGCTGCGATCGAAGCTGAGCGTCAGCAAGCAGTCACCTCACTTCGTAATGAGGTTGGTGCACTTGCAACTGAGTTGGCCGGAAAGATTGTCGGAGAAGCGCTAGATGACCAGGTCCGTCAATCTCGAATTGTTGATCGCTTTATTGCAGATTTGGAGAAGAGTAAGTAATCATGAAGGTATTAGGTGGTTCAAGCAGAGCATCGGTATTAACTCTGCGCAAAGCGTTGACTGATTTGGTGAATACCCAATCAGCAGCAGCTGCTGCCACCTTGGCCAATGATCTTTTTACTATTCTTTCATCCCTAACATCATCAATCGGACTTCGCAGAGCATTAACTGATAGCGCACGAGATTCAAGCGCTAAATCAGAGTTGATTTCAAATCTTTATGGTAAAAATATTTCTGCATCCGCTCAAACTTTGCTTGCCCAAGCTTCATCATTGCGCTGGTCTAACCCAGGTGAGATTGCAGATGCAGTTGAAAACTTAGCGGTAGAGGCAGCAACCGCAGCAGCTGAAAAAAACAGCGAGCTAGAAAATCTTGAAAATCAGCTATTTGATTTTGCGCGAGTATTAAAATCTAATCCAGAGTTGCGCCAGGTGCTTAATACCTCGGCAGATACCGATGCCAACAAGCTCTCGTTGTTAGATTCATTGGTTAAAGGTAAGTACGCTAACTCAACTGTTGAATTATTGCGTAAGGTCATCACATTACGTCGAGGACGAAGTATTGATGCCACTCTCACCGCTTACTCACATTATGTGGCAGCCCGTAAGGATCGATTAGTCGCGCATGTAAAAAGTGCGGTTGAATTAAGCGATGCGCAGTTAAATAAATTACTTTCTGCACTGTCCAAGCAAATGGGCAGAGATGTGCATATTAATGTAGAGATTGACCCAAAGGTTTTAGGCGGTATGTCAATTAGATATGCCGATGATGTAATAGATGGCACCATCGTTAATCGTTTAGCAGAAGCGGGCAGAGCGCTCGTAAGTTAGGTTTAACAGATGCGTTAAGCATCTGTTATTTGAAGAGAGAAGGAAGATCAAGATGGCCGAAGTTACTATCCGCCCCGAAGAGATTCGGGATGCACTGGCAAAACATGTCGCTGCATACAAACCAGGTGCCGCAGTAAAAGATGAAATTGGCGCCGTAACTGAAGCAGGTGATGGCATCGCTCGAGTTGAAGGTTTGCCATCTACCATGACAAATGAATTATTAAAGTTTGAAAATGGCACATTGGGACTAGCGTTGAACTTAGATGTTCGCGAAATCGGTGTTGTTATCTTGGGTGAGTTCACCGGCATTGAAGAGGGAACACCAGTTCGACGAACTGGGGAAATTCTCTCTGTTCCAGTTGGTGATGGCTTCTTAGGTCGAGTTGTTGATGCATTAGGCAGACCAATTGATGGTAAGGGTGAAATAAAAGCTGAAACCACTCGCGCCCTTGAAATTCAAGCACCATCTGTGGTGCAAAGACAACCGGTTAAAGAGCCAATGCAAACTGGTATTAAAGCAATTGACGCGATGACTGCGATCGGCCGTGGTCAGCGCCAATTAATTATTGGTGATCGCCAGACAGGTAAAACTGCTATTGCAGTTGACACAATTATTAATCAATTGGAGAACTGGAAGAGTGGGGATCCAAAGAAGCAGGTTAAATGTATTTATGTTGCGATTGGACAAAAGGGTTCAACAATCGCCTCTGTTAAAGGCTCACTTGAAGCAGCAGGTGCCATGGCTTACACAACAATTGTGGCAGCACCAGCCTCTGATCCAGCAGGATTTAAATACCTTGCTCCTTACACTGGTTCATCAATTGGTCAGCACTGGATGTATAAAGGACAACATGTATTAATTATTTTTGATGATCTTTCAAAACAAGCAGAGGCTTATCGTTCAGTATCGCTACTGCTAAGGCGCCCACCAGGTCGTGAGGCATATCCAGGAGATGTTTTCTATTTACACTCTCGTCTGCTGGAGCGATGCGCAAAGCTATCTGATGAATTAGGTGGCGGTTCTATGACCGGCTTGCCAATCATTGAAACTAAAGGAAATGACGTTTCGGCCTTTATTCCAACCAACGTTATCTCTATTACTGATGGTCAGTGTTTCTTAGAGACTGATTTGTTTAACGCAGGTGTTCGTCCAGCAATTAACGTTGGTATTTCAGTATCTCGCGTTGGTGGATCTGCGCAAACAAAGGCGATTAAAAAGATTGCCGGACGACTTCGGCTTGATCTTGCTCAGTACCGAGAGCTTGAAGCTTTCGCAGCTTTTGGTTCAGATCTAGATGCTGCCTCGAAAGCACAGCTTGAGCGCGGTGCGCGAATGGTTGAACTATTAAAGCAGGGTCAGTACTCACCATTTTCAGTAGAACGCCAAGTCGCATCTATCTGGGCTGGAACCACTGGAAAATTAGATTCAGTTCCAGTTGTTGATATTCGTCGTTTTGAAGCTGAGTTCTTAGATTTTATTGCCAGAGAGCGCAAGGCGATCTTTGAAGTAATATCAACCACCCGTGAGTTGACAGATGACACTGTTAAATCATTGGAAGAGGCGATTACGGTATTTAAGACTCAATTTAAATCATCGGTTGCACCAGCTGTAAATGAGAAAAAAGCTGATGCATTAACTGGTGAAGATAATGAGCAAATTACCCGCCAAGTTCCAGCGATAAAGCGATAAGAAAAGAGAGCTAAGAAAAATGGGTGCCCAACTTCGTATTTATCGCCGCCGTATGCGGTCGGTAAAGGCGACTAAGAAGATAACCAAGGCGATGGAGTTAATCTCTGCTTCTCGCATTGTGAAGGCGCAACAAAAAGTTGCCGCCTCATCTCCTTATGCCAACGAGTTAACTCGGGCTGTCTCAGCTGTTGCATCCTTATCAAGTACCAACCATCCATTAACAACTGCTTCGGCAAATCCAAAACGTGCTGCAGTGCTGATAATTACTGCAGATCGAGGTATGGCAGGTGCCTACTCAAATGCTGCAATTAAAGAGGGTGATCAATTGATCGCGCTCTTGCAATCTAGAGGCCTAGAGGTAAATCCATATTTGGTAGGACGAAAAGGAATTAACTTCTATAAGTTTAGAAATCGAAAGATTACTGCTTCTTGGAGTGGATTCTCCGATAACCCAACATATGCCAAAGCCAAAGAGGTATCAGATGCGTTAATCAGTGCATTTATTGCAGATGCACAAACTGATGCAAATGGCGTTGATGAATTACATATTATTTATACTGAGTTTAAATCAATGATTACCCAAACCCCAGATGCTAAGCGAATGCTGCCACTTGAGGTGGTTGAATCAACGGGGCCGGCAGTAATTTTGCCGATGTATGAATTCGAACCTAATGCTGGTGAGGTGCTTAATGCATTACTACCTCGCTATATTCAGGCTCGAGTATTTAACGCGATGCTTCAATCTGCAGCTAGTGAGCATGCAGCCAGGCGTCGTGCTATGAAATCAGCAACTGATAATGCTGATGAATTAATAAAGTCGTTAACTCGACTTGCAAATGCGGCTCGTCAGGCCGAAATTACCCAAGAGATCAGTGAAATCGTCGGCGGCGCAGATGCGCTCGCCTCAGCTAGCGCAGGGAGCGAATAATGTCAGTTAAAACAGCAACCGGAAGAGTTGCCCGAGTAATTGGACCGGTAGTGGATATTGAATTTCCCGCCGATGCAATGCCGGCCATATTTAACGCACTAAATATTGATGTCACCTTGGGGGGTGAGAGTAAGAAGTTAACACTCGAAGTCGCCCAACATATTGGCGACAACTTAGTCCGTGCGATCTCTATGCAACCAACTGACGGCATGGTTCGTGGTGCAACTGTTACCGACACTGGAAGTGCGATCTCAGTTCCAGTTGGAGATGTAACAAAAGGACATGTATTTAATACCTTGGGTGAATCTTTAGATGTGCCGACCTCTTCATTAGATATTAAAGAGCGCTGGCCAATCCACCGGACCGCTCCAGCATTTGATCAACTTGAATCAAAAACTGAGATGTTTGAAACCGGAATTAAAGTTATTGATCTACTTACTCCTTATGTAAAGGGCGGAAAGATTGGATTATTTGGTGGCGCTGGTGTTGGTAAGACTGTGCTTATTCAAGAGATGATTTATCGCGTAGCAGAAAACTTTGGTGGTGTTTCTGTGTTCGCAGGAGTTGGTGAGCGTACTCGTGAGGGTAATGACTTATTCCTAGAAATGACTGAAACTGGTGTTATTAATAAAACCGCCTTGGTCTTTGGGCAAATGGATGAGCCACCTGGCACCCGTCTTCGGGTTGCACTATCTGCTTTAACAATGGCTGAGTACTTCCGTGATGTGCAGAAGCAGGATGTGTTGTTGTTCATCGACAATATTTTCCGCTTTACTCAAGCAGGTTCTGAGGTATCAACTCTCCTTGGTCGTATGCCATCAGCAGTTGGTTACCAACCAACACTTGCTGATGAGATGGGTCAGTTGCAGGAGCGAATTACCTCTACTCGTGGTCACTCAATTACCTCGATGCAGGCGATTTATGTGCCAGCAGATGACATCACCGATCCAGCACCACACACAACCTTTGCTCACTTAGATGCAACCACAGTGTTGTCTCGTCCGATCTCTGAGCTTGGTATTTATCCTGCGGTAGATCCACTTGATTCAACCTCTCGTATTTTGGATCCTCGTTATATTGGTGAGCACCATTTCCGAGTTGCAAACCGAATTAAGCAAATTCTGCAACGCTACAAAGATTTGCAAGACATCATTGCAATCTTAGGTATTGATGAACTTTCTGAAGAGGATCGCATCCTGGTAGGAAGAGCTCGTCGTATTCAACGATTCTTGTCACAAAATACTTTCGTGGCAAAGGTCTTCACCGGTCTCGATGGTTCTTTTGTGCCGCTGACAGAAACAATCGCAGCGTTTGAAGCGCTCGCTGATGGTAAGTATGACCATGTACCTGAGCAGGCATTTTTCATGTGCGGAGGTCTTGATGATGTTGAACGCAAGGCAGCAGAGTTGGCTAAGTCCTAAATCATGTTAAAAGTTGAGGTAGTTACCCCAGAGAAGCGGGTGTGGAGCGGTGAAGCAACGATGGTTTCAGCCCGCACACTTGGAGGAGATCTTGGAATTCTCTCAGACCACGCACCACTTCTTGGGGTACTTGCCGATGGCACGGTTTCAATCAAAGCGGCTGATGGTTCGGTAAATGACTTTGTAATAAACGGCGGTTTTATTTCTGTTTCAAAAAATAGAGTTTCAATCTTAGGTGAAGCAGAAGCGGTTAAAAATTAGTTTAGCGGTGCTCAGTCTCAATAATTCTTACAGTTTTAGAACGACCTCTTACTACCAATGAATGGCTAATCGCACCAAATGCGGTGTGTCTGACCCCCCTGAGTAACTCACCATCTGTAATTCCAGTGGCGGAAAAGAAAACATCATCAGAGGCAACTAAATCATTAGTTGTATAAATCTTAGAAAGATCATGACCAGCAGCTTTTGCTGATGATTTTTCACTCTCACTTTGCGGTGCTAATTGACCTTGAATTACTCCGCCCAGTGCGCGCATTGCAGCAGCGGTTACTACTCCTTCAGGTGTGCCACCAATACCCATCAAAATATCAATTCCAGTACCGATTCGGGTGGTTTCTATTGCAGCTGCCACATCGCCATCTCTAATTAATCTAATACGTGCCCCTGCTTTACGTAACTCCTGCAAGAGATCAGCATGTCTTGGTCTATCCAAGACTATGACTGTTATGTCACTTACATCAACTCCCTTTGCTTTTGCAACCTTTCGGACATTTTCACCTGCTGGAGCAGTAATATCAATAACAGCTGCTGCTTCGGCCCCAGTAACAATTTTGTTCATATAAAAAGCACCCTTGGGATCAAACATAGTGCCGCGGGGAGCCAGTGCGATTACGCTAACTGCGCCATTTAAGCCATTTGAAGTTAATGTTGTGCCATCAATTGGATCAACTGCAACATCGCAATTTGGTCCACTACCATTTCCGACCTCTTCACCATTATGCAACATGGGTGCGTTATCTTTTTCACCCTCACCAATAACAATCACACCGTTCATATCAACGGTATTAATCATTTTACGCATTGCCGCAACTGCTGCACCATCAGCTGCATCTTTATCGCCTCGTCCAACCCAAGCAGAGGCAGCGACCGCTGCAGTTTCAGTAACTCGTACTAATTCAAGTGCTAAGTTGCGGTCTGGGAAATTAAACTCTGCTGACATCTGCACCTAACGATTGTAGTTGTGCTGGGAAATCTGGATATCCTCGATCAATATGGAATGCATCCTCAATAATAGTCACCCCATCACTCACAAGGGCAGCCAACACTAGGCCAGCACCTGCTCTGATGTCAGTGGCAGCAACGGGGGCTGCAGATAATTGATCAATTCCAGTTATTGCTGCGTGATGGCCATCAACTTGGATCTTAGCTCCCAGTCTAAGTAGTTCATTTACAAACATAAATCTACCTTCGAAGACATTTTCAGTGACTAACGATGTGCCATCAGCAATTGCATTTAAAGTGATAACCATTGGCTGAAGATCTGTCGGAAATCCAGGATAGGGAAGTGTTGCTACATCAACTGCTATCGGTCGCTTATCCATTTTTACTCTAAACCCATTTTTAGTGGTAGTAATTACTGCGCCAGCTTCAACTAATTTATCTAATGGCATTTCCAGGTGGTCTGGGCGGCCGTTTTCAATCGTGATATCACCTTGAGTCATTGCAGCTGCAAATGCCCAGGTCCCTGAGACGATGCGATCTGCCAAAGTTGCATGGGTAGCTGGGTTTAATTCTTTAACACCTACAATTTTAATAGTATGAGTTCCAAGCCCGGAAATTTTTGCGCCCATAGAGATTAAAAATTCACCCAGATCTACTACATCTGGTTCACGAGCAGCGTTTTCAATAGTGGTTGTTCCGCGAGCCAATGTGGCGGCAGTCATAATATTTTCAGTAGCGCCAACACTTGGAAACTCTAAAGTTATATTTGCACCCTTCAATCCATTTGGAGCTTTTGCAATAACAAATCCATGTTCAGAGTTAATATCTGCGCCCATATCTGTTAGGCCATTAATATGATAATCAAGTCCACGCGATCCAATTGCGTCGCCACCAGGTAGTGCCACTTCAGCAATTAACTCTCTAGCAATTAATGGACCCAAAACATTAATTGATGCTCGCATCTTTCTTACTAAATCATAATCAGCTCGATGACCCAATTTTTCTGGTACATCAATACTGACCTCATGGCGATGGTTATCTACCTCAACTTTGCAACCTAATCGAGTGAGTAACTCAGCCATGTAATCAACATCTGCGATCGCTGGCAGATTAGTGATTGTAGATTTTCCGGGGGCGAGTAGTGTGGCAGCCATTAATTTAAGTGCCGAGTTTTTTGCTCCAGAAACTCGAACTGTGCCAGATAATCTGGCACCTCCGACTACCCGCAACCGTTCCATAATTCCCCATTGTAATTGCTTAAGGTAGGGTGAGGTCATGGTGAACTTAACCCGGATCTATACAAAAACTGGCGATGATGGCACAACCTCACTTGGGGATATGAGTAGAACCTCAAAAAATGATCCACGCCTTGAGGCATATGCGACCGTAGATGAAGCAAACTCTTCAATAGGTGTCGTATTAGCCATGGGAAATCTAAAAGATGAAGAGATTAAAAAATTATTAATTCGAGTACAAAATGACCTATTTGATGTTGGCGGGGATCTATGTACACCAGTGGTCGATAAGCCCGAGCATGAGCCGCTTAGAGTTCTAGAGTCTCAGGTTGATTACCTTGAAAAACAAATTGATAAATTCAATGAAAATCTAACACCACTTAGATCATTTGTTTTGCCATCCGGAACTCCAGCTGCTGCCCTTATGCATGTGGCGCGAACAGTAACCCGACGAGCAGAACGCGCAACCTGGCATGCGATACATTCTTTTGGTAGCGGTGTTAATCCAGTAACTGCTAAATATTTAAATCGCTTATCAGATTTATTGTTTGTGTTGGCCCGCTATGTCAATAAAGAAATTGGTGATCAATTATGGGTCCCAGGAGCTAACCGCTAGCTATTTAAAGTCGCCTTTGCGATTTTAAGATCTTTTTCAAAGACAAGTAACTTCGGTCCTTCTACAGTTTGTGTCAAGGTCGCCTTGATTCCCACTTCAAGTAGTTTTTGCCTGAGCATTTCACCCTCAATATGATTTTTGGGCGAATGAGCAACCTTTAGTAATCCATATTGATCAGCTGTGCCTAATTTCTTATTTTTTTCGATAATCGATTTATTTCTTGAAAAAGCCCATTTCAGAATTACAATCATTACTGCAACAACAGCAAAGCCAGACAATGAGATTAGAAACAAGCTGTTATTGATGCCGCCTAACAATTTAGATTCCTATTTTTTACTTTACCGGGGTGTAGGTATTGGTGATCGTATTATCAACGGAACCAGTTTTGTGACAGATTGCAGAAATTCCACCAACAAATATGCCTGGACGTTGTGCACCAGGGATGCTCTCACCAGTGTTTGGATCAACTACTGCTGGGCTAAATATTGGCTCATCACTAACTAAAATAATATTTGCATAGGTTTTAGGCGCAAGCTCTTTAGATGTGGTTAGTAGTCTGCCAAGAACAATTTTTTTAGTTGAATCAGCGGGGTCATTTCCATACACAGTTGATTTAATCTCCCACCATTTGCAGGTGTAATCTGCGGCAACAATAACCGCACCACAAGCATTTGCCTCACATTTTTTCACTAACTCTGCCAAACCAGCTTTAGCTGAAATAAGCCCCAATAACTCTTTGCTACTTGGAATCTTTGCATATATCCCTTTATTAGCGGTGAAACCAACTGGTGGCCACTCTGGTAAAGGTGATGGAATTGGAGTTGCAGTTTTCTTCACCTTCTTTTTAGTAGGTTTTTTACTTGGCTTTTTTGAAGGAGTTGTTGTTTGGGAAGTATTTGGTGTTGCCGTTGCAGATTTTGTTGCTGCCGGTTTGGTAGTTGAGGTTGGCTTAGGGCTTACTTTTGGTGAAGGAGTTGCGCCATATGCAGATGTAATTGACACTGAAACAGAGATTAGTATGGCAATAATTAATTTTATGTTTACTCCCTACTCCATTTAAAAGTTTTTATGGCCAGTACTAATCCAACTAGTAACCAGATGAACAAAACTAGGGCAGTCCTACCAATCTCCCAGTTTCCTGCAACCTCTTGGGAGGCAAAATCATCTGGTAAAAACACTGATCGCATTCCTTGGGTAAGCCATTTCAGCGGGAATAGCGCAGCAAACTGTTGCATCCAAGTTGGTAGTGAGGTGAAAACAAAAAACACTCCACTAAAGAATTGCAAAATTATTACGATTGGTGAAACAACCGCTGATGCACCTCGGCCAGTTTTTGGCACAACTGAAAAGGCAATTCCCAAGACGGTAGAGCAGGCACTTCCCAGGATTATTAACCATGTAAAAGTCCACCATGAGTTCATATCTGTTGGCAGGTTTAAACCAAAAAGTACAGTTCCGAAAAACAATAGCAATACGGTTTGAATGATCATCAAAATGGTAACTAATAAAGCTTTACCAATAAAATATGATGTGACTGACATTGGCGTACCACGCAACCTTTTTAATGTGCCGTCATCTCTCTCCATGGGAATTGTGATCGCCAGTTGTTGAAATCCAGTATTTACCAAGCCAGATGCAACCATGCCAGCAACAAAATATTGGCTAAAGGTAACCCCTGGTGCAATAGTGTCTTGAAAGACTGAACCGAATATAAATAGCAGAATGACTGGAAAAAATAAAGTGAATACTACGGACTCACGTTGGCGCAGGAATTGCTTTAACTCTAATTTGCTGCGCAGTAACCCAATTCTTATGCTTTTATTAATCGTATTCATTTAAGCCCACCAATCATTTTTAAATAAATCTCCTCTAGATTGGGTCTTAAAACTTCTAGCTCGGGAATTTGGCCATTAAATCTCTGACTTAATTTGGCTACTTCTGCTGTTGGGTCCTTACTTAAAATCTCTTTGGATACACCATCTTCTAACCAACAAACTTTAGCTGGGGCATTATTGCGGCCCCCAAGGGTTTGTGGAGTTGCAATTTCAATAATTTTTCCATTGTTAATTACACCAACGCGATCAGCAAGTGCCTGAGCTTCATCCAAATAATGCGTCGTAAGCAAAATCGTACTGCCCTCAGATTTTAAAAGTTTAATTAACTCCCAAAATGATCTTCTCGCCTCAGGATCAAATCCAGTAGTTGGCTCATCTAAAAAGATTAATTCTGGAGAACCAATAATCCCCAGAGCAACATCTAGCCGTCGACGTTGCCCTCCAGACAGCTCACGCACTTTTGCATTAATTTTTTCTTCCAAGCCGACTTCACTAATTACTTGGTTAACATCACGAGGCTTTTCATAGTAATTTGCAAAGTGTGAGATCGTTTCTAAAACACTCAAATCTGCGGCATCACTTGTGGATTGCAAAACAATACCAATCCGATTTCGCCATCTTTGACCTGAATCACCCTTTGTCGCTGGATCGAATCCCAACACTCTTACTTCACCAGAAGTGGCATTTCGATAACCCTCAAGGATTTCAACGGTTGTTGTTTTACCAGCACCGTTTGGTCCTAGGAGTGCGAAGATCTCACCATTTTCAACTTGCAGGTCAATCCCTGCAACTGCAGCTTTGCTGCCGTAATTCTTTACTAGGCCACGTATCTCTATTGCTGGGGCATTACTCATAGCGACATCTTGCCTTAATTGGTAATAAAAACTCAATTTGTTCGGGAGAATAATCCTGTGAGTCCACGTAAAATGAAGCCGAAAAACAAGGTTAAAAGGGTCAACATCGCTGATGATGAGCGAGATATCACAACCTCAAATGAGTCAATTGAAGAGCATGATGACGGAATTTACGTAGTTAGAAAAATTAGTGGTTCAACCTCAAATAAACCATATCGTTGCCCAGGCTGTGATCAGATAATTCCCATGGCCACTCCGCACACAGTAGCTTGGTTGGAACATGATCAAAGCGGGAGGCGGCATTGGCATAACATCTGTTGGAGTAAGCGAAATCTGCGAAAACCAAAGGTTGAGCGCACACGTAATGCTCCTAGATACTGAGATGGCCGGGAGAGAAATATTTAATTTATAAGTTTCTAGTTATAGTTGGCAAATGAGCAAGACATTTACCGCAGTTAATCCAGCAACAGGCCAATCTGTTGGATCTGCGATCACGGAGTGGGATTTTGACCTAACCAGCGCCGCCATTAAATCTGCTGAAAAAGTTAAGTCAAAATTGGCTGGAACAAATCCAACCCAAAGAGCCGCCTTATTAAATGCGATCGCAAATGAAATTGAAGCGCAAAAAGAAAAACTAGCTGAAATATCACACTTGGAAACAGCGTTGCCAATGGCTCGAGTAAGCGGAGAGGTAATGCGCACAGTCATCCAGATACGCGCATTCGCAGAGCTGGTAAAAACTGGCGCACACCTATTGCCGATTATTGATTTGGCAGATCTAAATTATCTGCCAGTTGCAAGACCCGATCTACGCAAATCTCAACAACCACTCGGAGTTGTTGCGATTTTTGCAGCCTCTAATTTTCCACTTGCCTTCTCAGTTGCTGGCGGTGATACCGCATCCGCGTTGGCAGCTGGCTGCCCAGTTGTTGTAAAAGCACATCCATCACATCCAAATACCTGTCAAATGGTTTATGAAGCGGTCATTAAGGCGATTACTTCACAAGGATTACCTAAGGAGATATTTACTCTTGTGCAGGGAGTTAATCCTGAAATTACACATTGGTTGGCAAAAGCACCAGAAATCACTGCGGTTGGATTTACTGGATCTGGATTAGTTGGTAAATTATTAATTAAGTTGTCGCAAGAGCGAGAAGTCCCCATTCCTGTTTATGCCGAAATGGGATCATTAAATCCAGTATTTTTCACCCCCACATCTTTAGTTGAAAAGTCAGAGGAGTTGGCAAAGGCTGCAATGGATTCAGCCCTGCTTGCCTCTGGCCAGTTTTGCACTAAGCCTGGAATTATTGTGGTGCCAAATGACTCACTTGGCGATAAATTCATTGAACAAGTAGAAGCATATATCTCAGGACAAAAAGTTGGGCCATTATTAAATAAAGGTATTGCCAGCAGATTTATCGAAGCAATCAGTTCAATCAGCAAAGCTAAAGCAGTTCGGGTAATTACCGGAGTGAATAACCCTGAAGGATTTGGCGTGACTCCAAGTATTTTTGTAGTTGATTGGAAGGATGTTAATAACCATGATGATCTATTAGAGGAACATTTTGGGCCAACCTCAGTAATTATTCGAGCACCATTTGATCAATTCTTAACAGTTGCCAAGGCAATGAGTGGGCAATTAGCATCAGCTATTCATGCGGGCAGTAATGAAGATGTAACAGCCTTAGTGAATCAACTCTCTCAACTTGCCGGGCGCCTAATCTGGAATGGATTTCCTACCTCAGTCTCAGTCACAGCTGCCCAAAACCATGGTGGACAGTGGCCAGCTTCATCCAGTCATACCACCTCAGTTGGTTTAGATGCCTTATATCGTTTTGTTAGACCAGTGGTTTATCAAAATTTCCCAGATAAGCAATTACCTGCAGAGTTGCAAAATGGTAATCCATATGGAATTGAGCGAGTAATTAATGGAGAGCGAAGCAATAAAGTAATTAATTAATTACTTAAAATTTATAACCTTATTCTTAATAGTTCCGATTCCTTCAATAGTAGTGATGATATTTTCCCCACCTTTTAGGAATTTCTCAGGTTTAAATCCCATACCCACACCCTCCGGTGTTCCAGTGTTTATTACATCTCCTGCTTTTAACTCCATAAATTGTGAGATATACCAAACGCAATGATTAATACCGAAGATCAAATCATTTGTACTTGAATTTTGTCTTACCTCACCATCAACAGTGCATGAGAGGTTTAGGTTGTCTGCCGATAGATTATTTTTTGCAAGCTCATCTTGGGTTACAATCCACGGACCCATAGGATTAAATGTTGGAAAAGATTTACCCTTCACCCATTGGCCACTGCGTTCCACCTGCCAGTGACGCTCAGACACATCTTGTGAGATTGTGTATCCAAGAATGTACTCCGCTGCTTGTTCAGGAGAATTCAAGTAAAGCGCATTTTTTCCGATAACCACACACAACTCAACCTCATAATCAGTTTTAGTTGAATTAGGTGGCACTGCAACATCATCATTAGGGCCAATTACTGTGTCGGGTGCCTTCATGAAAATAACTGGCTCAGGCGGAGGAGTCATTCCAGATTCAATTGCATGTTTTGCGTAATTTAAGCCAACACAAATGACTTTGGTTGGGCGGGCAACAGGAGAGCCAATTCTATAATCTGCAATCTTTACCTTACTTCGCTTACTTAAATCTGCTTTTTCAAGCTTTGCGATTGCGCCATTCTCTAACTCAACTCGATTGAAATCTGCAACTAAGTCATCAACAAATACCACCTCAGTATCTGAGACAAGTACTGCTGGCTTTTCCTTACCAAACTGACCTAGGCGTGCGATTCTCATTTGTCCTTCACTTTCATTGAGATGAAGTTTTTCTGGTTATGAACTAGAATATGAAAACCTTAACATAGGAATTTTCTCAATATTTGAGAGTTGAAAGTGAGCCGGAAGGGTGAGCGTGAGCGAAGAGAAATTTGATCGCCGCAGCCAGTACTGGTTTGGATTAAAAGATAAGGGTGGTTACATCCACCGAGAGCGCCTTCGCAATCAAGGATATGCCCCTGATGTATTTGATGGCAGACCAGTAATTGGTATTGCCAATACCTGGTCGGAGTTAAATCCTTGTAATGGATCCTTAGATGATGTGGCAGAAGCAGTAAAGCGTGGAGTATGGGAGGCAGGTGGTTTTCCACTTGAATTTCCAGCGATGTCACTTAGTGAATCCTTACAGCGACCAACCACAATGTTATATCGCAATATGTTGGCGATGGAGGTTGAAGAGTTAATTAGATCCCATCCATTAGATGGTGTTGTATTACTTGGCAATTGCGACAAGACACCACCTGGATTATTAATGGGAGCAGCAAGTGTTGATCTACCAACACTGATGATCACTGGTGGACCGATGCTCAATGGTAGATATCAAGGTCAACCAGTTGGCTCAGGAACTTTAGTTTGGAAATATAGCGAGCAGGTCAGAAGCGGCAAGATCAGTTTTGAAGAGTTTATGGCGATGGAGTCTTGCTCTGCACGTAGCCAAGGTTCATGCATGACAATGGGAACTGCTTCAACTATGGCATGTGTTACTGAAGCACTTGGTGTGCAACTACCAGGAGCGGCTGCAATTCCAGCGGTTGATTCACGCAAATTTACCTTAGCAACCTTATCTGGTCGTCGAATTGTGAAGATGGTGGAAGAGGATTTGCGGCTTTCAAAAATATTAAATCGCAAAGCATTTGAAAATGCTATCAAGATATTAGCTGCTATCGGTGGCTCAACCAATGCAGTGGTTCACTTATTAGCAATTGCTGGTCGAGTGGGCGTGCCATTGAATCTAGATGATTTTGATAAATTGGGTAAAGATGTTCCCGTCATTGCAAATATGATGCCAAGTGGTAAATATCTGATGGAAGAGTTTTTCGATGCAGGTGGTGTGCCAACTGTCATGAAGGAGATCGCAAACTTAATTCACACCGACCACATCACCGTAACTGGTAACACTGTGAAGGAAAATATCGAAGGAGCTGAAAATTGGAATAAAGAGGTGATTACCCCAGTAAGTAAGCCATTTCAAGCAGCTGGTGGTGGAATCGTGGTGGTTAAAGGCTCACTCGCTCCAGATGGCGCGATTATTAAAGTATCAGCTGCGACACCAAAGTTATTAACACACAAAGGAAAAGCACTTGTATTTAATGAGATTGAGGAGTACTTAAAAGTTGCTGATGATCCAAATTTGCCAGTTACCGCCGATACTATTTTGGTTCTAAAAAACTCTGGCCCAAAGGGTTATCCCGGATTTCCAGAGGTCGGAAATCTACCGATGCCAAAGAAAATGTTAGATCAAGGTGTTACCGATATGGTGAGAATTTCAGATGCCAGAATGAGTGGAACCGCATATGGCACGGTGGTCTTGCATGTCTCGCCAGAGTCAACTGCTGGTGGACCACTTGCGTTTGTGCAAAATGGTGATGAGATTGAACTTGATGTGCCAAATCGTAAATTAAATTTACTTATTTCATCTGAGGAGTTAGCAAAACGTAAAGCAGCTTGGGTAGCACCAAAACCTAAAGCAGACCGTGGTTGGAGCAAGATGTATATCGAGCATGTGCAACAAGCACATCTTGGGGCTGATCTTGATTTCTTAGTTGGTGGCAGTGGCGATTACGTTCCGCGCCACTCACATTAATTAAAAGGATTTAAGAACCTACACTCCTCTGTTGCCTCAAGCTCAAGCAACCTATTCCACTTTGCATTCCTTTCAGAGCCATGAGTTGACCCCACCTTAATCTGACCAGCACTCCAGCCAACAGCTAAATCTGCTAGCCAAGAATCCTCATTTTCACCAGATCTAGCCGAAACGACAGTATTGAAATTGTTTGCTCGAGCCTGTTTTAACACATTAAGAGTTGAGGTGACTAAACCATTTTGATTTGCTTTAATCAATATTGCATTTGCACTCTTACTGGCAATTGCTTGATTTAAGCGATCTAGATTTGTTGTGAGTAAATCATCACCCATAACCTGCAGTTTCTTAGGAGCAATTTCAGAAAAATTCTGCCAACTTTGCCAATCATCCTCTGCAAATGGGTCTTCAATTGAAATAATTGGCTGGTTAGATGTTAGATCACCGATGTATTTAACAAACTCGGCAGATGTGTAACTCTTGTTAGTAGTTGCAAAATTGTATTTATTTCCATCAAAAAATTGTGTGGCAGCTACATCTAGCGCAAGTGCAACTTCAGTGCCCACCTTCAGTCCCACTTTTTCAATTGATTTTGTGACAAATTCACAAGCCTTTTCAACGGAATCAAATGCAATTGCTAGCCCGCCTTCATCTGCAATCAGATTTGTCACCGCTCCTGACTCTTTGCCCAACTTAGCTGCCATTTCACGGATGGCCACGATCCAAGAGAGAGCTTGAGTGAATGATTTGGCGCCCACTGGAATTATTAAAATATCTTGAATATCCATGGTGCGATTTGCATGTGCACCGCCAGATAAAATATTAACCATCGGCATTGGAATCAGTAGTTGTTTTTCGGCGGTGAAATATCGCGCCAGTGATTTGTTCTGCCCATGAGCATCAGCTAAAGCAGCAGCTAGAGAAACCGCTAGCGTGGCGTTGGCACCTAACTGAGCGTGATCAATACTTGGATCTAACTCGCTCAACTTGTTATCGACTGAACTTAAACTTATCTGATCTTCAATCAGTAGCGGCGCAATCTTCTCATTGATATTGGCGACGGCTAATTGGACAGATGCACCTGCAAAAAACTTTTCGGCATGCTTGCTGCCAGTATCACGCAACTCTTTAGCTTCATGAGAACCGGTTGAAGCACCTGAAGGAACCCTGGCGGTATGAGTTGAGCCATCAGTGAGTGATATCGATGCTGCAACTGTTGGCCTGCCTCTGGAATCTAAAACCTGATAACCAAATACCTTGGTAATTTTCACTTAGCGCTCATCTCAAATAGATTTGCAACAGGTAATTTAGCATTATCCGCTAAAACTGCTTTGGTAAAGCTTTGTATTTTCTTCTGTTGTACTTGGTTTAGGTAATTTACTGGTGATTTACCTTCAACTCTGGCAAGTGCAATTAGGGCGGCGTGCTTTGCCACCGTGGGTGAGATCGACCTTAGTTGGGCATACTCTGCGGTAAAGGTATTTGCAGTATTACTTAAAAGCTTAGCCTGCAGGCGATCTTCGGTTCGAAAGAATTTACAGAGCAAATGTGCGATTAAAAAAGCCAGGTCAAAGACCGGATTTCCGACGTGAGTGACTTCAAAATCTAAAATGTAAATCTGATCATCCATAGAAACCATAATGTTTTTCGGGGAGAAATCTCCGTGCACAATTGTGGTTTTATCACCCTCTAATTCATTAATAAGTTTTCTAATTGGAACCTCAATTTGTGGACTTTTGGCAGCTACAAAACGGTAGAAGGGATCAATGCGCAGTTGTTCAAACAGAGTATCTTCCATAAATTTAATCCTGGCTGAAGCGGTAACTTCGCCATAGTTATGCCATGTGGCAAGCGTCTTTCCTAAACCAGCACCCACATCTGGATTAATAATTCCAGCAAGTAAATCAGATTTCCAAACCGTACTACCTACTGGTACACGTTCTAGCACAAGAATAAAACGCTCTGGATCTAGGAATATCAACTTTGGCACTTGAGCTGGGCTTAATTGGTTAAACAATTTAATAGCATCTGCTTCCACAATTGCACGGCGTTGATCAGCTAGCCATTTTTCACTCACTGCAAGCTCGGCTAATGCCTGCTTTAAAACCAGTTTTTGATCTGCAGTTGTAATAGCCAGAACTACATTTGATACACCGCCAGTTAATACCTCAACCTCAGCCTTATCAGTGGCAGAGATAATATTTTTGTCAGTCAGATATTGAACAACAGTATCCTTATTAAGAAGTTCTACACTCACAAATAGCGCCTAAAGAACCCGGGCGATGGCAAAGCCGTAATCAACAAATAAAGATTGTCCAGAGATTGCAGTGTTGTCTTCACAGCCAAGCAGGTAAGCAGCATTTGCCACATCACTTGGTACCACCATTTTATGTCCGGGAGTTTGCCACTCAACATTTTCAATCTGTTCTGGCTTTAGTAATCCCCGTGCCATTGGTGAATCAACTACTCCAGGCAGCAATCCATTAACTAAAATTCCTTTGGCATTACCTAAATCAACCGCCATCGATCTAACCAAGCCACCAACTGCAGCCTTGGTGATTGTGTAGGACATCTTTTCTTGCCTCGTTACTTGCTCCCAAAAGGAGCTCAAGACCACCATTTTCCCTTTGCTCTTAATCAAGTTGCGAGAAATAAGCGCTTTAGTAGTTTCGGTAATAAAACTAACATTTGCTTCAAACAGTTTGTTTAGGTCATCTAAGGAATTATTAATCACTGAATCATTGATGTTGGCTCCCTGGGCAAAAATTACTGTGTCAAATAATTGACCTTTTAGTAGCTCTGGAAATGAAGAGTCAGCAATTGGCAGTTGGAACTGATCCTTAGGATTACTTATTTTTCGAACACCGTAGGTGACTTCATAATTATGAGATTTAAACTTTGTGGCAATCGCCTGACCCAATACTCCTGTGCCCCCAAAGATTAAAAGCTTAAGCGGCGCGGGATTAGTCATTTTATTTTTTAAAACCATACCTATCTAATATCGCCTTGCTAATTGCAGCACGGCGCACCCGCTCTTTCGCAGTTGACTCAACCAATCCTTGGATGTGGGCACCTGCGGGATATAAACCCGGTGAGTTTCTGAGTGTGAACTTTAAGTAAATCGGAGCAGCCACTCTTACCAAATCTGGTGTTTCATAATGTCTTACCGCACCACCAAAATCATCTGGCCCTTCAACATAAATATCAACTGGTAGATCAACCTGTGATCTTATGGCAGCAATTTGTTGCAAGGAGAGATCAGTGGCTAAATTTAAAGTAGAGGCACCAAGATCTTCTAGGAGTGCAGCGGTTGCTGGATTATTACAAACCAACGCCACTGAAGTTTTAAGAATTAACTCCTTAGGCAGATCACCCTTGCGCTTTGCATCTCCTAATACCTTTAATAATCCAAGATCTCCCACCAAAACACTTCGAAGCCCAAGATTTACGCCATTTATTACATCCTCTAATGCAAATCTAAGTTGATCACCACCGCGAAGAGTTGGCGATGCAATCACGCCAGCACTAGCACTTACCTGCTTTCCAATATCCCAGGAAGCCCTTGGCCCAACAAATAAGCAAACCTCAATCTTCTCCTTCTTACCCATCGCGACCATCTGCTTAATCTCATCATCAGTTTGCATCATGATGCCAGAGCCTTGGGAGATGCGATGTATTACTAGCTTATGTTTTTTTGCTTCGTCAATTACAGTTTTAAATGCAGCCGGACCTTCTACCGATGGAATCTCTATTTTGTAGCGGCTGCCGTCGGCAAATCTCTTGCCAGATTCGGGTAATCCATCTGCATCTTGTGATTGAATTTTTTGTTTGCTCAATATCCCAATGGAGCGCTTCATTGGGCCCTTGGGATCTCGCGTGCTTGGCCAAGATGCCATCATGCTCCATTTCAATTCACTTTTTAGATTAAAGGATTAGGCAAGTATAATCGGATAACAATGAGTAACAACAGCGCTTTCCAAGAGATCTCCTACGCAGGTCAGGTAGTAATTGTTACTGGCGCAGGTAGTGGAATTGGTAAATCTGCCGCCCAATTAATCGCATCCCGTGGGGCAAAGGTAATCTGTATTGATTTAAATCAGTCAGGTATTGATGAGTGTGTAGATCTGATTACAAAATCAGGCGGAGCTGCCGAAGCTGTGGTTTTAGATATATCCAATCAAAAAAACGTTATGGATTTAATTGCAACGCTAGGAAGTACACATAAAAGAATTGATGCATTAGTAAATTGCGCCGGCTACCCAGGACCTACGGGAAAATTTGTTGAGGAGATTACTTGGAGTGATTATCAAAAAGTAATCGAGGTTAATCTCTTTGGTGCTATCTGGTTAACTCAAGCAGTGTTGCCAATTATGAAAAAACAAAAGTATGGCCGGATTGTGCAGGTGGCATCAATTGCCGGTAAAGAGGGCAATCCCAAGATGGCCCCTTACAACACCGCTAAAGCTGGCTTAATTGGTTTTGTAAAAGGTGTTGCTAAAGAGGTTGCAGTTGATGGAATAACAATAAATGCACTTGCTCCAGCCGTAATTGCAACGCCAATTAATGTGAATACCGCCAAAGAAACTTTGGATTATATGATCTCAAAAATTCCAGCCGGCCGTCTTGGTGAGCCAAGTGAAGTTGCAGAGATAATTGCATTTATGGGATCAAAGGCTTGTTCATTTACAACTGGCTTTACTTTTGATATTTCAGGCGGGCGAGCAACCTACTAATTCTTTTAAAATAAGTGGCATACTTGCACTTATGGCCGATGTCGTCCGAGCGTTATCACTTGATCAATTACGTAAACGTAAAAGTGTTAAGTGGCGACAATTTCCAAATGATGTTCTGCCGCTACCTGTTGCTGAGATGGATTTTGAATCAGCCCCGGCAATAAAAGCTGCCTTATTAGATATGGTCGAGCGATCAGATACTGGATACCTCGGACCATTCCCAGAGTTATTTGATGCCTTTGCCAAATTCTCACTATCTCGTTGGGGTTGGCAGGTTGATACCAAACAAATGCGCATGGCAACTGATGTTGGCGTTGGCATTGTGGAGATCATGCGCACCCTAATTAAGCCAGGTGAGAAGGTAATGCTTAACTCACCAGTTTATGAAAATATCTGGCGATGGATTACTGAGGTTAATGCCACCACAGTTGATACCCCTCTTATTGAGGAGGATTTAAATTACAAATTAGATTTAGTAGCGATTGAAAAAGAGTACAAGGCTGGTGTTAAGGTCCATATTTTGTGCCATCCACATAATCCAGTTGGGGTTATTTTTGATAAGCAACAATTAAGTGCGTTAGCTGAGTTGGCAAAGCGTTATCAAGTGGTGATTTTAAGTGATGAGATCCATGCACCTCTTTCCTATGACGCAAAAACTTTTACACCCTTCTTAGCTGTAAGTGATGTTGCCAAAGAGGTTGGAATTATTATTACTAGCGCAAGTAAATCCTTTAACCTAGCTGGGCTTAAGTGTGCGTTTATCATTACTCAATCAAGTGCGCTGCAGGAGCGAATAAATAAAATGCCACTGGCGGTAACTTGGCGGGCATCTTTATTTGGCGCAGTAGCATCAACTGCTGCTTATGCAGACTCTGTTAATTGGTTAGATGGAGTGTTGATCACATTGGATGAGAATAGGAAATTACTTAGCAATTTACTGCAAAGCAAATTACCGCAAGTTAAGTATCGAATTCCAGATTTTGGCTATCTTGCTTGGCTTGATATGAGCGCCCTTGGTTTAGGGGATGATCCAGCAGCGAAGATTTTAGAAAAAGGAAAAGTGGCATTAAATGGTGGAGTTTTATATGGACCAAAACATAAGAGCTTTGTCCGACTTAACTTTGGAACCAGCCCGCAAGTAATCACTGAAGGTATTGATCGGATTGCAAAGAGTTTGTAGTACTACTTCTTTCTTCCATGCAAGCGCTTAATCAAGGTTGTTATGATTTTTTCTGAAACTTTTGTGCGCTTGAAGGTAGTAACTCTAAGTGGAATTCTAAATCTAGTTTTAACTACTGTGCGTGCGTAGGTGTACTCAAGTAAACCTTCAGCTCCATGAATGCGCCCATATCCAGAATCTTTAACTCCACCAAATGGCACAGATGCAACAGCTGCAAATAAAAAGACTGAATTTATGGAGACCATGCCACAGGCAAGCTTTGAGGCAATCTTTTCACCATCTCGCTTGGAGAAAACTGCTGCAGCAAGTCCATAGGAGCTGGCATTAGATAACTTAATTGCTTCTTCAGTATTAGATACCTTATTAATAGCAATAGTTGGCCCAAAGGTCTCCTGCGTCATCGCAGTTGAATCCTCTGGCACATCCAACATTATTACCGGTTCAACATAGGCGCCCTTTACCGAATCAGCGCCCCCAAGTAAGAATTTAGCCCCCTTTGCTTTGGCATCATCTAAATGGGATTGAATAACATTTAATTGTGATGGCATTGTGGCTGGGCCGTAATCTTTGCCAACCTCAATCTTTTTTGCCATCTTACTAATCTCTTCAATAAATTGATCAGCAACAGATTCGACCACATAAACTCTTTCTGCCCCAATACAAGATTGACCAGCATTAGCCATGGCAGACCAGAGTGTGTATTCGGCTGCAAGTTTTATATCAGCATCTGCTGCCACAATTACTGGATCCTTGCCACCACATTCGAGCACAACTGGAATCATTGATTGCGCGCAACTTTCTGCCACCTTTTTAGCAGTTTTAGTTGATCCGGTAAATGAGAGCTTATTAATCTTTGATTGAGTTAATGCTCTACCGGTATCAGGTAAGCCAGTTACCGTTGCAAAGATATTTTCAAATGGTGCAATGAGAGCAAATGAATCTGCCAGCCACTTTCCCACACCGGGTGTGAACTCAGATGGTTTAAAGACAACTGCATTTCCAGCAGCTAAGGCGTAAGCAATAGAGCCCATTGGAGTAAAGATTGGATAATTCCAAGGACCAATTACGCCAACCACACCAAGGGGTGATCTTTGAACCTGCGCCTTCATGTTAAACATCAATAAACCAGCTGGGCGATTTTGTTTTTGCATAATCTCTTCTGCATGCTTTGCTGCCCAAGCAAGATTGTCAATTGAAATAGAAACCTCTAAAGACGCATCACTTAATGGTTTGCCGCACTCAGTTGCAACTAAGGCAGCAATCTCACTTTGATTTTTAGTTATGTAAGAAGCCCATTTAAGCAAGGTGCGCTTTCGAGCGGTGAAGCCAAACTCTTGCCAGCGAATACTTGCAGTTTGGGCCAGATTTACTTGGGCAGATACCTCATCGAGTGAAAAGTTTTTATACTTTGCAATTACCTCACCAGTTTTAGGATCACATTTATCAAAGGTGGCCTCAAGGTTCATAAGGTAAGAGTAAACTCTTTTTGTGCCAGAGTTAATCCGCCCTTCAACGGTATTGCCCGCTAATCGCAGCGCAATAACCATAAAAACAAGCGATGGGCTTAATTTAGTTGGTGAGGTTTCTACCCCGCTGGGTGAAGTAAGTGGCTCACTTTTAATGCTTCATCCCAACCCATCAGGTGGGGGAATGATGGATTCTCATATATATAAAAAGGCAGCAAATCGATTACCTGCCATGGCTGGAATTCAAATAATTAGATTTAACACCAGAGGAACTGTTAGTGAAGCAGGAAAAAGTGATGGTGAGTATGACCATGGCAAAGGTGAAAAGTTAGATGTATTAGCAGCTCTTGATTACTGTTTTGAGCAATTAAAGACAAAAGTTTTATATGTAATCGGCTGGTCATTTGGTACTGAGCTGGCATTGCAATATGCAAGAGATAAAAGAATTAAAGAGTTAATACTGCTAAGCCCACCGATGTTATCTACCACGCAGGATGATCTAGATTTTTGGATTAAAGATGGCAGAGTGATTACTGCACTAATCCCTGAGTTAGATGATTACTTAAAGCCTGAAGCAGCAAAGCTGAAGTTTTCAAAGGTTAAAAACTTAAAGCAGATTGATGTGGCAGGTGCTAAGCACCTATGGGTAGGTGAGCCAATGGTTCATTTGGTGTTAAGTGAGATTGTTAAGGTTATTGCACCCAGCAGATTGCCACTTGCTATTGAAGTTTAGGATTGATCAGCTCTTGGGAAAACTACCTCATCTAAGATAAGAAGAATTGCAGCAGCAATTGGCACCGCTAATAAGCCACCAACCAAGCCCAGTAAAGATGAGCCAAGCAGGGCAGCGATAATTGTCACCAACCCAGGGATAGCCAGAGATTTTCGCATAATTCTTGGCGTGATTACATAATTTTCAATCTGCACATAAACAATATAAGCACCGAGTGCAATTGCAGCAGTGGTAAGTGAATCGGTAAGACTTACTAAAGTAACAATAGTCATTCCAATGAAGTGGCCAATGAGCGGAACAAAGCCACAGATTAACACCACCATCGCAAGTGGCCCTGGGTATGGCATGCCAATTGTTAAGCCCATAAGTAAGATAAATACTGCAGCCAGAGCAGCGATAATTGATTGGCCGCCAACAAATGAACCAACTCGGCTAATAATTGCATTAGTCAACTTAGATACCCGATCTCGCCTCGTTGCTGGCACAAAACGTAAACTGATATTAACTACCTGTGGCAGAGATGCCAAAAAATAAAGCGTCAAAATTAAGATGGTAAAGGCGGAGAACAAGCCACTAACCACAGCCTTTCCAACCCCAATTACGCCGCCAAAGGCGGTGATGGCAAATTGGCCATCCTTAATCACCGAATCAAGCCGGCTTTCCAGGGAATCAATAACTCCGTATCTAAGATTGAGATCATTAATAAAGGCGTTGTTATTTAAATCTTTAACTAATTGCGGGGCGTTATCCAGTAATTGATTGCCTTGATCAACTAAAGGCGGAGCTGCGATTGCAAAAAATAAACCAACAAAGGCTACGACGCAGGCCATTACTGCGCCAACCGCAGCGCCTCGCTTTAAGCCTCGGTTTTGGAAAAACATTACTGCCGGATTTAAACCAGCTGCTAAGAAAATTGCGATAATAATTAATATAAATACTGAACTTGCCGATGCCAGGGCCCTTAGTGTGGTCAGTGCGATAAGTGCGCCAACTGTGACCATAAAGCCAAAGTAAAAGGGGTGGGTGGTATCAACTGGTTTTCCAGCAATCCCAAAATCCTCTGGCAGGTTGCCTTTAACTTTACGGCGAAGTAGTGGTGTTAATTTCCTACCAACTTTTGGTTTACTAAATCTAGCCATTTAGTAATTTTAACCGCTTTTGCCATCAGTAAGCGGATTTGGTTAGTGAGTGCAGGTTAAATAAGAGAGAATAAGGGTATGAGCGGGCTACGAATCAAAGGATTGGGCGAGGAGATTGCAACCTTGGCAAATCTGCCTTGGGATCAACCGCTAGAAAATTGGCCCGAGGATGAGGTCCTCACCTCAATGCGTGGAATATCACGGCATGTGGTCAGATTAATCAGATCAGATCAAAAGCGAAGTAATAGTGAGATATTTGCAGTCAAGGAGACGGTTTCAGAGTTTGCCAACCGAGAGTACACATTACTGCGCGATTTAAACCAACGTACCGCCCCAGTTGTGGAGCCGGTTGCGGTAATTGAGGGCAGATTAGATAAGGATGGCAATGAGTTGCCATCCGCATTAGTTACTAAGTATCTGCCTTACTCACTTCCTTATCGAGTCATATTAAGTAGCGCAGTTACACCAACTGAGATTTTAAATATGGCTAACGCGCTCGCCTTACTTTTGGTGCGGATGCATCTGATTGGTTTTTGGTGGGGAGATTGTTCACTTTCTAATACTTTATTTAGAAGAGATGCCAATGATTTTGCCGCCTATCTAGTGGATGCAGAAACAGGTGAGTTTCATAAATCTTTAAGTGATGGCCAGCGCGAGCATGATCTAGAGCTAACTCACTTTAATGTAGCAGCAGAGTTAGAGGACTTGGCTATCGCCGGAGTTTTATCGCAAGAGATCGACCCAGTGCGAGCATCAGATGGTGTAATAAGAAGGTATCGACGATTGTGGAAGATGTTAAAGGAGCCACAGATATTAGATGCCTCCGATCGCCAGGCGGTGGAGCGGGCGATGCGAAGTTTGCAAGATCTTGGTTTTGCAGTGGAGGAGGTTGAGGTAACCACAGCGGGGGATAAGGGGTCAATTAGATTTCAACCAAAGTTGGTTGCAGCAAGGTATCACGCTAATCGTTTATATGAGTTAATGGGATTACAAACAGAGGAGCTGCAGGCAAAGCGATTACTTGCCTCCTATGATCGTTACAAAGCTAGAGAGTTTGCCCCAAACACCTCCAACTCTGTAGTAGTAAAGCAGTGGCTCTCTGATGTATTTAGACGGGTGGTAAATCAAGTTCCAGAAAACTTAAAGGGCAGAGTTGAGCCAGCACAGTTATTTCATGAGGTATTGGAGAACCGCTGGTACTTGGGTGAAAAACTAGGCCGAGATGTTGGGCTAGATTTTGCTACTGCAGATTACATTGAGAAGGTTTTGCCGTATCGAATGGATTCAGGGGTGGTAATTAATCGATGAGTACAAATAAACCCATCCCAGGCATGGCAGGTGCCAACTTCGCCAATGCCTTTGATCTATCCACCTTAAAAAAGCCAACAGGTGAAGCAGTTACTCCCACTCATGGCAAGCCGGTTACGCAAGAGAATCTAGTCGCTGACTTTGTTGCAAAATCCAAAGAGTGTGTGGTGATTTTGCTGGCTTGGTCTACCAGAAGTGCGCAGGCAAAGGAGATATTAGAAACTTTAGGAAAGCTTGAGATTGCTGATAAAAACACTTGGTTACTGGGCGTAGTAGATATTGATACCCAACCACAGGTGGCCCAAGCGCTACAAATAAAATCAGTGCCAGTTGCAATTGCAATTATTGGAGAGCAATTACTTCCCCTTTTTGAATCTGTTCCACCTGCTGATCAGGTGAGATTAGTAATTAATAAATTACTTGAGCTAGCCTCCCAAAAAGGAGTTGGTAGCGCACCTGAAGGTCCAGCTGAGATTCCAATGGAGGCTGAAGAAGAGGCTGCATATGCGGCAATGGAGAAGGGTGATTACAAAGCAGCAAAGCTTTCATATGAGGCATGGCTTAAGCGAAAACCAAATGAGCAGGTTGCAGTAGTTGGGTTAGCACAGGTTAATTTGATGCTCCGCATCGATGGCTTAGATCCAGTACTGAGTTTAAAAAATGCAAAAGATGATGATCTGACCAGCCAAATGATGTGTGCTGATATTGAGATAGCAACTGGAAATTATGAAGCCGCCTTTGATCGGCTGATAAAAGCGGTCAAATCCTTTTCCGGTGATGATCGAGATAAGGTGAAAGCACACCTGATCTCTCTATTTAATCTAGTTGATCCCACCGATCCCAGGTTGGTGAAGGCCAGAAGCCAATTGGCAAGTGCGCTGTTTTGAAAAACTTCAATAAATCTGAGTACACAAATCAAGAAAAGAATAACCTAAGTCTAATTTTCTTTTTATTTGGCATTTCTATTATGTCGCTTGCTCCCCGCACTCCAGATCTAAAAGCTAATTTAGATGTGAACAATGGAACATTTGGCACCTTACTTGGCACTGGTTCGATTGGTTCAATAATTATGTTATTAATTGGGGGACAAATTGTTCATACCATTGGTGCTAAGCGATCACTTCAAATTGGCGCGACTGCAATTGCCGTTTCTTATAGCCTATTAGTACACACCACCTCACCCTTGCTTTTTCTTATTCTTAATATTTCGGCAGGCGCGAGCGTCTCAATATTTCATATTGCATCAAGTGGCCATTCACTGCATCGACAAGATGAGATTGGCTCACCAATTGTTTCAAAGCTTCATGGTGCTTGGGCTGCAGGGGCGATGAGTACAGCGGCCATTGCATTTATAATTTCAAATCAGATATCAATAACTTGGCATATCACACTCTTAATGATTATTTTTTGGGTTGTTACCCAGATTAGTATTGCTAAGTTATCTAAAACCTTTCCAGAAAAACCTAGTGGCGAGGATGCTTATCAGGTGACCTCAATTAAGCAGTTCAAGTTCAAGGTTAATTGGTTTCTAAGTATTGGATTCTTCTGTGCCTCAATTATGGAGTTTACAATTGCAGATTGGGCAACTTTGTTTGGTAAAGAGGAGCTTGGCATGGGGGCATCAATTGCAACCTTAAATTATCTGCTCTATCTAATTGGCTTAATTATCGGTCGCTACTCAATTGGTTGGGCGCTTAAACATCAAAGTGAACAATTCTGGATTAAAACAGGTGGTTTAGTAGGTGGCTTGGGATTTAGCTTGATGATCATCACCTCAAAACTTGTGGAAGATAAAAGCAAAGGCTTAGCATTTGCGCTTGCGTTTTTCGGATTTCTATTAGCAGGTTTAGGCAGCTCTGCAATGTCGCCAATTTTCTTCTCCATCGCAGGACGGTTGTCTAACGGTCAAAACGCTATGGCGGTAGCACAACTTAGTTTTGTAAATGTCTTTATTATTTTTATTGCTAAAACTATTTTGGCTTGGATTGTGCAAGCAACTTCAATTACTGTGGCACTGCTCATCTGTGCAACAATCATGTTGGCCCTGGTTTACTTTGGCAGAATAGGATCAAGTACTCGCTAGTAATCGTGAGGTGGGTGGGTCACTCAACCTCCCCGAGTGCGTATAACAATTTTGTAATTTCACCAATTTGAGTAGTTTTTTCTTGAGTTTCTGCCTTATCAGGCGGTTCTAGGCTCACTCTCGGTTGGCGAAAAAATCCCCGAGCCTCTAACCTTTCCCCACACATAGTTGGCATCTGTTGGCTGTGTAAAACTAAGAAAGGTTTAACCCCTTGATGAAAAAGAACCGTTTAAAGGTTGCGGTTGTCGCTCTTGCTGCTTCAGTGAGCTTAGTGCTGACATCTTGCTCCTCATCTTCTTCTGATCTTTTCATTGCATCTGACCTACCACTACAGGGCGGATCTGCAGATCAGAGTAAATCAACAAACAACGCAATTAATTTATTGCTAAAGCAAGCTGGTAACAAAGCTGGCGAATTCACAATTGGTTTCCGCGAGTATGACAACTCAACTGCAGCAAAAGGTTCATGGGATGATGCGCAATGCGCAAAGAACGCCCAAGCACACGTTGCTGCTAAGGATGAAGTTGCTGTAATGGGAACTTACAACTCAGGTTGTGCAAAGATTATTGTTCCGGTATTAAATCAAGATCCAGATGGTCCAATGATCATGGTTTCTAACGCAAACACAAACCCAGGTCTTACAAAGGCATGGGATGCAGGCGAGCCAGAGAAATATTACCCAACAGGTGCACGTAACTACTTCCGAGTTGTAACAACTGATGATAACCAAGGAAATGCTGCAGCAGAGTTTGCTGCCAGCCTTGGCGTTAAGAGAGTTTATGTACTTAACGATCGTCAAACATACGGAATCGGTGTTGCACGTTCTTTCACTTCAGCTGCTAAAGCACTAGGTCTAACCTTGCTTGCAGATGGAGATGCTGGAACTGGTTGGGATGATAAAGCTCCTAACTACGAAGCATTGTTTACAAAGATCAAGGCAACAAAGCCAGATATGGTTTATGTTGGCGGAATCTTTGACCTTAACGGTGGACAGTTAGTAAAAGACAAGGTTAAGTACCTTGGCGATAACACCAAAGTTAAGTTCATGATGCCAGACGGCTTTACTGGATACCCAGACTTCTTGGCTCTGCCAGAAGCAGCCGGTGCATACCTTTCATTTACTGGTCTTTCAATTGACCAATTCCCAACAGGTGGCGCAGCAGAGAAGTTCCAAGCTGACTACCTAGCGGAGTACGGTGAGGCTCCAACTAGCTCATTCTCCGTTTATGGTGCAGCAGCAGCTCAAGTAATTCTTGCAGCAATTGCAGCATCTGACGGAACTCGTAAGGGTGTATTTGAGGCAATGAAAACTGTTGTAATCCCTGCTGAGGAATCAGTAGTGGGTACAGAACTTAAGTTCGATGCCAATGGCGATATCCTTTCAAAGGACATCACTATTCTCACAGTTAAAGACCAGAAAGAGACCTTCGTAAAGAAGATCACTATCAATTAATTCTGGTTTAAAAGCAGTAAAGGTTTGGGTGGCTCTGAAATGAGCCACCCAAATTTACTTATACAAGTTCTTTCTTTAAATTGCTCTTATCAAATCCCCATTACTGTTGTATCTTTTACCAAGGTTTTAAGGTTTACTACTGAGTTTTGAAGGTCTAGAGGGAGTGCAAGTGAATAAAGCGGTTGAGACAAAGAGTTTTAAAGGCACTCCTGGTCAAATTCGTCAGCAACGAATTGAGCGCACTGGCGCCATTGTCATCAGCTTGCTGGCAGCAATTTGGATGTTAGCAAATTTAATCAAAGCACCAGAGCAGTTTGTGCAGGTAGCGATCTCTGGACTTCGAAATGGCCTTATCTACGCGCTAATCGCCCTTGGCTACACACTTGTTTACGGAATTATTGAGTTGATCAACTTTGCTCACGGTGATCTATTTATGCTTAGCGCCGTTTTCTCCTCTTTCTTTATCACATATTGGCTTGGCGCTGATCAATCAAATGGTTATGGCTGGTTTGCCTTTGGATTATGTTTGATAGCGGTAATGATCTTTGGAGCGGTTATAAATGTTTTGATTGAGCGGCTTGCTTATCGGAGGCTGCGGCACGCACCCAGGCTTGCACCTTTAATTACCGCAGTCGGTATGTCGTTTTTACTGAACTTTATTGGTTTGAAATGGAATGGATCTACTCCACGGCAGTGGCCAACAGTGATTCCTAACAGTGACATTTATATTGGTGAGATTCGAATCAGCATGACCACAATTTGGTTGTTTTTAATTGGATTCCCGTTACTGGTTGGATTAAATTATTTGGTCACCAGCACCAAGCAGGGTAAAGCTATGCGGGCAACCTCACAAGATAGAGATGCTTCAACATTGATGGGCATCAATGTGAATAAGACAATCGCCTTCACATTTGCTTTGGGAGGTGCGATGGCGGGAGCCGCCGGACTTTTGTATCAGCAATCTATTGGTACCACTAACTACAACCTAGGATTCCAGCTGGGCTTGATTGCATTCACCTCCGCCGTACTAGGTGGAATTGGCAATCTATGGGGAGCGGTTATTGGTGGATTACTTATCGGCCTTATTCAGGGATTAAATGATGGCTTGCCAATTGCATTTGGCCAGCAATGGTCACAATCAGTTGTGTTCACCATCTTGATTATTATTTTGGTCTTTAAGCCTGCTGGTTTATTGGGCAAAGCAGTTACGGAAAAGGTGTAAAGACTATGGCCAAAACCTCAGTAGCAAATAATGTCACTAGATCAAATCGCAAGTGGATAATTGGTTACTCAATTGCTGGATTAATTCTCTTTATCACCTACCAATTTTTGCTACCTTGGGATGGCCTACCTTCTGGAATTTACAACGTTGTAAATCGTTGGATGCCACCTGCTGCGGTAAATGAATCTTTGGTTTATGTGATCATGGCGCTAGGCCTAAATATTGTGGTTGGTTACGCAGGCTTGCTAGATCTTGGATATGTTGCATTCTGGGCAATTGGTGGCTACTGCGCAGGTTGGTTTATGTCAGAGTTTTTCTACTTTTTAAATCTTCATTTCTTAGGATCAGTTCCAGCAGCAGCTCCAGGCATTCATATTAACTTCTGGATGGTCTTAGTTATTGGTGGCTTTGTCTGCGCCCTCTTTGGAATATTAATTGGTGCACCAACCCTGCGTTTAAAGAGTGATTACCTAGCGCTGGTAACACTTGGTTTTGGCGAGATTATTCCGCAGGTATTTTTCAATGGTGAAAACTTCTTTGGCTTTAATATCTCAAATGGCACCCGCGGAATTGTGCGGGTGGATCCGATTCCAGTTGGAGTGAAGGATCTTGGGCCATTTGATTTTGGGTGGAAATTACTAATCTTCTTGCTACTTACCGCAGTGATGGTGTTTATCTCACTACGGCTTCGTCGTGGCAGATTAGGAAGGGCATGGCTGGCAATCCGTGAGGATGAGCTTGCTGCCTCCATGATGGGTGTGCCGTTGATGCGCACAAAACTTGCAGCTTATGCAGTTGGTGCCTTTGCTGGCGGCCTTGGTGGTGTGGCATTTGCTACCCACGTGGATGGTGTTTACGCAGAACGTTTCAACTTCACTATCTCCATCTTCTTACTTGCGATGGTAGTACTTGGCGGAATGGGAAATGTTTGGGGAGTAATTCTCGGTGCATTTGTGCTCTCCTGGGTAAATGGCAATGGATTATCAGCCTTTGGTCGGGTCTACAACGACACCTTTGGCACCAAGATTGATTTTGCCTCCTTCACCTTCTTAATCTTTGGATTAGTACTAATTCTGATGATGTTATTTAGACGCGAGGGCTTGCTACCTGAATCTCGTTTGAAGTTGATGCTAAATGAAGATGAGTTGGATGAAGCAGATTCTGTTGGTAAAAAGAAAGTGGGTAAGTAACCCCATGAGTAATGTATTAGAGGCTAAAAATATCTCAGTGCAGTTTGGTGGTTTACTTGCAGTAAATAATGTGACCTTTAATATTCCAAATAAATCTATCGTCTCACTTATCGGCCCAAATGGTGCTGGCAAGACCACCTTCTTTAATGTTTTAACTGGGCTTTATAAACCATCTGCTGGAAATATTATTTACGGTGATCGAGATATTACTGATCTACCGCCACATAAAATCGCAGAGATTGGTATTGCTAGAACCTTCCAAAACATCCGCCTATTTGGACTTATGACAGCGCAAGAGAATCTACTTGTTGCTATGCACTCACACTTAAAAGCTGGCATTTCCGCCACAATCTTGCGTACCAAAAAGCAACGCAAAGAGGAGCGTGAGGCTGAGGATCGGGCACAGGAGATCCTTGATTTTTCTGGAGTGGGTAAATGGACTCATGAGTTTGCAAGAAATCTTTCTTACGGTGATCAACGCCGACTGGAGGTGGCAAGAGCCTTAGCACTGGAGCCAAAGGTGCTATTACTTGATGAGCCAACTGCTGGCATGAATGCTGCGGAGTCACAGGTATTTATTGATTTCATAAATAAATTAGTTGCAGAGCGTGATATCGCAGTGATGTTAATTGAACATGATATGAAGGTAGTTATGGCGCTCTCACAAAGAATTACCGTGCTAGATCAAGGTGAGAAGATCGCCGAAGGATCACCGGATGAGATTAAGAGTAATCCACGAGTGATCGAGGCGTACTTGGGTAAAGCTAAGGCGGCTAGAAAATGAGTGCAATGTTAGAGGTTAAGAATATTCAAGTTGCCTACGGCAAAATTGTTGCAGTCAAAGATGTATCAGTCACCGTTAATCAAGGTGAGATTGTCACCTTAATTGGTTCAAATGGTGCTGGTAAATCAACCACACTTCGCACCATCTCAGGATTAATTAAACCCAAATCTGGTGAGATTTTATTTAATGGCAAGCGAATTGATGGCGTACCAGGTCATGAGATTGTTGGGATGGGAATCTGCCACTCACCTGAGGGGCGAAGAATTTTCCCTCGAATGACGGTAAAGGAAAATCTTGAGTTGGGTGCATTTCTTAGAAATAACAAAGCAGAGGTAGCAGCTGATATGGCTAAGGTGCTTGATCTCTTTCCGCGATTAAAAGAGCGAATTGATCAACGAGCTGGCACTATGTCTGGTGGAGAACAGCAGATGCTCGCAGTGAGCCGGGCGTTAATGGGCGATCCTAAATTGTTATTGTTAGATGAGCCATCTATGGGATTGGCACCAGTATTAGTTGAGTTGATTTTTGACACTATTGTGAAGATTCGCCAACAAGGAGTAACAATCTTGTTAATTGAGCAGAATGCGATGGCAGCACTTGATGTTGCAGATCGTGCCTATGTCTTAGAGTCTGGCAAGGTAAAGATCAGTGGAAGTGCTAAAGAGCTACGAGCTGATGACAAGGTTACTAAGGCTTACCTAGGCCATTAGTACCGCTTTACTTGCTTAACCCATTACCGTTCCGCTAGTTAAGTTGCGCTCGCGCTTTCTAGAAAAAGTCCCTAAATTAATAGCGCTTTTACTTTTTGTGCATTGATAAACCACTGGCTCACTGTCATGATCAGCACCTTTTTCCACCTGGGTAATTAGGTGCGCCATAATCAAGCCAGCACCAGGGGCGTTTTTAAATTGATTTCCACTAGTTCCTATCGCCACATAAAACCCTGGCACATCAGTTTTGTCATAAATTGGCGTCCAATCAGATGAAACATCATAAACACCAACTACACCAACTGGAGTGGAGGGGATTTGAGCTGCTGGAAATCTTCTAGCAAATCGATATGTTTGAGATTCAAAAACTTCAACAGTTCTTGTCATATTTACCTCATCAACCTTGTCTGGCTCAACCCACTCCAACACATCACACTCTGGCTCGGTGCCACCAACTAAGGTAATTCCACCAGCACCTGATCTGACATAGGTGCCAAGATCTAAATCACCCATGATTGGACCTGGCAAAATATCTTTTGGAGTTGATATTTGGTGCACCTCAGCCCGAAGTGGCTTTAACTCCATCGTGAAATCACTACCAGCACCTGCCATTTGATTTATCAAAGTAGACCAAGGTCCTGCCACATTCACCACAACATCAGCGGTAATTACCTCAACCCCAGTATCCAAAGCCTTCTTACTTTGAGAATCAAAATCTTTAACCTTCACCCCACAAACTCTTCCATCCTGTTTTTCAATGCCAACAACTGCTTTTTTAAATCTAAAATTTACTCCCTCCCGCTTTGCTGCCATCGCAAAGTTTTGTGCAGCAAGTAAGGGATCTGAGACATAGCCACCATGCTTAGAAAATATGGCTCCTAACTCCTCACTTGACTCATCCCAAAACTCATCTGACTTAACTGGTTTGTTTGGCCAGTACCTACCAGCATCTATTCCTGGCATACCAATCTTTAATTGCTCTGAATCCCAGATTTCATAAGGAATACCAGCCCGATCAAAGAGCGCCATAGTTTTATCATTTGATAGAACTGGCACATCCAACATCACATAACCACGATCTTCGAGGTGGGCGTAATGCTCTTGCGAATTACTTAATGGATTCTTTGCATATCCATTTGCACCATCAATTAAATCTTTGAACTCTTTCCATAAAAAGTATGACTCCCAGGAGAGGGCAACTGCGTCAAAGGTTGAGTAATTAAATCTGACTACGGCGCTGGAGGCACTAGTGGAACCCATGCCAGCTGCTGAGTTTCGCTCCACCACTGTTACATCATGACCAAGACGTCTTAATTGCAATGCAATTGATGAACCAATCACACCTGCGCCAATTACCACTGCATGCATGATGTTAAGTTAGCGAAGATAGGGTAAATGTCAATTAAGTTGCTTAAAAAAGCAGTAAGCAGGGTAGAGGAGGTGTGAAATTACCTCAACTGGCTAAGGCAGCGAAGCTGCCGAGTTAGCAAATTGATACTTTAGTTAAAGGCTGATCAAAGTGTTCAATTGATGCCCGGCAGGCATAACCACACTCATCACACATAACCATTGGATTGTTATTTCCAGTCAGAAATATGCCAAGTTGATTTGAATGGCAATACAAGCAACATGGAAACTCAATGATTTGACCCATGATACCTCCCCACTCTTTAAAGTTTCTTGGTTAGGGAAGTGAGATAAAAGTACCAAAATGTAGGTGGGTAGCTGGCGGTAGAAGGTAAACGTCATATGAATAAACCCTGAAAGTAACCTTAAGTTAACTACTGCGCTGCGTTGGTTTTTTAATAGGCCAATATTTCTCAAAAGATCATATGTAGTTCAGATGGATTTCGCAGCTTGGCCTTATTTCCTAGTTACTTTGGCGTTACTGAAAATCATCTAATGATGGGAGTAAGACAATGACCAACAAATTTGCTACTTTTTGTCGATACTGTGGCAATGAATCATTTGATCACTACCATGATATCCAAGGTCATTTGGTAAATCACTGCGCTCATTCAGCAGGGTTTATCGCCTCAATTTTTCATAAAAAACGCAAGTATCACTCCGAATCTTTCTGGACAACATTTCTGGCACCGGTCGCCAACCACTTTCGATTTCACTAATGAATTTATCGTTTAACGAGAGCTTAAGGAGAGCAGGGCATGACATACCTAATCGGCACCTTTTGTAAGTTTTGTGGCGGTGAAAAAGTTGATCAGTACCGGGCACCAACTGGCGCAACCATTTATGAGTGTGATTTTTGTGGTGGCGTTTGGAAAAGTAAGTTTGAACCCTTAACCTTTGCTTAGTTAAGCAGTTTTTAAGAAATTTACTCTGCCACTCCAATTACCCAAACTCGGTTCTACTGGAGATTTTAATACTCCCTCAAGCAAAGAGGCGTAAACATCTCTGAAATCTGTGGTTACTGCCAGATCACCATTGATTAATGATTTTAGGGATGGTTGATCTCCGTAGAAACCACCCTTAACAGAGTTTCCAATAACAAACATTGGTCCGGAGGTGCCATGATCTGTTCCATCTGATCCATTTGCCGCTACCCGTCTTCCAAACTCACTGTAGATCAGAACAGTTACATCATTACTTCTAGTTGTTGATTTTAATTGACTCATAAATCTATAGATAGATGATGAGACCACACCAAGTAATGCAGCTTGGGCATTTGCCTCATTTGCATGGGTGTCAAAGCCACCAAGGGAGACTGACCAAACCTTTGTTGGTGAATCTGCAGCAATAAGTTTTGCCACTACATCTAATTGTTGCGCCAGGTTGTTATCACCCCCTGCATTGCCACCATTAATAGTTGGTAGATCAGGGGCAAGGGGTGCTGGTGCTTTTAATACTGGCTGTACATCAGTTGAAACCGAGAAGAGATTTCGCATTGATGTGGCACTTGCCGCCATTAACTTGGAATCTTTGGCTGAAGGGGTGGAGATTTTCTGAAGTTGAGCACCAGTTACTCCTTTAGGAATAACTAGGCCACCAATTGGCAGGGCGGAGCCAGATCTTTTTGCCCCAGCAAATAATGGTGGCAGCACAGAGCCCAGTGATATCGCCAGCATTGGATCCTCTTTCTGGGTATCAATCCATCGACCAATCCAGCCGGTGCTTAAGTTGTTATTTGGTGATCCAGTTTGCCACTTCGCCATGGATGAGAAGTGAGAGCGATCCGGATTTGGATAACCAACCCCGCGCACAATTGCCACCTTGTTTTGATCCCATAATGTTTTCATGCCGCTCATTGCTGGATTTAAGGCAAGCTCAGCATCTATTGGCAGCATCTGTGAGATTGGATATGTCATTCCTGGTCTGGCGCTAAAATAGGTTGAATCTGTAAATGGAATCACTGTATTCAATCCATCATTACCACCATACAAGGTAACGACTACCAAAATTGGGGTATTGGCCGCAAGTGGCCTGCTGATTGCCGCGTTGGCAATATCCTCAAATGAAATCAGCTGGGTAGCAAGACCAGTGGCTAAGCTGCCAGTGGTCAACTTAAGAAACTTACGACGGGTAACTATTAGCATCTACTTTTCCTATCTACTCACGATGTAATCAGGGCTGCAAAGTGCCATCAAGGTAAATTGCTCAGGGTCGGCAGAGTTTTCATCTAGTACCGCTTTAGTTCTAGCACTCCACTCTGGCACACCCAACCAATCTGCACTTTTTCTTGTGCGATCTGAGATTGAGGTCTCTCTAATCACACTTAATTGGCTTTGTGGCACTAACCAATTTGCAAATGCAACTCGATATAAAGCACTTGCTGAGGAGAGCCAACCTTCACCAGCTGGCCAACCACCAACATTAGGAGGTGAAAATGGCACCTGTCCCAATTTATCTAGATGGTTAATTAATTTATCACTCGTTTGTAGTTGGGATGGCACTACCTCCAGCGCCCGACAAGCAGCGACAAACCACTCCACCGGTGACTTCACCATCTCATACTTGGGATTTGCCATCACTGGTGAGTTAACTGTTGCAGATACTGCTTGGGAGATATCTCTGGACGAAAAGGCTTTAATCGCTGCAAAGTTTGCTGGCATTTTTTCACTACTTGAAATAAATCGATACCATATTCGTTCTGGAATAAATTGCTGACAATCTTTCCGCTTTACTAGCAGCTCTGTTAGTGACTCACTACTAAGCGTCATAGTTGAGCCAAAGATTGTTACCGGGTTTTTGTCTTGTCGACTTGGATTGATCTTTACCTGACCAGTTGTTCGCTCCACCTGATAGCCGGTCAACACCCGCGCCATCTCTTTGACATCCTGTTCGGTATAACGATTTACACCTAGGGTGAATAACTCCATTAACTCTCTAGCTAAATTTTCATTAGGCGCTTTAACAGTGCTGTCTTGACCGTCAAGCCAAACCTGCAGGGCGCCATCATTAATCATTGCTTTTGCCAGTTTGGTGAAGTCGGTTAAGCAATACTCACGTAGGGTTTTATTTTGTAGATACATCGGCAGTGCGTACTCAACCTTTTCAATTGAGGTTGCCCAGTGACCATGCCAAAACCAACTCATTTTTTCAACCAAACTGTTGGGGCTAAGTACCATCAGATCAAGCCACCACAACTGCATGTCTTGGATTTGTCTGCGCCTTGCCACTGCAAAATCGATTATCTGTGGTGAGTTTGCAGCCGGACGTTTTCCAAGATCGCTAATCTGCGGGTCACTTACAACTGATGAGTTTGGTGTTTGAGAGAGAGTTAATACTTTTTTTCTAGTTGCAGGAATGCCAGCTTTTAGTGCCGCAGCGTACTCACCAGGTTTTGGACCAAACCCAAAGCGGTGAAACAGGCGGGCGGTCTCAACGCGCTTGGCTTCCATCAGCAAAACCTAACCCAGCCACATTCAGATTTACCAAAGTTTGAATGAATACTGCCTGAAGGTTTGATGAGGTTTCACACTTAAATCCAAAGCGTAATTCTCAGTAAACTAAATCGAGAATCTTGCACACATAAAGTGGGTTGTAAGGGATTTGAACCCCTGACCCGGTGATTAAGAGTCACCTGCTCTACCAACTGAGCTAACAACCCGGATAGTTTTCTGCGGTGGTAACCCTATCAGCAGCAGGTTGGTGATTAACCCACTCAGATACTGGCTTAAAGCCAGCGTGATTTTTTGAATTTATAGAAAAGTATTGAACTTAAGAGAATAATTCCACCCAAAGTAATTCCATACCCATAACGCCATCCCAACTCTGGCATGTGTTCAAAATTCATTCCATAGATACCAGCGATCATGGTTGGGCCAGCAGCTAGTGCCACCCAGGCTGAGATTCGCCGGATATCCTCATTTTGTCTCACCTGCACATGCGCCAGATCTGCTTGCAGTACTGTGGTTAAAAGTGAGTCCATGCCAGATGCGTGCTCACATGCATGTTGCAGGTGATCAATGGTGTCTCTGAAAAATGGTCTTATTAACTCAGGTGCTTTATCAAAACCTTCACTAACAATTTTTTGTAATGGAGTCAGCAATGGTTCAATTGCATGGCGGTACTCAATCACCTCACGCTTTAGAAAATAGATTTTTTGGCTATAAGTTTTTCGCTGCCCACTAAATACTGCAGTTTCAATATCAATTATGTCGTTTTCTAACTCAGTGGCGATCTTGGTATAACCATCGATTACCCGATCAACTACTGTGTGTAGTACTGCAAAGGGACCCATCTTTAATTGCTCAGGATGATTTTCAATATCCTGTCGGACCGAGGTTAATGGTGAGCCCTCTCCGTGTCGAACAATCACAATAAAGTGTTTATCAACAAAGCAGATCAACTCTCCGGTGGTCACCTCAGATTTGGCCTCATCATAGAAAACTGTTTTGATTACAAAAAATGTCAGCCCAGCGTAATCCTCAATCTTTGGGCGCTGCTTGGCCAAGACCGCATCCTCAATTGCAAGTGGATGAAAATTCAACTCACCCACCACATGATCAAACTCAGCTGAGGTTGGCTCGGAGAGGCCTATCCAGACAAAGCCATTATTTTTTCTTGCAATCTCAACCTGATCTGATAAATCTGTAGGGGCATCACTACTTCGTCTACCCTCTAGGTAGAGGGCAATATCAACAATCACAGGGCCAGTATTCATTACCCTGGCAACTTCCAGTGGGAGTTAATCTAGAGTTTGGCGGGTATTTGCAGAATATTTAACAATTACTCTCAAATTAAACTAGATTGACCTCATGACAGAGAAGTCTGAGCACTCAGCTTTTGCTGAGGTCAATGAGCGAGTTGCTCAAGCTGGTGAGATTTTAAAGATCGACAAAGGTGTAATTAACGCAATCTCTGCTTGTGAGCGAGAGGTAGTTATATCAATACCACTACACCGAGACTCTGGAATAGATGTACTAACTGGTTACCGAGTGCAGCACTCAAGTGCTAGAGGACCTAGAAAAGGTGGCATTAGATTCCACCAAGATGTAAATCTTGATGAGGTGCGCGCACTTGCTTCCTTAATGACTTGGAAGACTGCATTAATTGATGTGCCATTTGGTGGTGGCAAAGGTGGCGTCACAGTTGATGCCAGCAAATTATCGCCAATTGAAAAGGAGGAGGTAATAAGAAGGTGGACTAGAACATTGATAAATGTCCTAGGTCCCAATCGAGATATTCCAGCTCCAGATATGGGAACTGATTCCCAAACAATGGCGTGGTTGATGGATGAGTTTCACCGTCTAGAAGGTTTCCAACCTGCTTGTGTTACTGGTAAACCAGTTGGCTTATTTGGCGCACCTGGTCGGGAGGAGGCAACAGGTCGTGGTGTTGCTCAGATTGCAGCAGCGACATTAACTGAGACAAATCGCAAAATAGCAGGTGCCAGAGTTGCCATTCAAGGCTTTGGAAATGTTGGGCGTTATGCAGCGCTGGTCTGCCAAGAGTTAGGAATGAAGGTTGTCGCAATCAGTGATGTTACTGGCGGTATTTATGAGAAAAATGGCATTGATGTTGCGGCTATTTTTGGGATGAAGGATTTGAGCCAGGTTAAATCAGATAATCGAATTAGCTCAACTGATGTATTAGAGATTGAGTGCGATATCTTGATTCCAGCAGCGTTGGGTGGAGTTATCAGCAGCAAAAATGCTGACAAGGTAGCGGCGCAGATTATTGTCGAAGGTGCTAATCAGCCGATTACAACCAGAGCTGATCTAATTTTAAAATCCAATAATATTTTGATTGTGCCAGATATCCTGGCCAATAGTGGTGGTGTGATGGGCTCCTACTTTGAGTGGACCCAAAATATTCAACAATTCTCCTGGCCAATTGAAAAGTTTCGCAAGGAGTTAGATGAGCGGATGGGTAAGGCCTTTATCAATGTTTATGCTATCTCTAAAAAATACAATGTTGATCTCAGAAGTGCCGCTTTTATTGTTTCAGTAGGCAGAGTGGCAGAGGCCTTTAGTGTTAGAGGCTCATTAGTTTAGGTATTTAGAGTTAACCAGTAGTAATTAATAATGTGGGGTGAGCGACGGGGCTCGAACCCGCGACATCCCGGACCACAACCGGGTGCTCTACCAGCTGAGCTACGCCCACCATGTTTATTGCTTGGCTAATGATACGGCAAAAAATACCTAAGGTATTTTCACCAAATCTACGGGTAATTAGGGAAGAAAGATTGCGCTGCGGTAGTAATCAAGCTCTGCGATTGAATCTCGGATATCACCTAAGGCCCGGTGGTTGCCATCTTTGGCAGGGGCTGCGAAGTAGGTTTTTGGATGCCACCTTCTTGCTAACTCTTTGATGGTTGAAACATCAATGGTTCGATAATGTAGGTATGCATTTAACTTTGGTAGATCTCTGGCAATAAAGGCGCGATCAACATAGACAGAGTTTCCAGCCAATGGGGATTTGCCCTCACTTGGTGCATACTTTTTTAAGTAGGTAATAATCGCATCATCCGCCGCTGCAAGTGTGGTGCCATTTGGTATCTCATTTATCAGCCCAGATTTACTATGCATATCTATTACTACCTGTTGCATAGAATCTAGCTTCACCTGATCACATTTGATTACTAGATCAACACCCGCGCCCAACACATTAAGTTGGGCATCAGTTACTAAAACAGCTATTTCAACCAAGGCATCTTTATTGATATCTAGCCCTGTCATCTCACAATCGACCCAGATTAGGTGTGGCAGATCTTGGCTCATATGGGGTAAGCCTATTGGATGCCACTCACGCTTGATTTCATCTCTCGTTCACCTTGTTTTAACCCACCTGCCTTACTAATAATGCGGCTTCAGGGCAGGATTCACACATGTCCTCAGCGGTAGTTGAACAAAAGCAAACCCCCGAACCAAGAGTTATTACCACTGAATTACGCTTCACCGACAAGGTTTTTCGTGGGGTTGTCACCGGTGGTGGATTAATCTCGCTAGCAATACTTGGTTTAATTGGTTTCTTTTTAATCTATAACGGCTTTGAAGCAATACGTAATGCCGGCTTAGCATTTTTGACTGGCTTTGATTGGGTTGATGCGGTGCCAGAGAATGAACAACTCGCATCCTATGGAATCGGTGCGATGCTTTACGGAACCATTGTTACTGGAATATTAGCGATGATCATGGGTGTGCCGATTGCAGTTGGCACAGCATTGTTTTTATCCTATTACGCACCAGAGTGGTTAAAAAAACCAATGGTGGTGGTAGTTGATGTAATGGCTGCGATTCCATCAATTGTTTATGGATTATGGGGCTTCTTTGTTTTAATGCCACATGCTGAGTACTGGGCGAAATTAATTCATAAGTACTTTGGCTTTATTCCTTTCTTTGATATGCCAGCACCGGTTTTCACCCGCTCACCATTTATTGCTGGGTTGGTGTTAGCAATTATGATCACACCGATTGTTACCGCAATTGCCCGTGAGGTTTTTGCGCAAACACCATTAGAACGTATTCAAGCTGCTTACGCCCTGGGTGCTACCAAATGGTCGATGATTAAAGCGGTAGTTTTTCCATATGGCCGAGGTGGTGTCGTAGGGGGCGCGATGCTAGGTCTTGGTCGAGCATTGGGTGAAACAGTTGCAGTTTATACCGTTTTAAATTTGGTATATGACATAAGAATTGAAGTTCTGCTCAGTGCTGGTGGAAATGTGGCCTCGATGATTGTTAATAAATTTGGTGAGGCAGATTTTGTTGAGTTACAAGCGTTAATGGCAGCTGGTTTTGTGTTATTCCTAGTTACCTTGATGGTTAATTTTTTAGCCAACTACATTATTAATAAGACTGCAAGGGAGTAAAAATGACTCAAACTCTTACAGCGGTCCAACCAGGTAGGCCATGGAAACTTACCCCAAAACAGATTTTGCCAGACTTGTTTGGAGCAATATTTACAGTTGCCGCTACCTTTGCAATAGTTGCAATCTCTCCCCTTAAAGGAAAATTAGGTTTCGCACTCACCTTAATCTTTATGGCGATTATTACCGCCACCACAATTAGTTGGATCCGCAGGGATCGTAAGGCTGCTATGAACTCCACAACAACTGTTTTGGTTTATATTGCCGCCGCTTTTGTAATTATTCCTCTCACCTCTGTGATTTATGAAATTGTAAAATTAGGCACTGTGGGATTTTCCTTTGGAATATTCACCGATGATATGGCGGAGAGTTCATCTGAGTCACCATTAACTGAAGGTGGTTTATTGCACGCAGTAATTGGAACCGCCTATATCGTAACCTTTGCAACATTTCTTGCTACACCAATTGGTATCTTAACTGCGCTCTATATTGTCGAGGTGAAGGGGAGATTTGCTGGCCTCGTTAGATTCTTTGTGCAGGCAATGAGTGGAGTGCCATCAATTGTTGCTGGACTATTTATTTTTGCCGTCTGGATGATTCAATTAGGTAATGCCTATAGTGGAATTGCTGGTGGCTTTGCACTTACTGTATTAATGATTCCAACAGTTGCCCGTACCTCTGAGGAGGTATTGAAATTAATTCCACAGGATCTACGGGAGGCAGGGCTGGCACTAGGTGCCACCCAGTGGCGAACAGTAGCTATGGTTATTGTGCCAGCGGCTCGCAGTGGATTGGTAACTGCAATCATTTTAGGAGTTGCACGAGTAGTTGGTGAGACTGCGCCATTACTTCTAACTATTGGTGGCGCTGATGCAATTAATCTAAATCCAGGTCAGGGCAATATGTCCGCTTTTCCATACTACGTTTGGAAGAACCTGCTGATTGGTAATGAAAACTCAATTAGCCGCGCCTGGTTAGGTGTCTTTGTATTAATGATTTTAGTTCTAATAATTTTTACCTTAGCCCGATACTTTAGTTCAGCTAGGGGCAACAAAAAATGAGTACAACTGATGGCGCAAATTCAAACAATGATCGAGAGGAAACAATGAGTCAGGTAACCGGCAAGCAAGGCAGTATCAGTCAAGATCGAAGCGCGGCAAAGCAATCAGTTGCCACCCATTCACTCTCCGATGTGGCATCAGCAAGACGAGCAAAGATTGGCCAACCTATCGCCGGCTCAACCGGTCTTGAGGCCAGGGGAGTGCACGCATGGTTTGGTAAGAAGCATGTGCTTGAAGATATTTCCATGGACTTCTTTTCTGGCACTGTAACGGCATTAATTGGTCCGTCAGGTTGCGGTAAATCAACATTCATCAGAATCTTAAATCGAATGCATGAGTTCATTCCAACAGCTGCCTTGGCTGGTCAGGTGTTATTGGATGGAAAAGATGTTTATGAGCCAGGAGTTGATGTCACAAAAATTAGATTACGAGTTGGTATGGTTTTTCAAAAGCCAAACCCATTCCCATCCATGACAATTAAAGAGAATGTTTTATCCGGCTTAAGACTTGCGCAAATAAAGATAGAAAATGCTGATGAGTTATTGGAGAGTTGTCTGAGAAGAGCAGGCTTATGGGATGAGGTTAAGGATCGATTAAATGAGTATGGTGGAGCACTCTCGGGTGGTCAGCAGCAACGCTTATGTATTGCTCGCTCCCTGGCAGTTAATCCACAGGTATTGCTGATGGATGAGCCATGTTCTGCACTAGATCCAGGCTCAACACTTCGTATTGAGGAGACTGTCAGAGAGCTATCAGCTTCGATGAGCATCGTAATTGTTACTCACAATATGCAACAGGCAGCTCGCGTCTCTGATTACACCGGATTCTTCCTTTCTGATGGCGGCCCAGGTCGCTTAATTGAAAGTGGCACCACTGAAGCGATCTTTACTAATCCAAAACAGAAGCGAACAGAGGATTATGTCTCTGGCAGATTTGGCTAATCAGTACACCAATTGTTAACTTAATTGCCATATAAAGTTTGCCAAAATCAGCCTCTGCGTTAGCCGGGCTTGGTTAATTTCAACCTACCCATCCATCTAAACAGGAGGCTTTATGAAGTTAGGCAAAAAAGTTGCGATTATTGCAATCGCTACTTCCTCATTAATTCTTTCATCTTCACCTGCATTTGCTGGCCAGATTAATGGCAGTGGTGCAACATTTGCTCAACCACTTATCGATGTATGTAAAGTGGAGTTCACAAAAGATACTGGCCACACTGTTAACTACACAGCAGGTGGATCTGGTAAAGGCCGTACCGATTTTGCTAGCAATCTAGTTGATTTTGCAGCCTCTGATTCTGTTTACACATCAGGATTCCCAGCTCATTTAGAGTATGCAGCTGTTTATGCAGCAGGAATTGCAATTGGTTACAACTTACCAACTGTAAAGACACCAATTTATCTCTCCCCAGCCGTTATCGCTCAAATCTTTTCAGGTGAAATTCAGAACTGGAATGATGTGCGAATTAGAACTGTAAATGACGGTGAAGTTAAGGTGCCAGTCTTTGCAACAAAGAAGGTCACAGTAAAAGTTGGTGGCAAGAACACCACTCAGACTGTGCCAGTTCTAGATAAAGCTGGAAAGCCAAAAATTCTTAAGTACAACACAGTAGAGGCAAACGCAAAACTGCCAAATCTACCAATAACTGTTTACTACCGCAGCGACTCCTCTGGAACATCAGAGCAGTTTGGTAAGTTCCTACAGGGTGCTAACGCTGGAGAGAATGCAGCACTATGGCCAAAGACAGCCTCTGGAACATTTGCAAATAGCACTCCAGTTTCTCTTTCAAACTTCTTTAACTTCCAAGGTGCAAACGGTTCAGCACTTGTGGGAGCTGGTGTTAAGAGCAAGATTGGCGCAATTGGATACGCTGAAAGTGCTTGGTTTACATCCAACAACTTAGGAACTGCCCTAGTGCAAAACTGGGCAAAAGAGTTTGTACCGCCAACGGCTGCTGCAACCTCAGCTTTCCTTGGTGGCGGAACTATTGAAGCCAATGGCAGCGTAACCACCCCTTACCAAAAGGCGATCCCAGGTGCATATCCAATTGGAACCGCATCATATGGATTGGTATACCCAGAGGCTGCAAAGAAAGATCCTGAAAAACAAAAGATCGTAGCTGAGTGGCACACATATTTGCTAGAGCAATGTCCTAAGAAGTTCCCAGAAAAAGGATACATCCAAATTACTGGTGCTTTATACGACAAAGCAAAAGCACAGATTGCCAAGATCAAGTAATTAACTAAGTAAAACAAACCCCCGCACACTCCTAGAGTGCGGGGGTTTTCTTATTGCGCAGTAGGGTAGTATTAGGTTTGTAGCTGTAACGAACCACAGATTGCTAGATAAAGATCTGCGTTATGGGTGTGGACTCCGGAGGACCCGGGCCACTTAATAATACGCAAAGGGGTGGAATCCGGTTTACACCGGAGTCAGCCCATGCCAGCGATTAATCCAATTGTTCTTAACTCATTAGCAGATCTTCAACCTGCTCAGTACTGGCTAGATGCTGATCCATTAGAGCCTGCCTCTCACTCTGCCTTAACAAGTGATATTCAAACTGATCTTTGCATTATTGGCGCCGGCTACACCGGCCTTTGGACAGCACTTCTTGCAAAGGAGCGTGATCCAAAACGTGAGGTAGTAATTATTGAGATGGGCGAGACTGGTAGTGGTGCCTCAGGTCGTAATGGTGGTTTTTGTAATGGTTCACTCACCCACGGTTTTGTTAATGGCTACAACCGCTTTGCTGATGAGATGGCAGTAATTGAAAGATTGGGCAGGCAAAATCTTGACGCAATCGAGGAAACGATTAAAAAATATGGGATTGATTGTGATTTTGAGCGAAATGGTGAGCTTCGCATGGCGGTCGCCCCTTGGCAGATGGTGGGATTAAAAGAGGAGGCGATCGCTAGAAATAAAACTGGTGATCATGTTGAGGTATTAGATAAAGAGCAGGTTAGAGCCTTGGTGAACTCACCGATTTATGAGGGCGCCCTCTTTGATCATGATGGCACAGCTTTAGTAGACCCTGCCAGATTGGTTTGGGGCTTAGAGAAAGCATGTCTGTCACTAGGCGTGAAAATATATGAGCACTCTAAAGTTGAAGAGTTAATAGATGATGGTGGTCATGTTGTGGTTAAGAGTGCTTATGGCTCCATTAGGGCAAATAAGGTAGCCCTAGCTACAAATATTTACACACCCCTGATAAAGAGTGTGAAAAAGTATGTAATTGCAGTTTATGACTTTCAATTAGTAACCCAACCATTAACAGCTGCGCAATTAGAAAGCATTGGCTGGAAAGGTCGGGAAGGACTATCCGATGCTGGGTATCAATTCCATTACTACAGGTTAACTAAAGAGAATGAGATTTTATGGGGTGGATATGACGCGGTTTATAACTACGCGGGCAAGGTGCGAGCAGAGTATGAAGCACGTCCTGAAACCTACGCCAAGCTTGCTGAGCATTTTTTCAAAACCTTTCCACAATTAGCTGGAATTAAATTTACCCATGGTTGGGGTGGGGCAATTGATACCTGCTCAAGATTTTCACCATTTTGGGGGCAAGCATTTGATAACAAAGTTGCCTACGTTCTTGGCTATACCGGCCTTGGGGTTGCCACCACAAGATTTGGCGCCTCTACCATGTTGGATTTATTAGATGGAATTGAAAGTGAAGCAACGCAATTATCGATGGTTAAACATAAGCCATTCCCATTTCCACCTGAACCCTTTAGATTCTTATTTATCAGATTAACTCAATGGTCAATTAATAAGGCGGATCAAAATGAAGGTCGGCGAAATCTTTGGTTGCGCTTATTAGACCGACTTGGCTTGGGCTTTGATTCTTAAGTAATGCGCGCCTGGCAGGAATCGAACCTGCGACCTAATGCTTAGAAGGCATTCGCTCTATCCGACTGAGCTACAGGCGCATTATTTGAATGGGATAAGTCTACCGATCACAACAGGTAAGGTTTGACACTATGGCTGAGTTTATTTACACGATGAAAAAGGCGCGCAAGGCGCATGGGGATAAAGTAATTCTTGATGATGTCACCTTGATGTTTTTACCCGGCGCCAAGATTGGTGTGCTTGGTCCAAATGGAGCTGGTAAATCAACGGTGCTACAGATCATGGCCGGGCTGCAACAACCATCAAATGGTGAGGCTTATTTATCACCCGGTTACACAGTAGGCATCTTGCTACAAGAGCCACCATTATCTGAGGATAAAAATGTTTTAGAGAATGTCCAAGAGGGTGTGGCCCAGACAATTGGATTATTAAATAGATTTAATGCAATCAGTGAAGAGATGGCAAATCCAGATGCTGATTATGACAAATTGCTTGCTGAGATGGGTACGCTGCAAGAAAAACTAGATCACTTAAATGCTTGGGATTTGGATTCACAACTTGAGCAAGCAATGGACGCACTTCGTTGTCCACCACCTGAAGCTGATGTGAAAGTCCTATCAGGAGGAGAGCGCAGGCGTGTTGCGCTATGTAAATTGCTATTACAAAAGCCAGATTTATTACTTCTTGATGAGCCAACTAATCATTTAGATGCAGAGTCTGTGCTTTGGCTTGAGCAACATTTAAGTAAGTACGAAGGAACTGTGGTGGCTATTACTCACGATAGATACTTCTTAGACAATGTGGCCCAATGGATCTTGGAGTTAGATCGAGGAAGGGCCTATCCATATGAAGGAAATTACACAACATATTTAGAAACCAAAGAAGCGCGTATGAAGGTTGAAGGACAAAAAGATGTTAAGCGGGCGAAGCGATTAAAAGAGGAGCTTGAGTGGGTCAGGATGAATGCAAAGGGACGACAGGTAAAGTCAAAGGCACGGCTTGCTCGTTATGAAGAGATGGCAGCTGAGGCGGATAAGACTCGTAAATTAGATTTTGAGGAGTTACAAATTCCACCAGGTCCAAGACTTGGCGATATTGTGGTGGAGAGTAAAAATCTAGTAAAAGGTTTTGATGATCGTATTTTAATTGATGATCTTTCATTCACACTGCCCCGCAATGGAATCGTGGGAATTATTGGACCCAACGGTGCTGGAAAAACTACATTATTTAAAACTATTTTAGGAATGGAAAAAGCAGACTCCGGTGTGGTCAAAGTTGGTGAGACGGTAAAGATTTCTTACGTTGATCAATCCCGCGGTGGCATTGACCCAAAGAAATCATTATGGGAGGTTGTCTCAGATGGACTTGATTTTATAAAAGTTGGAAATGTTGAGATGCCCTCTAGGGCTTATGTTTCAGCCTTTGGTTTTAAAGGACCTGATCAGCAAAAAGCTGCTGGAGTCTTATCAGGCGGAGAGCGAAATAGATTAAATCTAGCGCTGACTCTTAAGCAGGGTGGAAATTTATTACTTCTTGATGAGCCGACCAATGATTTAGATGTTGAAACCCTTACCTCACTTGAGAACGCACTCCTTGATTTTCCAGGGTGCGCTGTGGTGATCTCCCACGATCGTTGGTTTCTAGATCGAATTGCCACTCATATATTGGCTTATGAGGGTGATTCAAAATGGTTCTGGTTTGAAGGAAACTTTGAAAGTTATGAAGAGAATAAGATTGCTCGTTTGGGCATTGATGCTGCCCGTCCGCATCGTGCTACATACCGTAAGTTAACTAGGTAATAGAAAAAAGCAATTGGAGAGCAAATGAAATTTACCCATAAAGCATTTGTGCGCTGGGATGATCTAGATGCCTTTGGTCATGTGAATAACGCCAAGTATTTAACCTACGCTCAAGAGGCGCGATTTGACTGGGCTTGGTACTCACTTACTTCAAAAAATGAGAAGCCAATTTTAATTGAGATGGTAGTAGCACGTGGTGAGGTTGATTACTTAGCACCAATTACGCAGGGTGGTTGTTTTTATGATGTCATATTGTGGGTAGAGTCAATTGGCAACTCATCCTTTGTAAATGGGTATGAGGTATCTAAAGCTGGGGTTATTTATGCCAAGATGAAGACAGTTCAAGTGACGATTGATTTAGCTACCAGAAAATCACGGCCGATCAATACCGTAGAACGAGAGTTTTTAGATAAGTATTTGGAAAAATAAGGAGAAAATTTGAGCCAAACTTTCTATGAAAGAGCAGGGGGAGAAAAAACCTTTAATGATTTAGTCTCACACTTCTACGCCTTAGTTGCAGTTAATCCAATCTTGCGCCCGATGTATCCAGAAAATGATTTACATGGTGCAGGCCGAAGGTTACAAATGTTTTTAGAGCAGTACTGGGGTGGGCCAACAACTTATAGTGATGAGAGAGGCCATCCAAGATTGCGTAAGCGTCATGCACAATTTCATATCTCACAAAAGGAGCATGATGCTTGGTTGGTATGTATGAAGGATGCGGTAAATGGGCTTGAGATAGCAGATGATCTAAAAAGTGAGCTTTGGCAGTATCTAGAAGCAGCTGCTGCTGCGATGATTAACGCGGCTGAGTAAGTATTACCGCTTTGATTTAGGTTGAGATTTATTACCAACCTTTAATATCTCACCATTTCGCAGATACCAAATTGTGCCCTTGCCATCTCTTACAGTAGTAATGCGAAGTCCAACTGTTTCGACCACTCCTTGAATATCTAAAACATCGATTTTATCGCCAACACCATATTGATCTTCAACCAACATAAAGATGCCAGATAAAATATCGCGCACTAAAGTTTGCGCGCCAAGTCCTAAGGCCACACCAATCACACCAGCTGATGCAATCAGGGGGCCTAGATTTAAACCAAACTCAGCTAAGATCATAAAGATTGCAATCAACCAGATCACACCATTTAAGGTTGATTTTAAAACCGTACTGGTGGTTTTCACTCGCTCTTTTTGTCTAACCCCTGATCTCTTAGGTCCGGGAATTAAATCAGCGGAGGCGATGCGATTCATGAATCTAGTAATCCAGCGTTGACCAAGCCGTGAAATAGCAAGGGCTAAGCCAAGAACTACGGTGATGTTAAGTGGGGCACCGGTGAAGGCCTCAAGTAAATCTCTCAAATTTTGCGGTATTTTCATGGTGAGATTCAAACCTTAACCCAATTGTAAGCAAGATTATGCCTAGAAATGCGGTAATTTTTGCCAACCTAAGGCAAGATATCCCTATTCGGTGTGAGCCACACGCTGACCTTACGGAATAGGTTTTTTAAAGTGTCGCAGACTTTGGTACTGAACGCCACCTACGAGCCACTAGGTGTCGTGACAGAAAGACGAGCATTACTCCTCGTCTTAAATCAGCGTGCATCAAGTGTGGAAGATTCAGACCGCATCCTTACCTACGCCAGAGGGACCATCACATTACCGGCGGTAATTAGATTAAATAAGTTTGTGAAGATTCCATATCGTCACGCAGTGCCACTATCTCGTCGGGCAATTTTTGCACGGGATAACAATCGTTGTGTTTACTGTGGTGTAACTGCCACCTCAATTGATCATGTGATTCCAAGATCAAGGGGTGGTGGCCATGTTTGGGAGAATGTAGTTTCAGCTTGTCATAAATGTAATCACCTAAAAGCAGATAGAACTTTGAAGGATTTAGGATGGCGGCTTCGCTATAAGCCACGAGAGCCGGTCGGTGCTGCTTGGCGAATTTTAGGAACAGGTAAACCACAGCGGATTTGGATCCCATACCTGAAGCCATTTGGGGTGGAAGCAGTCGGAGCAGCTAGCGCATGATTGAAGATGGCACCTTTGCAGGTGAAGGGCTAACGGTTCTACAAACACTTACCTACTTTGTTGGCGCACCAACACTGTTGTTTGTGGTGATCTCATTTTTTGCTTACATCACCGCGAAAGAAACTAGAAGCAAGAAAAAAAGTAAGCCGGCATCCCTTACCTCAATTGAGTAGCTTACTTATCCTTAGCTTGAACTCTTAGCGCTCGCTCCAAAGCATCTCTACCTTCAGAAACTAATCTGCGAAGTCCATCCTGACCATCTTTACCAGTTGTATTTAGCCAAGTAGTTGTTTTATCTACCGTCTCTTTGGTAGTTATATAGGTTGGATACATTCCCATAACAAACTTACTTGCCACCTCATATGATTTTTTACCCCAAGTCTGCATAAGTAACTCAAAGTAAGGATCAACATATGCAGCAAGTAGTGGGCGGTGAAGTGCGCGCATAAAGCCAGCAATCTTCGCCTCCCGCTGAGAGGTAGACAGATCCTCTGTGGTAATGGATTTCCAAACCTCATCTTTGGCTTCTGCCGTAGGTAGTGATGCTAATGCAGTTGCATGGGAGAGTTGTCCAGTTAAGGTGTTGTCCTTAAGTAATTCAGCAGATAGTGCTGGTTTATCCATCAAGCCGCGCTCTGCTAGGGCAATTACAAATGTCCACCTCAAATCTGCATCAACTTTTAGCCCAGATAATTTTCCATCTAGCAACTCTTTGATTAAATCATTGTGCTCAGCACTTGATGCAAATGAGGTGAAGTTTCTAGCAAACTGTAGCTGGTGATCAGAGCCTGCCCTAGCCTGCCTTAACATCTGCTCATATGCATTTCCTACCTTAAGCCGGGCAGAGTCTCGCTTGCTTGGTGAGGAATACAACTCAATTGTGGAGAATAATTGATTTGCAATGATGGTGACAGTTGCAATGTCATCTTCACCCGGCAGACCAGCAAGTGCGATATCAATAAAATCAGTTGCGCTAATTTCAGCATCGCGCAACATATCCCAAGCTGCAGACCAGCACAGAGCGCGGGTTAGTGAATCATCAATCTTGCCTAGGTGTGCTTTTAGGGTAGTGATTGATCGATCATCAAATCGAACCTTTGCATAAGATAAATCGCGATCATTTATAAGTAATAGATCAGCCACCTTTTGCCCAGCTAACTCAGCAACCACGGTTTTAGCACCGGCTACATCTAACTCAACTGTTTTGCGAAGTGCGATCTTGCTACCAATTAGATCATATAAACCAACCGCCATTCGGTGGGGGCGAAGCTCTTTAGACCCAACTGGCATGGTTGGCACCTCTTGCACGACCGCCACAGATTTGTAAGTATCATTTTCAATCTCAAGTGCTGGACGTAAGGTGGTTACACCGGCAGTTTGCAGCCAGGTTGAAACCCATGGCTTTAAATCACGGCCACTTGTTTGGGTTAATTCATAAAGTAGGTCATCTAATGTGGTGTTTTTAAAGGCATGCTTAGTGAAGTATTTTTGTAATCCTAAGATGAAGTTATCTCGTCCAACGTGGGCAACTAATTGTTGAAGTACTGATGCGCCTTTGGCGTAGGAGATGCCATCAAAGTTTCCAGCAACGGTGTCAATATCTTTCATATCTGAAACTATTGGATGAGTTGAGACAAGTTGATCTTGGCGGTAGGCCCAATTCTTTCGCTCCTGATTAAAGCCGGTCCATGAGTTTTTAAATCTAGTTCCCTCAACCATTGCAAGGTATGAAGACCATTCGGCAAATGATTCATTAAGCCAAAGATCATCCCACCACTTCATGGTGACCATATTGCCAAACCACATATGGGCCATCTCATGCAAGATTGTGTTTGCCCGGGCGTTATACATACGCTCGGTAACCTTGGATCTAAATACTAAGAGCCGTTCTAAAAAGGTAACAGCGCCGGCATTTTCCATCGCGCCCCAGTTGAAATCAACAACTGCAATCTGGTCATACTTTTCAAATGGATACTCCAGACCAAAGACTTTTTCAAAGTAGGTGAAGCCTTGCTTGGTGATTAAGAAAATATCCTCTGGATCTAAAAACTCTGCCAGTGATTTACGGCAGTAAATTCCAAGTGGCACCTTCTTCTTACCAACATACTCATCCTGCACGCTGTAGTAAGGACCTGCGATCAGGGCGGTGATGTAGGTAGAAATTCTTGGTGTGGTAGTAAAACTCCACTTGGAATTTTTTTCATCAATCTTGATCTTTTCCTTGACTGGATTATTTGAAATTACCTGCCAATGAGTTGGCGCGGTGACATCTAAGGTAAAGGTCGCCTTTAAATCTGGTTGATCAAAGCAGGGATACATCTTTCTAATAAATGCAGTCTCACCTTGGGAGTAGAGATAAACCTCATTATCAACTGGATCAACTGATCGCTGCAATCCCTCGCCAGTTTTTGAGTACAACCCATTCATGTGAATTACCAACTCATTTTGGGAAGCTAAATTCTTAAGAAAAATACTCTCACCATCATATTTTGCGGTATCAACAACCTCACCGTTAAGGGTGGCTTTAATGACATTCTTGCCCACCGCATCAATAAATGTCTCATAACCAGCTTTATTGCAGGTGAATTTAACAATAGTTTTTGATTCAAATACTTCATCGCCTACGCTCAGATCAAGAGTGACCTGATAACTTTGAATCACCAGGTGGCTAGAGCGCTCAGCCGCCTCCGCTCGAGTTGAGTTTAAACCTGGCACGATTACTCCTTAAAGCAGTTATGGTATTAATACCAATATTATTATTTGCTATATCCAAGCAGAGATTGCAGGTTAAACCAAGTGCAGCGACCATCTAATCGCAGTTACTCACTTCGTGGTGATCGAATGACCCGTGCCCAAGCTTTGGCAATGGAGCAGTATTGGGGTAATTACTCAATTCAGGTGGAATCACCAATTGATTTTAATCAAATTTTGCCTGGCAAGGAAAAAGTAATTGTTGAAATTGGTTCTGGTATGGGGGAGGCAACTGCGCAAATTGCGCAGAGCACTGCCCAGGTTGGCTATCTTGCGGTTGAGATGCATAAGCCCGGCCTTGCTGCATTACTGCTTTTAATTATTGAAAAACAATTGAGCAATATTAAGTTGATTAGGGAGGATGCGATCTACTTATTTGAAAATTACATTTTAGATAACTCCTTAGATGGCATCCATTTATTATTTCCAGATCCCTGGCCAAAAAATCGTCAGCATAAGCGGCGGATTGTGCAAGGTGATTTTGTGGAGATGGTGGCAAAGAAATTAAAACCGGGTGGCTTTATCCACATTGCAACTGATTGGCAGCCATATGCAGGTTGGATTAATAATCACTTTGCCGCCAGCTCAGCTTTTTCAGGTGGTGTGGTGCCAAGGCCGGATTGGCGGGTGCTTTCAAAATTTGAAGGTCAAGGGTTAAAGAAGGGGCATGTAGTTACTGATTTTAGGTATGTGAAGCGTTAAATCTTTCCATCTTTTTCATACTTTGCTATTTGACCAATTCTTCTAAGATGCCGTTCATCATTGGTAAATGGCGTTGCCAAAAAGGTATCAACTAACTTTAGGCAAAACGCCTCATCATGCAGCCGCCCGCCGATTGAAATTACATTTGCATTGTTATGTTCACGGGCCAACTTTGCTGTTTCAATTGACCAAACCAAAGCAGCTCTAACACCAACCACCTTGTTAGCTGCCATCTGTTCACCATTTCCAGAGCCACCTAAGACAATTCCAAAAGAGGTGGGATCTGCAGCAGTAGCTTGGGCTGCTGGAATACAAAAAATTGGGTAATCATCTAATGCGTCATATTGATGGGGCCCATGATCTGTCACTTGATGACCTAGTTTTTCTAAGTGGCTAATGATTTTGGCTTTAAACTCCAACCCAGCGTGATCGCTGCCAATATGAATCTTCATATCGGTAGTTTGGCAGAAAACAAAAGAACCCGGCTTATTTGTTTAAGCCGGGTTTCTTGTGTCTTAAGGGAAGGAAGGTTTGAATCAGTTTTTAGGCGCGGTGTTTGCCCTTACCGCCCTTAAACTTAATTTGTTCAACCATCTTTGTCACCCGCTCAGTTGTCTTAGCCTTTTGAGCAGCTGCCTGTTCAGTGGTTAATTTCCCGGCGGTTACGGCGGCATCAATCTGTTTGTTGATCTCAGTAGATATTGCAGAAATTAATGCAGCCTTCTTATCACCTGCGATTGTGGCGAGTGATTCACCGGCCTGCAATCGGCTCTTTAGAGTATCTAGTGAAATTCCAAGTGTGGAGGTGACTACGCTGTCGATCGCAGCGCGATTTTTATCCATAACACCTTTGGCTGCAGCTCTAGCATCGGCTGCCGCTTTAATAATTGCATCTGCTTGGGATTGGGTAATTGTGCCCTTACTTACTAAGCCAGAGAGCAGGGATGAGATCCCATCTTTACCTCTACCATCATCTGCCGATGCCACCGCAGTTGTGGAAACAGTTAGTGCAATTGCAGTTGCTGCAATTGCTGCGACTAATTTCTTATTCATCTATCCTCTTTTCCTCAAGTACTTTTTTGCACCTGATGTGAGTAGATAACTCCATGTTCCTGTGGTGGTTATCTACGCCACCTGAGCGTCAGGTCAGAGTTTTACTCGATGGCCAAATATTAGAAGGTTTTACCAAAGTGCTACCACCTATTTTTCTGAGAGTTCAGTGTGAATTAGCACTACCTGAGGGCGGGCACTCTTCTAACTTTGCGTAATCAGGCTCACCCTTTGTTTAGAGCATCACCGCTCAGGTGATACCGATTAAGTATCAAGGAGTGATAATGAATAGAAAAGTTTCAAGGGTGGGCCAGGTATTGACTCTGGCATTACTAATAACACTCATTAATCCCGCCACTTCTAATGGCGCAGGCCGAGAGGTGGTAGCTGCTGCAAACACAATACGCAGTGGTGCTGGAGTGCCATCAACCAAAGTAGGGGTCAATGGTGATTTTTATATTGACTTAAACACCATGAACTTTTATGGCCCAAAGAAAAGTAATCGATGGCCACTTCCTACATCTTTAAGAGGCCCAGCAGGTGCTGTTGGTCCATCTGGTGTAGATGGAAAAAATGGCTCAACTGTAAATGCAACTGCTGGCACTGCAGGATCAAATGGTGCAGCAGGTCCTGCTGGTCCAAAAGGTGACACAGGTGCGACAGGTGCAACTGGAGCGACTGGTGCGACAGGTGCAACTGGCTCTAGCAGTGGAAGTGCGGGAGCAAAAGGTGATACTGGAGCAGCAGGAGCAACGGGTGCTACTGGAGCTACTGGTGCAAAGGGAGATACGGGGACTGCTGGTTCAGTAAGTGCTTATGTAGGTGTCGTTACATTCTCAAGTGTGTTGAGTGGAAACTCGGGATCTACGTCAGCGTCAACCGGTTTTGCCACACTACTCGCAGGAAAAAAATACATAGTCGATGTATTCATTTTTGCAACAAATAACGATATAGATACTTACCCATTGAAAATTGCTTTTGCTGCGAGTACCGGTAGCCCTACGATTACGACAAAATACATAGTTACACGTGGTCAGAGTTATCGCACTTCTAGTTCTAAGCTCGAATTCTCGATCTATTCAAAAGTAATTATTGATGCGTCATCAGTGGCTACGAATTTTTCTTTGATTGCAACTGTGACTTGTGGAATGTCTACAGGTAATGCAGATACAACTTTGACACTTGGAGGTGATTTTGTCGGGCAAGAAGTCGGTTCTATCAACTAAAGATTGGAGCGGGTGACGGTAATCGAAACCGCACAGCTAGCTTGGAAGGCTAGAACTCTACCATTGAGCTACACCCGCAAATTTGTTGCGTGATCTGCTACTGCAGTTGCCAAGTTTATCTTGGTTTGCCGTAGCAGTCATACCTTATTACTTCGGTTAGGAGAAGGGAAAATCACCCTCTAGACTTTCAGCCTTCGGGGCGTAGCGTAGTGGCTAGCGCGCCTGCTTTGGGAGCAGGAGACCGTGGGTTCGAATCCCTCCGCCCCGACCAAATAAAAAAGTATTTACTTAAATAATTAAGGAGAGTTACTTGAAGAGTGATGTTGAAAAACTCTCGCCAACTCGGGTGAAACTTTCTATTGATGTGCCATTTAATGAGCTTAAGCCACATATTGATGGGGCATATAAGAGCTTATCTGAAAAAATAAGTATCCCTGGCTTTCGCAAAGGAAAAGTGCCAGCTGCAATGATTGATCAGCGAGTTGGTCGAGGCGCGGTATTAGATGAAGCAATAAATGCAGCGCTGCCAACTTTTTACTCCCAGGCTGCTAAAGATAATGATGTATTGGTAATTGGTCGGCCAAATGTGGAGATTACTGAGTTAAAAGATAATGAGAAGCTCACCTTCACAGTCGAGGTGGATATCAGACCAGAGATTAAATTACCAAATTTTTCACAAATTAAAATTGAGGTTGATGATGTGCAGGTTAGCGATGCTGATATTGAAGAGCAGCTTCAAGATTTACGGACTCGCTTTGGCACCCTCACCACAGTTGAAAAAGTGGTAGCAAAGGGTGATTTTGTCAGCATTGATTTAGTAGCTACTAAGGATGGAAAAGATCTAGATGGTGGCACCGCCAATGATCTCTCATATGAGGTGGGATCTGCCTCCATGATCGATGGCTTAGATGAAGCATTAATTGGTTTATCAGTTGGCAATGAAAAAAGTTTTGACACTGCATTAGTTGGCATGCCAGCTGATGAGCTTGGCACGGTGAAGGTGAGTGTGAAGGCGGTGAAGCAGCGAGAGCTGCCAGCAGTTGATGATGCCTTTGCTAAGTTGGCTTCAGAGTTTGAAAACTTAGCAGAGCTAAAAGCAGACTTAGCCACCAGGTTGAGTAAATTAAAACAGATGCAACAAGGAGCTCAAGCCCGGGATTTGCTTATGGAAAAACTGCTTTCTTCAGTTGAAATTCCACTGCCAGATGAGATTATCAAAGATGAGGTTAATGATCATCTAGAAAAAGAGGGAAAACTAGATGATGATAAGCATCGCGCTGAGGTCAATGAAGAGGTGAAGAAGACCATCACCCGCGAATTCTTATTAGATTCAATTGTGAAGGCAGAATCAGTTGCAGTTAATGAGAGCGAATTAACTGAGTATTTAGTGCGCGCAGCAGCTCGATACGGAATGAGCCCTGATCAATTTATTAAAGAGGTATCACAGGCTGGCCAGGTCACCACCATGGTGGCCGAGGTTGCTAGGGCGAAGGCGTTGGCACAGGTATTAGCTCGAGTAGATGTTGTTGATAAATCTGGAAATAAGGTTGATCTAGAAGCACTTGCGCCAAAGAGTGAAGGAAGTCTCAAGGCAAATGAGAAATAATCGCTTTGGGCGAACAACGAGTGAGCGTAAATAGGGAAGCAATTTAAGGAAAAGATTGTTAAGGTCATGACAGTATTTTTTTAAATCAATCTAGCAGGGAGATATAAGTGGAGCTAAGTACTACCCCACGGGCAGCAAGTAATGGTGCTGGTGGCCTTGATGATCAGGTTTATCAGCGCTTACTAAAAGAGCGAATTATTTTTCTTGGTTCAGTTGTGGAAGATTCCATGGCAAATGCAATCTGTGCACAGATGTTGTTACTTGCCGCTGAGGATCCAGAGAAAGATATCTATCTTTATATCAACTCACCTGGTGGATCGATCTCAGCTGGAATGGCAATTTATGACACGATGCAATACATCAAAAATGATGTAGCAACAGTTGCGATGGGACTGGCAGCTTCAATGGGTCAATTCCTACTTTGCGCCGGGACTGCCGGGAAAAGATATGCACTGCCACACGCTCGCATCATGATGCACCAACCCTCTGGTGGTATTGGTGGCACAGCTTCAGATATCAAGATTCAAGCAGAGCAGATGAGTTTTACTAAAAAGAGCATGGCGGAGTTAATCTCATTTCATACCGGCCAAAAAGCAGAGACAATTACCGAGGATTCTGATCGAGATCGTTGGTTTACTGCAGCGGAGGCGAAAGAGTATGGATTTGTAGATCATGTTGTGAAATCAGCAGGTCAGGTCTCAGGTAGTGGAGGTACATCACGATGAAGCCAGATATCAATAAGGTAAATGAGATTACCTCTCGTTACATTTTGCCAACAATTGAAGAGCGCACAAGTTATGGATACAAGAGATTAGATCCGTATACCAAATTATTTGAAGAGCGAATTATTTTCTTAGGTCAAGCTATTGATGACACTGTTGCCAATGATGTGATGGCGCAATTACTGACACTTGAGTCAATGGACCCAGATCGAGATATCATGATTTATATCAACTCACCTGGTGGCTCATTTACTGCACTGACTGCAATCTATGACACTATGCAATTTGTTCGCCCTGATGTAATGACAATTTGTTTAGGCCAAGCAGCATCAGCTGCTGCCGTACTACTTGCTGGTGGAGCTCCTGGAAAGCGATATGCATTAGAGCATGCGCGGATTTTGATTCATCAGCCTTACTCTGAAGGCGGCGGGCAAGGATCTGATATTGAGATTCAAGCAAAAGAAATTTTGCGCATGCGCACCTTGCTGGAGGAGATGTTGGCACGTCACTCGAAGAAGAGCCAAGTGGATATTGCGAAAGATATTGAGCGAGATAAAATCTTAACCTCAGCGGAAGCGGTTGAGTATGGACTTATCGATCAGGTGCTTGCTACCCGTAAGGCTAAAGCGAAGTCATAAGTAATTTCGCCTATAAGCGAACACAATTGCGGGGAAATAAGTAGCGAGTAAATACCGTCTGCTTCTACGCTTAGCTTCTTCCCTAGTGAACTGGAGCAATCAAGCGTGAGCACAACAAGAATTGGTGAGAGCGGTGACTTACTTAAGTGCTCCTTTTGTGGCAAAACTCAAAAGCAGGTTAAGAAATTAATTGCCGGACCTGGCGTATATATCTGTGATGAGTGTATTGATCTTTGTAATGAAATCATCATTGATGAATTAAATGAGACCTCATCCCTTGGTTTAGCAGAGCTACCAAAGCCGCAGGAGATATTTGAATTCCTAGATCAGTATGTGATTGGGCAAGATCAAGCGAAGAAATCCCTTTCAGTTGCAGTTTATAACCATTACAAGCGGGTGCAATCTGGGGATACTAAACGAGAAGATGCCATTGAATTATCTAAAAGTAATATTTTAATTTTAGGACCAACTGGCTGTGGTAAAACTTTATTAGCACAAACTTTAGCCAGAATGCTAAATGTGCCATTTGCGATTGCAGATGCCACCGCCCTAACTGAGGCTGGTTATGTGGGTGAGGATGTTGAAAACATATTACTGAAGTTGATTCAAGCAGCTGATTTTGATGTGAAAAAAGCTGAGACTGGAATTATCTATATTGATGAGATTGATAAGGTGGCAAGGAAAGCTGAGAATCCATCGATTACTAGAGATGTCTCTGGTGAAGGAGTGCAGCAGGCGCTGCTCAAAATCCTAGAGGGAACCACTGCATCGGTGCCACCACAAGGTGGGCGCAAGCATCCGCATCAAGAGTTTCTACAAATTGATACTACAAATATTTTATTTATTGTAGGGGGTGCATTTGCTGGACTAGAGAAAATTATTGAAAGCCGCAAAGGAAAAGCTGGTGTTGGATTTAATGCCAAGCTTCAAACTATTGATGATGCCGTCAAGACTGATATTTTTGGAGATGTTATGCCGGAGGATCTACTTAAGTTTGGCATGATTCCCGAGTTTATTGGGCGACTTCCAATCATGACTAGCGTTGAGAGTTTGGATCAAAACGCCTTGATGCAGATCCTTACCGAGCCAAAAAATGCATTGGTGAAGCAGTACCAAAAATTATTTGATCTAGATGAGGTTGAGTTGGAGTTTAGTAATGAAGCACTACAGGTGGTCTCTGATTTAGCGATCAAGCGTGGTACTGGGGCAAGAGGTTTACGGGCAATAATGGAGGAAACCTTATTGTCGGTGATGTATGAGGTGCCAAGTCGAAAAGATGTTGGCAAGGTAATTATCACCCCAGCGGTTGTACGAAAAGAGGAAGCACCAACTTATGTACCGCGTCCTGCGGGTGGGCCAAAGCGGGCGGTTAAGGGTGAAAAGAGTGCTGAAGAAAAAAGCGCATAAGATCAACCCTTATGAGTGGTAAAAATAAGAAAGAGTTAGCTGCCACCTTCTCACCTGCAGAAATCGAAGCATCGCTCTATCAAAAGTGGCAGAAGCGTGGCTATTTTAAAGCGGATGCAAAATCTAAGAAGCAGCCATTTACCATTGTTATTCCACCACCAAATGTCACCGGCTCTTTACATATTGGTCACGCGCTAGATCACACAATTCAAGATTTACTCATTCGCATGAAGCGGATGAAGGGCTTTGAAGCACTTTGGCTGCCAGGCATGGACCATGCTGGAATCGCAACCCAAAATGTGGTGGAAAAACAGTTAGCTGAGGTGGGAAAAACTCGGCATGACTTAGGTCGAGATGCATTTATTGAAAAAATTTGGCAGTGGAAAAATGAATCAGGTGGGGCAATTTTAGATCAAATGAAACGCCTTGGTGATTCAGTTGATTGGGACCGCGAAGCCTTCACTATGGATGCAAATCTAAGTAAAGCGGTTTTGACTATATTCAAAAAGTTATATGACCAAGGTTTGATTTATCGGGCGGAGAGGATTATTAATTGGTGTCCAAGGTGTTTAACCGCTATCTCTGATATTGAGGTCGAACATAAAGATGATTCTGGAGAGTTTGTCTCTATCAAATATGGTGATGACAGTTTAAATATCACAGTTGCCACTACTCGGGCAGAGACCATGCTAGGAGATGGCGCGGTTGCGGTTAATCCAAATGATGAGCGTTATAAGCACTTAGTTGGCAAAAAAGTTTTGTTGCCACTAGTAGATCGAATGATTCCAATTATTGCCGATGAGTTAGTTGACCCAGATTTTGGAACTGGCGCAGTTAAGGTGACAGCAGCTCATGATCCAAATGATTTTGAGATGGGCATGCGCCATGGCGTTGAGTTGGTAATCATTATGAATGAGCATGGCGTTATGGCAGGAACCGGTACAAAATTTGATGGCATGGATAGATTTGTTGCCCGCAAAGCGGTGGTGGAGGAGTTGAGAAAACTTGGCCGAGTGGTGGCAGAAAAGAAGCCATACATTCATGCAGTTGGACATTGCCAACGCTGTGATACCACTATTGAACCAAGACTTTCGAAACAATGGTTTGTCAAAGTAGCACCGTTAGCAAAGGCAGCAGGAGATGCTGTTCGAGATGGCAGAGTTAAAATTGAACCAGAGCAGATGTCTGCCAGATATTTTGAGTGGGTAGATAACATGCACGATTGGTGTATCTCTCGCCAACTTTGGTGGGGACATAGAATCCCAGTTTTTTATGGACCAAATGATGAAGTAATAGTTTGTGGGCCAGATGAAAAACCACCTGCCGGATACACCCAAGATCCAGATGTTTTAGACACCTGGTTCTCATCTGCCTTATGGCCATTTTCAACCTTAGGTTGGCCAAATGAAACCGAAGATTTAAAAAAGTTTTATCCCACTTCAGTGCTGGTAACTGGGTATGACATCTTGTTTTTTTGGGTTGCCAGAATGATGATCATGGGATTGTTTGCAATGGATGGCAAGCAACCCTTTGATGTAATTGTTTTACACGGACTAGTGCGTGATCAATTTGGTAAAAAAATGAGCAAAAGCCGGGGAAATACCATCGATCCAATTGAATTTATGGATAAGTATGGATCTGATGCGCTGCGCTTTACCTTGGCACGAGGCGCTAATCCAGGAACTGATCAAGCCTTAGCTGAAGATTGGGTGGCTGGGTCAAGAAATTTTGCGACCAAATTATGGAACGCCACTCGATTTGCATTGCTAAATGGCGCCAGTGTTGCAGGTCCATTGCCAAAGGCTTCACAATTAAATGCGATTGATAATTGGATATTAACTAGGTTAGATCAGAGTATCGCTGAGGTTGATGAATTATTTGAAAAATTTGAGTTTGCAAAAGCCTGTGATCTTATTTATCACTTCACCTGGGATGATTTATGTGATTGGTATTTAGAGCTATCTAAATCCACCTTTATAACGGGTGGCGCTGAAGCCGAAAACAGCAAACGGGTATTAGGGGAGGTATTAGATCAATTACTTCGTTTAATGCACCCGGTGATGCCATTTATTACTGAGGAGCTTTGGTGTTCATTAACTGGGGCTGAGTCGTTAATGATTACTCAATGGCCAAAATCAAATTTAGCCGGCCAAGATCACGAAGCGGTGAAGATAGTTAACCTAATTCAAGAGATAGTTACTGAGATAAGAAAGTTTAGAAATGATCAGGGAATTAAAACTACTGCCAAGGTTGCAGCAAAGTTTTCGGGATTATCAAAGGTGGGATTAGCCCCCTACGAAGCTGCAATTAGAAGTGTGACTAAGTGTGAATCTGATCAAGGTACTTTTACCGCTAAAACTCAGGTAGCAGAGGTGGTAATTGAGTTTGATCTAACCGGTGCGATTGATTTAGTGGCAGAGCGTGCTCGGTTAAGTAAAGATTTACAAACGGCTAAAAAAGATCGTGATACCGCCAAGGTTAAGTTAGAGAATGAAGGGTTCATGGCAAAAGCTCCGATTGAGGTGGTTGGTGAGATCAGGGCTCGACTTGCCCAAACTAATGCAGATATCACTCGGCTTACGCAATTGCTGGAAAAACTCCCTAAGTAATGAAGGATAAAGAAAACCTAGTAAAACTAAATGAGATAGAGGCTGCGTTAAATACACGTTGGCCAGAAAATAAGATTGAGCCAACTTTGGATCGGATTTTGGCTTTGGTCGATGCTCTTGGATCACCTCACCTTACCTATCCCACAATTCATATCGCTGGTACTAATGGCAAAACCAGTACCGCCCGAATGGTTGATCAATTACTGGCAAATCTTGGTTACCGTGTTGGTCGCTATACCTCACCACATCTTGAATCCTTTACTGAACGAATAAGTATTAAGGGAGGATCAATTAGCGAGGTAGAAATGATAAAAACCTATGAAGATATTCATTTATATTTAGATTTGATTGACTCTCGCCAGCCTCATCCAATCTCTTACTTTGAAGCGCTAACTGCGATGGCGTTTGTCGCATTTGCCGAGCACCCAGTTGATATTTCAGTAATTGAGGCTGGCATGGGTGGGCAGTGGGATGCCACAAATGTGATCTCATCTGCGGTATCAGTTATGACACCGATTGGCTTTGACCATATGGAGTATTTAGGAAATACCTTAGAGGAGATTGCACAAACCAAAGCAGGCATTTTTAAACCAGAATCCAATGTTGTCCTTGCTGCACAAAGTGCTCAGGTGGCAAAGGTATTGCTGGCGCAGGTTGCGAAAGTATCTGCGCAACCCTTTAGGCAAGGTGTTGAGTTTGCCCTGAAAAATCGGGCATTAGCTGTCGGTGGACAATTAATCTCCATACAAGGAGTACAAGGTGATTATGATGAAATATTTCTGCCACTTTACGGTGATCACCAAGGAAATAATGCTGCAGTTGCACTTGCTGCAGTTGAGGTATTTGCAGGTGTAAAACTAGATACTGAGTTAGTCCAGGATGCATTTAGCAAGGTGTCATCTCCTGGTAGGTGTGAGATTGTTTATAAAGATCCCACTGTAATTATTGATGCCGCCCATAATCCCCATGGTGCTGGCGCTATTGCTACCACCATAAATACTGAGTTTGATTTTGAGCTAGTAGTTGGCGTGATTTCAGTACTAGCTGACAAAGATGTGGCTGGGATTCTAAAAAATCTCTCAGCCGTTTTGGATTACCTAGTTATTACTGAAAATGATTCATCAAGAGTGATGAAGCCAAACCTGCTGGCTAAGATGGCCAGTGAATTCTTCAAGGAGGAGCAGATTGAAATCATCGGTGATATGAATTCTGCGATAACTTATGCAATTGAAAAGGTGGCACTTTTTAATCAGGTTAATGAAGGGGTCGGGGCGGTGGTAATCACCGGTTCGGTGGCGACTGCGGGCATGGCAAGATCGATAGTAAAGGGATTGGCGAGGGTGAAATAAATGAGAGTAATGGCGGCTGCGGTACTGACTATGGAGTCATTGCTGATGGGATTTGCGCTTTTGATTGCAAAAGATTCCGCCAGTAATGCCCAGCTTTGGTCGGGAGCAGGTCTTGCGATCGCACTTTTGTTATCTGCAGGTCTGCTAAAGCGCAAAGGTGGGTATCTGCTGGGAAGTATTTTGCAGATTTTCATGATCAGTTATGGATTAGTCATTTGGCACATGTATTACATGGGTGGCTTATTCGCACTTTTATGGATCACAGCTATTGCACTTGGTCGCAGGGGTGAGGCAATAAAGGCGAGCCTTATCGAAAAACAGCAGGGGGATCCGCAGAAACGGCCATAATTTTCAGCCTCAGCCAAAGGTGCGTAGAATAAGTAAGTGAGTTCAGAGCAAACTTTAATTTTGGTTAAACCAGATGGCGTAAAGCGTGGTTTGGTTGGCGAAGTTATCGCTCGCATTGAAAACAAAGGTTATAAAGTTACCAACTTAAAAATGTTAACTGCAGACCGCACGCTTCTTGCCAAGCATTATGCCGAGCATGAAGGCAAAGCATTTTATGAGCCATTACTTGAGTTCATGACATCGGGTCCGATTGTGGCGATGGTGGCACAAGGGGAGCGAGTAATTGAAGGGTTTAGAAAGATGGCAGGGGCCACTGATCCAACTGTGGCTGAAGCAGGAACAATAAGAGGAGACTTAGCAAGAGATATGGGAACAAAGGTAGTGCAAAATATTGTGCACGGCTCAGACTCTGTAGAGTCGGCAGCTCGTGAGATAAAGATTTTTTTCGGTAATTAACTAATTTACTACCAGCAGATAACAGGAAGAGGCAGCGATGGCTAAGGGATCAAATCGGATGTCTTGGATTGGCCGTGATATGGCGGTTGATCTAGGAACAGCTAACACATTGGTGTATGTGCGCGGCCGTGGAATTGTGCTTAATGAACCATCTGTAGTGGCGGTCAATCAAGATACTGGTGCGATTTTGGCGGTTGGACTTGAAGCTAAGCGAATGATTGGCAGAACTCCTGGAAATATTGTGGCGATTAGACCTCTTAAAGATGGTGTGATTGCTGATTTTGATACTACTGAGCGAATGCTTAAGTACTTTATTCAAAAAGTTCACAAGCGTCGCTATCTTGCCAAACCAAGAATTGTGGTTTGTGTGCCATCAGGAATAACTGGCGTGGAACAACGTGCGGTAAAAGATGCCGGTTATGCCGCAGGTGCTCGCAAGGTTTACATTATTGAAGAGCCAATGGCAGCAGCGATTGGTGCAGATCTGCCGATTCATGAGCCAACTGGAAATATGGTGGTGGATATTGGCGGTGGAACTACAGAGGTTGCAGTTATTTCACTAGGTGGAATTGTTGCCGCATTATCAATTCGGGTTGGTGGCGATGAGTTGGATCAATCCATTATTAACTGGGTTAAACGCGAGTACTCATTATTGCTCGGAGAGCGCACAGCTGAAGAGATAAAGATGGCGATTGGCTCAGCATTTCCAATGCCTGGTGAGCCAGATGCTGAAATTCGAGGTCGAGATCTTGCAACTGGATTACCAAAAATTATTCTGGTCACCTCCGCCGATATTCGAAAGGCGATCGAGGAGCCAGTAGCAGCAATTGTTAATGCCATTAAAAATACGTTAGATAAGACCCCACCTGAGTTGGCCAGTGATCTTATGGATCGGGGCATAGTTTTAACTGGTGGCGGAGCATTACTACGCGGTCTTGATGAGAGATTGCGCCACGAAACTGGGATGCCAATTCATGTATCGGAACGGCCATTACAAGCTGTTGCGGAAGGATCTGGTAAATGTATTGAAGAGTTTGAAGCCTTGGAGAAGGTTTTGATCTCCGAACCACGACGATAATTAATTTGTAAGGGAGTTCATTTGTGGCTAGAGGCGGCGGTAATCGTTCGCGTCTGCTACTAGTCCTATTACTAGTCTCAGCGCTATTTCTAATCACGCTAGATCTGCGCGGAGTTAATTTGGCTACCAGTGTTCGGTCAGTTGTGGCTACCGCATTTTCACCGTTGGAAAGTTTAGCCGCAAGAATTTTTTCACCGATTGGTAATTTCACCTCAGATTTACGTAATTTCAATCAATCAAAAAAGAAGATAAATGATTTAACTAAAGAGGTTGATCTTTTAAAATCTAAAGAGGTATTGGATGAGGATTTAGTGGCGCAAGTTAGCCAATTGAAAAATCTTTTAGATTTAGCAGGCCGCGGTGGATATAAGGTTGTGGCAGCGAAGGTAGTAAATCGGGGTTCGGCAGCGACATTTAAGCAAACCATAACTATTGATGTTGGTAGTAGTGATGGAGTGGCAAAAAATATGACGGTAATTGCTGATGGTGGATTAGTTGGAGTTGTTAAATCAGTAACGAGCAACAATGCAATAGTTTTGTTGATGAGTGATCCGTCATTTAAAATTGGTGTCAGAATTGCTGGTACTCAAAGCATCGGGGTAATTTCTGGACAAGGTGGCGATACTTACTTGCTACAGCTACTAGATGCAACTGGTGAAATAAAAGTTGGTGATAATTTAGTTGCACGAGGCAGTGAGAACGGCCGGCCATATGTGCCTGGTGTACCAGTAGGGGAGGTAACTAAGGTGCAAAGTAATGCTTCGGCAATTACTCAAAATGCCGATGTGATTGGTTTTGTGAACAATGATCGAGTAAGTGTGGTGGCGGTGGTTGTAGCACCACCAAAGAGTGACCCCAGAGATGCTTTGATCCCAAAACCTTTGCCTACAGTGACAGTTCTGGTGACCCCAACACCTTCGCCAAGTAAGTAATTAGATATGAGTCGGTTAAGAGTTATTAATACCTCCTTATTTTTATTTGTGATTTTTATGATTCAGGAGTTAGCTATTGCTCGAATCAACTTTCCTATAAATGGCTTTTCACTATACCTAGCAGCTTTAATGGTGGTGCTGGCGTTAGAGGATAGGAGTGGATCTTTAGTTTTCGGCTTTATTGGCGGCGTGATTCTAGATTTTTCACCCTCTGCAGACTCTCCTTTGGGTCAGTGGGCATTAGTACTAACCATAATCGGCTACCTCTATTCAATTAACAGGGAGAGTATTGGCGATTTCCTTGATAGCCCATTTTTATTTCTACTTTTCGTAAGTTTTGCTACTGCGCTTTCACTTTCAATGTATTTGGTATTTGGTGTAATGCTCGGAGCCAATAATGGTGGCCTCTTGCATAATCTCTCGTTAATTTTTGCCAACTCTTTGTGGACCATATTAATTACACCACTATTTTTACCACTAATAATAAGAGTAAGAAAAATGTTAATGAGTAATCGAGAGCGGATATGAGCCTTCGCGCTAGGGTTAACCTGATTGTTTTTCAAACTTTAGTTTTTTCACTGCTATTTGCTTTATTTGGCCGATTGTTTTATTTGCAAGTTCTAGAGAGTGATAAGTATCAGGATGCAGCTATCAGCATTCAAAGTAGGGATGTAGTAACGCCAGCAATCAGAGGTGCGATTACTGATATTAATGGCACACCTATGGTGGTTGACCTGCCTGGTTTAGTTATATCAATAAATCGAATAGTTATTGATAAGCAAACGGACAAGGGGGTTTTGATACTGTCTAGGGTTGCAAATTTATTTAATTTACAGTACTCCGATGTTTATCAACGAACTAGATTATGCGGTGAATTACCAAAAAATAACCGTGCTGGTTGTTGGAATGGCACTAGATATCAGCCAATTCCACTAGTTGGTGGTGCCTCCCAAGATGATGCACTTGAGATCATGGAAAATTCAGACTTTTATCCAGGTGTTGAGGTCTCATCTGTACCAATCAGAAGTTATCCCTCACTCGTTGGTGAAAATGTGGCGCATGTGCTTGGTTATGTTGGGCAGGTGACAGATGAGGATTTAAAAAATCCAGAGGTTAATTACTACCGCAATGAGGTGGTGGGCAAGTCAGGGCTGGAGATTGAGTACAACCAATTCTTACGTGGTGTGCCAGGGGTTAGAACATTCTTAGTAAATCGTAAAGAGGTTGTGACAAAAGAAGATAAAAATATTCAAGCGGTTGCTGGGAATCATTTAATTACAAATATTGATGCAAAATTGCAGTCTGGGGTAGAGAAAGCTTTAGAGGCAGCTGTTAAGCGGGCAAGAGCTTCTGGCTATCGTGGAGATTCTGGCGCAGCAGTTGTCTTGGAGATAAAAACTGGCCGTGTACTGGCAATGGCCTCATATCCAACATATGACCCAAGTATTTGGCAAAAGGGATTAACTGTTAAACAAGCAGAGGATTTATTTAGTGAGGCTAAAGGCGTGCCGGCACTCTCGCGCCCGCTACAAGGATTATTTGCACCAGCTTCAACCTTTAAATCAGTTTCAGTAGTTGCTGCCGCTGCTGCTGGTTATCCACTAAATGCAAGTTATAACTGCCCAGCAACAGTTGAGATTGGCAATCGAACCTTTAAAAACTTTGACAGCATCGCCGCTGGTCGAATTCCACTGGACCTCGGGATCGCAATCTCCTGTGACTCACTTTGGTATCAGATTGCATATGATGAATGGGTAAGAGATGGCGGTCTGAAACCAAAACCAACTGCAAATGATCATTTCTTCAACGCCGCAAAAAGCTTTGGTGTTGGGCAATTAACTGGCATAGATCTACCCAGTGAATTAAAGGGCAGGTTGCCAAATCGGCAGTGGAAGCAGAATTGGTATGAACAAAATAAAGATTTTTACTGCAACTATAAGCAACGAGCCAAAAAGGCCGATCTAACTGCATATCTAATTGAGATTGCTCGAGAAAATTGTATAGATGGCAACAAGGTACGAGCTGGAGATGCAGTTAACTTCTCAATTGGTCAGGGCGATACTTTAGTAACCCCACTTCGCCTAGCGCAGATATATGCAGCTATTGCTAACAATGGCACTTATTACCAACCACAAGTTGCTAGGGCAATTGTTGATGTGGATGGCAAAGTTATTAAGGATTTTAAGCCAGTGGTTGCTGACAATATAAATATTGCCCAAAGTACTTGGGATTTCCTGCATAAAAGTTTACGGATGGTAGTAACCCGGGGAACAGCTGCTGGAGTTTTCTCTGGTTTTCCAGTTGCCGTAAGTGGTAAGACTGGAACTGCGCAGGTTTTTGGAAAAAATCCAAATGGTAGTGCCAAGGATGACACTTCATGGTTTGCATCTTATGGGCCAACAAATGATCCACAGTATGCGGTAGTGATGATGGTGAGCCAAGGCGGATTTGGTGCATCAACCTCTGGTATCGGCGTTAGAGATATTTATGCAACATTATTTGGCGTTAACGGAAATAAAATTGATTCAGAAAAAGTGATATTCCCAACTGGTGTGCCAAGTACCATTGCTAAGGTAGATCTCAAACAGGTAGCAAAAAAAGTAGATTTAACTGGGGTTAAAGTGGGCGGGGTGAAGTTAAAGTGAGTTCAAATCTAAAGTATCGCTCAGCGGCAAGAAGCTCACTTGGAAAATTTGATAAGTTATTGGTATTTGCAGTAACTGGTCTATTGGCTATCGGCACATTGTTGGTCTACGCCGGAACGAGAGAGTGGTTTAGGTCTGCTGGATTAGATCCTGAATACTACTTAAAGCGTCACATTATAAATATTGTAATCGGTGCACTTCTTGCCTATGGCACTACTTTGGTTGACTATCGTCTGCTTCGTGCTTATACGCCAGTAATTTGGGGAGCTGCAGTAATTGGTTTAATTCTTGTCTTAATTCCTGGAATTGGTTTAGAGGTCAATAACGCGCAAGCATGGATTGCATTGCCTGGTGGATTTCAATTACAACCAGCTGAGCTAGCAAAGATTGCAATAATTGTTGGCATATCGATGATTTTGGCCGATAGAGATCAAGTCGATAAAGATCCAACTACACCAGATGTCCTTAAGGCACTTCTAGTTGCAGCAATTCCTATTTTATTGATAGTTGCCCAGCCAGATCTTGGAACAGTTTTAATTATTAGCGCAGCGGTTGTTGCCATGATTGGCGCCTCTGGCGCGCAAGTGCGATGGATAGTGGGCTTACTTTTGCTAGGGGTGGTCGGTGTGGTAACTGCAATTCAAACAGGTGCGGTAAGTGAGTATCAAGTTGCTCGGTTGGAATCATTTGTTGATCCATCCTCTGATCCACAAGCAACTGGATATCAATTGCGCCAATCTAGAATTACAATTGGCTCAGGTGGCTTACTTGGAAAAGGCTTATTTAATGGGCCACAAACTAATGGGCGGTTTGTGCCTGAACAACAAACTGACTTTATTTTTACGGTAGCTGGAGAGGAGATTGGATTCCTTGGCTGCTCAATCATTTTACTCCTTTATTTACTGGTATTTATTAGGGCATTTTCAATTTGCCGCCGCAGCAGTGATCTGTTTGGTCGATTAGTTTGTATTGGGGTTATAGCTTGGTTTGCCTTTCAAACCTTTGAGAATATTGGTATGACTATGGGGCTAATGCCGATGACTGGTGTGCCACTACCCTTTTTGTCCTATGGGGGATCTTCGATGTTTGCCAATTTAATTGGTATTGGTCTGCTGCTAAATGTTCATGCCCGCAGCCGATAACACGCTTAAATTAGCCAAAGTTGGCTGATTGCTTGAGTATCTGCGATACTTATGACACGGAAATCAGCGCGAGGATAAATATCCAACGCCGCGATCACGTCGATATTTTTTAGTAAGTTAAGTTAGTTAAGTTAAATTAATTAACCAGGTGAATTAAAAAAGTATTGTAAGAGATACTGCAAAACTGCAGTAGTTATTTTTTGAAAAGGATTTGATTTATATGGCCGATGAGCCTAAAGCACCACGTAAACGCGCTGCCAAAAAAGAGGCAGAGGGTGAAAGTAAAAAGGTAAGTAAAAAATCTGCTGCTATTCCAGTTCCACTATTTCAGGCAGCCCCAGTAAGTAAGTCACCAAAGGCTGTAAAGCCAGTTAAAACTGAGCCAGCAGATGTTGAGCAACAAGCTAAAGGTGACGAGAGTGAAAAAGAGGAGTTTCGTCGCAGACGCCGTCGTGGCGGAAGAGGCAGACGTCGTAACGGCAAAGAGCTCACTGAAAGTGAGCAAGGTGATGAGGTTAATGAAGGGCAGAGCTCTGATGAAAATGAGGAGAGCTCAACAACTACACATAAGCGCCGCAGACGTCGCAGGGCACGTGGTGAAGGTGTAACACCTGGTGAAACTATTGAAGAGGATGGCGTACTTACTGTAGTTAAGGTGCGACCGGTTCGAGTTCGCGAACCAAGAAGTGAAGGTAGAGGTTTTAATCGCAAAGATCGTCCACGTTTTGAACGTGGAGATAGACCCGATCGCAGGGAGCGTGGATCATTTGCGCGAAAACGCGGAACGGTAATTACTGAATCTGAGTTCCTAGCACGTAGAGAAGCAGTTGATAGATCTATGTTGGTCAGGCAAATTGCAGATCGTACTCAGATTGCAATTATTGAAGATGAGGTAATGGTTGAACATTATGTAAACCGAAATAGCAATATCTCCTATGTCGGAAATATCTATTTGGGTAAGGTACAAAATGTTTTGCCATCTATGGAGGCAGCCTTCGTTGATATCGGCAAGGGCAGAAATGCAGTTTTATACGCCGGTGAAGTGAATTGGGATGCGCATGGCTTATCTGATACCGCACCACGCAAAATTGAACATGTGTTAAAGAGTGGTCAATCTGTATTGGTACAAGTAACTAAGGATCCAATCGGACAAAAAGGTGCTCGATTAACAAGTCAAATATCTCTTCCTGGTCGATACCTGGTTTATGTTCCTGGTGGTGGCATGAGTGGGATTTCTCGCAGATTGCCAGATAATGAACGCAATCGTTTGAAATCTATTTTAAAGAATCTAATCCCGGAGCAAGCTGGGGTAATTATTAGAACCGCTGCTGAAGGAGCAAGTGAAACTGAGTTAGAGGCGGATGTAAGCAGGCTAAAAGATCAGTGGCAGGAGATTGATAAGCAGGCAAAGAACTCTGCCACCACTGCACCATCACTTTTATATAGTGAGCCAGATCTAACTGTGCGAGTTATTCGCGATATCTTTAATGAAGATTTTAACAAAATGCTAGTTCAAGGTGATCAAGCTTGGGATGATATTCAAAATTATATTGGCCATATCGCACCTGAATTGGCAAGCAAGATTGAAAAGTGGCCAGGCCCAAGAGATCTATTTGCCGAAAATCGGGTGGAGGAGCAGTTAGCAAAAGCCTTTGATCGTAAGGTCTATCTGCCATCTGGTGGTTCGCTGGTAATTGATCGCACTGAAGCGATGATCGTAATTGATATCAACACCGGTAAATTCATTGGTAAGGGTGGAAACCTTGAAGAGACTGTTACGAAAAATAATTTAGAAGCAGCGGAGGAGATTGCCCGCCAACTACGACTGCGGGATATGGGCGGAATTATCGTAATTGACTTTATTGATATGACTTTGGAATCAAATCGAGAGTTAGTTCTCCGCAGATTAGTTGAGTGCTTAGGCAGAGATCGCACTAAGCATCAGGTGGCTGAAGTAACCTCACTTGGCTTGGTTCAAATGACTCGTAAGCGTGTTGGTCAAGGATTAATTGAAGCTTTCTCAACAACTTGTGAAAGTTGTGGCGGTAGAGGAATTCATATTCACAGTGAGCCAGTTAAAAAGGTTGCACTTGAAAAAGATATGGATCAACGATTTTCAAAGAGTAATAAAGCCTCACAAGATGATGATTCAGATGAGGAAACAGATTCAGCTGATGGCTCAACTGGTGATGATATAGATACCGATCAAAACTTAAATTCAAATCAAGTTGATGAACCAGTTGAACAACCACCAGCTACATCTGGCCGCCGTAAGGGGCGTAGAGCAGTCAGTACTGGGGTAATTTCAACCAACTAATCAAGTGAATTTGACCAAGGGTAGATCAATCTCTACCCTTATCTACCTAGCCAGATTTGAATTATTCAATCTTGGTTAATAACTAGAAGGAGTACAAGGTGTACGCGATTGTTAAAGCAGGCGGACGGCAAGAGAAGGTTTCAGTTGGTGAGACTCTTGTAGTTGATCGTCTTGATGCGGCAGTTGGATCAAAGGTAACTTTTCCAGCGGTCCTACTAGTTGATGGCGCAGATGTAACAGCTGACCCAAAGGTTCTTGCTGGCATTAAAGTAACGGGTGAGGTACTGGCAGAACAAAAAGGACCAAAGATTGCGATTTTACGATACAAGAGCAAAACTGGATATCGTCGCCGTCAGGGATTTCGTGCAAAATTAACGCGTGTAAAAATAACTGGAATTAACAAGTAACTACTACTTAAGGCGGGTGAAAGCAGATGGCAAGTAAAAAGGGTGTCTCCTCAACCAGAAATGGTCGCGACTCAAATGCGCAGTACCTTGGCATCAAGCGATTTGCTGGTCAGGTAGTTAAGGGCGGGGAGATCTTGGTTCGCCAACGCGGAACCTACTTCCACCCGGGAAAAAATGTTGGAATTGGAAAAGATGACACATTATTTGCACTAGAAGGTGGATCAGTTGAATTCGGTCGCGCTCGCGGTCGTCGTGTAGTAAACATCGTTCCGGTTTCTTAAACCCAGCGGATATTTAATTATGGGTCCGCTATCTGCGGGCCCATTTTTATTTGATCTAAATAGCTAGCAAGGGAGGAGTTAACATGGCAACTTTTGTTGACCGTGTTACTTTGCATGCTAGCGCTGGTAAAGGTGGAGATGGCTGTGTTTCAGTCCACCGTGAAAAATTTAAACCATTAGGTGGCCCAGATGGCGGCAATGGTGGACGCGGTGGCGACATAGTTTTAGTTGTTGATCCTGATGTGACTACATTATTGGATTTTCATCACTCACCACATCGTAAATCAACTGATGGTAAAAAGGGTGCTGGTGATTTTTGTAATGGCCCTGAAGGACAAGACTTAATTTTATCGGTTCCAAATGGCACAGTGGTTAAGGATGTAAATGGAAATACCATCGCAGATTTAGTTGGTTTTGGTACCAGATTCATGGCAGCACAAGGTGGCAAGGGTGGATTGGGAAATGCTGGTCTAGCTAACTCAAAACGCAGAGCGCCAGGTTTCGCACTCCTTGGTGAACCAGGTGAAGGTCGGACATTATTTTTAGAGTTAAAAAGCGTTGCTGATATTGGATTAGTTGGTTATCCAAGTGCAGGTAAATCCTCTTTAATTGCGGCAATCTCAGCTGCTAGGCCAAAAATTGCTGATTATCCATTTACTACCTTGGTGCCAAACCTTGGTGTTGTACAAGCTGGTGATACTAGGTTTACAGCGGCAGATGTACCCGGCTTAATTCCAGGTGCCAGCCAAGGCAAAGGTTTAGGACATGAGTTTTTGCGCCATGTCGAGCGATGTGCAGCTCTGGTTCATGTATTGGATTGTGCAACTCTTGAAACTGATCGAGATCCAGTAAAAGATTTTGATGTTATTGAAGAGGAATTAAAAGAGTACGGTGGCTTAGCAGATCGGCCAAGAATTATTGCGTTAAATAAAATAGATCTTCCAGATGGTAAAGCAATGGCAGATATGGTGCAAAAAACATTAGAGGATCGTGGTTTTCTAGTATTTCAAGTATCTGCTGCCTCCCGCGAAGGTGTCCAAGAATTAATTTATGCCATGGCACAGATAATTCAAAAAGTTCGCAAAGTGCAAAAAGAGGCTCAGGTTGCCAGAATTGTGCTCAGACCTATTGCAGTTGATGATGCTGGCTTTGAAGTTATTGCAAATAAGGATGGCACATTCAATATCACTGGTGATAAACCCGAGCGATGGGTTAAGCAAACAGAGTTTGCAAATGCTGAAGCGATTGGTTACTTAGCAGATCGACTTGCCTCCTACGGTATTGAGAAAGAGTTATTTAAGCAGGGTGCTAAATCAGGGGATGAAGTGAGGATTGGTTCAGGGGATGAAGCAGTTATTTTTGATTGGGAGCCAAGTATTGAAGCCGGTGCTGAATTACTAGCTGGTGGCCCAAGAGGAGAGGATCTTCGTCTTTCAACTCCGTGGCGGATGGATTTATTAGAGGATGATATTGATCAATTAAGTGATGATGAGATTGAAATGCAATGGGAGTACAACGTGGCAAATCCAAGAAACCCTCGGGTGGATGAAGATGTCCGTTGATTTAAGCAGTTGCAACCGAGTTGTAATAAAAGTTGGTTCATCAACTCTTACTGGCAACGCCGGTGCCAACCTAGATCCAAAAGCAATTGATAATTTAGTTGATGTAGTTGCAAAATTAAGAAAAGAAAATAAAGAAGTAATTGTGGTTTCATCCGGTGCTATTGCAGCAGGTTTATCTCCACTTGGTTTGTCCTCTCGCCCTTCAGATCTCATCACCCAACAAGCAGCTGCCTCAGTTGGTCAAGGGTTGCTGATGGCCAGATATACCGAGTCCTTTAATAGATTTAAAATAACTACCTCACAGGTTTTAATCACGATAGAGGATATAAAGCGTCAAGGACATGTTGAAAATATTAAGGGCGTGCTGAACTCCTTATTAAAACTAGGTGTTGTCCCTATTATTAATGAAAATGACACGGTTGGCACCGATGAGATTAGGTATGGCGATAATGATGGCCTAGCAGCGCTAGTAACAACATTGATCACAGCAGATTTACTTATTCTTATTACCGATATTGATGGTTTGTATGATGCTAATCCAAAAGATGCTAGTGCTAAACAAATTCACCGCGTATCTGATATTTCAAAGATTGATATCAAGACACTTGGTGGCGCTGGTGCTGCAGGAGTGGGTAGCGGCGGCATGATTACAAAAATTGAAGCAGCTAAGGTGGTAACTAAAGCCGGAATTGGTATGTTGCTTACTAGCTTATCTGATCTACCATCTGCTTTAGCTGGTGGTGAAGTTGGTACTTACTTTTACCCTAATTAGTTTTTTAGGTTAGATATTTTAAGAAGTATAGATACAGTATCTTCTTCGTGATTTGAATCAGTGGGGTTATCACTTAACTTTACAATTACAGTTCTGGTGGCCGGATTTACAAATATAAATTGACCGTGAAGTCCCTCTGCCATAATTGTATTTGGGTATGGGTGCCAAGTTTGCGCGCCGTATCCCCAGTTGTGATCTAGGGTTGTTACAGGAGTTGACATTCTATTTAGCCAGTTTTTATCAATTATTTTATTTGGACCAGCGTAACCACCATTTAAGAAGAGCATGCCAATTCGACCATAATCTATTGCGGAGGCATTAAAGCAACAAAAGGTTTTCTCTGTACCCCCCACCCGATCAACATTCCAAGTGGCGGGGTACTTAGCGCCTGCAACTTGCCAAACATTTTTACTAAAGTAATCAGCAACTCTTTTTCCAGTCACTTTTTTGATAATCATGCCAAGCATCTGTGTGTCTACACTTCGGTACTCAGCTTTACTGCCAGGTTCAAATGCCATTTTGCGATTGTTCTTTAAGAACCGATCTAAATCTGTTGTGGCATACATCTGCGCAATTGCAACTCCCCAGCCAGAAGGACCTGATGGGTAATTATCACTTACTCCCACACCAGCTTTCATATTAAGCAGATCCTTTATTGTTATTAAATCAAAGCTACTGCCGGCTTTTAAATCGGGAAAGAAATCAACAAATTTATCACTCTCTTTAATCTTGCCTTGATTAATTAGTTGGCCAATCATTATTGAGGTCATAGTTTTTGCTACCGAGTATGAAGGCAATTGACTACTTTGCGTTACACCATCTTTATACCACTCATATGTCATCACACCATTTCTGATCACCAGAAATGCATTTGTATCTGTTTTTTTGAGAAACTCATTGAAGGGTAGCGAGGTGCCCTGATACATAAGCTCTGCTGGCATTTTTTCGGAAGCCACCGGCAGTGTGATGGGATTTTTTGAAGGATCAATTACATGCCAAGGCATTAAAGTGGGAGTTTTTGATGCCGGCGCTAATCCTAATTTTATAGTCGCAATTGGCTCGGGGTAGTGGATTACTCGGGTAAAGATAAAAAGAGCCACGTATAAAATGGCGATTGAAACAACTGTGTTACGCAGGATCCGAAATAGCCGCATCATCTGCTTACTATATTTCACCGTAGGCTAAGGGTATGGATGCCACTACGGTAATTGCAGAAATTGCCAATAAAGCCAACTCTGCAGCGCGCACCCTAGCATCTTCATCTGCAAAAGAGCGCAATCAAGTTTTACTCAATATTGCTGATCAATTAGAAATAAACCTAGATTTAATTCTAAAGGCTAACCAAATAGATATGCAGGCAGCACAGAGTGCTGGCATTAATTCATCGCTACAAGATCGGCTATTGCTTACGCCGAATAGAGTAAAAGCGATGGCGCAAGCTGCGCGTGATATTTCAAAGTTACCTGATCCGCTAGGCAGGATTATTGTGGAACGCAATTTAGCTAATGGTTTAAATCTAAAACAGATCTCCGTGCCCTTTGGCGTTGTGGGTATGGTTTATGAAGCCCGCCCAAATGTCACAGTTGATGCAGCAGTAATCTTAATAAAGTCTGGCAATGCTGCACTCTTACGGGGCTCATCAACTGCAGTAAATAGCAATCAAGTTCTGATAGATGTTATGAAGAAATCATTTAATAGTACGCCGATATCAAGTGAGGTTCTTCAGCTTATTCCTGCAACAGATCGAAGCACAGTCACCGCATTGCTTACCGCCAGAGGAAAAATTGATTTGGTAATTCCCCGAGGAAGTTCTGAATTGATTCGCTCCGTGGTTGATGAAGCAACTGTGCCAACAATTGAGACTGGTGCTGGGGTTTGTCATGTGTATGTAGATAAATCTGCAGATTTTAAAAAAGCCATCGCAATCTTAATAAACTCCAAATGTGATCGGCCAAGTGTTTGTAATGCAGCTGAGACCTTACTTATTCATCAGGATATTGCTAATGAGTTCACACCAATCGTCTTCAAGGAGCTGAAAACGGCTGGTGTAATCATTAATACAGATGAACAAAGTAAGAAGATTGCCGATAAAACTGGAATAAAGGTAAATCTTGCAACCCAAGAATCATGGTCAACTGAGTATGGAACCTTAGAAATAAATGTAGCTCAGGTCAGTGATGTAATGGGAGCGATTGATCATATTGCTAGGTATGGCACAAAACATACTGAGGCAATTGTGGCTAGTGATCAAGATGCGATCTCTAAATTTACCTCTTTAAATGATTGCGCTGCGATCATGGTAAACGCCTCGACAAGATTTACCGATGGTGGACAGATGGGATTTGGTGCTGAAATCGGAATTTCAAATCAAAAAATGCATGCTCGAGGGCCGATGGGACTTGAGCAAATGACAACAACAACATGGATTGTTAGCGGTAGCGGGCAAATACGCGAGTGAATTAGCACCAGTTATACTCACCAATTATGGCTGCAATCTCCCGCGATGAAGTAGCAAACCTAGCCCGGCTAGCCCGAATCTCAATGTCGGATGAAGAGCTAGATCATTTAGCTGGTGAGATGGATGTAATTCTTGGTGCGGTAAAGCGAGTTCAAGAGGTGGCATCAGCAGATGTCAAACCAACATCGCATCCACTTGATGTCAATAATGTAACCCGTGAAGATGTAGTAACCCCAAGTCTGTCGCCAGAGCAATCTTTATCTGGTGCGCCAGCAACTGCTGAGCAAAGATTTAAAGTGCCACAAATTTTAGGTGAAGAGTAAATGAGCATTAGAGATAATGCCTCAGAAATGGCAGCTGCCCTTAATAAAAAAGAAGTTAGCGCAGTTGAGTTAGCAAATCAGCATTTTGATCAAATTAATGCAGTCGATAAAGATGTACATGCTTTTTTATATTTAGATAAAGAAGGTGCTTTAGCGCAAGCAGAGTTAGTAGATAAGAAGCGCCTTGCTGGTGAGAAATTATCACCTCTTGCAGGCGTGCCACTTGCTTTGAAAGATGTAATGGTGCAAAAAGATGTGCCGACAACTTGTGGCTCTAAAATTTTAGAGGGCTGGAAACCACCATATGACTCAACTGTGGTTAGTAAGTTAAAAGCTGCTGGGATTGTAATTTTAGGTAAAACAAATATGGATGAGTTTGCGATGGGATCATCAACTGAGAACTCAGCATTTGGTCCAACTCATAACCCTTGGGATTTATCTAGAATTCCTGGTGGTTCAGGCGGTGGATCATCAGCAGCACTTGCAGCATTTCAGGCACCACTTGCAATCGGTACTGATACTGGTGGATCAATTCGCCAACCTGCAGCTGTTACCGGAACTGTTGGCGTAAAGCCAACTTATGGCGCAGTTTCTAGATATGGATTAGTTGCATTCTCATCCTCACTTGATCAGGCAGGACCTTGTGCTCGAACAGTTTTAGATGCAGCACTTTTACACCAAGTTATTGCCGGCTTTGATCCAAAGGATTCAACTAGCATAAATCAGGTAACCCCAGATGTAGTTGCAGCTGCTAAGAAACTTGATGTAAAGGGAGTCAAGATTGGTGTAGTTAAACAATTAGCAGGAGATGGCTACCAAAAAGGTGTTGAAAACAAATTTAATGAAGCGATTGCTGAGTTAGTGAAATTAGGGGCTGAAATTGTTGAAGTATCTTGTCCAAATTTTGAGTACGCACTTGCTGCTTATTATTTAATCGCACCGAGTGAGTGCTCATCAAATCTAGCAAGATTTGACTCCATTCGATTTGGTTTAAGAGTGGGCGATGATGGGACAAGGGGCGCCGAGGAGGTAATGAATTTAACTAGACAATCTGGGTTTGGTCGTGAGGTGAAGCGGCGAATTATTCTTGGCACCTACGCTTTATCCTCTGGTTATTACGATGCTTATTATGGTTCAGCCCAAAAGGTGCGCACACTAATCAAGCAAGATTTTGATAAAGCATTTGCTAAATGTGATGTATTAGTCTCACCAACTACTCCGACTACGGCATTTAAAATTGGTGAAAAAAGTAATGATCCACTTGCGATGTATTTAAATGATATTGCAACAATTCCAGTAAATATGGCTGGTATTGGCGGCATGAGTCTGCCTTGTGGTTTAGCAGATGAGGATAATTTACCGGTTGGATTTCAAATCATGTCACCTGCAATGAAAGATGATCGAATGTATTTAGTTGGCGGAGCACTTGAGGCAGCACTGCTGGCTAAGTGGAAAAAACCTATTCTAGATTTCGCACCAAAGTTAGTGGGTTCAAAATGAGTTTAAATTATGATCAAGTATTAGAAAAATATGAGCCAACATTAGGACTTGAAGTACATGTTGAGTTGAATACCAAATCAAAGATGTTTTGTGGTTGTGCTACTGATTTTGGGGCGGCGCCAAATACCCAAACCTGTCCAGTCTGCTTGGGGTTACCAGGTGCGTTGCCAGTTGTTAATAAGCGGGCGATCGAAAGCACAATATTAATTGGCCTAGCTTTGAATTGCTCCATCGCACCCTTCTCAAGATTTGCTCGTAAAAATTACTTCTATCCAGATATGCCTAAGAATTTTCAAACCTCCCAGTATGACGAGCCAATCTGCACCAACGGGTATTTAGATGTTGAGGTTGAAACTGATGAGGGTAGTAAAACTTTTCGAGTGGAGATTGAAAGAGTGCATATGGAGGAGGACACTGGTAAATCACTTCATGTCGGTGGCTCAACTGGGCGAATCCATGGCGCTGATTACTCACTCCTTGATTACAACCGGGCAGGAATTCCGTTGGTAGAAATTGTTACCAAGATGGTGCCGAATACTGGCAAATACGCACCAGCTGTTGCCAAGGCTTATGTAGCCACTTTGCGGGATATTTTGAAAGCTTTAAAAGTCTCTGATGTAAAGATGGAGCAAGGTTCACTTAGATGTGATGTGAATCTGTCACTTTCTAAATCTGGCAGTGGAAAACTTGGTACTAGAAGTGAGACAAAAAATGTTAATTCACTGCGCTCAGTTGAAAGAGCGGTAAGTGGTGAGGCGGTGCGCCAGGGAAATAGATTAGAAAGTGGTGAAAAAATTGTGCAAGAGACTCGTCACTTCTTAGAGGAGAGTGGTCAAACTAGGCCAGGTAGATCTAAGGAGCAGGCGGAGGATTACCGATACTTTCCAGAGCCAGATTTAGTTCCAGTTGCACCAGATAGTAAATGGATTGAAGAGTTACGTAAATTGCTACCAGAAAAACCAGCTGAGCGTCGCAAACGATTACAAACTGCATGGGATGTGCCAGATAAAGAGATGGCAGCGATGGTTAATGCGCAGTTGCTAGATACTGTTGAGCAAACAGTTTTACTTGGCGCGGATCCAACAAAGGCTAGATCTTGGTGGTTAGGTGAGATCTCTCGAATTGCCAATGATCGCGCGGTGTTAGCAACTGAATTAATATCAGTGAAGGATGTTGCTCAAATAATTGAATTGATAAGTAAGGGTGAATTAACTGACAAATTAGCTCGGCAAGTTGTTGAGGGTGTAATTGCAGGTGAAGGATCACCTACTGAGGTAATTGCAAAACGTGGACTTAAGGTTGTCTCTGATGATTCCGCACTTATGAAGGCGATCGAAGCAGCAATCACTGCCGCTCCTGATACAGCTGAAAAGGTTCGCAGTGGCAATATCCCAGCAGCGGGTGCTTTGATTGGTGCGGTGATGAAATTAACAGGTGGCCAAGCAGATGCGGCTAAGGTGAGAGAACTATTACTAAAGCATTTAGGGCAATAAACTAATCTCATGAGCGAAAAAAATCTACCAAATAAAATGAAGCCACGATCTGGCTTAGTTACAGATGGTATGGAGCGAGCTCCGGCACGAGGAATGTTGCGTGCTGTTGGTATGAAGGATGAGGATTTTGCTAAGCCACAGATTGGTATTGCATCCTCTTGGAATGAAATTACACCCTGTAATTTATCCCTAGATAGATTAGCCAAAGCATCAAAGAAGGGCGTAATTGATGCTGGTGGATTTCCAATGCAATTTGGCACGATCTCAGTCTCTGATGGAATTTCTATGGGACATGAAGGAATGCATTTTTCTCTGGTATCAAGAGAGGTAATCGCTGATTCAGTTGAGACTGTGATGCAGGCAGAGCGATTCGATGGCATGGTCACCTTTGCTGGTTGTGATAAATCTTTGCCAGCGATGATGATGGCAGCAGCACGGATGGATGTGGCAAGTGTTTTTGTTTATGCAGGTTCCACCATGCCAGGAAAGATAGATGGCAGAGATGTCACAATCATTGATGCATTTGAGGCGGTTGGTGCTTGCGCTCGCGGATTAATCTCGCAGGAGGAGGTTGATAAAATTGAAAGGGCTATTTGCCCAGGTGAAGGTGCATGTGGTGGTATGTACACCGCTAACACGATGGCGGCAGTAGGTGAGGCAATTGGTTTATCACTGCCTGGTTCAGCATCCCCTCCCTCTATTGATCGCCGCCGTGATGATTACGCAGTTAAATCAGGAGCTGCGGTTGTGGAGTTAATTCGCAAGGGAATTACCACCAGGCAGATTCTTACCAAAAAAGCTTTTGAAAATGCAATCACAGTTGTTATGGCACTAGGTGGATCAACTAACGCCGTACTTCACTTGCTTGCAATTGCTCATGAAGCAGAGGTTGATTTAACACTTGAAGATTTTCACAGAGTTGGTTCTAAGGTGCCATTACTTGGTGACTTAAAACCATTTGGAAAGTATGTAATGACTGATTTCGATAAAGTTGGTGGAATTCCAGTGATTCTTCGGGCGCTGCTAGATGCAGGTCTACTACATGGAGATTGTTTGACTGTTACTGGACAAAGTATGGCGGAGAACTTAAAGAATATTAAACCACCTGATGCTGATGGTGAAATATTAAAAGCGGTGAAAAATCCACTTGCTTTGGGTGGTGGGATAACAATCCTTCATGGGTCGTTGGCGACAGAGGGTGCAGTTTGTAAAACAGCGGGAATAGATGTTGAATTTTTTGAGGGTCCAGCAAAGGTTTTCGAGCGTGAGCAATCTGCGATGGATGCATTAGAAAGTGGTGCGATTGTGGCAGGAGATGTTGTAGTAATTCGATACGAAGGACCAAAAGGTGGTCCTGGTATGCGAGAGATGTTGATGATTACTGGCGCCATTAAGGGGGCAGGTCTTGGTAAATCTGTCTTGCTATTAACAGATGGGCGGTTCTCAGGAGGATCTACTGGATTATGTGTTGGCCATGTTGCACCAGAGGCGGTTGATGCAGGACCAATAGCATTTATCAAAAATGGTGATCTGATCAGAGTTGACATTAAAAAACGTACTTTAGATTTAGTAGTTGATGAAAAAGAGATGAATGAGCGAAAGAAAAGCTTTAAGCCAATTCCACATAAGTACCGTCGTGGTGTATTAGCGAAATATTCAAAACTAGTGGGCAGTGCTTCAAAGGGTGCGGTCTGCGATTAATTGCACTTTTGTTATAAGCACGCTCAAATAATGAGATCACTATCTCAGGGTTTGACTACCTGATATCTGACCTGCGAAACTACGCCTATGAAGAAGACATCGCTAATCTCACAACTTTCGATCACATCAGTGGTCGTAGTGATTATCGAGCGTGCGCGCTAACAGCAATAGTTAGTTCGCACCCCTCAGATAAAACTGGGGGGTTTTGTATTACGGGAGCAATAAAGGAAGGAAATGATGGGCAAGATGAACGGTGCGCAAAGCTTAGTTAACGCACTTGAAGCCGCTGGTGTTGATGTCATGTTTGGCATCCCAGGGGGCGCAATTCTTCCTGCCTACGATCCAATTTTTGATTCTAAGATTCGACATATTTTAGTAAGGCATGAACAAGGCGCGGGACATGCAGCAACTGGTTATGCCCAAGCTACTGGGCGAGTTGGTGTTTGTATTGCAACCTCAGGTCCGGGCGCAACAAATTTAGTAACCCCACTTGCTGATGCCCAGATGGATTCAGTTCCAATGGTGGCAATTACTGGACAAGTACCTTCAGCAGCGATTGGTACCGATGCGTTTCAAGAGGCAGATATTCGTGGTGTAACCATGCCAATAACTAAGCACAATTATTTAATAACAAATCCGGATGATATTCCACAGGCGATTGCAGAAGCTTTTTATATTGCCAGCACCGGCAGACCTGGTCCGGTATTAGTTGATATTGCCAAGGATGCACTTCAAAAGGAGACGACTTTTAATTACCCAAAAACTGTTTCACTTGCAGGCTATAACCCAGTGTTGGAGCCAAAAAGTGAAGCGGTCAGAGATGCAGCTGCGCTGATTGCTCAATCCAAGAAACCTCTGCTTTATGTTGGTGGCGGTGTAATTAAGGCAAATGCCGCACGAGAGTTGATGCAGCTTGCTGAAATAACTGGCGCACCAGTAGTTACTACCTTGATGGCAAGAGGTGCTTTCCCAGACTCTCATAACCAACATCTTGGAATGCCTGGTATGCATGGCACAGTTGCTGCTGTAACTGCGCTACAAAAAGCAGACCTGCTAATAACTTTAGGCGCAAGATTTGATGATCGAGTTACTGGCAAGCTCTCAACCTTTGCACCAAATGCCAAGATAATTCATGCTGATATTGATCCAGCCGAGATTGGTAAAAATCGTCATGCTGATGTGGCATTGATTGGTGATTTGAAAAACATATTAAAGGTGCTAAACCCAGCAACCAAAGCAGCGCTAGCAAAATCTGCTCCCGATTTAACTCCATGGCTTAATGAGGTTTATGGGTGGCGCAAAAAATTTCCACTTGGCTATGACAAACCAGCAGATGGTTCTGTTTCACCGCAATATGTAATTGAAAGAATTGGCAAGATTTCAGGCCCTGACACAATCTTTGCAGCCGGTGTTGGTCAACATCAGATGTGGGCCTCACAATTTATTGGTTATGAGAAACCAAGAACCTGGCTTAACTCAGGTGGTCTTGGCACGATGGGGTACGCAGTTCCAGCGGCAATGGGTGCAAAGGTTGGCGCACCTGACACAACTGTGTGGGCAATAGATGGTGATGGCTGCTTCCAAATGACAAATCAAGAGTTAGTGACCTGCGCGTTAAATAATATTCCAATTAAGGTAGCGGTGATTAATAATGAATCATTAGGAATGGTTCGCCAGTGGCAAACACTGTTTTATAACGAGCGCTACTCAAATACTGATCTGCATTCAAAGCGAGTTCCTGATTTCAAATTGTTAGCAGAGGCGATGGGTTGTGTTGGAATGCGATGTGAGAAGCCAGAGGATGTTGATAAGACTATTGAGGCAGCTATGGCGATTAATGATCGCCCAGTAGTAGTTGATTTTAATGTCCATCGTGATGCGATGGTTTGGCCAATGGTGGCAGCTGGCACATCTAATGATGATATTACCGTTGCCAGATCAATGGCACCTGTCTGGGATTCACAGGAGTTGTAATGGCAATTCACACATTGGCTGTCTTGGTAGAAAACTCACCTGGTGTTCTAGCGCGAGTAGCATCTTTGTTCTCTCGTCGCGGCTACAACATTGATTCACTTGCAGTGGGTCCAACAGAAAACCCAACAGTTTCTAGAATGACTATTGTTTTAAACTTAGAAGGGCACGCTCTTGATCAAGTAAGTGCGCAATTATTTAAATTAGTAAATGTTATTGGCATCTCTGAAATGAAGGATTCTGACTCCCTAAAGCGCGAGATTTTATTAGTGAAGGTTGCCAACACCCCTGCCAATAAAGAAATTGCTAAGAAGCACCAAGCGGTAATTGCAGATGAATCTGCCACCACCGTTTCAATTGAAGCGGTCGGAAGCTCTGCTGCGATTGAAGCATTGTTAAATGATTTAAAACCAAGCGGAATTCGTGAGTTAGTTCAATCAGGCTTAGTGGCGCTAGAGCGGGGAGATCACACCCTGGCGGACCGTACGCTAAGCACTATGGGAACTGCTAACGAGTCAGATCCAAATAGCTCAACTGCTGATTACCAGAATTAAACCAACAACCTAAGGAGATATAAAGTGGCAACGATGTATCACGATGAAGATGCAGATCTAGCAATTATCCAATCTAAAAAAGTTGCGGTAATTGGCTACGGCTCACAAGGACATGCGCATGCACTATCACTTCGTGATAGCGGTGTTGATGTTGTAGTTGGTTTAGCGGAAGGGTCAAAATCAAGACCAAAAGCAGAGGCTGAAGGTCTGAAGGTGGCAACAGTTGCCGATGCAGTAAAAGGCGCAGATGTGGTGATGCTCTTAGCTCCTGATCATGTGCAACGCCATATTTATAATGATTCAATTGCGCCAAATATCAAAGATGGCGCAGCTTTATTTTTTGGTCATGGCTTTAATATTAGATTTGGTTACATCAAACCAACTAACAAGGTTGATGTTTGTATGGTTGCACCAAAAGGCCCTGGTCACTTAGTAAGGCGAGAATACTCAGCAGGTAGGGGAGTGCCAGTAATTGTGGCGGTAGAGCAAGATGCAACTGGAAATGCCTGGCCATTAACACTTTCTTATGCCAAAGCAATCGGCGGTCTGCGCGCTGGTGGAATCTTGACCACATTCACCGAAGAGTGTGAGACAGATTTATTTGGTGAGCAATCAGTACTTTGTGGTGGTGCATCCCAATTAGTTATGTATGGATTTGAAACCTTAATCGAGGCTGGTTATCAACCAGAGGTTGCCTATTTTGAGTGCTTACATGAATTAAAACTAATTGTTGATCTTATGTATGAAGGTGGCATCGCAAAACAGCGATGGTCGGTATCAGATACAGCCGAGTATGGTGATTACATCTCAGGTCCAAGAGTTATTGATCCAAGTGTTAAAGAGAATATGAAGGCGGTACTAGCTGATGTGCAATCAGGTGCATTTGCTAAGCGCTTTATTGATGATCAAGATGCTGGTGCTCCTGAGTTCAAGGCACTTCGCGCAAAAGGTGAGGTCCATCCAATTGAGCAGGTTGGTAGAGATCTTCGCAAAATGATGTCTTGGGTGAAATCCTCAAACAAAGATGATTACAAAGAGGGAACCGCAGCGCGTGGCTAAACCCGTTGTATTAATTGCTGAAGAGCTCAGTCCTGCCACATTAGCGGCGTTAGGACCTGAGTTTGAGGTGCGCAATTGCAACGGTGCAGATCGCAGTGAATTACTAGCAGCGCTTTCTAAGGGAGTTGATGCGGTTTTAATCCGTTCTGCTACCAAGATGGATGCGGAGGCAATTGCTGCAGCAAAAGGGTTAAAGGTAATCGCTAGAGCAGGTGTGGGTTTAGATAATGTTGAAATTCCTGCAGCTACTGCTGCAGGCGTTATGGTGGTTAACGCTCCTACCTCAAATATTGTCTCGGCCGCCGAATTAGCAATTGGATTGCTCCTTGCTACTGCAAGATTTATCTCACCTGCGCATGCCGCTTTGAGAAATGGTAAGTGGGCAAGATCTAAATACTCTGGTGCTGAGTTATTTGAGAAAACTTTAGGAGTTGTGGGTTTTGGAAAAATTGGCCAATTGGTTGCCCATCGGATGCAAGCATTTGGTATGAATGTGGTTGCTTATGATCCATATCTTCAGCCAGCAAGAGCTGCGCAATTAAATGTCAGATTAGTTGAACTTGATGAATTACTTAAAACAAGTGATTTCATCTCAATTCACCTACCAAAGACAAAAGAGACAGCAAATTTAATTGGCGCAGATGCACTCAAAAAAGTTAAACCAACGGTAAGAATCATTAATGCAGCCCGTGGTGGTGTATTAGATGAGACTGCTCTTTATGAAGCGTTGAAATCTGGAAGAGTTGCTGGCGCCGGGCTTGATGTTTTTGCCACTGAACCATGTACTGATTCACCTTTGTTTACATTAGATAATGTGGTTGCCACGCCGCACTTGGGAGCCTCAACCGATGAAGCACAGGAGCGAGCTGGAATTGCAGTAGCAACATCTGTCAGAAAAGCTTTATCTGGTGAATTAGTGCCAGATGCAGTAAATGTAAAAGGTGGCGCAATAGATGAAGCGGTCAGGCCAGCACTTCCACTTGTTGAAAAATTAGCACAGGTTGCTACCGCACTTGCAGAGGATGTTATATCTGCAATTGATGTTGAGGTTCGAGGCGAGATTTCAACTCTCGATGTTTCAGTGCTTGCAACTAGCGCACTAAAAGGGGCCTTGCTTGCTATGGGCACTGAAGATGTTACTTATGTCAATGCGCCAAATCTTGCTAATGAAAAAGATTTAACCTCGACGGTTTCAACTAATGCTGAAAGTCCAGATCACCGTAATTTGGTTTCTGTACGGGCAGCTTGTGCTGATGGCAGCCAAGTATTTGTCAGTGGCACCTTAATGGGAATTAGGCAAGTAGAAAAGATTGTTGGAATCGATCAATTAGATCTAGATTTAAAACCTTCAAGTAATTTACTGTTCCTAAGGTATGCCGACCGTCCTGGTGTGGTTGGTGTGGTTGGAAATGCACTGGGCAAATTGAAAATAAATATCGCTGATATGCAGGTGGGTCGTACCCAAGCAGGAGGCCAAGCCTTGATGGCACTAACTGTTGATTCGGTTATTCCTAAAGAGATCATTGATGTGATTGCAAAAGAGACTGGTGCTTCATTAGTCCGCTTTGTTAATTTGGTGAGTGAGTGAAAACCTACAACTTAGCAACAATTCCAGGAGATGGAATCGGACCTGAAGTCGTAACTCAAGGCTTGCGGGTTTTAGATACCGTTGCTAAAAAATATGATTTAGAGTTTAAAAAAACAAATTACGAACTGGGCGCAGCCTACTGGCATAAAACTAAGGAAACTTTGCCAGATTCGGTTATGGCAGAGTTAGCGAAAGCCGATGTGATTTTGTTAGGCGCAGTTGGCGATCCCACCGTACCAAGTGGAGTGTTGGAGCGAGGCTTATTACTAAAGCTGAGATTTGCATTTGAGCATTACATTAATTTAAGGCCGGCAAAATTATTCCCAGGAGTTACATCCCCAATTACAAACAACAAGGGAATTGATTTCATTGTAGTTAGAGAGGGGACCGAGGGGTTATATGTTGGTGCTGGCTCATTGAAAGATGAGGGAACAAATAAAGAGTTGGCAATTGAAGAATCAATAAATACCTATAAGGGTGTGGAGCGGGTGATTCGAGATGCTTTTAATCGAGCAATGAATCGTCCCCGCAAAAAACTTACTCTGGTTCATAAAAACAATGTATTGACTAGAGCGGGTGGACTTTGGACCCGAGTGTTTAATGAGGTGGCTAAGGATTTCCCACAAATTACAACTGATTACCTACATGTAGATGCAGCATCAATGTTCTTTGTTACCAACCCAGAGCGATTTGATGTAGTGGTAACTGATAATTTATTTGGCGATATTATTACTGATATTGCTGCAGCAATTTGTGGGGGAATTGGTTTAGCAGCAAGTGGAAATATCAATCCAACCGGACAGTTTCCCTCGATGTTTGAGCCTGTCCATGGTTCAGCACCAGATATTGCCGGCAAGAATTTAGCTGATCCAACTGCAACAGTTTTATCAATTGCTATGATGTTAAATCATCTTGGGCAAGCGAAAGCGGCAAGTGATGTGGAGGTTGCGGTGGCTAAGGACTTAGCTGCACGTGGTGAGAAGAAGCGATCAACCACCGAAATTGGCGACGCATTAGTGGCTGGAGTCCTATGAAGGTAATTAGTAATGCAAATTCAAATCCAGTTTCAGCCGTTGAACGAGACAAACGAGTAGCAGAGCCAGGTTTTGGTAAGTACTACACCGACAATATGGTGGTAGCTGAGTGGAGTGAGACAGCTGGTTGGGCTGATGCAAATTTGCAACCATATGGTCCAATTACATTAGATCCGGCGGCAATGGTTTTTCATTATGGTCAAGAAATATTTGAAGGAATGAAGGCTTACTCACAACCAGATGGTGGAGTTTCATTATTTAGGCCAGATGCAAACGCAAAACGGTTTGCAAAATCAGCTGCTCGTATTGCATTGCCTGAAATGCCAGTTGATTTTTTTGTAAAAACTGTTGAAGAGTTAGTAAAAGCAGATGCTGGTTGGGTACCAAAGAAGGTTGGTGAATCTCTATACCTTCGCCCATTTATGATCGCAACTGAGGTTGGTTTAGGAGTACGGCCTTCCAATCATGCGACCTATATTTTAATTGCCACTCCAGCGGCTGCTTACTTCAACGCTGCAAAAGCGGTAACAGTTTGGATCTCAACTGAGTATGTGAGAGCAGCATTAGGTGGTACCGGTGAGGCAAAGTGTGGCGGAAATTATGCAGCGTCTTTGCTCGCGCAAAAGCAAGCAGCTAAAGAGGGTTGTGATCAAGTTGCCTATATCGATGCAGTTGAACGAAAATGGGTAGAGGAGATGGGTGGCATGAATCTCTACTTTATTAAGGGAAGTGGAAAGAGCGCCAAAATCATCACACCAAAATTAACCGGCACATTACTTCCTGGCATCACTCGAGATTCAATATTAACTTTGGCAGCAGATCTTGGATACAAAACCGAAGAGGCGATGATCTCAATTGATGATTGGCGCGATGGCGTTAAATCAGGTGAGATCACAGAGATTTTTGCTTGCGGCACAGCAGCAGTTGTCTCGGCAGTAGGTGCTGCAAAAAGCATTCACGGCACTTGGCAAACTGGTAATGGTCAACCAGGTGTTATCACAAATGAGATACGCGCAGCATTGCTAGCGATTCAACATGGCACAGCAGCAGATAAGCATGGCTGGAATAAAAGAGTTATCTGATGCCAATTAATGATTCATTTCATATTTATGACACCACACTTCGTGACGGCGCCCAACAAGAGGGTTTAAATCTTTCAGTTCATGACAAATTAACTATTGCCAGACACTTAGATGACTTAGGTGTTGGTTTTATTGAAGGTGGCTGGCCAGGAGCGAATCCTAAAGACACTGAATTTTTTAAACTAGCGCAAACTGAGTTGAAACTGAAAAATGCCACCTTTGTTGCATTTGGTGCGACAAGGCGCCCTGGTGTTAAAGCTGCCGATGATCTACTGCTCAGAGCCTTGGTTGATTCAAAAGCAGCAGCTGTCACACTGGTGGCAAAAAGCCATGATCGCCATGTTGACCTGGCATTAAAGACTCAATTAGATGAAAACTTAGCAATGATCGCTGATTCAATTAAATTTTTAAAATCTGGTGGACAACGAGTTTTCTTAGATGCTGAGCACTTCTTTGATGGTTATATTTCAAATAAAGCTTACGCTCTTGAGGTGGTAAGAGTGGCGGCGGAGGCCGGTGCTGATGTAGTTGCGCTCTGTGACACAAATGGTGGCATGTTGCCAGATGAGTTATCAAATATTGTGCATGAAGTATTAACGATGTCGAAGGCACGGCTGGGAATTCATTGTCATAATGACACTGGCTGCGCAGTTGCAAATTCATTAGCGGCAATTTCTGCTGGCGTAACCCATGTGCAGGGAACATTGAATGGATATGGTGAGCGAACAGGTAACGCTGATTTGGTAAATATCATTGCAAATCTTGAGCTAAAAAAGAACAAAACTGTCTTACCTAATGGCAAATTGCAAGAGGCATTTCGTATTTCACATGCAGTCGCTGAGATTACAAATGTGGCGCCAAGTGCCCGTCAGCCATATGTTGGAACCTCAGCCTTTGCGCACAAAGCAGGATTACATGCCTCCGCAATAAAAGTTGATCCCATGATGTATCAACATGAAACACCAGAATCAGTAGGCAATGACATGCGAATGTTGGTTTCTGAGATGGCTGGTCGTGCTTCAATTGAATTGAAATCAGTAGAGCTTGGCATTGATTTGGGTGGGGATAAGAATTTAATTGCCAGAGTAGTTGAAAAGGTTAAAGAGCTTGAAGGAAAAGGCTTTACCTTTGAAGCAGCTGATGCCTCCTTTGAATTACTGCTTCGTACTGAGGTTTTGGGCAAGCGGCCAAGCTTTTTTACCATTGAAGATTGGCAAACCACGGTTCATCAGGATGAATCTGGAAAAGTAACAAGTAAGGCAACAGTTAAAATTAAAGCAAAGGGTGAAAGCATCTCTGCAAATGGTGTGGGAAATGGCCCAGTTAATGCTATCGATAACGCTTTAAGATCTGGATTAGAAAGTTTTTATCCAGAGTTATCAAAACTTGAGCTAACTGATTACAAGGTGCGTATTTTGGAAGGTCGTTTAGGAACTGGTGCGGTGACTAGAGTTTTAGTTGAGACCAGTGATGGCAATGGCGAGTGGAGCACAGTAGGCGTGCATGAAAATGTGATTGCAGCCTCAGCAATGGCATTAGATGACGCGGTTACCTATGGCTTACTAAGGCAGGGACGAAAACCCGAGTAATCTGCTGATCATGTCCGCTGCCCTAATCACCCAGTATGAGGAGCACCTGGCATTAGTCAGAAATTTATCTGACAACTCAATTAGGGGATATGTCACGGATTTAGAATCATTTTTAAGGCATATGGAAAAACTAGGAATAGTTGAGTTTAATCAATTAGAAATAGAACACATTAGATCTTGGCTAGCTAATCTACAAAGCACTGGAGTTGCCAGATCCACCTTAACTCGAAGAATTGTTTCCATTCGCGCCTTCACAAACTGGGCAGCAGCAAATGGTTGGCTCACCTCAGATTTAGGAGCAACTTTGGCTATTCCCAAGCCGCACAAGGTATTACCCGAAGTTTTAAATATTGAAGAGGCTGCAACTGTTATGAAAGCACTTGAACTCAAAGCTATTGAGGAGCCGACAGCAATTAATAGACGGGATTTGGCCATAGTTGAAGTTTTATATGGCTCTGGTATTCGAGTCTCTGAGCTTTGTGGCTTAAACCTTAGTGATGTAGATAGATCTAGGAATACCTTAAATGTTATTGGTAAGGGAAATAAGCAGCGGGTAGTGCCATTAGGTTTGCCTGCAATGCGAACAATTGAAAGCTATTTAAGCAACGCTAGAGGTGAGTTTGTTAATCAACAATCTGCTGAAGCTTTATTTCTTGGCTCTCGAGGGAAGCGAATTGATCAGCGCACAGTACGTGAGGTGGTTTATGAGGCGATGAAAGCAGTTGGTGCATCTATGGGGCCACACGGACTTCGTCATAGCGCTGCAACACATTTACTAGAAGGCGGTGCTGATTTGCGAACTGTGCAAGAGATTCTTGGGCACGCCTCTTTATCCACCACTCAGATCTACACCCATGTATCACCCGAGCGATTGCAATCAGCTTATAAACAAGCACACCCACGGGCATAGCTAATGAAAACTCAGTTGCCAGATGCAATTGCGCAATTAGTAGAAAAAATAAGATCACCACAATTTGTTAGAGCAGTTCTCTCTGGTCAACGCCGTAATCTGCAACCCAAGTATCTTAGGATTGATATCAAACCAGTAATGCTTAAAGATGGAGTCAAGCTTCAAATTATAAGTAGTGATGGCAAGAAAGATTTCACCAAAAATGTGGCAGCGGATTTTGATTTTGCGCAATTACTTAACTCTGGCTATGCCAACCTGCTAGTTGATACTGAAACTGAATCCTTTCAAGTAAAAGTATCTAAAAAAGATGAGGCACTTTTATCTGTCAGTAAGGTGAAGTTAAGTAGAGAGTTAGCTCATGACCGGCAAAAGCAGCGGATGCTGGCCGAAGGAAATCAGGTTTTCAAAGCACTTGATATGGCAGACATTTTGGGGCGAATTAAGCCCAGCAAAATGGATAAGTACAAACAAGTTGATGAGTTTTTACGGTTAATTGATCAAACTTTAAATACCCCTTTAATCTCCGGCGATGAGATAAAAGTTGTTGACCTAGGGTGTGGCCATGCATACCTTACTTTTGCATTACAGGAGTTCTTGAAGGATAAGTACAAAAAAGTATCAATTCTTGGGGTAGATGAGCGAGAGGATTCTAAGCAACATAATGAAAAGGTGGCAGCTAAGTTAAAAATTGAGGCCAAATTCCTAGCTGCCAAAATTGCTGATACACCAGATCAAAAAGTTGATATTGCGATAGCACTGCACGCATGTGACACCGCCACAGATGATGCAATTTATTGGGCGGTGAAAAATGATGCCAAGGTAATTATGGCTGCTCCTTGTTGTATGCATGAATTGCAAACTCAGATCAAAGAGTCACCTGAACCATGGGGATTATTAACAAAGTATGGACTTGTGAAAGAGCGGTTGGTTGATCTGATGACTGATTCACTGCGGGCGCAGATCTTAAAGTTACTTGGCTTTAGGGTTGATATTGTGGAGTTTATTGGCGGAGAACATACTGCACGTAACATTTTAATTAGAGCTGTGAAAACTGGCGCTGCGCCCTCTGATCTTGATAAACAAAGGTTTCACCAATTGATCAATGATTGGCAGATAAAACCATACCTTGCAAATTTGCTAGCAGATGAGTTAAAAGCTGCGACGCAGATCAGCCGGTCCTAGATTTTGGCAGTACCCACTTTCACTTACTACCTCACAATCAACTACCTGATAATTCCCAATTCCAACCCCAATTATTAGTCCAATCGCCAAAGTGGTAAGTGGGGTGGTGATTAGATAGGTCAGTTTCACCTGCCAATCTTGCAGCAACAGTAATTTCTGCGTGTAGGTGGGGGTTTGGGTGTGGAAAATTGGGCAGAAATATTCAGGTAGGATTCATCTCAGCACGGAATCAAAAGTTTCGTGACTTCACGTATCTTAAAGTGATTAATTAATTACTAATTAATAACTTATGGACCTGTTCGGTGTAGTTAGCAATAACTACTCGGTTCTAGATGCTAGGGATCTAGCAAATTGCTTGATCACAAACCGAGTGCTCTTTGTTACTAAATGTGTGAAAACACAGCGGTAAATAAAGGAGTGAAAAAGGAGTGTGCCGCCATGGCGGTTGTAACAATGCGAGAACTTCTCGACAGTGGTGTTCATTTTGGTCACCAGACTCGTCGATGGAATCCAAAGATGAAGCGCTTTATTTTTACTGAGCGCAACGGTATCTACATTATCGATATTCAACAATCATTAGCGCTAATTGATGCTGCTTATGAGTTTATTAAAGATGCAGTTGCTAAAGGTGGCCACATTCTTTTTGTTGGCACGAAGAAGCAAGCACATGAGCCAATCAAGCAGCAATCTGCTCGAGTCAACATGCCTTATGTAACGGAGCGATGGTTAGGTGGAATGCTTACCAACTTTCCAACTGTCTATAAGCGAGTACTTAGACTTAAAGAGTTAGAAGCGCTTGAAAACGCCAATGATCAATTATTAACTAAAAAAGAGTTGCTAGTACTTCGCCGTGAGCGCGAGAAGCTAAACAAAAACCTAGATGGAATCCGCAATATGACTAAGTTGCCGGCGGCAATTTGGGTTATTGATACTAAGAAGGAGCACATTGCAGTTGCTGAGGCGAAGAAACTTGGCATTCCAGTAATTGCCATTTTAGACACCAACTGTGATCCAGATGAGGTTGATTTTAAGATTCCTGGAAATGATGATGCTATTCGTTCCATCGCACTCCTTACCCGAGTAATGACAGATGCAATTGCAGCTGGATTACAAATTCGCTCAGCAAATGCGGCAAAGATTGCTGACAAGGCAGCGGCAGAGGCAGCAGCAGCTGCTGAAAAAACAGCAGAGCAACCACTTGCTGACTGGGAGAAAGATTTAATTAAAGAACCAACTGAAACAGCGGGTGCATAAGTTGGCTTATACGGCAGAGGATGTTAAGAAATTACGGGAGCAGACCGCTGCCGGAATGCTTGATTGCAAAAAAGCATTGGATGAAGCAGATGGTGATTACCAAAAAGCGGTAGAGATCATTCGCATCAAGGGTCAAAAAGGAGTCACCAAGCGCGAGGGACGCGCCACTTCAAATGGTTTAGTTGCTGGTAAAGCAGAGGGTGATCTTGGCGTACTGCTTGAACTAAATTGTGAAACTGATTTCGTGGCAAAAGGGGATAAGTTTCAAGCTCTTGCCGACCAACTACTGAATCATTTATCAACATCAAAGATTGCCGAGCTTGATAAGTTTTCATCATCAAAACTTTCATCAGGCCAAACTGTGCAAGAGGTAATTGATGAGGGCAATGCGATGTTGGGGGAGAAGATTGAGATCAAGCGAATTAGTGTTTTAACTGGTTCACCAGTCTCTTTATATCTACATAAGACATCCCCTGATCTACCACCACAGGTTGGTGTTTTGGTGCAATTAAAAAATGCAGCTGAAATTGTTGGAAAAGATATTGCCCAACATATTGCCGCCTTCGCACCTGTTTATGTCAGCCGGGATCAAGTGCCAGCTGATGAGATCGCAAAGGAGCGCAGGTTAGCGGAGGAGACAGCGCGTGGTGAAGGAAAACCAGAGGCCTCAATTGCCAAAATTGTTGAAGGTCGAGTTACTGGCTTTGTGAAAGAGGTTTCACTTCTAGAGCAAGCATTTGCCAAGGATGCCAAGAAAACCGTGCAGCAAATTTTAGATGAGGCGAAGACTGCCGTGTCCACCTTTAATAGATTCCGGGTAGGACAGTAAACTTTTCAACACCATAATTAGGGAAGGAGTGCTCATGTCACGCAAGGGATATAAACGAGTGCTTCTTAAATTATCTGGTGAAGTATTTGGTGGTGAAAAAGGCATCGGAGTAGATCCTGATGTAGTTCATGATGTAGCCAATCAAATCGCTGAGGTGGTGAGAGCTGGTACTCAGATTGCAGTAGTAGTTGGCGGTGGAAATTACTTTAGAGGCGCAGAGCTGCAACAACGGGGCATGGATCGCGCCAGGGCAGATTACATGGGAATGCTGGGCACAGTAATGAATTGTTTAGCGCTACAAGATTTCTTAGAAAAAGAGGGAATTGAAACCCGGGTTCAAACTGCAATCACAATGGGACAGGTGGCAGAGCCATATGTGCCACGTCGAGCAATCAGACATTTAGAAAAAGGAAGAGTTGTAATTTTTGGTGCCGGTGCTGGTATGCCATTTTTTACTACCGACACAGTTGCAGCTCAAAGAGCACTTGAGATTGGTGTGCAGGCGCTGCTGTTGGCAAAAAGTGGCGTGGATGGGGTTTACTCAGCTGATCCTCGCAAAGACAAATCTGCGAAAAAATATGATTCAATTTCCTTTGATGAAGTTTTAAGTAAATCACTAGCGGTGGCAGATGCCGCAGCATTTGCACTATGCCGTGAGAACAAACTGCCAATTGTGATCTTTGATCTTAAAAATAAGGGCAATATCAAGCGAGCGGTCTCTGGTGAGAGCATTGGAACTTTAGTTTCCTAAGCCTAATTTACCCACTCTGCTAGATTGCTAGTAGAGTGTGATTTAATAAAGGGAGTAAATAAAATGGCAGATTTAACTACCTCACTGGCAGAGTGCAACACTAAAATGAATAAAGCAATTGAGGTTGCTAAAGAGGATTTCGCCACGATCAGAACTGGCAGAGCGCACCCGGCAATGTTTGCTAAGTTAATGGTTGATTACTACGGAACTGGCACACCACTTTCACAACTTGCAACAGTTCAAGTTCCAGAGGCTCGTCTTGCCATGATTACTCCTTATGACAAGGGCGCCATGGCGGCGATTGAAAAAGCAATTAGAGATTCTGACTTAGGGGTAAATCCGGGCTCAGATGGCAATGTGATTAGAGTCAATTTCCCGCAATTAACTGAGGAGAGACGTAAAGAGTTTATTAAGGTGGCAAGGGGAAAAGCAGAGGATTCAAAGGTTGCCATTCGTGCTATCAGGCGGGCTGCGAAAGAGGCAATGGAAAAGTTTGAAAAAGATGGCAAGGTTGGTAAAGATGATTTGGCAAGAGCAGAAAAAGAGTTAGAAAAAACTACCAGTGATCATGTGGCCAAGATTGATGAGTTGTTAAAGCATAAAGAAGCTGAGTTGCTAGAGGTTTAATGATGGCGGATCTGCACGCTATAAATGATGCAATAAACAAACGCGCAGGTCGAAAACTACTACCATCCATTTTTGTTTCATTATTTCTGTTGGGCTTGATCTTCGGCTCAATAATCATTGAGCCATTGCTGTTTTTTCTATTAATTTGGGTGGTAATCATGCTGGGAGTCAGGGAGTTAGCCCACGCTTATCGCACTGGTGGAATTGAATTACCAGATTTAGCATTGATGAGCGCAGCATCCGTTTTACTGTTTGCTACCTGGTTTGGAAATACCCAAGGACTGGCGGTTTCAGCTGGACTTACCATACCGATTTTAATGTTTACCTTATTACTTATATCGCAGAGTGACTTTATTAAGCGCTCAACCTCAGCAGTATTTATCACCTTCTACTTAGCAGTTTTAGGTGGATTTATTCTTTTGCTTGCAAACCATGAAGATGGTCCTACTCGAATTTTTGCCCTGGTTGCTTTAATTGCCTGCAATGACACATTCGCCTACTTCACCGGTATTGCAATCGGAAAACATAAGTTGGCACCAAAAATAAGCCCTAAGAAAAGTTGGGAAGGATTAATTGGCGGCGCAGTGGCTGCAGTTGTTGGTGGGGCTGCAACCTTTCATTACTTTTTTGAAACTGCATGGTTTGTAGGAGCGGTGATTGGATTAATGTGTGTAGTAACTGCTACCTGTGGCGATCTAATTGAATCGGCAATTAAACGTGATCTAGCTATTAAAGATATGTCTAATTTACTTCCCGGCCATGGCGGCATAATGGATCGGCTAGATTCTGCTCTCTTTACCGCCCCAGCTGTTTGGTTTGCATTTGAGCTAATTAATCGGTACTTATAGTGGTTGATTTAGTATTTGATGCTCCTGCTGTTAAGAAGAAGAGTCCAGTACATCTAGCAGATTTAACTGTGGCAGAGCGAAAAGTCCGGGCTGAAGAGTTAGGTTTGCCAGCCTTTAGAGCAAATCAGTTAGCGGTGCATTTTTTTACCCATCACAATGATGATGTAGAAAGTTTTACCGATATTCCAAAAGAGCTACGCAAGTCACTGGCTGATGCTTTTTTACCAAAGTTATTAACGCTAGTTAAATCAGTTACCTGCGATGGTGGCAAAACTAGAAAAGATTTATGGCGTTTACATGATGGAGTCTTAGTTGAATCGGTCTTGATGCGCTATACCGACCGCACTACTGTTTGTATCTCATCTCAAGCTGGTTGCGGCATGGGCTGTCCATTTTGTGCCACCGGGCAGGCAGGGTTAACTAGAAATTTAACCGCTGGTGAGATAACCGCTCAGGTAGTGATGGCAGCTAAGGCATGTGATTTAGGTGAGTTACCAGGAGGTCCTACTCGATTATCAAATGTGGTCTTCATGGGAATGGGTGAGCCAATGGCAAATTACAAAGCGGTGATGCAGTCAATAAGGAATATTACAAATCCGCAACCTAATGGTTTGGGAATTGGCGCAAGATCTGTGACCCTTTCAACGGTTGGCTTAGTAACTGGAATCGAGAAGTTAATTGAAGAGGATCTACCAGTAACACTTGCCATCTCATTACACACCCCAGATGATGAACTCCGTGACACATTGGTGCCAGTTAACTCAAGATGGAAGGTAAAAGAGGTATTACAAGCTGCTGATAAGTATGAAGCAAAGACTGGTAGGAGATACTCAATTGAGTACGCATTAATTAGAGATATTAATGATCAAGTGTGGCGGGCAGATTTGTTGGGCAGATTGCTGAAAAATAAAAATGCTCATGTGAATTTAATTCCATTAAACCCAACGCCAGGATCAAAGTGGACCGCATCCCGGCATGAGGATGAGGCAGCTTTTGTTGAAACATTAGAAGGATATGGCGTGCCGGTAACGGTGCGAGATACCAGAGGACGTGAGATTGATGGTGCCTGTGGGCAACTTGCAGCATCACAGTTGAGTAACAACTCCAACGAGTAGAACAAACTCTTGATAAGGATTCCGGTAATTACTAGACTTTACTTAACTCAGCACCCAAGGAGATGTAATTGAAAACTTTGCAAAATTTTATAAATGGAAAAAAAGTAAGTGCTACCTCAGATAAGGTGCAGGATTTAATAAATCCATCAACTGGGGAGGTATTCGCTAAAGCGCCAGTATCAAATGCCGCCGATGTTGATAAGGCTATGAAATCTGCAGCAGGTGCCTTTGAGGTTTGGAAGGAGTCCACTCCAGGTGAGCGCCAGAAAGCGATAAATAAAATTGCGGATGCAATAGAGGCGCGAAGTGAAGAGCTCATTGGAATTGAATCTGAAAATACCGGTAAACCAATTGCGGTAACTCGGGCAGAGGAAATTGGTCCGATGCTTGATCAAATTAGATTTTTCGCAGGGGCTGCTAGAAATCTAGAGGGAAAATCTGCAGCTGAATACTTTAAAGGGCACACATCTTTTATACGACGAGAGCCAATTGGAGTTTGTGCGCAGGTAACACCATGGAATTATCCAATGATGATGGCGGTTTGGAAGTGGGCACCTGCTATTGCTGCAGGAAATACAGTGGTGTTAAAGCCAAGTGATACCACACCAGTTTCAACTCTTTGGATGGCAGAGTTGATGCAGGAGTTTTTACCAGAGGGTGTAATCAATGTAGTAATTGGTGATCGCGATACTGGTCGGGCATTAGTTGAACATGAGATTCCACAGATGGTCTCTATTACTGGTTCAGTGCGAGCTGGTATGGAGGTGGCAGGAAGTGCTGCTAAAGATTTAAAGAAGTTGCACCTTGAGTTAGGTGGCAAGGCACCGGTAGTGATCTTTGATGATGCTAATTTGCAGGCAGCGTGTGAGTGGATTGCAGTGGCTGGTTACTTTAACGCCGGTCAAGATTGCACCGCAGCAACTAGGGTAATAGTTGAGGCAAGTGCTTATGATGATGTGGTGGCCTTGCTTTCTGAGCAAGCAAAAAATGTTATTAAGGTTGGTATGCCACATGAAGATGTATTAGTTGGTCCAGTTAATAACGCAAATCAATTAGCAAGAGTGCAAGGATTCTTAGATCGGGTACCAACTCACGCCAGAGTTACTGCTGGTGGAAGTGCAATTAAAGGCCCTGGCTACTTCTGGAATCCAACTGTGGTGGCAGATCTAAAACAAGATGATGAGATGATTCAAAGTGAGATATTTGGGCCAGTTATTACTGTGCAAAAGTTCACCGATGAGGCCCAGGCTGTTCGTTACGCCAATGGAGTTAAGTATGGATTGGCCTCAAGTGTTTGGACTAAGGATCATGGCCGGGCAATGCGTATGGCCAAGGCCTTTGACTTTGGTTGCGTGTGGATCAACACCCATATTCCAATGGTGGCAGAGATGCCACACGGGGGATTTAAGCACTCAGGTACAGGCAAGGACCTTTCTGCTTATGGATTTGAGGAGTACACCCGAATCAAACATGTGATGACAAACCTCAACGCCTAATTAATAAAATTCTTAGCTAACCCTAACCACTACTCACTAGTGTTTTAATAGATTACATAAAAAATGAGGTGAGCCTTTTTTGGGCCCACCTCATTTTTTGCTTATTTAGTCTTACATACCAACTGGATCGCTCATCTGAGGAGGTTTCTGACGTAATCCCTTAGTAATTACTATCAGAAGTACGATTCCTATCCCTAGCCAAATTAACCCAAGTCGTTTTGCATTATCATCTAATTGCATAAGCAGATATGCATCAGCTGCTGCTCCGATAATAGGTATAAGTACCCATCCTAAGATGTTCTTATCTGAGCTTTTGTTCTTCAGGTAATAAGCTATGACTGAGATATTTACCAAGGTAAATGCGGTAAATGCACCAAAGCTAATAAATGAAGTTGAAGTTGCAATATCTAACCGGAGCGCCAGGAGGCCAACTACTCCTACGGCAATAATTGCAGGAACTGGCGTCTTATATGCATCGTTTAATTTCGCAAAAAGGCCCTTAGGAAGAACTCCATCGCGACCCATTGCAAAGATCAATCGACTGGCACTCGCTTGAGCTGCAAGCCCGCTAGCGAATTGGCCTACAACTAAACCAGCAACGAATACTGAGCTAAAGAAGGCACCGCCAATCATTTTTGCAATCTCAAATGCAGCAGAACCAACTTCTTCAAATTCATTTCCTGGTTTTGCCAAAGTAGTGAAGTAAGCAGTCACTATGAATATTGCACCGCCAATTAATGCAACCAGCATGATTGCTCTTGGAATAGTGTTCTTTGGATCCTTTGTCTCTTCGGTCAATGTAGTGACCGCATCAAATCCAAGGAATGAATAAGCAGAAACTGCAGCTCCTGCTGTTAGAGCGGTCCAGGTAGTTGTGTTGGCATAAAACGGCTCAACTGAGAATAAGGTTCCCGCACCATCACCACCAGCAACGTAAGCGATACAAAGTCCGATGAAAATAATCATCACCAAACTTTGGAAGGCCATCAGTGCAAAATTTGCTTTATCTGCGACTTTAAAACCAATAATATTTAGTGCGGTTGTAAGTGCAATAAATAGAAGAATCCAAATTGCAAATGGAATTGATGGGAATTGCGCTTGTAGATAAGCACCTCCAATTAGCCAAATAACCATCGGCAAGAATAGGTAGTCGAGCAAAATTGCCCAGCCAACCAAAAATCCAAGATGATCATTGATGGATTTACGAACGTAGGTATAAGCAGAGCCGGCAACAGGGAATACCCGAGCCAGCTGTCCGTATGAGTATGCAGTAAAGAGCATTGCAATCAAACCAAGCGCATATGCACCAGCGCTTGCTCCAAAGGTTAGATCGGCCGTGATACCAAATATTCCAAGAACAATAATTGGTGTCATATAAGCCAGGCCGAAAAGCACAACTGAGCGCAAGCCCAGCGTACGTTCCAGTGTTGTCATCTTATTTTCTCCTTTTTGCTATTTATTCATTCCCGGACGCCATGTCCGTGGATTTATTCGTCCGGTGTAAATGGGAAGATTTATCTCTGGATCATTCGGCAGAAATTGATCCCACATTCGATTAACTCCTGCCGTACCATCACGTCTAATCTGTGCAACACGATCAAAGTCAATGACGGTGTAAATAACTGAATTACTATCATCAAGTACTTGCTCAAGGACATCACCATCTGGATCTACAACTAAAGATCTACCCATTGCAATGGGAGCAGCTGCATTTACGCTTAAGATATAAACTTGATTTACAATTGAGTTGGCTTGAACTAAGACTAATTCTTGTTTTCGATCTGGAGTTGTTGTTCTAACAAGATTGACTATTAATTCCGCACCCATCCAAGTCAATTGTCGAGTTACCTCCGGAAACCAGATGTCGTAGCAAATATTTAAACCAACACGACCTAATCCCGGTAGTTCAAATACTGAAAATTCACTCCCCATGGTAAATGGCTCAGAAGGACGCCATGGAAAGATCTTCCTATAAAATGAAACCAATTCTCCAGCGGGATTAAACACCAGGGCGGTGTTGTAGACCCCAACATTGGGTGCAGGTTCTACGATACTTCCTGGAATTAACCAGATGCCAAAGCGCTTGGCTATTTCACCTAGTTCACTTACAAATTTGCTATCTAGTGACTGTGCGATTTCTTGCAACGCAGCTGCACTCATATCCGAGCCAAATAAATGAAGCTCTGGATGAACCACCATTTTGGTCCCAGGGGAGCGGCTAAGAATTTCCGCTATATCTTGGGCATAACTACTGAGCTCATATGTAAATTTGCGCTGTGTAACCTGCGCTGCCGCAACTGATATCTTCTTTGACATCCCCTGCTCTCTGACGCCTTAAAGGGTATCTCACCCTCTAATGCCGGGACCCACTTTGCTAGATGAACAATTCAAAATGTATAACAATTTTGCTTGTGAATTAGGCGGTGGGTTTGCAACCCACGATTGAGTCTGGCCAACTAGGGCCTTAGAGGCGCTGCCTAACGCTTAAAATCAATAGACCACTTCTAAACCAATTTCAAAAAATCTTAGGAATTTACTAGCAGATCAGGAAATTCATGCGTAGATTAAGCCTCTATGAAAGTGGCAAACCTATACGCCTGATAGATTTTCCCCAGATCCCTACCCAACTAACACAACCTCGAGATAAATAAGGAAGAGAAATAATGAAGAAAGACATCAACTCAATATCTCCTGAAGCTCGCGCGATTATCCGCGCTCAGGTTTCTCGCCGTTCAGTTCTTGCAGGAGTCGGAGCAGTATCCGCTGCTGGATTACTTGCTGCTTGTGGAACCGGTACTTCAACTACTGCTGAAGGAATTGTTGATGTGAGTGATACTGAAAAAATAGTTCGCTGGGCAAACTGGCCACTTTATTTAGATTTTAATGAGGATACAAAGGTTTATCCAACTCTTGCTGCCTTTGAAAAGCAGAGTGGTCTTAAAGCTACCTACACCGAAGATATTGATGACAACAATACTTTTTATGGAAAAGTACAAGGACAGCTTTCAATCGGTACCGATATTGGCTATGACATTGTTACACCAACTGATTGGATGGCAGCAAGATTTATCGAGCAGGGATATGCGCAAAAACTTGATGCTGCAAATATTCCAAACAAATCAAATATTCGCGCAGTTCTTGCTGATGTTGGTTATGACAAAGGTCGTCAGTACTCACTAACCTGGCAATCAGGTTTTGCTGGTTTTGGTTGGAACACGAAAAAACTTCCAAAGGGTGTTCGCACCATGGATCAATTATTTGCCCCAGCAAATAAAGGCAAGATTGTGGTGCTATCAGAGCTACGGGACACAATTGGTGTAATCATGCTTTATCAAGGCGTTGATCCATCCTCCAACTTCACTGAGGATCAATACATGAATGCGATTGATTTTCTAAAAGGAAAGATTAAAGATGGCTTTATTCGCCAAGTGAAAGGTAACTCCTACTCTGAGGATCTAAAACGTGGAGATGCTAACGCAGTAATTGGTTGGTCTGGTGACATATTTATTCTAAGAGCAGAAAGTGATGGCCAATTTGATTTTGCCATCCCAGAATCTGGTGGCACATTATGGAGCGATAATATGCTGATTCCATCAACTTCAACTCATAAGAAAAATGCGGAAAGCTTAATAAATTATTACTACGAGCCGGCAGTGGCCGCAGAGGTAGCTGCTTATGTAAATTACATCTGCCCAGTTGAAGCTGCGCAAGCTGAGATGGAAAAAATTGATCCTAAACTAGCTGCAAGTCCTTTCATATTCCCTGATGCGGCTACCTTGGCAAAGGTAAAGGTATTTAGATCACTCTCTGCTGATGAAGCAACCACATTCCAGACAGCTTTTGACGAAGCTATCGGTAATTAAGTACCAACTAGCTAAGGATCAGATAAGTATCCGGTAATGGCGAACAATAAAGTTTCGCAAGATACTGGTGATTTAAAGTTAGATCGCCTCTCAAAACATTACGGTGATTTTTGCGCTGTTGATGATTTATCTTTAGTAGTCCCCGATGGTTCATTTTTTGCTCTCCTTGGGCCATCAGGATGTGGCAAGACCACCACACTTCGTATGGTGGCAGGATTAGAGGAACCATCTGCAGGCACAATATCTATCGGTGATACTGATATTACTACCCAAAAATCATATCGACGAAATGTAAATACAGTATTTCAGAATTACGCACTTTTTCCACATCTTACAATCTTTGAAAATATTGCATTTGGGTTAAGGCGGCGTGGAATTAAAGATGTAAAAACTGAGGTAGAAAATGCCTTAAATCTTGTTGAGATGGGGCACTTAGCTGCACGTAAACCAAATCAATTATCTGGTGGTCAGCAACAAAGAATTGCAGTCGCCAGAGCAATTGTTAATCGCCCTGAGGTTTTACTGCTTGATGAGCCACTGGGAGCACTTGATCTAAAACTTCGCCGGCAGATGCAGATAGAGTTAAAGCGAATCCAAACTGAGGTCGGAATTACCTTTATTCATGTTACGCATGATCAAGAAGAGGCGATGACTATGGCTGACACTATTGCGGTGATGAATGAAGGAAAAATTGAGCAGATGGGATCTGCAACAGAGCTTTATGAAGCGCCAAAGACCGCCTTTGTGGCCAACTTTTTAGGTCAATGTAATTTAATTAAAGGAAAAGTTACTTCCAGAGGTAATGGCAAAGCGGTTATTTCAGCTAAGGGGCTCACCTTTGAAGTTCCGTTATCTAGAGTGGCAACCGATAATGAATCGGTTTTTGTTGGTGTGCGGCCGGAAAAGCTACGCCTTGATGATACTGGGGTTAACTCCATCAAAGATTGTGTAGTAATTGATCGTTCTTTTGTGGGCACTTCAACCCAATACTTAGTGAAATCGCCATGGGATTTAGATCTAGTTGTCTTTGAACAAAATGATGAGGGATTACATGATCTTAGGGTTGGCGATAAAGTCTCGCTTGAATGGGATCCGGAACATACTTTTGCATTAGATGGCGCTCAAGATATTAATGCTGGCGCTGATCTTGATGATGAAGAGTGAGTAAATGGCATTTCTGCATGGCTTAAGCACCTCACACGCTGGCGCAAAGAGCGGATTAAAAAGTAGGTCACTTACCCCTTACATACTTCTAGCACCTGGATTGATTTGGTTAGTTACCTTCTTTATTATTCCGATTTTTTCACTAGCCAGCACCTCAACTATGGTGCGGCCAGAGGGTGCTCAAATTGGTACATATGTACAAGAGCTGCGTTTTGCTAATTATGTGGATGCATTTCTAGCAAATAAAGAGCAGTACCTAAGATCATTTATTTACGCAGCCTTTGCTACGTTGTTGGCCTTAGCAATTGCCTATCCACTTGCCTACGCAATTGCCTTCAAATCTGGAAAGTATCGCAATATTTTGCTGGTGCTAGTTATTGCACCTTTCTTTACATCCTTCCTGCTTAGAACTATTGCTTGGACTCAGATTTTGGCTGACTCAGGACCTATTGTCTCTGCCATAAAAGTGTTGCCCTTTGTTGATGAAATGTTTCGAATTAATAACACCTCAACTGCGGTAGTAATTGGACTTGCTTATAACTTTCTACCCTTCATGACGCTACCACTTTACGCCTCACTTGAGCGGATTGATCCTAGAACTTTGGAAGCCTCAGGTGATCTTTATGCCAATGGATTTACTACCTTTAGAAAGGTGACATTGCCATTGTCAATGCCAGGAGTAGTTGCCGGCACCTTGCTTACCTTTATTCCAGCAGCTGGTGATTATGTAAACGCAGCGATTTTAGGAAATCCGGGCACAAAGATGATTGGAAATGTTATTGAATCAAGGTTTTTTGCAGTTGTAGATTACCCAACTGCTGCAGCTCTTTCCTTTACGTTGATGGCAACTATTCTAATTTTAGTAACGCTTTATATTAGAAAATCTGGAACGGATGAGCTGGTATGACCACCTTATCTGCGCCAATGCCATCACTTCGCCATCGCACATCTCGGTGGTTTGCTCGGAATCTAATCCGTATTTATGCAGGGCTGGCATTTATTTATCTATTCATTCCAGTTGCCTACACCTTTACTTTTTCATTTAATGATGCTGGCAAAAGTAATCTGGTCTGGCAGGGCTTTACCTTAGATAATTGGAAGAATCCATGTGGTGCGGCTCAAGTATGTGAATCAGTTGTTAACTCACTGCAGATTGGTGTTATCTCAACAGTATTAGCAACTATTTTAGGGACCATGATCGCCTTTGCATTGGGTCGTCATAAATTTAAGGGACGCAAAACCACAAACCTATTAATCTTTTTACCTATGGCAACGCCTGAGGTGGTCTTGGGAGCATCGCTACTGGCAATGTTTTTAAATCTGCGAATTAATCCAGGCTTTTGGACAATCATTATTTCCCATGTGATGTTTTGCATCTCATTTGTGGTGGTAACAGTAAAGGCAAGGATTGCATCCTTAGATCCACGGCTGGAGCAAGCCGCGATGGATCTTTATGCAAATGAACGAGAAACTTTTAGATATGTCACATTACCACTTGTGATGCCAGGTATTGCCGGCGCAGCATTGCTGGCATTTTCCTTATCATTTGATGATTTTATTATCACCAACTTTAACTCCGGAATAGTTTCAACATTTCCAAAATTTGTTTACGTCTCAGCCGCCAGAGGCATTCCTGCTCAAGCAAATGTGATTGGAAGTGCGATGTTCTTCATCGCTCTAATAATTGTTATAGTGGGGCAGGTAGTTTCCCGGCAACGAAAGAAGTCATGACAAATATTGGCAATATGTATGGCCCAGATTTCACCTTTCTTGGTATTCCAAGTTGTGATCTTGATAAGCCTGAGAGCTATAAAGGCGCTGATGTAATTATTGTTGGTGCACCTATTGATAGTGGAACATCTCATCGATCAGGGGCAAAAATGGGACCGCAAGCGATTCGCATGGGTGATTACCTTCCCCATGATGGCTCTAGGCCACATCTTGCAATGCGAATTGATCCGCTAAAAAAACTTAAGATTTTTGATGCAGGTGATTTATTAATGCCCGGTGGAGATTTAGTTAATTCACTTAAGGTTCTAGAGGTTGCCACTGAAAAAATTGCTAAAGCCGGGGCTATTGCAGTTGTATTGGGGGGAGATCACTCCATTGCTTCAGCTGATGTGGCGGGAATTGCAAATCATTTAGGCAAAGGCAAAGTTTCGATGATTCATTTTGATGCCCATGCTGATACTGGCGAAGATCAATTTGGCGCTCTTATTGGTCATGGCACACCAATGCGCAGATTAATTGAGTCAGGATCTGTTCGCGGGGATCGCTTTTTGCAATTAGGACTTCGTGGTTACTGGCCAGATGATGCCACCTTAAAGTGGATGGCAGGAAAAGGAATGAAATCCTATGAGATGACTGAGATTCATCACCGTGGAATGAAAGCTGTTCTTGATGAATCATTTGCGATTCTTACCGATGGTTGTGATGGTGTCTTTTTATCTGTTGATATTGATGTGGTAGATCCAGGTATGGCGCCCGGTACAGGCACACCAGAGCCAGGGGGAATGACAAGTAGAGAGTTACTTGAAGCAGTTAGAAGAATTTGTTTTGAATTACCAATTGTTGGTGTTGATGTAGTTGAAGTGGCACCTGCTTATGACAGCTCCGACATCACCGCAATCTTGGCTAATCGAGTGGTGCTTGAGGCACTTAGTGCGATTGCGCTTAAGAAATCAGGCGGTAAGTACTCTGCAACTAGAAACTTACTAGATCGTTAATTAAACAGCTTTACGGAAATATGTAGAGCTAGTCTGCTTTTCACCTGCTGGACATGTTTTACAAGCAGCCTCTGCCTTAACTAATCCAGCATATTCTGCAACCCTTTGTGAAGCGAAATTTAAATCTGAGATACAAGCTTGTAAAAATTTAATTTTTGAATCAGTTTTAGCATAATTTCCAACCAAAGATATTGCATCCTTTGTTGCTCCCTTTCCTCTTCCCCATGGTGCTATCCAGTAACCAATTTCAGCGTTTCCAGCTTCATCAACTGCGTGAATTGAGATTATGCCAACTGGCCTAACCTCTTTGTCTTCAATAACCCAAATTTTGTACTCTGGAAATTCACCTCTTATAAAGCCTTGCGCATGTTGCAATTTGTAAGGACGGGGGACTGTGGTCCAAAAGAGAATCTCTTTGTCTTGGCAAGCCTCAACTATCCAATTTGCATCAGTTTCTGCAATTTCTCGTATTGAATGAGAAATCATCACTTAATACTTGCTAGCGCCTCATCCAATACAGATAAGCCATCACGCAGTAAATCCTCTTCAATTACTAATGGTGGCAGCAATCTAATTACATTCCCATAGGTTCCAGCTGAAAGAATTAGCACACCCTTGCTAGTGCAGTACTTAAGAATTGCAGTTAATGCCTCAGGATTTGGATCCATAGTGCCAGGCTTAATTAATTCAATCGCCTGCATAGCACCTCGGCCACGTACCTCTCCAATTATTGAATACTTCTTTGCCATAGCATTTAAGGCATCAGTTAATATCTTGCCAATTTTATTTGCCCGCTCAGCTAGATTTTCTCGCTCAATAATCTCAATTGCACCTAAGGCTGCTGCACATGCAACTGGATTTCCACCATATGTGCCACCTAAGCCACTTAAGTGAATTGAATCCATAATCTCAGCTCGTCCGGTGACACCAGCAAGTGGCATACCAGCAGCAATTCCTTTGGCGGTGACAATTAAATCTGGCGTAATAGATTCATCCTCACAGGCAAACATATTTCCAGTTCGACCAAATCCAGTTTGAACCTCATCTGCAATAAAAACAATTCCGTTTTCTTTACAGAATTTCACAAGCCCAGGTAGGAAGCCCTTACAGGGAACTATGAATCCACCCTCACCAAGAATTGGTTCGATAACGATGCAAGCAACATTACTGGCGCCAATCTCTTTTTCAATTTTATGTAGCACCATGGATAAAACAGAGCTCTCACAAGGTTTAGTGCATGCATCACATCGATAGGCATATGCCAATGGCATGCGATAAACCTCTGGGGCAAAAGGTCCAAATCCATTTTTGTACGGCATGTTTTTTGCAGTCATTGCCATAGTCAGATTAGTTCTTCCATGGTATCCATGCTCAAAAACAACAACTGCAGATCGCTTAGTAAATTTACGAGCAATCTTTACCGCATTTTCAATTGCCTCAGCACCTGAGTTGAAGAGAGCAGATTTCTTTTTATGAGTACCTGGAGTTAAGCGATTTAATGCTTCGCAGACCTCAACATATCCGGTGTATGGAACAACCATAAAACAGGTATGAGTAAATGAATCAATTTGCTGCTTAACATTTTCTCTAACCTCTTTGGCAGAGTGGCCAACATTTAAAACTGCAATTCCGGCACCTAAATCCAAAATTGAGTTGCCATCAACATCAACAATAATTGCACCCTCTGAGTGATCAATAAAAACTGGAAAAGCTGTGCCGAGGGAGGCAGAGACCGCCTCGCCTCTGCGCTTTATTAGCTCCGCAGATTTTGGTCCAGGAATAGCAGTAATCAGGTTGCGCTTTTGTGTAACTGGTTTTCTAGCCTCTGAGTACATGCGTAAATACTATCTGAAGGGTGATTGTCATGGCGCAGTTAAGATAGGTGCATGCGAGATGTAGTGGTCTTGGGGTCAACTGGCTCTATCGGAGTGCAAGCGTTGGAGATTGTGGCGGCCAACCCAAACAAATTTCGCCTGGTTGGATTAAGTGCAGGGCGAAAAAACCCCGAGTTATTAATGCAGCAGGCAAAGAAATTTAATGTACCCATTGTTGGCACTATGGCCCCTGCCCCTAAAACCTCTGGCGTGCAGGTCATTGATGGACCAAACTCATCAGTTGAGATTGCCGCCCTACCTTGTGACATTGTTTTAAATGGCATCAGCGGATCTATTGGCTTAGGGCCAACCCTGTCAGCACTTGCAGTGGGCAACAAAGTAGCGCTGGCCAACAAAGAGTCATTGGTTGCAGGTGGTGATTTAGTTATGAAGTATGGCGCAGATAAATTAATTCCAGTTGACTCAGAGCACTCTGCAATATTTCAAGTGATGCAAGCTGGCAAATCAAGTGATATAAAAAAACTGATTTTAACTGCAAGTGGTGGACCATTTAGAGATGTAGATGATTTATCCCAAGTATCAGTTGCAGATGCGCTAAATCATCCAACCTGGTCAATGGGTGAGGTAGTAAGTATTAACTCAGCGACTTTATTAAATAAGGGACTAGAGATAATTGAGGCGCATTATCTCTTTGGAGTTGATTATGATGATATTGAAGCGGTGATCCATCCACAATCTGTAGTGCACTCATTAGTTGAGTTTTGCGATGGCTCGACTCTTGCCCAAGCTTCACCACCAAATATGAAGGGCCCTATTGCATATGCATTGGCATATCCAGAGCGAATTAATAAAGCTTGTGCGCCAATTGATTGGAGTAAGAATCATAATTGGCAGTTTCTGCCAATTGATCATGAAAAGTATCCTGCTATTGCATTAGCAAAATTATGTGGCAAATTAGGCGCAGGTTTGCCGGCAGTATTTAACGCAGCCAATGAGGTTGCAGTGGCAGCCTTTTTAGCAGGACAGATTAAATTCACAGCGATAATTGATATTGTGGAGCAGGTCGTCCAGGCATTTGGCAGTAATACTCCAACTACAATTAGAGATATCTCTGATGTCAGTGGGATAGAGCAAAGTGCGCGGATGAAGGCAAGTGAGATTATAAAGGAGCTAAATTAAATGGCGATCATTGGCGTTATTGCTTTTGTGGTTGCCCTGCTCTTATCGGTAATGATTCATGAAGCTGGACATTATTTAACTGCTAAAAGATTTGGCATGAAGGTGACTGAATTTTTTGTTGGCTTTGGTCAAAAAATCTGGTCAACTACCCGTGGTGAAACCGAGTTTGGGGTAAAAGCAATTCCTGCTGGTGGTTACTGCCGTATAGCTGGTATGACACCAAGGGAGCAATTAAGTGAAGCAGATGCCGATCGAGCATTTGTTAAAGCATCTGTTGGTCAGCGGCTAATTGTTTTAGGTGCTGGATCCTTTCTACATTTTGTAATTGGCTTTGTACTGCTCTTGACCTTATTTTCAGCAATTGGCATTACCTCACTGACTAATCAGGTTGAAAGAGTTAGTGATTGCATTCCGCAAACAGCCACCGAGCGCTGCTCAAGTAAATCCACGCCATCGCCTGCAAAAAATGCTGGCATATTAGCGGATGATGAGATTATAAGTATTAATGGCGTGCAGTACGCCGAGTGGGCTCAGGCGGTGCGAGTTATCAGAGCATCTGCTGGAAAGCAATTAGAAATAAATATAAATCGCAACGGCACTGTGCTTAATCTTTTAATTACCCCAGCATTTAGAGAAATCGATGGTGAAAAAATAGGTGTGTTAGGTGTGGTTAATAAGGTCGGCACTATTACCTATGGACCAATTACGGCGGTTAGTAAGGCCGGCTCATTTACTATTGAGATACTGCAAAATAGCTTAACTGCGCTGATTTCATTGCCAAGCAAAATTCCTAATTTAATTAATCAAACCTTTGGTAATGAAGAGCGAGATCCTGAGGGCCTAGTTGGCGTAGTTGGTGTGGCCAGAGTAAGTGGTGAGACAGCTGAAACAAAGGCGCTAACTACTAGAGAAAAAATAGCTACCTTCGTATTGATTATCTCCTCACTCAATTTATTTGTTGGCATGTTTAATCTATTGCCATTATTGCCATTAGATGGTGGTCATATGGCGGTTGCGATCGCTGATGGGGTAAGAAATACACGAGCAAGACGTAAAGGGTTGGCTAAGCCAGCACCCTTTGATGTCGAACGGCTCACTCCAATTACTATGGTGGTCTTTGTTTTGATGGCTTCTTTATCACTTCTGCTGCTTACCGCAGACATTCTCAACCCAGTTCGACTTAATTTCTAGATAAGATTTACTTATGGTTGATCTTGGAATTCCCGCAGCACCACCACCTACTTTGGCGCCACGGCGCAAAAGTCGGCAATTAAAAGTAGGTTCAGTTTTAGTTGGTGGGGATGCACCAGTTTCAGTGCAATCTATGTGCACGACATTAACTGCAGATGTTGACTCCACCTTGCAACAGATCGCAGAGTTAACCGCCTCTGGTTGTCAGATTGTTCGGGTGGCAGTTCCATCCCAGGATGATGCTGACGCACTTGCTGCAATTGCTAAAAAATCACAGATTCCGGTAATTGCCGATATTCATTTTCAACCAAAGTATATTTTTGCAGCAATTGATGCTGGATGCGCTGCAGTGCGGGTAAATCCTGGAAATATTAAGCAATTTGATGACAAGGTTAAAGAGGTAGCAAAAGCTGCAGGAGATGCCAGAATTCCAATTCGAATTGGTGTTAATGCAGGCTCCCTTGATCCAAGGTTGCTCGCAAAGTACGGCAAGGCAACACCTGAGGCGTTAGCAGAGTCCGCATTGTGGGAGGCATCATTATTTGAGGAGCATGGTTTTTCTGATATAAAGATTTCCGTAAAACATCATGATCCAGTAACAATGGTGAAGGCGTATCGGATATTGGCAGCAAAATGTGATTATCCATTACATCTTGGTGTTACTGAAGCTGGACCGCTATTTCAAGGCACAATCAAATCTGCAACTGCTTTTGGCATATTACTTGCTGAAGGAATTGGCGACACTATTCGTGTTTCACTCTCCGCCCCACCAGTTGAAGAGGTCAAGGTGGGAATTTCTATTTTAGAATCTTTAAATCTACGACAACGAAAGCTTGAGATTGTCTCTTGCCCATCATGTGGCAGAGCCCAAGTTGATGTCTATACCTTGGCAGAAAAAGTGCAGGCAGGATTACAAGGAATGACTGTGCCTCTTCGCGTTGCAGTTATGGGTTGTGTTGTTAATGGACCAGGTGAGGCAAGAGAAGCAGATCTTGGTGTGGCATCTGGAAATGGAAAGGGTCAGATATTTGTAAAGGGTGAGGTAATTAAAACTGTGCCAGAGGCACAGATTGTTGAGACGCTGATTGAAGAGGCGATGCGTCTTGCAGAAGAAATGGAGGCCGCTGGAGTGGCATCAGGTGAGCCAACTGTTGCAGTTCAATAGATAGGCTTTACCTATGTTAAGGATGTCCACCTTATTATTACGCACTTTGCGTGATGATCCAGCTGATGCTGAGGTTGCATCCCACCGATTGTTAGTTAGAGCAGGTTTTGTCAGAAGAGTTGCTGCCGGAATTTACTCTTGGTTGCCACTTGGATATCGCACCTATCGCAAGATTGAAAATGTTGTTCGCCAAGAGATGGATAAAGCAGGCTTTCAAGAGGTGCACTTTCCAGCATTACTGCCAAAAGAGCCTTATGAAGCAACAAATCGTTGGGCGGAGTACGGACCAGATTTGTTTAGATTACAAGATCGCAAAGGCAATGATTACTTGCTAGGGCCAACACATGAAGAGATGTTTACCTTAATGGTCAAAGGTGAGTTTTCTTCCTACAAAGATCTGCCCTTGTCTATTTATCAAATTCAAACTAAGTACCGAGATGAACCACGACCACGTTCTGGAATTATCAGAGGACGTGAGTTTGTAATGAAAGATTCATATAGCTTTGATGTTGATGATGCCGGACTTGAAATTTCCTACCAAAAACATCGCCAAGCTTATATAAATACTTTTGATCGCTTAGGACTTAAATACAACATTGTTTCAGCGATGAGCGGTGCGATGGGGGGATCAAAATCAGAGGAGTTTTTAGCACCTTGCCCAACTGGTGAAGATACTTATGTTTTGTGCAAGAAGTGTGGGTATGCCGCAAATGTGGAGGCGATGGTTACTAAGGTAGCGCCGTACAAAGGTGAAAAGGTTGGCGCAATTGAAGTTCTAGATACACCAAATACCCCAACCATTGATTCTTTGGTTGCAGTATTTAATAACAAATTTGGCGCAAAAATAACGGCAAGCGATACTTTGAAAAATGTTTTGTTGATGGCAGATGAAAAACCAATTGCAGTATTAGTTCCAGGAGATCGTGAGGTTGACCTAAAACGTCTGGCTGCAAATCTGGCTGGTGTGAAAGACCTACGGTTATTTGAAGATGCTGATTTTGCCAAGAATCCAAAGTTGGTTAAAGGTTATGTTGGTCCACAAGATGCAAAAGCATTGGGGTTAAGACTTTATGCAGATCCGAGAGTAAGTGAAGGATCGGTTTGGATTACCGGTGCGAATGCAAAGGACAAGCACGCTAAAAACGTGACTTGTGGCAGAGATTTTATAATTGATCAATATGTTGAGTCAGCTGAAGTTAGGGCTGGAGATAATTGTCCTAAATGTGAATCAGCAGTAATCATTGATCGAGCAATAGAGATCGGCCATATTTTTCAATTGGGAAGAAAGTATGCACAATCATTAGGGCTTACAGTTTTGGATAAAGAGGGAAAACCAGTGGTAGTAACTATGGGCTCTTATGGAATTGGTGTTTCCAGGGCGGTAGCTGCAATTGCTGAGCAAACGCATGATGAGATTGGATTGAATTGGCCAGCTGAGGTTGCACCAGCTGATGTTCATATTGTTGCAACTGGTAAAGAGGATCAACCATTTGATGTGGCTGAGCAAATTGCGAAAGATCTAGAGGCAAAAGGTCTTGAAGTATTACTGGATGATCGCCGGGAGGCATCTGCGGGGGTGAAGTTTAAAGATGCAGAATTAATTGGGATACAGAAGATAATTATTGTAGGTAAAGCATTGGCGGATGGCAAAGTTGAGATTAGAGATCGCAAATCTTCAGCTAAGCAAGAAGTAGCGGTTACTGATGTTGTCAAAACATTAGTGAAGTAAATATGAGTATTGAGATTGCTATTTTCTTAGCGATCGCATCAGGTTTTGCAGGTTTTGTAGATGCTATGGCAGGTGGTGGCGGATTAATTCAACTTCCAGCATTACTAGTTGGCTTGCCTAATAAAGATCTACCGTTAATTCTTGGAACCAATAAAGTTCCATCAATTTTCGGCACGGCAGCAGCTGCCAGAAACTACTTTAAAAATATTAAGCCAGATATTCCATTAACCCTGACCATGATGGTGCCAGCCTTTGCTGGTTCAATGGCAGGAGCAGGCCTTGCGGCAACTATTCCCAAAGAGTTTTTCAAGCCATTTATTGTTTTCTTGCTTGTAGGGGTGGCGATTTATACCTGGCGTAAACCTGATCTGGGTATGAATGAAAATCTGAAATATACAAATAGAAAAAGATTAGTAATTGTTGCTGTCATCGGTTTATTGATTGGATTTTATGATGGCATTTTTGGTCCAGGAACTGGCACATTTTTGGTATTTTTCCTAGTTTCAGCAATTGGGTTTGCTTTCTTAAAAGCATCTGCAACAGCTAAGTTAGTAAATATTGCAACCAATGCTGGGGCAATATTGAGTTTTCAATTAACTGGCCATATCTGGTGGCAATTGGGCTTGCTGCTTGCATTTGCAAATGTGACTGGTGCAATTATTGGCTCTCGGCTTGCAATTAAAGGTGGCTCACCTTTAGTACGAAAAGTCTTTCTTGCAGTCACATTTCTTTTAATCACTCGCGTTGCTTGGGATACCTTTATAAGTTAAACTTGCCCCTACAACTTAATATCGAAGAAGGAAAAAATGGGAAAGAAGGAAGAGATAGCTGCGGTGATTACTCCCGCACTAGAGGCTCTAGGTTTTTACCTAGAGGACATAAATATAACCAGCGCTGGAAAGCGCAGCATGCTTACAGTAATTGTTGATGGTGATGTTCATTTATCACTTGATCAGGTAACTGCGGCTACCAAAGCAATAAGTGAAATTGTTGAAAATATTCAAAGTTTAGGTCAAACACCCTTTACATTAGAGGTCACCTCACCTGGAATTGATCGCCCCTTAAGTAAACCAAGACATTGGCACAAAAACATTGATCGGTTAGTTAAGGTAGTTTTATTAGATGGAAATGTAATCTTGGGGAGAATTAAGAATTCCAGTCAAGAGAGTGCACAAGTTGATGAAGCAGTTGTTAACTTCTCACAAATAAAGCGAGCAACTCTAGAGGTTGAGTTTAAGCAGGTGAAAAAGTGAGTGTTGATGTTGAAGCGTTAAAGATTCTTGCCCAAGAAAAGAAGTTACCGTTAGAGCGACTAATTAATGCCATTGAAAATGAGGTGGCAAAGGCTTATGCCGAACTGCCAACTGCAAAGCCACATGGGCGAGCGGTTTTAAATCGACAAACTGGTGAGTTAGTAATTTATGTACCACTGCTTGGTCCAGATGGTGATCGCATCGATACAGTTACTGATAATCCAGATGGTTTTGTAAAGCTTGCCGATAAAACTGCACGCAAAGTAATTAAAGAGAAGATGCGAGAGGCGAAGGATCTTGAGGTAGTAACTGAGTTTTCAGGCAGCGTGGGTGATGTTATTGGTGGTGTTGTGCAGCAAGGACGTGAGGCAGAACTTATCTATGTAAATCTGGGAAGAGTTGAAGGAAAGGTGCCACCTGCTGAGCAGGTAAAAGGTGAAGTGTTTAAACATGGTGATCGAATTAAATGTTTTGTAGTTGATGTTAAGCAGGGTGAAAAGGGACCTGAGGTAACACTTTCTCGGTCACACCCAGCATTTGTGAAGATGCTGTTTGCACTAGAGGTTCCAGAGATTAAAGATCGAGTGGTAGATATTGTGGGCATAGCTCGCGAGGCGGGTGCTAGAACAAAGTTATCGGTTAGAACTCACCGTGCTGGCGTAAGTGCCAAAGGTGCACTGATTGGTCCGCAAGGAAGTAGAGCCCAAAATGTGATGAATGAATTAAATGGCGAGAAGATTGACATCATTGATTTCTCTGATGATCCTGCAACCTATGTGGCAAATGCGTTAGCACCAGCAAAGGTGACATCAGTTGAAATTGTTGATTTGGCTTCTAAATCAGCCAAGGTAATTGTGCCGGATTACCAATTATCACTTGCGATCGGCAAAGATGGTCAAAATGCCAGACTTGCTGCCCGGCTTACCCAGTGGCGAATTGATATCCATCCAGATAATCCAGTAACTCAGATTAAGGCGGAAAAGGTAGAGGAAGTGGCAACTATTTCACCCATCGAAGGGGCTTAGGGTAGAGTTTGCGATGTTCAGTAAAAAGCCGAGACAACGCAGTTGTATAGCCTGTCGAAAGCTAGATATTAGGACAGCTTTAATTCGCACAGTTTTAATCGGCAATCAGTTGAAGGTCGATTTAAACCACCGAATGGGTGGCAGGGGAGCATGGCTTCATGCAACTTGTTACCAAGTGGCAACTGAGCGAGGATCTTTTAATCACACCTTTAAGTTTGAAGGTGAGATTAAGTATCAAGATTTGGCAGATTACTTAAAGAATTTAAGTAATAAATAAAGTATGGAGCGAGCGAGAATGACACTCTAATGAGCACTTCAAGATTATGAGTAGGTCTATTTAGGCTCGCGCGTAAATAACGCGGGGCCAGAAGAAGGAGCAGTGTGGCCAAGGTCCGCGTTTATGAGTTAGCTAAAGAGTTAGGGCTTGAAAGTAAAGAGCTGCTAGCCAAGCTACAAGAGGTTGGCGAATTTGTTCGCTCAGCATCATCAACTGTTGAAGCACCTGTAGTGCGCAAGTTGATGGATAAGTTTCCAGATTTAGTGCCGGCTGAAACTGCGCCCAAAGCTAAGAAAGCACCAGCCAAAAAAGTTGCTGCCAAGAAAACTGTGAAGGTGGAAGATTTACCACCTGAGTTACAAAAAATGGTTGAGGATGCCACACCAGTTGCTCGTCCTGCCACGCCACCTGTTTCTCGTCCAACCAATAATCCATTTTCATCAACACCATCAACACCTACTGCTATGCCAAGACCGCCAAGAGCTGGAAATAATCCATTTAGTACTGGTGGCGCAGGGCCACGACCACCTGCCCGACCAATTCGTCCAGGAGAGGCTGGAAGAACTCCCGGAAAATTACAACCAGGACAACGGCCACCAATGTCAGGTGCTCGTCCAGGCTCAGTGCGTCCAGGATTTGCAGCACGTCCACCATCAAATAATCCAAGACCAAACTCTGGTGCACCATCATCTACTCGTCCTGGTTCATCATCATCGCCATATCGCACACCATCATCATCTCCATCTGGCGCACCATTTGGTGGCAAAGGTGGCGGCCGGCCACCACAAAGAGGTGGCGCAGCTGGTGCATTTGGTAAAGGTGGCAAGGGTAAAAATAAAAATCGTGGACAAAAGAGTAAAAAAGAAAGACGTGAAGATTTTGAAAATTTACCAGCACCGCAATTAGGTGGCGCGGTAGTTCCACGTGGTGACGGCAAGACGGTAGTGCGCATGCGCCGTGGCGCCACTTTGATGGATTTTGCCGAGAAGATTGCAGCAGATCCAGCAGCATTAGTATCAGCGCTATTTCATTTAGGTGAGATGGTAACTGCAACTCAATCAGTTGATGAAGATACCTTCACATTATTGGGCGCAGAGCTGGGATTTATTATTCAAATTGTCAGCCCAGAGGATGAGGATCGTGAGTTACTAGAGGAGTTTGATATCAATCTTGAGCAAGAGCTCTCTGAGATTGATCCTGAAGATTTAGTGGTGCGCTCGCCAATCGTTACCGTAATGGGACATGTTGATCATGGTAAGACTAGATTGCTTGATGCAATTCGCTCAACTGAGGTTGTTAAATCTGAGGCTGGTGGAATTACTCAACATATTGGCGCCTATCAGATTCACCATGATCACAACGGCGCAAATCGAGCCATTACCTTTATTGATACTCCAGGTCATGAGGCTTTCACCGCAATGAGAGCCCGTGGAGCGAAGGTGACTGATATTGCAGTTCTGGTGGTGGCAGCAGATGATGGCGTTATGCCACAAACAATTGAAGCGTTGAATCACGCTCAAGCTGCTGATGTACCAATTGTGGTGGCGGTAAATAAGATTGATAAAGAGGGTGCTAATCCAGACAAGATTCGTCAACAATTAACTGAGTACAACTTAATTGCTGAAGAGTATGGTGGCCAAACAATGTTTGTTAATGTCTCGGCTCTTTCGGGCAAGGGCATAGATGACTTAATTGATGCAATTTTATTAACTGCAGATGCGGTGATAGATCTACGGGCTGTTGCAGATGGAATTGCCCGAGGTGTAGCAATTGAAGCTAATTTAGATAAGGGAAGGGGCCCAGTTGCAACAGTTCTAGTGCAACGTGGCACCTTACGTGTGGGAGATGCAATTGTTGCTGGTGGTTCATACGGTCGTGTTCGTGCGATGCTTGATGAGCATGGTGAAACACTTGAGTTTGCTGGTCCTTCTCGGCCGGTACAGGTACTTGGCTTTACATCAGTACCAGGAGCGGGTGATTCATTTATTGTTGCTGAAGATGATCGCACCTCTCGCCAAATTGCTGAAAAGCGGCAACTGGCATCACGTAACGCATCCTTGGCGAAAGCACGTAAGAAGGTCTCACTTGAGGATTTCATGGAGCAGTCAAAGGTAACTACTTTGAATCTGATATTAAAAGGAGATGTCTCTGGTTCGGTGGAGGCGTTAGAGGATGCATTGGTGCAACTAGATGTTGGTACCGAGGTTGATTTAAGAGTTATTCACCGTGGTGTTGGTGCCATTACTAAGAATGATGTCACCTTGGCATCAGCTTCTACTGCGGTAATTATTGGATTTAACGTAAAGCCAGAGCCACAGACTGCAATCTTTGCTGAACATGAGGGTGTGGAGGTTAGGTTTTACACCGTTATTTACAAAGCGATTGAAGAGATTGAAGCCTCCCTTAAGGGTCTGCTCAAACCAGAGTTTGAAGAGGCGGTCCTTGGTAATGCTGAGGTTAGAGATATCTTTAAATCAAGCAAGTTTGGAAACATTGCAGGCTGTATGGTCTCTGATGGAAATATTCGACGAAATGCCAAGGTTCGAACGATGCGGGCTGGGGTGGTAATAGGTGAAAACTTAAGCATCGAATCACTTCGCAGATTTAAAGATGATGCCACTGAGGTTCGTGAAGGATTTGAATGTGGTATTGGACTTGGATCATTTAAGGATCTACAAGTTGGCGATGTAATTCAAGCCTATGAGATCCGTGAGAAAAAGCGGGCTTAATAATGCCAAGTAAGCGTCCATTACAGGTTGCAGATCGGATTAAAGAGATAATTGCTAACGCGCTGGAATCGAGAGTAAAAGATCCCAGGTTAGGTTTTGTCACTGTTACAGATGTCAGAGTTACAGGTGATCTACAACAAGCTTCAATTTTCTATACTGTATTAGGTGATACCGCTGCCCATGAAGCATCAGCTGCTGCCTTAAGTAGTGCAAAGGGAATGCTTAGATCAGAGGTTGGTAGATCTTTAGGTCTTCGAGTTACTCCATCTTTGGAGTTCTATTTAGATGGCATGGCTGATTCTGCCTCTGCAATGAATGATTTGATTGAACAGATGCATAAATCAGATGCAGAGCTTGAGAAATTAAGAGCAGGCTCTAAACCTGTTGCTGAAGATCCATATAAAAAACATAATTAAAAGGTGAATTAATGGATGGCTTTTTATTAATTGATAAAGCCGGTGGAGTAACCAGCCATGATGTGGTGGCGATGGCGAGAAAAAAGCTTGATACAAAAAAAGTAGGCCATGCTGGCACCTTAGATCCGATGGCCACTGGGGTCCTAGTTTTAGGTGTTGGGATCGCAACCCGATTACTTACCTACATCACTGATGGCAAAAAAGCTTATGAAGCAACAATATCTCTTGGTAAATCAACTCATACTGATGATAAAGATGGTGATCTGATAGCTACCGCTGAAGTTGAAGATTTATCAAAGATTAGTGAGGCGCAAATATATGCTCAGATCGCCAAATTCGTTGGTCAGATAAAGCAGCGGCCAAGTTCAGTTTCGGCAATAAAAATTGATGGCAAATCTGCGCACGCCAGAGTAAGAGCGGGTGAGAGTGTTGATATCCCTGCGCGGGATATAACAATTTATGAGATAAACTTAAGTGAAATTCGAAATCTTAAAACAGCAATTGAGATAGATATCGAAGTTATTTGCTCTGCTGGCACCTATATCCGTGCAATCGCTCGAGATTTAGGGGAGATACTAAAAGTTGGTGGACATTTAACCGCGCTTCGCCGCACATTAGTGGCACCATTTACTTTAGATCAATGTAGCGCAATCACAAAAGCAGAGTTAATTCCCATCTCTACACTGGTTGAGAAAATATTTCCGATCCGAAAAGTTGATCTGGCCCAAGCTCGTGAAATTTCATTTGGCAGGACAATCGAGCAAAACTCACAATCTGGACCAGTAGCAGCACTTGATAATCAAGATAATTTCATTGCATTGTTAGAAAATAAATTGCAGGGAGCACAGATGGTTGCAGCCCCGATTGTGGTCAAGGGAGCGGAACAATGATGATTTGTGAAATAATAAGCAAATGAAGAAAGTGGTTGCAATTGGCATATTTGATGGTGTGCATGCTGGGCATCAGCAAATAATCTCTACTGCAAAACATCAAGGTGAAGTAACTGTTATTACCTTTGATCCACATCCAACCTCAGTATTTGCACCAGAACGCACACCAACTCAACTATTACCACTTGCTGATCGAATTAAATTTTTAAAGCAGGCGGGGGCAAAAAATGTTGAGGTGATTAGTTTTACAAAGGAATTTTCGCAACTTACCCCCGATCAATTTATCGAAGATATCTTGGTGGGAAGATTTGCAGCCGAACATGTAGTAATTGGTGAAAATTTTAACTTTGGATACAAAGGGGAGGGAACTCCAAAATACTTGTCTGAGGTAGGCCCTAAGTATGGTTTTGGGGTATCGATTGTTAAATTACAGGAGGATCGGGGTTCTTCAATTTCATCCTCACGAATTAGAAATTTAGTTATCGATGGTGAGATTGAACGCGCAAATGAGTTATTGACTAGAAGCTTTTATTTGGTTGGGCCAGTTATTCATGGCGAAAAGCGTGGCAGAGAGATTGGTTATCCAACTGCAAATATTGGCTTGGCACCTCTTGCCACAATTCCAGCAGATGGTGTCTACGCTGGTTGGTTAAGTGTGGGAGATAGCAAATGGCCAGCAGCAATTTCAATTGGAACTAATCCAACATTTCCTGGTGTAAGAGGTCGGCAGGTTGAGGCGTATGCAATTGATCAAGTTGGATTGGAGTTATACGATCAAGTGGGGATGATCGAGTTTGGATATCGCCTGCGAGATACTTTAAAATTTGATGATCTAGCATCATTACTTGCACAAATGAAAAAAGATTGTGATCAAGCACGGGAATTAACCCGTAAATAACGCCTGTTTTTCACTCGATTTTAATTATCCACACCTGCGCTGGTAATCTTTACCCACTAAAGCGAGAAAGTGCGCCTTCGTGAATTACACCGAGGCCATCGTGACAGACAGAAGGAGTAATACAAATGGCATTAACGCCAGAGGTAACTAAGGAAATAGTAAAAAAGTATGGCTCATCTGATACTGACACAGGTAGCCCAGAGGCACAGGTAGCACTTTTATCAAAACGTATTGATGAGATAACTGAGCATTTGCAGACAAACAAAAATGATCATCACAACCGTAGAGGTTTGTTATTGATGGTTGGTAAGCGTCGTCGGATTTTGCAGTACCTCGCCAAGACAGATATTGAGCGCTATAGAGCGATTATCGAAAAGCTCGATCTTCGCCGTTAAATAACAATCAGCAAAAAACTTTATCACTAAGAGTTTTGGTCCTCGGTAGTGGTTGCCGAAAAATGATTTTCCGGCAACTTCGATCGAAGATCCATTCTCTAGATATAAAGTGTTGAGAAATGGAGATGACCCATGGAGGGTCAAGATGTGCAATCAGCCGTTGCCAAAATAGACAACGGTAAATTCGGAAAGCGGGAGATCCGCTTTGAAACTGGCCGATTAGCCAGACAAGCAGCGGGCACCGCCGTTGTTTACTTAGATGATGACAGCATGTTGCTATCTGCAACTACTGCATCAAAAAATCCGAAGGATCAATTTGATTTCTTCCCATTGACAGTAGATGTGGAAGAGCGAATGTATGCTGCTGGAAAAATTCCAGGATCATTTTTCCGCAGAGAGGGTCGTCCTTCCGAGGATGCAATCCTTACCTGCCGATTAATTGATCGCCCATTACGCCCATCCTTTGTTAAGGGATTGCGCAATGAGATTCAAATCGTAGTAACTGTTATGGCATTAAACCCAGATCATATGTATGACGTGATTGCAATTAACGCTGCATCAATGTCAACACAATTAGCTGGCTTGCCATTCTCAGGACCAATTGGTGGTGTGCGTGTTGCACTTATCGAAGGTCAATGGGTTGCATTCCCAAATCACTCTGATTTAGAAAAAGCAGTCTTTGACATGGTAGTTGCTGGCCGAATCTCTGATGGTGATGTCGCCATCATGATGGTTGAGGCTGAGGCAACATCTAAAACAATTGATCTAATCAAGGGTGGTGCAACTGTGCCAACTGAAGAGATTGTTGGTCAGGGACTTGAGGCAGCAAAGCCATTTATTCGCACGCTATGTGAGGCACAACTTGCATTGGCAAAATTAGCGGCAAAGCCAACTGGAGAGTTTCCAGTGTTTCTTGATTACCAAGAGGATATCTATGCAGTTGTTGAAAAAGCTGCCAAGGATGATCTCGCAAAAGCATTAACCATTGCAGGTAAGCAAGATCGTGAGACCAAGCTAGATGAGATCAATAAGAGTGTGGCCGAGAAAATTACCGCTGATTTTCCAGAGCGCACCAAGGAGATTTCAGCAGCACTTAGATCTGTTACTAAGAAATTAGTACGCCAGCGAGTGTTGCGGGACAAAATCCGTATTGATGGTCGGGGATTGCGTGATATCCGAGCATTAACTGCCGAGGTTGAGGTAATTCCTCGTGTCCACGGTTCAGCAATATTTGAAAGAGGTGAGACTCAGATTCTGGGTGTTACTACCTTGAATATGCTTAAGATGGAGCAGCAACTAGACACGCTCTCACCTGAAGATCACAAGCGTTATATGCACAATTACAACTTCCCACCATATTCTGTTGGTGAGACTGGCAGAGTTGGATCTCCTAAGCGACGAGAAATTGGGCATGGTGCACTCGCAGAGCGCGCTCTAGTTCCAGTTCTACCAACTCGCGAAGAGTTTCCATATGCGATTCGCCAAGTTTCAGAGGCCCTTGGATCAAATGGATCAACATCCATGGGATCAGTTTGTGCCTCCACCATGTCACTACTAAATGCAGGTGTGCCACTTAAGGCAGCTGTTGCTGGTATTGCTATGGGACTTATCTCAGATGATCTTGATGGAAAAACTGAGTATGTAGCATTGACCGATATTTTGGGCGCAGAGGATGCTTTTGGTGATATGGACTTTAAAGTTGCGGGCACAAAAGAGTTTGTTACCGCACTTCAATTAGACACCAAACTAGATGGAATTCCAGCTTCAGTACTTTCAGCAGCATTGCTGCAAGCAAAAGAAGCACGGCTTGCCATTCTTGATGTAATGAATCAAGCAATCTCCTCACCTGATGAAATGTCATTACTTGCACCACGAATTATTTCAATCAAGGTGCCGGTAGACATGATTGGCGCTGTTATCGGGCCTAAGGGCAAGATGATTAACCAAATTCAAGATGAGACTGGCGCAGATATAACCATTGAAGATGATGGAACTATCTATATCGGAGCAGTTGAAGGTTCAGCAGCAGAGGCTGCGAAAGCACAAATTAATGCGATTGCAAATCCAGTACAACTCTCCGTTGGCGACAAGTTCAATGGATCAGTTGTAAAGCTTGCAGCATTTGGTGCCTTCGTAAACCTTGCTCCTGGTAAAGATGGTTTGCTACACATCTCGCAAATTCGCAAGATGCATGGTGGCAAGCGCATTGAAAACCTTGAAGATGTTATGAAAGTGGGAGATAAGATAGAGGTAGTAATTAATGAGATTGACCCTAAGGGTAAGTACTCATTAGTTCCGGCAAATCTTCCAGATGAGGCAAAAGCCTAGATTTAATCAAAATCTAATCATTCCCGCGCTTAATACCCTTAAGCTGCGGGAGTTTTTTATCTTTGTGCTTTAGAAGATTGGTCAAACTACTTAAATTACCTGCCAAACGCACTCATTATCTCCTACCCTTACGGTAGTGAGATAATTACGGTCAATGAGAACTTTTGAAAGGCTTAGCTAATGAAAGTGGCAGTACTTGGTGCAAAGGGCAGAATGGGAATGGAATCTGTTGCTGCAATCAATTCTGCATCTGACTTAACACTTACTGCATCCCTTGATATAGGTGATCCTTTAGAGCAATTAACTAAATCTGGCACCGAGGTTATGGTTGATTTTACAACTCCAGATGCGGTGATGAAAAACCTAGAGTTTGCGATTAGTAATGGAATTCATGTAGTGGTTGGAACTACTGGATTTAATGATGCCAAGCTTTCTAATCTGAAAGATTTGTTAAGCAAGCATCCAAAGGTTGGGGCTTTAATTGCACCAAATTTTGGGTTGGGCGCAGTTTTGATGATGCAATTCTCACAGACCGCGGCAAAGTACTTTGAAAGCGCCGAAATAATTGAGTTACATCATGCAAATAAAGTGGACGCACCATCTGGCACTGCAATTAGAACAGCACAGATGATTACCGATGCCCGTAAGCAAAGCAAGAAGGGTGCGATGCCTGATGCTACGAAGAGTGAGTTATCGGGTGCCAGGGGAACAAAGGTTGGTGATGTTCCAGTTCACTCAGTCAGATCTCATGGTTATGTCGCTCACCAAGAGGTTATTTTTGGAGATGCCGGTGAGACGCTTACCATTAGGCACGATTCAATTAATCGCGCAGGATTTATGCCAGGAGTTTTAATTGGAATTAGGAATGTCGCAAAATATCCAGGACTAACAGTTGGTCTTGAGAATTACATGGAGGATATGAAATGAGTGAAATAACAATGTATGGCGCTGAATGGTGCGGAGATTGCCGAAGATCAAAGAGATTTTTAGATGCAAATAATGTCAAATATAACTATATTGATGTCGAAGCAGATGCATCTGCTTCAGATAAAGTTATTCAAATAAATGGCGGAATGCGTTCAATTCCAGTGATACTTTTTTCTGATGGCACACACCTTACTGAGCCATCTGATGCCGCTTTGAAAGACAAACTAGAGGCGCTAAAAGTTCTTTAAAACCAGTTATAAATTGCAGCAGAGGTTATTGCTGCAGATATCACCACAACTGGAAATGAAGCCTTAAACCTTAAAGCAATTAAAGCTACTGCCACACCCGCTGCCCGCTGATCAATAACAAGCTCTTTTTTAGTGGCGAATGTCTGCACTGCTACCAATGCGCTAAGTAAGACTATGGGAACTAAGGCATTAATTTTTATAATTCTTGGCTTATTTAACCACCGCTCTGGCACGCTGTGGCCAATATATTTATTTAAAAATGCAGTGATGCTTGCTCCAATTACTGCAATCCAAATGGCGCTCATCTTTTTAGCCCAAAAATTACCGCCAATATTACGGTGGTAATTATAGGTACACCTGCTGGTGAAATTGGCGTCAAGGCCAAAGCCCATGCAATCGCAGCAGCTGAAACAATAAAATGAGTTTTATTTTTAAGTCTTGGCCAAATCAATCCACAAAACGCAGCTGGAACTGCAGCATCTAATCCCCAAACAGCTGGGTCACCAATTGCGCTGGCTCCTAATGCACCAAGGAAGGTAAATAAATTCCAAAAAACATAAACTCCCACACCGGTGATGTAAAAACCTCGCCGTCGATCTGAGTCATTTTCTTGCAAAGTTGCCACTGCGGTTGACTCATCAATTGTGATTTGTGCCGCAAGAATTCTTTTGATGCCAGAAACTTTTAGGACTGGCGCCATTTGTAAACCATAAAGTGCGTTTCTAAATCCAAGCAAAGTTGCGGTAGCAATTGCGCTTATTGCTGCTCCACCTGCACCCATAATTCCCACCACGGCAAATTGCGATGCACCGGAGAAAAGCAGGATTGAAAGTAGACAGGTTTGCAGGATTGAAAAACCGGCGGTCACACCAGCAGCTCCGAAAGCGGCGCCGTAAAGACCTACGGTAAAAGCAACACTCAGGGCGGTTCGGTCTATAGGATTTGTCTTCGGATTAATTGACACGCCGACACTTTAATCCAGCCAATCACCAATTACCAAAGATAGGGTCGCAACCATGAGTGATGAGATCGTATTTAGAGAGGATATGTCGGTTGAGCTGGTTAAATCCAGTGCAAGTGATGCAGATGTAATTTGGGCAGCCAGAGTTTCAACTGCAGGTGATAAATCCTTAGAAGATGTTGGCGTTGATGCATCAAAATCTGAGGGACTTATAAATTATTTAGCTAGGGAACGACATGGTTCTCCATTTGAGCACACCTCAATGACATTTTTTATTTCTGCGCCAATCTTTGTATTTAGAGAGTTCATGCGCCATCGCATCGCTTCCTACAATGAAGAGAGTGGTCGCTATCGAGAGTTGAAGCCAGTTTTTTACATACCGAGTAAGGATCGTAAATTAGTGCAAATCGGAAAAGCTGGTTCATATACTTTTGTTGAAGGCACACCAGAGCAGTATGAGATTACTGTTGCTGCAATCAAAGAAACTTGCAAATTGGCTTATGCAAATTACCAAAAAATGCTGACCGCAGGAGTTGCTCGCGAGGTTGCCAGAGCAGTGCTACCCGTTACTTTGTACTCATCTATGTATGTAACTATGAATGCCAGAGCGCTGATGAATTTTCTTTCACTTAGGACAGCTAGAGAAGGTTCACATTTTCCTTCCTATCCACAACGAGAGATTGAGATGGTTGCAGAGAAAATGGAAGCACATTTTGCCAAATTAATGCCGATTACCTACGGAGCATTTGAAAAATCTGGCCGCATAGCCCCATAAATAAGCGGTAGCCTTACACCATGCAAATCAAACCACCATTTGGCAGGTTAATTACCGCTATGGTCACACCTTTTAATAAATCAGGTGAGATTGATTGGGCTGGGATAGAGAAAATTGCTTCACATTTAGTTGCAACAGGTCATGATGGGATTGCAGTAAATGGCACAACTGGTGAAGCACCAACTACATCAGATGATGAAAAAGACCAGATTATAAAGACGGTTAGAAAAGTAGTTGGCGATAAAATAAAAATTATTGCTGGCGCTGGGAACAATGAAACCTCACACTCTGTGGAGCAGGCAAAGCGGGCTGCAAAAGCTGGCGCCGATGGTTTATTAGTAGTGACTCCCTATTACAACAAACCACCACAGGCAGGTATTGAGGCACATTTTAGAGCGATGGCAGATGCAACAGATTTACCAGTGATGATCTATGACATTCCCGGTCGAACTGGAATAGAGATTGAATCAGATACGATCGTAAGACTGGCGGAGCACAAAAATATTGCAGCGTTAAAAGATGCCAAGGGCAACCCAGCAGCAACCTCTTGGGTTATCAAGAGATCTTCAATTCCGGTTTATTCAGGTGATGACATATTAAATCTGCCACTGCTATCTGTTGGCGCTGTTGGTTTTGTCTCAGTTTGCGGACATACTGTTGGAGCCCAACTGCGAGTTATGCTCGATGCTTGGTTCTCTGGTGATGCAAATAAAGCACTTGAGGTCCACCAACAATTGTTGCCGGTATTTACTGGAACATTTAGAACCCAAGGAGCAATTCTTACTAAAGCTGCATTAAATTTGATGGGTCTACCAGGAGGATTTACTAGATTGCCATTAGTTGATGCAACCGATGCCCAAATTTCCCAGCTAAAAATTGATCTACAAGCTGGCGGTGTTAAATTAAAGTAAATAGATGAACCATCCCCATCCTGGCCTGCCATACCCCGCAAAGTTAGCTAAAAAAACTCTTCGCATAGTTGCACTTGGCGGCTTGGGCGAAATTGGCCGCAATATGACCGTCTTTGAGTATGAAGGTCGCTTACTTATTGTTGATTGTGGTGTCCTCTTTCCCGGTGATGATCAGCCAGGTATTGATTTAATATTGCCAGATTTTTCCTATCTTACAGACCGCATGGATGATATCGAAGCAATCTTTTTAACCCATGGACATGAGGATCATATTGGCGCAGTACCTTATTTGCTCCGCGAGCGAAGTGATATTCGTATTATTGGATCACAACTTACCCTTGCATTTGTTGCGCCAAAACTAAAAGAGCGCAGAATGACCGCGCCAATGACACAGGTCAAAGCTGGGCAGATTGAAAAGGTTGGACCATTTACCCTTGAATTTGTAACAGTAAATCACTCAATACCAGATTCATTAGCGGTTGCAATTAAAACACCTGCTGGAGTTGTATTACATACTGGTGATTTCAAGATGGATAAGATGCCATTAGATGGCAAGGTCACTGATCTAGAGACATTTTCCAGATTAGGTAAAGAGGGTGTTGATTTATTTCTAGTTGATTCTACAAACGCTGATATTCCTGGACTTACTGTCGCAGAAAAGGATATTTATCCAGCACTTAAAGAGGCGATTGCAAAAACTCCTAGGCGGGTAGTGGTGACATCTTTTGCATCTCATGTACACCGAATTCAACAGGTCTTGACCGCTGCAAATGAGGCTAATCGCAAGGTGGCATATGTTGGCAGGTCAATGATTCGCAATATGAAGTTGGCGGAAGATCTTGGATATTTGAAGGTGCCAAATGGTTTGGTGGTTGACTACAAGGATATTGATACCTTTGGCGACAAGATTGTTTTAATCTGTACTGGCTCTCAAGGTGAGCCACTTGCTGCCTTATCTAGAATTGCAAATGGTGACCACGAAATACAAGTTGGTAAAGGTGACACAGTCGTACTGGCTTCATCACTAATTCCAGGCAATGAAAAATCTGTTTATCGAGTAATAAATGAGCTAACTAGATTTGGCGCCCATGTAGTACATAAAGGAAATGCCATGGTGCATGTTTCAGGACATGCCTCGGCTGGTGAGTTACTGCACTGCTATGAGATTGTTAAACCTAAGAACGTATTACCAGTTCATGGCGAGTGGCGTCATATGAGAGCAAATGCTGATCTGGCAATTAAGTCAGGAGTATCAGAGCACAATGTAGTAATTGCAGAAAATGGCATAACTATTGATGTCGCCAATGGGCATGCAGATATTTCTGGATCAATTCCTTGCGGATATGTGTATGTTGATGGTCAAAGTGTTGGTGAGATAACAGAAAGTTCATTAAAAGATAGAAGGATCCTAGGTGATGAAGGGTTTATCTCAGTTGTGGTAGTGATTGATTCCCAAAGTGGCAAGATAGTTGCAGGCCCTGATATTCACGCTAGAGGGTTTACCGAGGATCAAACATTATTTGATGATGTTAAAGGTGATATTGAAAAAGCATTAAGTAAGGCGGTTGCTGGCGGATTTAATGGCACCCATCAGCTTTCACAAGTTGTAAGACGCACCATTGGCAGTTGGGTAGGGGAAGAGCATCGACGAAAGCCGATGATTATTCCGTTGGTGATTGAGGTTTAGTAATCCCATTTTGATTAAGTTTTTTACTTAAAGTGCGTGCCGATTACCGCAAGGGGTAAAGTTGTTCTTTAGGCTTATCTTCTTATGGCAAAGAAAAAAACCACCGCAAAGAAATCAAATATTTTCGCGCCATTACTACGGGCAGTTGGTTGGCTTTGGCGGTTAATTGCAAAAGGATTAGGCAATTCAATCCGCTTTATTTTTAGATCCTCTCAGGAGTTAGATCCTGCGCATCAACGAGATGGTGTGGCGTTTTTTATCTTTATCTTGGCATTAATTTCAGCTGCTGGGGTTTGGTTTGATCTAAATAATCTCTTAGGAGGAGGGATATACGCATTTCTTTTTGGTGGGGTAGGGGTCTTGGCCAATGCGGTTCCAGTGCTGCTTATTTATTTTGCCTACCGATTGTTTAAATCAGCTGATGATTCTGGGGATATTGGTCGAATCAGCATCGGCGCATTATTGCTAATAATTAGCACCACCGCCCTTGCACATATTATTAATGGCTCAACAGGGACTGGTGCTACTGCAATGCGTGAAGGTGGTGGCTGGATTGGCTATGGCATCTCCACTGGCCTGGTTGCATTAGTAACCTCTGTGCTTGCTATTCCTATTTTGATAATTTTTTTGATCTTTGGCGTGCTGGTAATAACTAAAACACCAGTCTCTAAGGTTTTTACGCAGATTGGTAAGTTATTTACCTTAGGTAGATCTGGCATCAGCAGCGCACGGGCACGTCGAGCAGAGCGATTAGTTGCGCAAGATTTTGAAGTAAGTGAAACCCCGCCATTTGAATCACCACTGGTTAAGGATTTAGTGGAGGAGTTTGAACCTGCTCAATTAGATTATGAGGTTGAGTTAGGTGATTTTGATGAGATCACTCAGAAAATTCCCCGAATCAATAAGCCGGCAAAGAGCGAGAGTATTCGCCCCCAGCAATTGCTTTTGTCCTCAGATGTTAAGTATGAATTACCACCTGCAGATTTACTAAGAAGTGGACCAGCTGCAAAAGGCAAGTCAAAGGTAAATGAGACTGTAGTTACCGCCCTTAAACAAGTTTTTGAACAGTTTGAGGTTGATGCGCAAGTTACTGGATTTATGCGTGGACCAACGGTGACTAGGTATGAGGTGGAGTTGGGTAATGGCGTGAAGGTAGAGGCGATCTCAGCACTTTCAAAAAATATTGCTTATGCAGTAGCAAGTGGTGAGATAAGAATCCTCTCACCTATCCCCGGTAAATCTGCGGTTGGAATTGAGATACCAAACTCAGATCGAGAGATAGTGGCATTAGGTGATGTACTCAGATCACCAGTTTCAGGTAGTGATACCCACCCAATGTTGATTGCATTAGGTAAGGATGTTGAAGGGTTATTTCTTTGTGCAAACCTCGCAAAAATGCCGCACTTATTAGTGGCAGGTGCAACTGGTGCTGGTAAATCTTCCATGATTAATTCATTGGTAGTTTCAATATTAATGCGGGCTACTCCCGATGAGGTCCGGCTGGTATTAATTGATCCTAAACGGGTGGAGTTAACAAACTACGAAGGTGTGCCGCATTTAATCGCGCCAATTATTACCAACCCTAAGAAAGCAGCTGATGTATTGGCTTGGGTAGTACGCGAGATGGAGATGCGTTATGACGATCTGTCAGTATTTGGATTTAGACATATTGATGATTTTAATAAAGCGGTAAAAGCTGGCAAGGTCTCACCACCTGCTGGTACTGATCGCACCCTTGAGCCTTATCCATACCTTTTAGTGATAGTAGATGAGTTAGCTGATCTAATGATGATTGCAGCCCGAGAGGTTGAAGAATCAATTGTTCGAATTACCCAATTAGCTAGAGCTGCAGGTATTCATTTAGTGCTTGCGACTCAGCGGCCAAGTGTTGATATTGTCACTGGATTAATAAAGGCAAATGTGCCATCAAGGCTTTCATTTGCAACTAGTAGCTTGGCTGATTCCAGAGTTATTTTAGATACCCCAGGCGCTGAAAAACTTGTTGGTCAAGGAGATGGATTATTTCTACCAATGGGCGCAAGTAAACCGGTTCGAATTCAAGGAGCCTATGTTTCAGAAAGAGAGATTGAGGCGGTGGTCAATCATGTTAAATCTCAACTCCAACCTGTCTATCGAATTGATTTAAATGCCCCAGTTAAATCTAATCTGATTACTGATGATGTGGGCGATGATCTTGACCTGCTATTAGAAGCCATTCAATTAGTTGTTTCCACGCAATTTGGATCAACCTCTATGTTGCAGCGAAAGTTACGAGTTGGCTTTGCCAAAGCTGGGCGATTGATGGATTTAATGGAGAGTCGGGGGATTGTGGGTCCAAGTGAAGGGTCAAAAGCTAGAACGGTTTTGATTAACGCAGAGCAAATGCCAGATGTATTGGAGTCGATTAGAGGAAACTAGTCATTCACTTTTCTCTTTTTCGGAGGGGTGAGTTAGCGGGTGAAATATTAAATTTTCCCAATTGTTAGGGTGCTGACCCCCAAAAGTTGCCATAAAAATATTGCTAAAACCTCAGTTGAAGTCTTACCCTTATGCTCCCCAAAGTGAACGGTAATTCTTATGGCAGAGATTTCCTTATTGCAACAAGCTCGCGAGGCTGCTAATTTAACCGTTGAACAAATTGCAAATCAAACAAATATAAGAGCTGCAATCATTAGAGATTTAGAAAATAATTCTGTTGAGCAGTGCGGTGGTATTGCCTACGCTCGGGGACACCTAAGAGCTATTGTTAAGTTAATTAACCAAAAATCGGCGAAGAGTAAAAATGTAAATGCCGATGAGATCGTTGCCCAATTTGAAGCAGTGCAAGGATTAGACAGCAGAAGTATTATTGAAAAATTAGATGCTGAAAATGTTGCTGAAAAGCCAAAAGAGAAGAAGCGAATTAAGTTTGGCACCCTAGCCTCTATCTCCGCTGCAGTACTTAGTATTGGTTTTATTGCTCAGATTGCCATAAATAACGTATCTACAATCAATGAAAATTTAAGTTCAACTCTTACCTCATCAGCTAATGGACCAACTGTGGAAAAAAATGTGGCAGCCATCACTATGCCTGCTGGGGTAAATTTAGTAATCAGCGGTGTTGATGGCAAAAGTTGGATTGGTCTTACAAATGCCAATGGCGAATCAGTTTTTAACGGTCAAATCACTGCTGGAGAGTCAATGACCTTTACTGATCCACAAATGATAAAGGCGGTAATTGGAAATGCCGGCGCAGTTGCTTTAAAAGTAAATGGCTCTGATTTAGGAGTGGCTGGGGCTAATGGTGAGGTTGTTCGCTTAGATTTTGGTGCAAATCAGTCGCTGTAATTTTCTAGGTTAGAAGTTTCATCAACCCCTGCAGGGTATCCTTAGTACATAGTGAGTTCAAAAATAATCAATGAAAAAAAGTTGCGCACAGTTGCGTTGGTTACTTTGGGTTGCGCCCGTAATGAGACTGACTCTGAGGAGTTAGCTGGCAGGTTGGCTGCTGATGGCTGGCAATTGGTTTCAGATCCAGCAAAGGCTGAGATCGCCGTTATTAATACCTGTGGATTTATTGAAAATGCAAAGAAGGACTCAATTGATGCATTAATTCAAGCTTCATCTCTTAAGAGTAATGGGGTGACAAAGGCGGTGGTTGCAGTTGGTTGTATGGCTGATAGGTATGGTACTGAGTTGGCAAGTGAGATGTCTGAGGCCGATGCAATTCTTAGCTTTGATGATTACAAAGATATCTCTGCCAGATTACATACAATTATTGAGGGCGGTAAGGTAAAAACGCACACCCCCAGAGATCGCAGAGCTTTACTGCCAATAGCACCGATCGAACGTGCTAATACTCGAGAGCTATCAAATATAGATGTAAAACCTTTGGGCACAGTTCTGCGCAAGCGGCTAGATAATGCACCCATTGCGCCATTGAAGATCGCCAGTGGTTGTGATCGCAGATGCTCATTTTGTGCCATCCCTTACTTTCGTGGTTCATTTATTTCCCGCAAGCCAGATGAGATTATTGAAGAGGCCAAATGGTTGGCAGATAATGGCGTTTCAGAGTTATATCTAGTTAGTGAGAACACCACCTCCTACGGCAAGGATTTTGGTGATCTAAAGATGATGGAAAAGTTGCTGCCTGAGCTATCAAAAATATCGGCAATTAAGCGGATCCGCTTGTCTTATCTACAACCTGCAGAGGTTAGGCCATCATTACTGCAGGCAATGGTTTCAGTAGAAAAGGTAGTTCCTTACTTCGACCTATCCTTTCAACATGCAAATGCAGATTTGCTAAGAAGCATGCGCCGATTTGGTGATGGTGAGAAATTTCTGCAATTAATTTCACAAATTAGGGCGCTCAATCCGCAGGCTGGAATTAGATCTAATTTTATTGTGGGATTTCCGGGGGAGAGTGATCAGCAATTTATGGAGTTGGTGGAGTTTTTAGCCAACGCTCAATTAGATGCAATTGGTGTCTTTGGCTACTCCGATGAGGATAAGACAGAGGCAATGGAGTTGGGAAATAAGATAAGTGGTGAGGTAATTAAAGAACGGGTGAGTGAGTTATCAACCATAGTTGATGAGTTAATTACTGAACGCGCCCAGATGCGAATCGGTGAGAAGATTTCAGTTCTGATTGAGGATGAGGCGGAGCAGGAGGGTAGGGCTGAGCATCAAGGACCTGATGTAGATGGTTCAACTTTTATTAAATCCCGTAACAAGTTTCTAGTAGGTGAGTATGTTGATGCCATGGTTAGTGATGTGGCAGGGGTTGATCTGATAGCGCAGGTTTTATGATAAATCTTGCGCGGCCAAATCTGCCAAACACACTCACGATACTTCGCATACTTGCTCTGCCAATTTGTGCTTATGCGTTATTCAAAAGTGGTGGCGATGATGCTAATTGGCGAATTATCGCCTTTACTCTCTTTTTTGTTGTGGGATTAAGTGACGTATTAGATGGCAAAATTGCCAGGGATCGAAATCAAATTACTGAATTTGGTAAGTTGTTGGATCCAATTGCAGATAAAGCGATGCTAGCAACTGCAACCATAGGCGCATCGATGTTGGGTCTACTATCTTGGTGGGTCACTGGCATATTTTTAATCCGTGAGGTGGCGGTAACAGTTCTAAGATTTGCAGTAATCAAAGCTGGGGTTATCCCGGCAAGTCGTGGTGGAAAGCTAAAAACCTTCTTTCAAAACTTCGGGGTAGGCTTTTATATTTTGCCGTTGCCTGAGGGTTTATTTCTTCCCCGAGATATCTTCATGGGGGTTGCTATTTATCTAACAATTGCAACTGGGGTGGATTACTTTAGGCGAGTTCTTAAAAAATGAGTGAGCAATTATTGGCTAAAGCGGTCATTAAGTTATTGGCTAAAAGTAAAAGCACATTATCAGTTGCTGAATCAGTCACCGCAGGCGGATTGGCAAGCGCCTTAACTGAGGTAGCTGGTGCTTCCCAGGTATTTCTGGGCGGAGTTATTGTTTACTCCGATGAGTTAAAGGTTTCACAATTAGGAGTAAGTAAATCTGATTTAAAGAGATACACCGCAGTGTCAGAGGAGGTTGCGATTGCAATGGCGCAAGCAGCTTGTAAGAAATTCAAATCGGATTTTGCGATCTCAACTACTGGCGTAGCAGGACCAGGGGCAGCTTATGGACAAAAAGTGGGAACCGCCTGGGTGGGCCTTGCCAGCAAAAAAACCTCCTTTGCAGTGGCTTTATCCTTGGCTGGTGATCGCAATTCCATTCGCCACGCCATTATTAATAGCGCATTGGCAGCCCTAGAGCGTACTCTTAAGCCGTGATACTTCTTCGAACCCATATTGGTAGTGCACTTCGTGCTGCCCGAATTGAGCAAGATCGCACTTTGCGCGATGTTGCAAAGAGTGCTCGAGTCTCACTTGGTTATCTATCTGAGGTTGAGCGTGGTCACAAAGAGGCATCTAGTGAGTTATTAAATGCAATTTGTTCAGCCCTTGATCTATCACTTTCCACAATCTTGGTTGATGTTGCCACTGTGGTTAAAACCCACGAATCCCCAGTATTAACAATCTCGACTTTGCAAGTGGTAGAGACCGCAGCTTAAGTTGTCTGCCGAGCCGGCGCTTAATTACGCCCGCCAAATTGCAACAAGCAATAAATCTCGAGCCGCTATTTTTGCTGGCGCAAAATCAGTAATTGCTGAGGTCGGCAATTATCAATCAAATATTTCCGATATCGCACTTCGCTCGCAGGTATCAAAGGCAACTATTTATAATCAATTTGCTGATAAGGCAGAGATGGTGGAGTGTTTAGTTGAATCTGAGGTACTAAGGCTCACTGCAGCTGCGCTCGCAGCACCCTCTAGGCAGGCGGCGCTGGAGATACTTTCTATCTCAATTAGCCAAGATTTGGCCTTACGCAGATTAGTTGAAACAGATCCGACTGATGTTGCAAAATTAGTGAGCATTACCGATCATCCCACCTGGCTACTGGTCCATCAAAGTATTGCAAAGATATTTGGCGCAGACTCTGCTGCTTGTGGCCTGATATTAAGGTGGCTAATTGGTCAGATCGCTTCACCAATTACCCAAGAAGAGTCGTTAGCCCAATCAAAGCGATTGGCTACCTCACTTTTTAATTAAAAGATGAGAATTTCCGAGCTGCGCAATCGATTGGCGGCGTACCTGCCAGATCCAGATACCTACGCCAGGGATACCATCCACTCCGAGCTGGGCGGAATCAGTGTTAATGATGCAATTGCGATTGGTATGGAGCCAGATGAGATCTGGCGGGCGGTTATTCGCCATAACCCTTCGATGCCTGAGAAATACAAATAACGGCGTGTCCTAACCGAGTTTTATCCTTTCGAACAGTTGTTCGATACAATAAGCGTGCCCAACCAGAGCGGTTCCACAGTTCCGCTGGCACCTCGTGCCAGCCGTCAGTGAGCTTCCGTACCTTCTGGACCGAACAATATGACCTCGCCTTAGGAGTTGAAATCCCTAGAGCTGGTCAAGGAGATGAAAGGAAGTAAATCAACTATGGCCTCTGCAAATAGAGAACCACAAGATGATAAGAAAGAAGATAAACGATCTAGTGATCGTGCTAAATCCCTAGATACCGCCCTTGCCCAAATCGAGCGTCAGTTCGGTAAAGGATCGATAATGAAAATGGGAGATCGCAAAGCTGTTGCCATGGAGGTTATTCCAACTGGCTCAGTTGCATTAGATATCGCACTCGGCGTTGGTGGCTTACCACGAGGCCGTGTTGTTGAGATCTATGGCCCAGAATCATCAGGTAAAACCACAGTGGCTTTGCATGCAATTGCTAATGCCCAAAAAGCTGGTGGTATTGCAGCATTTATTGATGCTGAGCACGCCCTTGATCCAGAGTATGCAAAGAAACTTGGCGTTGATATTGATGCGCTGTTGGTTTCTCAGCCAGATACTGGTGAACAAGCACTTGAAATTATGGATATGTTGGTTAGATCAGGAGCAATTGATATTGTCGTAGTCGACTCAGTTGCTGCTTTAGTACCAAGAGCTGAAATTGAAGGCGAGATGGGTGACTCCCATATGGGCCTACAAGCTCGTCTGATGTCACAAGCACTTCGCAAAATGACTGGTGCACTTCACCAATCAAAGACCACCGCCATATTTATCAATCAGTTGCGCGATAAAATTGGTGTCTTCTTTGGTTCACCTGAAACTACAACTGGTGGAAAGGCACTTAAGTTCTACGCCTCAATTCGGATGGATGTTCGTCGAATTGAAACCTTAAAGGATGGCCAAGAGGCGGTTGGTAATAGAACTCGAGTCAAGATTGTTAAAAACAAGGTTGCCCCACCATTTAAGCAAGCAGAGTTTGACATCATTTATGGTGTTGGAATCAGCCGTGAGGGATCCTTAATTGATCTTGGTGTTGAAGCTGAGATTGTTAAGAAATCTGGTGCTTGGTTCACCTACGAGGGTGATCAACTAGGACAGGGCAAAGAAAATGCCCGGGCTTTCTTAATTGATAATCCAGATCTTGCTAATGAGATTGAAAAGAAGATCCGCGCATCATATGTGCCGGCCGAGGTTGATCCTGCACTAGTTGCAGCGGTTGATGAGGCAACAGCTGATGTTGAGTTCTAACCTTTAAAATCAATTAATACACCTTGAAAAAATCTCAAGAGGTAGTAGCTGATCCCTACTCCGAGGCGATGTCAATTGCGTTATACGCACTTGCCCCTCGCGCAAAGAGTAGGGATGAGTTATTTAAGCAATTATTAAAACGTGGGATTGACCGCGAGATTGCCAACTCAGTTTTAGATTCCCTGGAGTTGCAGGGTTTATTAAATGATCTTGAGTTTGCCAAATTATGGTCAGAGTCTCGCCAACGCAGTAAGAAGCTAAGTAAGCGGGTGATTGCTGGTGAGCTGCGTGGAAAAGGTGTATCACAGGATGTGATTAATGAGGTGATTGAAAGTATTGATGATGAAACTGAGTACCACCAAGCATTTTTGTTGGCGCAGCGAAAATACAACAGTATCCGCCATTTAGATCCAGAGGTGATCTATCGAAGGATCTCTGGGCTTTTGGCCCGTAAAGGATATGGCCATGGCATCTGCGCAAAAATTATGCGGGAGTTAACTGACGGTAATTAGCAAGTAGAATTAGGCGCATGCCTACATTTGTAGTTGAAACCTACGGTTGCCAGATGAATGTCCATGATTCGGAGAGAATTGCGGGTTTGCTACTAGATGCTGGCTACACCCAAGCGTTGGCTGATACCCAACCAGACTTAGTTGTTTTTAATACCTGCGCAGTTAGAGAGAATGCAGATAACAAACTTTACGGAAATCTCTCATTTTTAGCACCTCGTAAGAAAAGTGATCCCAACTTTCAAATTGCTGTGGGTGGTTGCATGGCGCAAAAGGATCAAGATGCAATCATTAAACGAGCCCCTTATGTAGATGTGGTTTTTGGAACTCACAACATAGGCTCTCTGCCAGTATTGCTAGAGCGGGCAAGAATTGAAGAGGCATCTCAAGTTGAGATCAAAGAGTCCCTAGAACATTTCCCATCCACACTGCCGGTAAAGCGTGATTCAGCTTTTTCGGCCTGGGTTTCAGTATCAGTTGGCTGCAATAACACCTGCACATTTTGTATCGTGCCACAGCTACGGGGAATTGAAAAAGATCGCCCAATGGCGCAGATTATGAAAGAGGTGCACTCCTTAGTTGATCAAGGAGTAATTGAGATTACCTTACTTGGTCAAAATGTTAATGCTTATGGAGTTGATTTTGGTGATCGATCAGCCTTTGCTAACTTACTTAAAGAGTGTGGAAAAGTTGATGGTTTAGAGCGAGTTAGATTCATGTCCCCTCATCCAAGAGATTTCACCGATGATGTAATTGAGGCAATGGCGCAGACAAAAAATGTTATGCCACATCTTCATATGCCGTTGCAATCAGGCAGTGACAAAGTCTTACAACTTATGCGCAGGTCTTATCGACGGGAGAGGTATTTCGGAATTATTGATCGGGTGAGAAAAGCAATGCCCGCTGCAGCTATCACCACCGACATAATTGTTGGATTTCCAGGAGAAAGTGATGAGGATTTTGCACAAACCATTGATTTGGTTAAGCAAGTCAGATTTTCTGCTGCCTACACTTTTCAGTATTCAAAGCGACCAGGAACTCCGGCGGCCACTATGCCTGATCAGATTCCAGATGAAGTAATGGCTGATCGATATAACCAGTTGCATAAGATTCAACAAGAAATTTCTAGGCAGGAGAATGAGCGGTTAATTGGCAAGCGGATTGAACTGCTTGTTTCCGGGCATGAGGGGCGACATGATCTTGACCAAAACCGTATGAACGGGCGCAGCGCAGATTTTAGATTGACGCATTTTGATAACTCAGCACAAACTGCCAGAGCAGGTGATTTGGTTGAAGTTGAGGTGGTGCAAGCTTTTGCAAATCACATTGTTGCAGGGGCGCCAATTAATGTGAAAAAAACTAAGGGTGGGGATGCACATGCCACTTGGATGGCTGAAAAAGGTGATAAAAAGATTTTATTGGGAATTCCAACCTTAGCTGCGCTGAAATCTTTATAGCTTGATGAGTTTAGTAATAATCTGCGGGGCAACTGCAACTGGAAAAAGTGATTTAGCAGTAGCAGTAGCTCAGCAACTAAATGCTGAGATTATCAACGCTGATTCGATGCAGGTATACAAAGGTATGGATATTGGAACTGCAAAGTTATCGATTGCAGAACGTTTAGGAGTTCCCCATCACCTAATTGATGTTTTGGATATCAAAGATGAGGCTAATGTTTCTTGGTATCAAAACTTAGCTAGAGAAAAAATCGATGATCTAGTGAGCTCAGGTAAAAATGTGGTGGTTGTTGGTGGTACTGGTTTGTATATAAAATCGATATTAGATGATTTGAATTTTCCAGATACTGACCCAATAATTCGTCAACAAATTACTGATGAAGCTGAAAAAGTTGGCAATGATGTGATGCATCAGAAATTATCAAAATTGGATCCAGCAGCAGCCCTTGCAATTCCAAAAGAGAATATTCGCCGGATTATCAGAGCACTTGAGGTGATTGAGTTAACTGGAAAACCATTTACCGCCAATCTGCCAAGGCAAGAAAGTAGTAAGTATCCAAATGCCAAGCAGTTTGGTCTAGTGCTTGATCGGGTGAATCTGGATGAAAAAATTGATATGCGGGTTGAGGCAATGTGGGCGAAGGGATTTGCCCGCGAGGTTTTACAATTGATGAATCAGGGTTTAGCCCAAGCAACCACCGCCAAAATGGCGCTTGGCTACAGCCAGATTATGAGTTTTTTAAATGGTGAGTGTGATGAAGATTTTGCAAAGACTGAAACAAAACGTGTTACTCGTGCTTATGCCAGAAGGCAGGAAACCTGGTTTTCTCGAGATCAGCGAATTAAGTGGTTAGCACCAGCAACCAAGCAAGTACAGCTAGAAAAAGTATTGGCTAGTATTAATTAATGATAAAAGCCACCTACGGTCATGGCACGCATAATGATTTTGTATTAGTTTTTGATGAAAATGATGAAATTATTTTTACGCCAGAGCAGATTAAACGTATTTGTGATCGTAAGAATGGTGTTGGTAGTGATGGCTTAATTAAGATAGTAAAAAAAGATGGTGCTTGGTTTATGGATTATGCCAACGCCGATGGTTCAGTGGCTGAGATGTGCGGCAATGGTATTCGGGTGATGGCTCGATATTTAACCGATCGCGGACACCAACCCAGTGGGATATATGCAATTAATACTCGCGACGGACGAAAGTTTTTGTCAGTGCCAGAGGCGGGTGATATTTCAGTAAATATGGGACAAGTTTCTCAGGTTTCAGGAGAGGTCTTTGTATCTGTTAATGGGAGTACTTTTACTGGATTAAATATAGATATGGGAAATCCGCATGCTGTGTTTTTTGTTGATGATTTAGCTTCAGTTGGAGATTTGAGGCAAGCACCAATCGTTACACCCGCTGACGAGTATCCCGAGGGTGTAAATATTGAGTTTGTTAAATTCCTAGAAGGTAACAAAATTCAAATGCGGGTGCATGAGCGCGGAGTGGGTGAGACGCAATCTTGTGGTACCGGAACTTGCGCAGTGGCACTTGCAGCTACTATCAAAAACGGAAAATCACTACCAATTAAGTGGGAGATTAACCCACCAGGTGGGCGCTTATTTGTTGAAATTGATGGTCATAGCAATGCAACTTTAACCGGCCCGGCGCAGTTGATTAAAGAGATTGAATTGGATAAGTATTTGTGAGTGATAAAGGAATTGGTAATGGTGATGGTTTAGAGATTGATATTGACACTTTAATTCGAGAAAACGCTCAAGCTGTTGCTGATTACGAGTTAGCAGATTCTCCACAAAGTAGTAATCAAGATTTACAGGATCGGCAAGCACTCCGGCGAGTCAGTGGATTGTCTACAGAATTACAGGATGTCTCGGATGCTGAGTACCGGCAATTACGCCTTGAAAAAGTTGTACTAGTTGGTGTCTGGACTGAGGGAACATCAAAAGATGCCGATAATTCAATTAAAGAGTTGGCTGCGTTGGCAGAGACTGCTGGCTCGCAGGTAATGGAGGCGCTAATTCAACGAAGAGATAAGCCTGATGCTGCCACCTTCATTGGATCTGGAAAAGTAGCAGAGGTTAGGCAAGCAGTTGTTGCGACTGGGGCAGATACAGTGGTTTGCGATGGGGAGTTATCACCGGCACAACTTAGAACTTTAGAACAAAAAGTAAAGGTCAAAGTTATTGATCGCACTGCGTTAATTTTGGATATTTTTGCGCAGCATGCAAAAAGCAGAGAAGGTAAAGCCCAAGTTGAGCTGGCACAGATGTCTTATATGTTGCCAAGACTTCGTGGTTGGGGTGAATCTTTGTCACGCCAAGCAGGAGGTATCGGTGGACGAGGCCCTGGTGAAACAAAGATTGAAACTGATCGTCGAAGAATTAATGACAAAATGGCGAAACTGCGGCGTGATATTAAGGATATGAAAACCTCGCGTGATACCAAGCGAAATGAGCGAAGAAGAAAAAATATCCCATCGGTGGCTATTGCTGGCTACACAAATGCTGGCAAATCCTCCTTATTAAATAGATTAACTGGTTCAGATGTACTTGTTGAAAATGCGCTATTTGCAACCTTAGATCCCACTGTCAGAAAGACACAAAGTGAAGATGGACGTATTTATACCTACACCGATACCGTTGGATTTGTTCGCCATCTGCCGCATCAGTTAGTAGAGGCATTTAAATCAACACTTGAAGAGGTCTCACAATCAGATTTAATCGTGCATGTGGTAGATGGTTCACACCCAGATCCATTTGAACAAATAAGAGCGGTGCGTGAAGTCATCAACGAGATTGGTGGCGGTGAAATTATGGAGATTATTGCTGTCAATAAAGCAGATATTGCAGCTCCTGAGGTGTTGATGGAGCTGTTGCGAAAAGAGAGTAATGCTTACGCGATTTCAGCTAGAACTGGCTATGGAGTTCCGGCTTTAACTAAAGCCATTGAATCTCACTTGCCTAAGCCAAAAGTTGAAATCAATGCAGTTATTCCATTTGATCGGGGAGATTTGGTGAGTTTAATTCATGAACAAGGTGAGATTATTTCCGAAGAGTATCTACCAGAAGGAACAAAAATACATGCAATGGTTGGGGGAGCATTAGCTAGAAAAATTGAGATGCTAGTGGTTAATTCTTAAACTATAAAACCATTTGGAAACGGATCTGTCGGATCTAGCATCCAAGTCGCTTCGCCCATTACCCAAGCCCTACCAGTTACGGTAGGAACAATTGCTGGTAGTCCACCAACAGTTGTATGTTCTTTAACTCTGCCTTCAAATTGTGAGCCAATCCAAGACTCATTAATTAGAACATCCGAATCTTTAAATTCATTTCGAGCAACCATTTGTGCCAGTCTGGCACTAGTTCCAGTTCCACATGGAGATCTATCAAACCAGCCAGGATGAATTGCCATGGCATTTTTCCAGTGCAGTGGATTTTTACCTGGTGAAATAAAATCAATATGGTGGCACACTGCAATATCGGCATTTTCAGGATGTACAGGCCTATTTTGCTGATTTATTGCATCACTTACCGCCAAGCCAGCGGCGAGAAACTTATCGCCATTTTCATGTTTAAATTCAATTCCAATTCGGTCGACCGGAATGATGGCATAAAAATTTCCACCGAAAGCCATATCGTATTTAATTTTTCCAAAACCAGGGACATCAACAATTTGGTCAATTTGATATGAAAACGAAGGCACATTGGTCAAAGTGACCTTTTCAGCTTTGCCATTTTTTACTTGCACATCAACAACTACTAAGCCAGCAGGGGTGTCTAGCCGAACAGTTGTAATTGGCTCATTTACCTGCACTAATCTCTTCTCAACTAAAACTGTGGCAACTCCAATAGTTCCATGCCCACACATTGGTAAACACCCTGACACCTCGATAAATACCACCCCCCAGTCAGCATCTGATCTAGTTGGTTTTTGCAGAATTGCACCGCTCATTGCCGGGTGACCCCTTGGTTCATACATTAACCACTGGCGCAGGTGATCCATATGCTGCATAAAATACAAACGTTTTTCAAACATTGTTTTTCCAGGAATTTCATCAATACCACTAGTTACTACCCTAGTTGGCATACCCTCAGTATGCGATTCAACCGTCGTAACGGTGCGCAAAGAATTTTTCAATGAATTACTTTCTATTTTTATAGAAATCTAATACTTGTTTTATGTCCTTGTTTAGTTGTGCTAAATCTGCTGCTGGCAATGGCAGACGAGGCAATCTGGTTGGTCCTCCATAGCGACCTACGGCATCCATGGCTACTTTGATTGCTACTATAAACTCTTTTCTACTATCCCAATGAAATAAATTATGCACTGCTGCATAAATTGGCTTTGCCTCAGCGTACTTTCCAGCTAAACAAAGATTATAAAGTTCAACTGACTCTTTTGGTAGTGCGTTGGGAAATCCAGCAATCCAACCAACTACACCACCAGTTGATAACTCAAGTAGAACATCATCAGCACCTACTAATACTTCAATTCGGGGAGCGTAGTGATGCAGTTGCCAAACTCTGCGCACATCTCCTGAAAACTCTTTAATTGCAACCACATTTTCAGCAGCTTCGGCGATTCTGCCAACTAGTTGTGGAGTTAAATCAACCTTGGTATCAAAAGGATTGTTATATGCAATTATTGGTAATCCAACCTTGCTCACCTCTTTGTAGTGAGCGATGATCTCTTCATCATTTGCTCGATAGGCGGTTGGCGGCAAGAGCATTACGCATTTTGCGCCCATTTGCGCTGCCTGCTCAGTCCATCTTCGCGATTCACTCGCTCCATAAGCGGCGACACCTGGAACAACATTGAAGCCAGCCGGCGCGGCATCAAGTGCGGTTTTTAATACTTTGGTTCGCTCCTCTGGCGTTAATACCTGGTACTCGCCAAGTGAGCCATTTGGAATCGCACCATGTACTCCGTTGGCCGCTTGCCATTTAATGTGCTCAGCATATTTATCGTAATCAATTGAAAGGTCAGCTTTGAAGGGGAGCGCTGTTGCGGTTAAAACTCCATGCCATGGCTTTGAAGTTGTCATAGATAAATCTTATTCACCCGCTGCTAATACGCCAAGTGGAATTGGAGAAATAATTGGCCTATTCACCGCAGATATTCTGTCGGTATCAGTAGGTGAGATTTTGATTTCATCAGCAACTAAATCAACAACTGATCTACCACATACTCTGCCCTGGCACAGTCCCATTCCGCATCTTGTTAGTAATTTTGCAGTTCGTGAATCAGTAGCCCCTAACTCTTTGATTGCATGTTTCAAATCCGATAAGTCAACCTCTTCGCATCGACATATGACTGTTTGATCATTAAGCCAAGATTTCCAGCCCGATTTGACTGGGTATGACTTGATCAATGCGTCGGCAAATCTTTGTTTCTTGGCTCGGCGTTTGCGGTGGGCTTTTAATATATTTACATTACAACCTACATACTTTGCCGCTGCCAGCCCAGCAATTACTCCCTCTGCCATCGAAAGTTCAGATCCGCCAATACCAGTTATTTCACCAGCAGCGAATACTCCTGTGATCGAAGTTTGCTGGTCATCATTTACTAAAACTACTACGCCATCATCTTTAGCAATTACCTGCTCACATCCGAGGGCGCCGGCAATTGATGTATCTGCGGTAAAGCCCCAGCCAATTGCAGCCACATCACATTTAACATTTCTAATCTTTTTTATTTTAAAATTCCGATTAATAACTGCAATATCAACTGAATTTAACTCACCATTATCTCCTCGGTGGGCTGCAACAACAGCTTGGCCAAATCTGGCTCGGAGCTTGCCTTCACTGATGATTTTTATATAGTAGAAAGCTTCTTTAATTTTTGAGATATTTTCAAGCAATGTTAACGGTGAAAGTAACCAACGACGGGATTTATTGGCTTCAAGTAATTCAAGAACTGTTCCACCAGATTTGATTACACCTGCTGCTACCGGCAATAAAAATGGGCCACTGCCCGCAACTACAACTTTTTTACCAGCAAGCACCCCATGCCCTTTTAAGAGTGACTGAACCCCACCAGGTGTCATAACTCCTGGAATATCCCACCCTGGAAATGGCAAGGTGCGATCATATGCACCGGTACAAATCACTAGATTCTTGGTATTAATAATCTTTTCAATACCTTGATAAATAACTCTTAAGGTATTTACACCCTGCTGATGAGAAGCACTCCAAATCTGTGCTCCCGACCAGACCTCTATATCTTTGCGAGCTTTAACAGCATTCATTAAAATTAATCCTGTATCTAAATCAAAGTGCTGAGATCGCTCACGATCAGTATCTTCAGTAAATGTCCGCCAGTACTGCCCACCTAATCTAGGATTATTGTCTAGCAATAAAACTGGCGCACCGGCTGCAGCTGCAGATAGTGCAGCACTTAAACCTGCAGGCCCGGCGCCAATAATTACGACATTATGCATTTGAGCCCACCTGCGTTTGAACTTTCATTCCTGGTTTTACCTCAACGATGCAAGCCCGCTGGTTTGTAATGCCATCGATTACGACCAAACAGTCAAAACAAACTCCGATACCGCAAAAAACTCCACGGGAATTTTGGTCAAATCTTGTGGTTCGAAGTTTACGCACATCTGCGGCAAGTAAGGCAGCGCCAACTGATTGACCACTTTTTGCAGAGATAATTTGGTCATCAAATGTAAACTGAAGATCAGATTGCGACATGAACACTTTCCTTAAACCGTTTAGGCGAAAATGGTGTGGGATCCATAAAGGTTTTATTACCAGTAATTTGGGCAGTAATTAACTCACCAGTTGCTGGTGCTAAACCAATTCCTGCTCCTTCATGACCTGCTGCATGCCACAACCCCGCCACATTTGCATCTTCGCCAATTACTGGCAGATGATCTGGTGCATAGGGTCTAAATCCCCGATAGGCACGTAGAAATAGCATGTTTGAAAGAATTGGAAAGAGAGATATCGCCTGTCTTGCTAATTGGCGCAGAACTGCAACATCAAGATCTGATTTGAAACCTACTCGCTCGCGAGAGGCACCAATCAAAATCGTTCCACTTTCAGTTCCTTCAACTACTGCCGAAGATTGCAGATCAGCATCACTGCTTGCAACATTTGCGACATAATCGGCGTCATAAACCTTATGGTGGACAATTTTTGGGACTGGAGAGGTCACCAGGATAAATCCTCGCCTAGGCATTATTGGCAGATAGGAACCGGCCATCGTTGCGATCTCACCAGCCCATGTTCCAGTCGCATTAATGATAATTGGGCAAGAGTAATTATTTTTGTCAGTTTTTAATCCAACCACTTTGCCTGATGAAATATTGATTGATTTAACATTTTCACCTTGGATAAACTGACCACCACGTTTTCTCACCGCACGCATAATTTGTGCAGCAGCCAGCATTGGTTGGCATTGAGCATCACCTGGATAGAGAACGGCATACTCAACTGATGATGAAATAAATGGCTCAATCTTTCTGACTTCAGCTGCATCTAATTCAACAACTTCAATTCCACTTGTTTTTTGTATCTGCGATAGTTTTTTTAGGCTTGCGATACCTTTTTCACTACGTGAAACCACCACTCCACCTTTTGGTTCAAGTTCAAACCCTCCACCAATATCTGTATTTAACTCAAACCAAGCGTCGCGAGATCGAACTGCCAAGGTTAATTCAGCGCTTGGTTCCTTATCTGAGACCAAGATATTTCCTTCACCAGCCCCGGTAGTACCACTGGCAACTGGACCACGATCAATGACTAGAACTCTGAGTCCGGCATTTGTAAGGGATAAAGCGGAGCAGGCGCCAACTACTCCGGCGCCAATCACGATGGCATCAGGGTTTTTCATGACACAAATCTACTGTCAGTACCCCGTGTTTAACTATTAGTAGTGGGTAACCTCACCAAAGAAAAGGAGCAGCGTGTACACAATAAACCTAATATCAATTCCAGTTGTCCTCTTTATTGCCTGGGCAAAAGGTAGGGGATTAATCCGTTGGGCCTTGATCGCCTACCTATTTGGATTTTGGTCATTAATCCTTTTGTTTTTAGTAAAAAATCGGCCAATTAAGCTTTATCAAACTCCTCAATTTTTGAAGGATGTAGTTACAGCCCGTGCTTTTGAAAAGAGATTAAAAAAGATTAAGTATCCACTTGATCTACAAAAAGAAATTTAGTTTTCCACAATTTTTGCAACTGTTAAATAAATCAACTCCTAATCAGGTTTGATTGGCTTATGTTTGATTTCAATATTAATACTGAACAAAAAAAAGGAGTATTAATTATCTTTGCACTTACAATTGGGCTCGCTGGTTTCTATTTCCTGAACTCTCGTCCGCAAGCAGAAAGTATTGCAATTCAAGAGGTAGTTCCCATGGTTGCACCAGTAGCGCCCGCTGATCTAATAATAAATGTTGCGGGCAAAGTGAGAAATCCAGGTGTCTATCAATTACCGCCAGGATCTAGGGTGATTGATGCGATCAAAGCAGCTGGTGATCAACTTAAAGGTGTTGATATCAGCGATATAAATCTAGCTAGAACCTTAGTTGATGGCGAGCAGATCTTAGTTGGTGGGGTGAAGTATTCATCAGGTAAGGCGGTGGTAAAAAAAATCTCACCTGATAATCCACTTGATATCAATCGAGCGACATTGGCTCAATTAGACACTTTACCCGGAATTGGACCAGTAACTGCTGGGCGAATTATTGATTATCGCAGCAAGGTCGGACGGATTAATGCCTTAGATGAGTTAAAGAAAATATCTGGATTAGGCGGTTCCAAATTCGAAGAGATCAAAATTTTGCTACGAGTTTCATAGATTATCGATTACTAGTAATCAGCTGCACACTTTGGTGCAGCGCCGCAGTGACTAACTTATTGCCAAATATTAAAGCAGTATCGCTAATTTTTTTGTTCGTGCTTCTGCTTATTTATCGAAGTAAATCAATCGCAATTCTCTTGGTTGCGGCAATTGTCGGTATTACTGTTGTTGGTTTTCGACAGGCAGCACTTAATAATCAACTAATTCAAAGCAAAATTGGCAGTTCGGTATCTGTTGAAGGTGTTATCCATAGTGATCCAGTTTTTAAATCAGGAAAGGTCAATGGCTCTTTTAGGTCTAATAGCCAATATAGCTGCTTATTCAAGGTGACCAGGATTGATGGCGCAGGGATAGATCTTCCTTTAAGACTCAAATTTGATACAAAAAATAAGCTGCAAATTGATCAAATGGTATCGATGAAAGTAAAGGTAGTGAAAACTAAGGAGCGAAAAGTGGCAGCTTTAGTAATTGCAAGCGGTGAGATTACAATCATTAAACAACCTAAGCGACTATTTCAGTTAACCTCAGAGATAAGAAAAGATTTTAGAAATCTAGCCCCAAAAACTTCAGTAGGTGCTTTGATCCCAGGATTAGTTATAGGTGACACATCCTTGCAAAGTGAGGTCTTTACTGAGCAGATGCGTCGAGTCGGGCTTTCTCATTTAACGGCAGTTAGCGGTGCTAACTTTGCACTTGTCGCCTCTTTTTTGTTCTGGCTGTTGCAATTTGTGGTTAGAAACTTGAAGCACCGACTGCAACTTGTATTCCTCATCCTTCTGCTCTTCATATTTCTAGTCAGGCCAACTCCATCGGTGTTGCGAGCAGCGGTAATGACGGCGGTGGTGCTGCTTGCTAAATTTTTTGGTAATAAATCATTAGGTATACCATCACTTGCAGCTGCGATAACTTTATTGATTTTGCTAGATCCATTGCAATCTATCGACCCTGGCTTTGTGCTGTCAGTTCTAGCTACTGCTGGGATCTTGTTACTTTCACCAGTAATTGAGCAGAAACTAGCTCGGTATGTAAGTACCGAATGGATTGCTCAAGGAATTTCTATTCCGGTAAGTGCAACAGTATTTTGTTTACCGATTATTGTGCTGCTATCTGGGCAGCTATCACTTGTGACAGTGCCTGCAAACATTTTAGTGGCACCGGTAATTGCACCCATCACTGTACTTGGCTTTATATCTGCGATGTTTTCGCCATTTTCAACGGCAGTAGCCCAACTCTTGTTTGCCATAGCTACACCTTTTGCTAGCTGGATTGTATTTGTTAGCAACCTAATGGCAGATGTACCGATTATTTCTTTTAATCAAAGTGGAGTATTTCTCTGCCTATTCTTATTAGCACTTATTGCAGTTATCAAAAGGCGGCCACAGATCACTGCACTAATTCTCATCATATTTATTGGTCAGGTTATTTTCTCAGCACAAATGTGGCCAGGAAAAGGTTGGCAGGTAGTAAATTGCGATGTCGGGCAAGGTGATGCTTTGGTAATAAACCTTGGCAGCGCGAATGCAATATTGGTAGATGTGGGTCCAGAGCCGATCAAAATTGATCGCTGCTTGCGAAGGTTAGGTATTAAATCCATTCCACTTTTAATTCTTACTCATTTTCATGCTGATCATGTCGGTGGAGTATCGGCGGTGTTGAAAAATAGAAAGGTGGGGCAGGTTTGGATTTCAAATCTTTCAGAGCCAGCCGGCTCATACAAATCTACGATGGCGCAATTGACTGGGTTAAATGTGAAGGTGGTAAACCAAGGAGAAGAGTATTTGCTCCCAGATTTTGGTGCTCAGATATTTGTTGTTTGGCCGGCATCAAGCCTGGATGCAATGCCGGTGCTACCAGGTGATGGCTCTGCTGCTAACAACTCCAGTGTTTCAGTAATAATTAAAACAAATAAGTTCTCACTCTTTGCTGGTGGAGACATTGAACCGGCAGCTCAAGAGGCGATTACTAACTCGGGTTATCTGAAAAAAGTTGATTACTTAAAAGTTTCGCATCATGGCTCTGCATACCAATATTTGCCCATGCTGGATCAACTGATGCCAAAGGTTGCGATTATCAGCGTTGGTATTAACAACTCTTATGGGCATCCATCTGGGCAATTCATTGATCAAATGCAGCGCAGGGGAATCCAAGTCTGGCGCACAGATCATTCTGGTGGGATTTCACTTGCCACACCTAATAAGATCAGGGTTACTGGAAAAGAATGGTGGCAAATTAGGTGGGGTTAGTTTTAATCCAAGGCGCAGAGGGTTTGCTCGCTGATCGGGCTGTGGCGGAAGTAATCGCTGAAAATTCAGCAGCACAAGTTACTAATATTTCAATTGAGGATATTGAAATTGGCTTCATTACCGATGCCTTAGCACCCTCACTTTTTGGAGACCAAAGAATTGTAGTAATCAAAGAGATTCAAGATTTAGACTCTGATTGTGGTGATGAAATAATCGATTATCTTGAAAATCAAGATGAGTCAGTAACTCTTGTCCTTTGGCACAAAGGTGGCGTCAAGGGCAAAGCCTTGGTTGATAAAATAAAAAAAGCTGGCGCTCAGATTGTTTCGGCTGAAGCGATAAAAAAAGAGAGTGAAAAATCAGAATTTGTTCGCTCAGAGTTTAAGCGATTAGGCAGGAAAATAACCCCAGCTGCAGTTCAGGCATTAATTGATTCACTCGGAAGTGATCTGCGCGAGCTAGGTGGAGCTTGTACGCAGTTGGCAAGTGATGTGGCGCTTCAGAAGATAATTGATGAAGATGATGTCACCGCCTATCAGCAAGGTCGGGTTGAAAGTACTGGTTTTGATGTTGCAGATGCAGCCCTTGACGGAAATACAGCTATCGCCATAATTAATTTAAGAAATGCCCTTGCTACTGGCACTGACCCAGTTTTGATTGTGAGCGCCTTAGCCGCTTCGTTTCGCACGCTTGCAAAAGTATCTGGTGAATCTCGCAGTGTTAAATCCTATGAGTTGGCGCAAACTTTGGCGTTGCCACCTTGGCAGATTGATAAAGCCCGTAGGCAATTAATTGGTTGGAGTGAGAATGCAATGGCAAGAGCGGTGATAGCAATTGCAGGTGCTGACGCTGATATTAAAGGTGCCGCGGCAGATCCAAAATACGCCCTTGAGAGGGCGATAATGACGGTTTGTGCTGCCAAAGGCAGTAAGTAATCAGGCTCAGTTTGAGCGTAATGGCCCTGCGCTGATACCCTTCCGTTCTTATTAAATGTGTATTTAATATAATTGACGAGAAAAGGTAATTAACAGTGGCAAACATCAAGTCTCAAATCAAACGTATTCGCACCAACAACAAGGCGCAGGATCGCAATAAGGCTTATCGATCAGCTTTGCGCACTGCAATACGTAGATTTCGCGATGCAGTTTCATCTGGTGATGCCGCAAAAATCAAAACTGAATTTAAAGATGCATCTCGTTCATTAGATATGGCTGTTTCAAAAGGTGTTATTCATGCCAATAATGCAGCTAATAAAAAGTCAGCTATGGCTAAATTAGCCAACAAAGCTGGCGTTCGTTAATTTTCTAGAAACTGCGAAGGCATAAATGCCTGCTATCTCGATTGCTAAGGCACCTCAACCTGCTGCTACAAATCCTGAACAAATAAGAAATTTCTGCATCATTGCTCATATTGATCATGGCAAATCAACTTTGGCTGATCGAATGCTGGGCATAACAGGTGTGGTTGAAGACCGCAATATGCGAGCACAATATTTGGATCGCATGGATATTGAGCGCGAGCGGGGCATCACTATAAAGAGCCAAGCGGTTAGATTGCCGTGGAGATCAGGCATTGATGGCAAAGATTACATATTAAATATGATTGATACTCCTGGCCATGTGGACTTCACTTACGAGGTATCTCGCTCACTGGCTGCATGTGAAGGTGCGATTTTATTAGTTGATTGCGCACAAGGAATCGAAGCCCAAACCTTAGCTAATCTTTATTTAGCGATGGAGAATAATCTAACGATTATCCCAGTATTAAATAAGATTGATTTACCAGCGGCCCGGCCAGAAAAGTTTGCAATAGAACTTGCAAATTTAATTGGTTGCAAGCCAGAGGATTGTTTACGCGTATCTGGTAAAACAGGCGAGGGTGTTGTTGAACTATTAGACCAGGTGGTTAAGCAATTGCCACCTCCCGTAGGAGATGCTAAAGCACCCACTAGAGCCTTAATATTTGATTCAGTTTATGACTCGTATCGTGGTGTTGTTACCTATGTAAGGGTGATGGATGGTCACCTTTCACCAAGGGATCAAATTCAAATGTATTCAACTGGTGTGCGCCATGAAATGTTAGAGGTGGGCGTTATATCACCCGAGCCGGTTGCCAGTAATGGCTTAGGTGTAGGAGAGGTAGGTTATTTAATAACTGGGGTTAAAGATGTTCGTCAATCAAGAGTTGGCGACACAGTTACTACTTACAACAATCCAGCAAAGGTTGCTTTAGCGGGGTATAAGGATCCAAAACCTATGGTTTTTTCAGGGCTATTTCCACTAGATGGTGCGGAATACCCAATGTTGCGAGAGGCGTTAGATAAATTACAACTTAATGATGCAGCACTTGTTTTCGAACCAGAATCTTCAGCTGCATTAGGTTTTGGGTTCAGGTGTGGTTTCCTTGGTCTTTTACATATGGAGATCGTGCGTGAAAGATTAGAGCGTGAGGCAGGCCTTACTTTAATTTCAACCGCCCCAAGTGTGGTTTATAACCTCACTCTAGAGGATGGAAAAAGATTAGTTGTTACTAATCCATCAGAGTATCCAGATGGAAAAATTGCTGAGGTGCAAGAGCCAATTGTTAAAGCAACAATCTTGGCACCCAGTGAGTTTATTGGCACGATCATGGAGCTTTGCCAACAGCGTAGAGGTATTCAAAAAGGAATGGATTACCTATCTGAGGATCGAATTGAAATTCGCTATACCCTGCCACTTGCAGAAATTGTCTTTGATTTTTTTGATCAACTAAAGTCTAGAACTAGGGGTTATGCCTCACTAGATTATGAACCAATTGGCGAAGAGCCTGGTGATTTAGTGAAGGTAGATATCCTGCTGCAAGGAGAAAAAGTGGATGCATTTTCTCAGATTGTGCATCGCGATAAAGCCTATTCATATGGTGTAAAAATGACTGAAAAATTAAAGGAATTAATACCACGTCAACAATTTGAGGTTCCTATTCAGGCGGCAATCGGTGCGAAAATCATTGCTCGTGAAAATATCAGAGCAATTCGTAAGGATGTATTGGCAAAGTGTTACGGCGGAGATATAACTAGAAAACGCAAGCTTCTCGAAAAGCAAAAAGAGGGTAAGAAGAGAATGAAAATGGTTGGGCGAGTGGAAGTACCGCAGGAGGCCTTCATCGCCGCTCTTACAACTGATTCAGATAAAGTGAGTGAGAAGAAGAAATAAGTGAATCTTGCCTTTTATATTCACATCCCATACTGCATTAAACGGTGTGGGTACTGCGACTTTAATACTTATACGCCAGGAGAATTACAAATATCTACTGGATTAGCTGAAGTTTCCAATTCCTATATTGATCTTTTAATAAAAGAAATCAGGCTAGCAAGAGCTCAAGTTGTTGAAAATACTGTTGTGCCTTCAATCTTTTTTGGTGGCGGAACTCCATCTCTTATGCAGGCAAGTGATATTGGCCGAGTGATTTCAGCAATTAAATCAGAGTTCAATTTATCATTAGATGCCGAAATTACTATGGAATGTAATCCAGATACTGTGAGTAAAGAATCCCTCGCTCAATTCAAAGAGGTAGGAGTAAATAGGGTTTCATTTGGTATGCAATCTGCAGTTAAACATGTGCTAGAAACCTTAGATAGAACTCATAATCCAGATAATTTGTTACAGGTAACAACTTGGGCACAGCAAATTGGCTTTAAGGAGATCTCAGTCGATTTAATTTACGGCACACCAGGGGAGAGCATCTGCGATTGGCAAACTTCAATTGATTCAGCACTCTCCCTACCAATTACCCATATATCTGCCTACGCTTTAATTATCGAAGAAGGTACTAAGTTGGCTGGGCAAATTAAGCGAGGACAGGTTCAACCAGTCGATGATGATTTAGCTGCTGAGAAATATCTAATTGCTGATCGCGCATTTACGGCTGCTGGTTTTAATTGGTATGAGTTGAGCAATTGGGCTAAACCGAATTCAGCAAGTAAACATAATTTAGCTTATTGGTCGGGTGATAACTGGTGGGGTGCAGGTCCTGGTGCGCATTCACATTTAAATGGCAAGAGATTTTGGAATGTAAAGCACCCGAATTTATACAGAGAGAAACTTCAATCAGATCAATCACCAATCGCTGGTTCAGAATTTTTAGCACAATCTCAGATCGAAAGTGAACGATTGATGCTTTCAATAAGACTGCCTACTGGTGTGGCTAAAAAAACTTTGAGTGAGCAACAGATTTTTGAATTATCAGAGTATGTAGGAAGTGGTCATTTGGATCAATCAAATTGGAATGATGGCCGAGCAACCCTGACCGTAGATGGCCGGCTAATCGCCGACCGAATTCTGCGTAAAATCCTGTTGTAGTAGCGTTGGCATATGAGCAAGACGATGCCTGGTCGGCAACTTGAGATCCTGAAAGCAATTGTTGATGAGTATGTGGCAACTGAAGAGCCGGTTGGCTCAAAAACTTTAGCCGCTCGCTCTGGCTTGGGAGTTTCGCCTGCAACAATACGAAACGAAATGGCAGTTTTGGAGGAATCTGGATTAATAACGCAACCACACACTAGTGCCGGTCGAATCCCAACAAATAAAGGGTATCGAGTATTTGTTGATCAACTTGCTGGAGTAAAACCATTATCGATCGCAGAACGTAAGGCAATCGAAAATTTCCTAGATGGCGCAACTGATTTAGATGATGTGATTTCCAGAACTGTTCGCTTGCTAGCGCAAGTGACTAAACAGGTTGCAGTAGTTCAGTACCCATCGTTGATCAAAGCAAATGTCCGCCATATCGAGTTAGTACTACTCAATTCCAATCGAGTAATGATCGTATTGATAACTGATACTGGGCGAGTAGAACAGAAAATGGTGGAATTAGTCTTTGAAATTACTGAAAATGGTCTTGCAGATCTTCATAAAAAAGTGAATTTATTGATTGCTAAACAATCGCTATCAAATGTTGCCAGCCGGCTGGAAAATTTTTCAGCAACTTACCGTGGAAATGATAAATCCAATGTAGTGATTATTATTGCAACGCTGATTGAAATGGCAATTGAACACCCAGAGGAGAGAGTAGTTCTTGCAGGAGCATCAAACTTGGCCAGATCTAATCAAGATTTATCAAATAGCATTCATCCAATCTTGGAGGCCTTAGAGGAGCAGGTCGTTTTGTTAAGACTGCTATCTGGTGCTGACTCATCAGTGAAAGTGCAGATAGGTGATGAACAAAGTGAAAAAAGTCTACGCAAAACCAGTCTGGTAAAGGTTGGTTACGCCGATATCGGGGCACTTGGAATTTTAGGACCAACTCGCATGGATTATGCCGCCTCAATCTCGGCGGTGAATGCTGTGGCTAATTATGTTGGCAGTTTCTTGACGGAGAATAAGTAGATAATGGCTGATCTTTACGAAACTCTTGGTGTAGATAGAGATGCCAGCTTTGATGAGATCAAAAAAGCTTATCGAAAATTAGCTCGCAATTATCATCCTGATGTTAATCCTGATCCAAAAATGGCGGATAAGTTCAAAGAGATAACTGCTGCCTATGAAGTGCTGAGCGATCCAGATAAACGGCAAAATTACGATATTGGCGGAAATGGATTTGGCGGTGGGTTTTCAAATGCTGGCTTCGGATTTGGTGACATTATGGATGCCTTTTTTGGTGGCGGTCAGCAACGTGGCCCTCGGCCAAGAACTCGACCAGGTCAAGATGCACTTCTAAGGGTTGAAGTTAATTTAAAAGAAGCAACATTTGGGTGCGACCGGGATTTAACTGTAGATACGGCAGCAATCTGCACAAAGTGTGGCGGAAGTGGTTGTGCTAACAATTCAAGGCCAAGGACATGTGATATTTGTAAGGGCAGAGGTGAGACACAACAAGTTGCTCGTTCTATTTTGGGGCAAGTAATGACAAGCAGAGCTTGTGCAAGTTGCCAAGGTTTTGGCTCGGTCATATCAGATCCATGTACAGAGTGTGCTGGTGATGGCAGAGTGAGATCTCGTAAAACTATCCCAGTCAAAATACCAGCCGGTGTTGAAACTGGAAATCGAATTCAATTAAGTGGTCAAGGTGAGGTTGGTCCCGGTGGTGGAACTCCAGGTGATTTATATATTGAAATAGTTGAACTACCGCATGAATTTCTAATCAGAGAAGATAGTAATTTACATATTTCAATAGCAGTACCGATGACATCTGCAGTACTGGGTAGTGAAGTTATAATTGAAACCTTTGACGGACCACAAAAAGTTGAAATTAAAGAGGGCACCCAAAGCGGCTCGGTGGTTGTATTAAAAGGTTTAGGTGTTACCAAATTACGAGGATCTGGACGTGGTGACCTACTAGTCCATATCGAAGTCAATATTCCAGGAAAAGTCAGTAAAGAGCAAAGTGAATTATTAAAGAAATTTGCACAGCTAAGGAATGAAGGTGCAGATAAAGTTCAAATACATACCAATAAAGATCAGGGATTTTTTAGTAAAGTTAGAAATGCTTTTCGCTAGTGTTGACTCTTTTCTTTGTTAACGAATTGAGCACAGCTGGTACCCAGGAAATTGATGAAGAGGATGCTCATCATGCGGTGAAGGTGCTTCGGCTAAATATTGGCGAAGAGATCAAAATTTCGGATGGGAAAGGCAACTGGGTTTCAGGGCCTATTGCCCAAATAAGTAAAAAAGCATTACAAATTTCAATTGCTGAGCGGGGTAAGGAATCCATCAATAAGCCAGAGTTGATCCTAGTTCAGGCGATTACTAAGTCAGATCGAAGTCGGGAGATGCTTGAATTGATCACAGCCGCTGGAGTTGACCAAGTAATTCCGTGGCAAGCAGAGCGATCAATTAGCAAGTGGCAAGATGATTCTGAGCGTAAGTGGCTTGCGACTATTAAAGAGAGTTGCAAGCAATCCAGAAGAGTGAGAGTGCCATCTCTTAGAAAAATTATGAACACCCCCAGCCTATCTAAGGAAATAAATTCTAAAAACCTTGGATTGGTTTTCCATGAGAGTAGCGAAATTAAATTTGCCGAGACTCAAATCAGTTCAAATCTTGATGCTATATATCTCATCATCGGCCCTGAAGGAGGAATCACAGATAATGAATTAGCAATATTTCAGAGCTCTGGCTCTATGATCGTCCGATTAGGCCCAACCGTACTCCGATCAGCACATGCTGGATTTGCAGCACTTTCAGCGGTGCAAACAAAATTAGGTAGGTGGTAGATATGGATTGTTTGTTTTGCAAAATAGTTGCTGGCGAGATTCCTGCAGCGATAGTCAAAAAAACCAAAACATTTACAGTATTTAATGATATTACACCTCAGGCACCAACTCATATTTTAATTATTCCAAATCAACATTTTGAAAATATGGCTGAGGTTGCCGATGCTGATCCTGCATTAGCTGGTGAGATTTTCAAAGCAGCTGGTGAGATTGCTGCAGAAATTGGATTGGATAGTTATCGTATGAATATAAACACAGGCGCAGGGGCAGGACAATCAGTTTTCCACGCTCATCTGCATCTGCTTGGCGGTAGGTCATTCGCTTGGCCGCCAGGTTAAATATAGAATTGGTGTAATGGATCCGATCGTAATAAAAGTACCGGCTGCATTTGCCATGGTCACACTTGTCGGGCCAGCCGATTCATATCTTAGAATTTTAGAGAATCATTTTCCGCAACTGGCAATTACTGTGCGGGGAAATGAAATTTATGTAAAGGGTGAAATTGAGCAATCAAAGCAACTGGTTGGATTAGTTGAGGAGTTAATTGCAATTCTAAGAAGTGGCCAGAATTTGAATGCAGATATGGTGCGCAGATCTATCGGGATGATTAAACAAAATCCAGCTGAGCATCCTGCTGAAGTGCTCTCACTAAATATTTTAAGCAATCGTGGTAAAACTATTCGCCCTAAGACAGCAAACCAAAAGAAGTATGTAGATGCGATTGATTCCAACACCATCACTTTTGGCATTGGCCCTGCTGGTTCAGGCAAGACTTATTTAGCGATGGCTAAAGCGATACAGTCATTACAGGCCAAGCAAGTAAATCGAATAATTCTGACTAGGCCAGCGGTTGAGGCGGGTGAGCGACTTGGATTCCTACCTGGAACTTTGCATGAAAAAATTGATCCATATCTTCGTCCATTATTTGATGCCCTACACGACATGATTGATCAAGACGCAATCCCACGACTGATGAGTACTGGAGTAATTGAAGTCGCACCGCTTGCTTATATGCGGGGAAGAACCTTGAATGATTCCTTCATTATCTTAGATGAAGCTCAAAATACAACTGCAGAGCAGATGAAAATGTTTTTAACTCGCTTGGGCTTCGGATCAAAAATGGTAGTTACAGGTGATATCACCCAGGTTGATCTACCCAACAATTCACAATCAGGGTTGAAAATTGTGCAAGATATTTTGAAGGATGTAGATGACATTTCATTTATGTATTTAACAGCTGAAGATGTTGTGAGAAATAGATTAGTAGGAGATATTGTTACAGCCTACGGTGAATGGGATGAGAATATTTCAAAATCAACATTTCCAATACGAAGCGGTAAGGGTGATCGTTAATTACTCAAGGATTACCTTGAATAAGCACCTATGAAAATTGAATTAGTCAATAACTCAACTAGTAATTGTAATGAAACTTCCATAACATCAGTTGCTCAATTTGCACTGATAGAAAGTGGAATTCACCCCGATTCAGAGTTGAGTATCCAGATAGTTACCGAAGAAATAATGTCTGAATTGCACATGAAGTGGATGAACTTGCCTGGACCAACAGATGTTCTCTCATTTCCAATGGATGAAATGAAACCTAATTCAGCAACAAGTGGTCCAGGAATTGTTGGTGATCTTGTTTTGTGTCCCAGCTATGCTGAAAAGAATGGTAAGCAAACATTGGAAAAGGAGTTAGAGTTATTAACAGTCCATGGGGTCCTGCATCTTCTCGGTTATGATCACGAGGAAGAAAATGAGGAAGTTGTAATGTTTGCATTGCAGGAAGAAATTCTCAAAAAATGGCGGCTATTACTTTGACGCTAACAACTTTACTGACAGTCACAATGCTTTTGTTGTTCGCAGGATTTCTAGCTGGCAGTGAATCTGCCTTGACTTCACTCTCTAGATTGCTGATCGAGCAACTAATTGAAAATAATTCAAAGTATAAAAAGCGCTTTGATAAGTTTGTTGAAAACCCTGCCAGGTACTTAAACGTCTTACTGCTTGTTCGAAAAAGTTGTGAGCTCACCGCAACCGCCTTAGTTGCAACAACATTTGTAGAAGATGCGTCAAATAAAGGATTGGCTTTGGCTCAATCAATTATGCTTATGGTTGCGATCTCCTACGTGATTGTTGGCGTAGGCCCTAGAACATTAGGAAAACAACATGCAGTTGCCTGGTCAAAACCGGCAATTGTGATTGCACACTTACTATCTAAAATTCTTGGACCTTTAACAAACCTTTTGATAAAGATTGGAAATGCAATTACGCCGGGTAAGGGATTTAAATCTGGACCTTTTACTACCGAAGCAGAGTTTCGAGATTTAGTCGATCAGGCTAGTGAAAGTGGATTTGTCGAAGATGCCGAGCGGGAGATGATCCACTCAGTCTTTGATCTGGGCGAGACTGTGGTCAGGGAACTCATGGTGCCAAGAACTGAAATTGTTTGGATTGAAGCTGAGAAAAATTTACGGCAAGCATTATCACTGGCTCTTAGATCTGGATTTACTCGCATACCTGTAATTTCTGATGGTATAGACAACGTAGTTGGTATCGCGTATGTAAAAGATTTGGCTAAACGAGTTCATGAAAATCGTGAGGCTGAGCAGAGTGAAAAAGTTGGAGATTTATTACGGAAAGCCACTTTTATACCCGAGACCAATACAGCTGCTGAGCTGCTCAAACAAATGCAAAGAGAACAAATACATATGGCAGTAGTTGTTGATGAGTACGGCGGTACCGCAGGATTAATAACTATTGAAGATATTTTAGAGGAAATAGTTGGTGAAATTGCCGATGAATATGATGATGATGAGAGTGAAGATATTGAATGGTTGACAGAGGGCAAAGCTCGGATTTCTGCGAGATTACACGTCGAAGATTTTGCGCAGAAATTAGATTTAGAACTTGATGACGAAGAGATTGAAGGTGTCGACTCAATTGGTGGTTTAATTGCAAAGCACTTAGGTCGAATTCCAATACCAGGAAGCACAATTACTGTGTCTGGATGGAAATTAACAGCAGAACGTCCTGCTGGCAGACGCCACCGAATTGCAACGGTCTTGGTTGAAAAACTTGCAGAATCGAGTGAGATTAAAGATCAGTTGTAAGATAATCTAATGCGAATCGTTAGATTTACCGCCCCAGTCGAAATTGGAGTTGGTAGTGATCCGCTATTTGGAGTTCTAAATGATAAGGATTCGATCTTGGTTTTGCGAGGGGATCCGATTTATTCAGGAATAATTCCGCAAGATAAAAGTTTAAAGTTAAGTGATGTTAAGTTGTTGGCCCCAGTATTACCGCGTAGCAAGGTGGTATGTATCGGCAAAAATTATGCTGACCATGCTGCTGAAATGGATTCAGTTGTACCCAGTGAGCCGATTATTTTTATCAAGCCTAATACTTCAGTAATTGGTCCCAATGAAGTAATCATTTGGCCAAAAATGAGTGAGCGAGTTGACCATGAAGCAGAGCTAGCGGTAGTAATTGGCAGGATTTGTAAGGAAGTCCCAGCTGCTAAATATAAAGATGTGATTTTTGGCTATACCTTGGCTAATGATGTAACCGCGCGTGATCTGCAGAAAAAAGATGGACAATGGAGTCGAGCAAAAGGTTTTGACACATTTTGCCCCCTTGGACCATGGATTGAAACTGAGTTTGAGCCAAAAGACCAAAAGATATCTGCCACACTAAATGGCCAGGTTAAACAATCAGCCATACTCTCGGCGATGATCTTTAAAATTCCACAAATTATTGAATTTGTAAGTAATGTGATGACTTTACTGCCGGGGGATGTAATTTTAACTGGCACTCCAGCAGGTATTGGCGCAATGCCCGCGGGTGCGACTATTTCTGTTGCAATTGATGGTTTAGGCACTTTAACTAATAAGGTTTCTGCTCGTGTCCAATAAATCACAGGTTAGAGTTCGGTTTGCACCCTCACCAACTGGTGATCTGCATGTTGGCAACATCCGTACCGCTTTATTTGATTGGGCTTATGCCCGGCATACTGGTGGCAAATTAATATTTCGAATTGAAGATACAGATAAAGAACGTGTCACTGATCAATATATTCAAGCGGCAATCGACACCTTGAAGTGGTTAGGTCTTAATTGGGATGAGGGTCCTGAGGTAGGCGGAGAGTATGGTCCGTACCTACAATCACAACGATTAGATATTTACAAAACTTGGACTGAAAAATTCTTAAATCAAGGTGATGCCTACCATTGTTATTGCAGCTCTGCAGAGTTAGAGGAGCGCAGGCAACATCAGATGAAGAATCATCAAGCACCAGGGTATGACGGAAAGTGTCGAGATTTAACTACGCAACAAGTTGCTGATTACAAATCCGCTGGACGCGAGCCAGTTGTACGAATGAGAATGCCAAAAGGTGAAACGGTATTTGTTGATGCTATACGCGGAGAGGTTAAATTTGAACATGAATATGTGCCAGATTTTGTTTTAGCGAGAGCTGATGGCTCACCACTTTATACACTTGCGGTAGCAGTGGATGATATTTTGATGAAAGTAACTCATGTACTACGGGGTGAGGATCTGCTCTCATCAACTCCAAGGCAAATTCGAGTTTATCAAGCGATGCAGGTAGCACCAGCTGATTATCCAATCTTTGCTCATCTGCCATTTGTGATGGGTCAAGATAACGCTAAATTATCAAAGCGAAACGGTGAGGTTTCTATTGCTTGGTATCGCGAACAAGGTTTTTTACCCGAGGCAATTTGTAATTATTTAGCACTACTTGGCTGGTCTCCAGGTGATGATAAGGAAAATATCACTATGGCTGAGCTAGTCGAGTTATTCACAGTTGAGCGGGTAAATAGCAGCCCAGCAAAGTTTGATATCAAAAAGCTAGAGGCAATCAATGGCGACAAAATAAGAGCACTAAAACTTGATGAATTTTTAGATCGATCATTGCCATTTTTACTTTCTGCCAAGATTATCTCGGGGTCAGCTGATGAGATCAAAGTACTTAAGTCTGCGCTACCAATAATTCAAGAACGGATTGTGAATCTGGCTGAGATACCACAAATGCTGAATTTCTTATTTGTAAAGGATTTCACAGTATCACCTGAAGAACTGCCTAAAATTCTTGACGATGCATCACAGCAGGTTTTAAAGGTAGCTTTAGCCAAGGTTGAATCACTTACAGATTGGGATCACCAAAGTATCGAAGCGGTATTACGAAAGGCACTTATCGATGAGCTAGGACTAAAGCCTAGAATTGCATTTAGTTCTCTTCGAATTGCGGTAACTGGTTCACACATCTCACCACCATTGTTTGAGTCGCTGGAATTGTTAGGTAAGGAGCGTTCAATCACTCGGATCAAGGCGGTGATTTCCAAATAAATTGCGTAGCAGGGTATTCTTATCTTGTTGCACAGTTAATATTGGGGTATGGGGTAATTGGTAGCCCAGCTGATTCTGGTTCAGCTTGTCTAGGTTCGAGTCCTGGTACCCCAGCGATTACTTTAGTTTTACTGCACGGCTCCGTCGTCTAGTGGCCTAGGACTCTGGCTTCTCAAGCCAGCTACGGGGGTTCGAATCCCCTCGGAGCTACTTTTATTGTTTAGTTACTTACTATTTTTTAGCAGGTGCTCAGTTAATCTTGCTGCAGTTGCAGCAACAGCTGCGGCATGAACTCTTCCTGGTTGTCTGCTTAATCGTTCGATAGGACCACTGATACTCACCGCTGCAATAACTTTATTATTGGGACCACGAACAGGCGCAGAGACTGAAGCAACTCCCGCCTCTCGTTCACCAACTGATTGCGCCCAACCTCTGCGCCTTACTGCAGATAAATTTGCTGCGGTAAATTTTGCATTGATCAAATTTCGGTGAAGTTTGTCAGGATCCTCCCAAGCCAACAAAATTTGTGCCGCAGAGCCTGCCTGCATAGTCAATGCGGTGCCAACTGGTACTGAATCGCGTAATCCGGTCAATCGTTCCGCGGTGGCGATACAGATTCGAAGATCACCCTGCCGGCGGTATAACTGGGCGCTTTCACTAGTTGCATCACGAAGGGCGGTGAGTGCTGGAAGTGCAATTGCTAATAATTTATCCTCACCAGCTGCTGCTGCCAACTCAGATGAGCGAGCACCCAATATAAATTTGCCAGAAAAGTCACGGCTCACCAATCGATGATGCTCAAGTGCTACCGCTAATCGGTGTGCGGTGGGTCTTGCTATTCCAGTTGCTTTAACAAGATCGCTAAGGGATTGTGCGCCGCCCTCTAAGGCGGCAAGAATCTTTACCGCTTTATCTAATACGCCAACTCCGCTATTCTTACCGTCCACACTCTGATAATGCCATCTCAGCAGGTGAGAAGCAAATTCAGGTGGTGCATTGATTAAATTTTGGAGGAGTAAGAATTACATGGGCAAGACATTAGCGGAGAAGATTTGGTCAGAGCATGTGGTTGCTGCTGCCGCTGGTGAACCAGATTTACTTTATATCGATTTGCATCTAATCCATGAGGTGACTAGTCCACAAGCATTTGATGGATTGCGCCTGGCAAATCGCAAAGTTCGTCGCCCAGATTTAACTATTGCTACTGAAGATCATAATGTGCCCACACTTAATATTGATAAACCGATTGCAGATCCAGTCTCGAAATTGCAGGTAGATACCTTGAGAAAAAACTGTGCCGAGTTTGGCGTCAGATTGCATTCACTTGGTGATGTTGAACAAGGAATTGTTCATGTGGTTGGACCACAACTGGGCATCACCCAGCCTGGTATGACAATTGTTTGCGGAGATTCCCACACCTCTACCCATGGAGCCTTTGGTGCGCTCGCCTTTGGCATTGGCACAAGTGAGGTAGAGCATGTATTGGCAACTCAAACTTTGCCATTACTACCACCTAAAACTATGGCAATAAATGTAGAGGGCACATTAAAAGCTGGCGTAACTAGCAAGGATATTATCTTGGCAGTAATTGCCAAGATTGGCACTGGTGGTGGGCAGGGATACATTCTTGAGTATCGGGGTAGTGCAATTAGGGCGTTATCCATGGAGGCTCGAATGACGATCTGCAATATGTCAATTGAAGCGGGTGCGCGGGCAGGATTAATAGCACCTGATCAAACTACTTTTGATTATGTAAAGGGCAAAGCCCATGCTCCAACTGATGCTGATTGGGATGCTGCCTTGGCTTATTGGAAAACTTTGACTACCGATACTGATGCAAAATTTGATAAAGAGGTAAATTTAAATGCAGATGAGTTAGCACCATTTGTTACCTGGGGAACAAACCCAGGCCAAGGTTTGCCGCTAAGCGCATCAGTTCCAAATCCAGATGATTACGCAAATGCTGAGGACCGAGGCGCAGCTAAACGTGCACTTGAGTACATGGATTTAAAGCCGGGAACACCGCTTAAATCAATCAAGGTGGACACGGTATTTTTAGGCTCCTGCACAAATGGACGGATTGAGGATTTAAGATCTGCCGCATCTGTCATCAAGGGCAAAAAGATTGCTGCTTCACTCAGGCTTTTGGTAGTGCCTGGTTCTGCCAGGGTTAGATTGCAAGCAGAGGCTGAGGGGCTAGACAAAGTATTTTTAGATGCAGGTGCTGAGTGGCGCAGTGCTGGCTGTTCGATGTGTTTGGGAATGAACCCAGATCAATTAAAACCAGGTGAGCGGGCTGCATCTACTAGCAATAGAAACTTTGAAGGCAGGCAAGGCAAGGGTGGTCGGACCCATTTGGTTAGCCCATTGGTAGCTGCTGCAACCGCGCTAAAAGGCACCTTAGCATCACCGGCGGATTTGTAAGATGGAAAAATTCATCACGCACACCGGTAGCGGAGTACCACTTCGTCGGAGCAATGTTGATACTGATCAAATCATTCCAGCTGTTTATCTCAAGCGCATCACCAAAAGTGGATTTGAGGATGGCTTATTTGCCGCTTGGCGCAATGACCCTGCCTTTGAATTAAACCAGCCGCAATACAAAGCTGCAACAGTTTTGGTTGCCGGCCCAGATTTTGGAACTGGCTCATCTAGAGAACACGCAGTTTGGGCTTTACAAAATTACGGCTTTAAAGTGATTTTATCTAGCAGGTTCGCTGATATTTTCCGTGGTAACTCACAAAAAATGGGGTTGTTAACAGTAATTTTGCCGCAGACAGAGATTGAAAAAATCTGGCAGCAAATAGAAGCCGATCCAAAAACCCAAATAACAGTTGATTTAGGCGCCAAGTCAGTGAAATACGCCAACACAACCCTCACCTTTGAAATCGATGATTACACCCGCTGGCGCCTGATGGAGGGGTTAGATGACATAGGTTTAACCTTTACCAAATTAGATCAGGTGAGAAATTTTGAAGAAAAAAGATTGAGTTTCAAGCCTAAAACACTGCCAATTCGATAATCTAAAACTCTAAATTATTACTTTAGGGTTTCGCATAATCCTGAAAAAACCTTGATTTTATTTAATTATTTGCTTCCGACACACCTGCTTCATTAATCAGATAAGTGCAAATCACCCCATAGATTAACCCTTAGTTAAGCAAATGCTTAATGTTTACACGTAAATAAGGGGTAAAAATGAACAAGGCCCAGTTCATCGCTTATCTAGCACCACAATTTGGTGATAGTAAGAAAGAAGCTGCTCGCGCTGTAGAGGTAGTTTTTGATGCGATTGTTCGCAACATCTCTAAGGGCGATGATGTAATGATTAATGATTTCGGTAAGTTTAAGAAAGTAGATCGTCCAGCACGTAAAGGACGTAATCCATTTACCGGAGAGTCAATCCAAATTAAAGCAAGCAAGAAAGTACGTTTCTTAGCTGCTAAAGGATTGAAAGAAGTAATCTCAGGAGCTCGTAAATTAGGTCCTGCGCCAACACCACCAGCAAAAGCAGCACCTGCTAAAGCTGCTGGAAAAGCTAAGAAAAGCGCACGTAAGCCTGCTAAGAAGGCAAAGAAATCTAAGCGTCGCTAATTTAATAAATAATTAAAAGCGGGATCCCATGCGTGGGGTCCCGTTTTTTACGCTCATTTATAGCGATTATCCTGATTGGTCGTAGAATTAACGAGTGTCTACTGAAATAGCGATTTCCTACGCACCCCCAGCTGGAAAACCATTAGGAGTGACTAGTTGGTTTAAGTTTGGCGCCACTTTGGTACGGCCAATATTAAATCTAATTGGTAAACGGGATTGGCAGGGGATGGAAAATATCCCTAAAAGTGGGGCTGCAATTGCAGTTTGTAATCACATCTCTTATGTTGACCCTTTAGTTTTCACCCACTTTCTTTATGACAATGGCAGGGCGCCGAGATATTTAGGTAAAGCCTCATTGTTTAAACTCCCAATAATTGGTCGGGTATTAAGTGGCGCGGGGCAAATACCAGTTGAACGTGAAACCACTGGCGCCTCTAATTCGCTGGTGCATGCAATTGCATTTTTAAAGTCAGGTCATCTACTTGGTGTTTATCCAGAGGGAACTCTGACTAGGGATGAAAATTATTGGCCTATGAAGGCGAAAACTGGGATTGCAAGGCTGGCGATCTTAACTCAGGCACCTGTGATTCCCTGCGCGCAATGGGGAGCACAAAAAGTGCTTCCGGCATACAGCAAAAAACTGAAATTATTTCCCAGAGCCAAGTTCCAGGTCATCGCTGGAGCGCCATTAGAGTTCTCAAAATGGCAAGGCAGAGCTGAAGATCCTGTTGCGTTAGAGGAGGCAACAGCTTATGTAATGAGTGCGGTTACCAAATTGTTGGAACAGTTGCGTAGTGAAAGTGCATCATCAGAAATTTTTGATCCTAAAAAATCAAACCTTCCTCGCATTGGAAATTTTAAAAAGGGAAATAAATGAAAAAGGTTGCAGTACTTGGATCGGGTGCGTGGGGCACAACATTAGGTCAGGTGATGGTTGACTCTGGACAACAGGTTTTAATCTGGGGGCGAAATAAAAAAGTAGTACGCGAAATTAATCGCCGCCATTCTAATCGCAGATTTTTAAAGGGAATTGACCTACCAAAAGAACTCAAAGCGACTACTGATATTAAAGCTGTGCTTGAGTTTGCAGATGTGATCTTGCTGGCAATTCCATCTCAAACTTTACGTGAAAACTTGGAAACATGGAAAGGTTTTTTTCCAAAAGATTTACCAATCATTAGCACTTTAAAAGGAATTGAGGTTGAAACTCAGTTACGAATGACTGAGGTCGCACAACAGGTATTAGAGATGGATAAATCAAAATTTGGCATCATTACTGGGCCAAATTTGGCGAGTGAGATCATTATGCGCCAGCCAGCTGGTGCGGTTGCTGCCTCTGAAAATCCTGCAAATATTGAAGTAATGTCAGAGCTTTTCTCCACCAATTACTTCCGAATTTATCCATCTTCAGATTTAGTTGGATGCGAGTTTGCAGGCGCTGCAAAAAGTGTTGTAGCACTTGCAGTTGGTATTGCAGTTGGTATGGGTTATGGCGAAAATACACAAGGCCTAATGATTACTCGTGGCTTATCTGAGGTTGCAAAACTCGGCCAGGCGTACGGAGCTAATCCACTGACATTTTTGGGGTTGGCAGGAATTGGTGACTTGGTAGCAAGTGCACAATCACCGCTGTCAAGAAATAGAAGTTTTGGTGAGGTGCTTGGTAAATCTGGCTCGATCGCAAAGGCTAGAGCGCAGGTAGTAAAAACAGTTGAAGGTGTTTACTCAGCAGGTGCAATTTTAGAGCTTGCGCACCGAGTTGGAGTTGAGGTTCCGATCATTGAAGCCGTCTCCGATGTTGTTGCTGGCACATTAAATCCAAAGGATGCAATGGCTCGACTAATGACCGTCAGTATTAAGGCTGAGATCTAATGAGCAAAGTTCGAGTAGCAATAATTTGTGGTGGCAAAAGTAGTGAGCATGAGATCTCATGTGTATCGGCAAATGGAGTTCTAGGTGCGATAGATCGCAGCTTATTTGATCCCGTTCTAATTGGTATAACTAAAAGTGGCAAGTGGTTATTGCTTGCCGAGGATACAAATTTTTCGATTATAAATGGCGCTCTACCCTCAGTACCCGAATCTGGAGTTGAGATCTCTCTGACCAGTAGCGGATTGTTCTCAGGTGGCAAGAATTTAGCAATTGATGTGGCATTTCCAATTTTGCATGGTCCATATGGCGAGGATGGCACTATTCAAGGATTATTTGAAATGATTGGTCTTCGTTATGTCGGCTCTGGTGTATTAGCAAGTGCAGTGAGTATGGATAAGTCTTATGCAAAACCAATTTTTGCTGCCCAAGGGCTGAAGGTAGCCGAAGGCGTAGTGGTATCCTCAAATAAATTTACTTTACCGAGCAATCTCTCATATCCACTCTTTGTGAAACCAGCAAGAAGTGGTTCGAGCAGAGGCACCAGTAAGGTCAAGCAAGCAAATGAATTATCTGCGGCGGTTGATTATGCGCTTACTTTTGATACTAAGGTAATTATTGAAAAAGCAGTAGTTGGTAAGGAGATTGAATGTGCGGTCTTACAAGCAGATGGTGAAATCAAAGTCTCTGCAGTGGGCCAAATTGTGATTGCTGAAAAGTATGAGTTTTATGATTTTCAAGCAAAGTATTTAGATAATACAATGCAACTACTTGTGCCAGCAGATCTACCAGCGGGGGTCGAGGCAAAAATTCAACAAGCAGCTTTAACAGCATTTAAGGCTGCTGGTTGTGAAGGATTAGCGAGAATTGATTTCTTCTACTCAAATGATAGCGAAATTATCATAAATGAAATTAATACCATGCCTGGATTTACTCCGACCTCGGTTTACCCAAAGTTGATTGAGCATAGTGGCATTAATTATCAGCAGCTAATTACTAAATTGATTTACACAGCGCAAAACCGGTCAGCCAGCATTACGCGCTAATAACCATGAATGGCATTTTGGAAAAATCAGCAGTAAAGCGGGTAGTAGCTGCCATGGAAACATTCTCAATTAAGGGTGAAATAAAGGTGTTAAGTGAAACAGCAAAGAGTGCCGCGGAGGCTGCAGCAGGCCTTGGAATCTTGGTGGGTCAAATTGCCTCCTCAATAATATTTAAGTTGCCTAATGAAACACCGTTGTTAGTTATCACCTCTGGCCGGCACCGTGTTGATACCGAGCTAGTTGCTAACAAATTAGGTATTGAAAAATTAGAGCGGGTTGACGCTGATTACGTTAAAGAAAAATCAGGGTTTTCAATTGGGGGAGTGGCGCCAATTGGATGGATTAAAACTCCGTCACTTACTTTAATCGACGAAGCATTAAATGATTACGAGGTTGTCTGGGCAGCAGCAGGGCACCCACATGCGGTCTTTCCAACAACTTTTGCAGAGTTATTATCTGCAGCGCAGGCAACACCGATGAAGGTTGGCAAGGAGAGTTTATGAAAATTCGATCCAATAAATCTCGTATTTTTGAGTGGTTAGGTGTACTGACTGCAATTTTTTATTCACTTCTAGTTGCAGCGAATATTGGCGCGGAGTTCATCGGGTTTACTTTATTACTTGTATCATCTGGATTAATCGGGATCTGGGCATTTCTCGGAAAACATAAAGGAATACTCTTCTTGCAATTTTTTTATGCAACGGCAGGAATCATTGGAATGATTCGTTGGTTCTAGTTATTAATACTGATCAATTCTTAGTGGCTCGTCACGGGGCAGGTCAAAGTTCTGGTGATTCCAGATACTGCTTGAACTTTAGCCAACACAGTTCGCCCAAAATCTTCCATACTAGGTGACTCTGCTCGCATAATCACATCATATGGACCGGTAACACCTTCGGCGATGGTCACACCTGCAATTGCAGAGACAGCCTTGGCAACACTGGAAGCTTTACCAACCTCAGTTTGAATAAGTATGTAAGCCTGAACTGACATCTCTTGCCTTTCAATCAAAGCTACATGTTCAACAATGAAATGTAGATATGTGAAAGAGTAGCCTATAGCGACTTAATTGGGGAGTGCCATTGATTGAATCTGAAGCAGGGCTGATCGCACAGTTGCGCGATCTTTTTCACACCTCCTTCCAAAGTGGCGTTGAAATAGGGATCGGCGATGATGCTGCCGTGGTTTTGGCCTCCAATAAAAAACTAGTGGCCACGGTGGATATGGCGGTTGAAGATATTCATTTCAAGCGGGAATGGTCTACTCCGTTTCAAATCGGTGCCAAATTAACGACATCAAATTTGGCAGACATATTTGCTATGGGTGCTACACCAAAATATCTATTGGTAGCAGCGGCTATCACTGAAGTTAATAATTCGCAGGTGGTTAGTGAGTTAGCAAAAGGAATCAGATCAGTTGCAGATAAATTTGAAGTTGTAGTTATTGGTGGAGATTTAAGTAGATCAGAAAAGTTGAGTTTGAGTATTACTGCACTTGGCGAGATTTCAGAACAACCAATTACTAGATCAGGTGCAAAAGTAGGTGATTTGGTCTACGTATCTTCCTTACCTGGGTTATCCGCCGCTGGACTTGCTATCTTAACTCGGGGATTAGATCGCCCTAGATATGTCGTTGATGCTCATTTGAATCCGAAGTTAAATGCACCGAAAAAACTAATTGCTGCAGCATCATCAATGTGTGATATCAGCGATGGATTAGTCACTGATGCCAGACATATTGCATCGGCATCTAATGTGAATATCAATTTATCTAAAGAGAGAATTTCAATGGGATCAGATTTCAAAGATTTAGCAGAGCTCGCAGTTGAGTTAGGCGAGCAGGTATTTGATTGGATTTTAACGGGGGGAGAGGATCACTTCTTCTTGGCCACCGTGGATCCTGAAAAAGCCGGTGATGAGATTGGTTTGCAGATTGGTGTCGTAAAGGCGGGTAGTGGTGAAGTTTTACTCGATGGTGAAAAAATCGAAAAGGCTGGATATCAGCACTTTTAATTAGCGAACTGCTTTACCTGCCTTAAGACATGATGCGCACACATTTTTACGCTTGGTTTGGCCATTAATAATTGTGCGGATTTTTTGAATGTTTGGATTCCAGCGGCGGCGGGTTGCACGCTTTGAGTGGGAGACATTGTTACCAAAGCTTGGAGCTTTGCCGCACAGATCGCATACTGAAGACACTTTCTTTGCTCCCTTGATTTTCCTTGGTTCACTTAATTAGAGGCGAAAGATTACCTTGTGAGGGTATTAATTGGCTAATCCGGTGGGTAGTTACGCACAGTTAGCCAGGTGGCGTTAGATACTTCCACTATGGCAATCCTTACCACCCGATTGAGTAATGTCTTGGGTGATCGGACCGCTGCGGTTTTGGAGAAATCCTTTGGGATTAGAGATGTCAATGAATTGCTACGACATTATCCGCGCAGGTATGTCGTCCGTGGTGAATTGACTGATATTTCAACTTTAATTGCTGATGATGAGGTAACAATTTTGGCTGAAATAGAGGCGGTTAAATTACGTCGAGCAAATGGAAAAAATATCTTAGAGGTAGTAGTCACTGATGGCAGCGCTAATTTATCCCTGACTTTTTTTAATCAAGCCTGGCGGGAGAAAGAGTTAAAAACTGGCCGGGTGGGGTTATTTGCGGGCAAAGTAGGTATCTTCAAAGGAAAACGTCAACTATCTCACCCTGATTACCAATTAATACCAGATGGTGAAGATGTCGATTCGGCAGTTGCTGAGTTTGCTGGCAAATTTTTGCCCGTATATCCAGCGACATCAAAGCTACCCTCCTGGAAGATCATGCAGTGTGTGAAATTAACTCTGGATTCCCTCGATGAAATGCCAGATTATTTGCCACCAGAGATTGCTACTGAGTTCGGATATCCAACTTTGAAAAAAGCATTTACTGATATTCATCAGCCGCCAGATCTTGAGTCGGCAGAAAATGCTAGAAAAAGATTAACTTTTGATGAAGCATTGCTTTTGCAGTTGTTGTTGGGTATGAGACGAAATGAAATAGCAAAATTGATTACAAAGTCACGAACTCCAAATACGCCAGTTTTAGTGGCAGCTTTTGAGGAAAAATTGCCATTCCAATACACCGCTGGACAAATTGAGATCAATAATCAAATCGAGAAGGATCTTTCAAATAATTATCCGATGCATCGATTATTACAAGGAGAGGTGGGCTCTGGAAAAACAGTTGTGGCATTAAGGGCGATGTTGTCGGTAGTTGATTCATCAGGCCAAGCAGCGCTGCTGGCGCCAACTGAGGTATTAGCTCAACAACATTATCGAACGATTACTAAATTATTGGGTGATTTAGCTCAGGCTGGAACATTGCAAGCTGGTGAAATTGGTACCCAGGTGGAGTTATTAACTGGCTCTCTGCCTCTTGCTCAGAAAAAAATGATTCACACAAAACTTGCCACTGGGCAAACTGGAATTGTAATTGGTACACATGCACTTATTTCAGATGGGGTTGAGTTTAAGGATTTAGGTTTAGTTGTAGTGGATGAGCAACATAGGTTTGGTGTAGAGCAACGAGATGCGCTAAGAATGAAAGCAAAGCAGCCACCACATCTTTTAGTAATGACGGCGACGCCAATACCTCGAACAGTCGCAATGACAGTTTTTGGTGATCTTGATATTTCAACTCTGCATGAGCTACCTGCTGGTCGAATTGCAATTACAACTCACTTAATTCCAGTGCTTGAAAAACCGCATTATTTGAACCGAGCTTGGGAGAGAGTTAAAGAGGAGGTAGCAAAAGGACATCAGGTTTATATAGTTGCACCAAGAATTGCCAATCCGAATAAGAAAATGACAGAGCGAGAAATCACCGCAGCTTCCTTGCTTGGTGAGGAGTACCTCGATAATGATGAAATGAGTGCGGTTGAAGAGTTAGCGCCAGAGCTAGCTACTGGCCCACTTAAAGGTTTAAAACTAGCAGTGCTACATGGCAAGTTATCTAGTGAGATAAAAGATGAAACTATGAGTGCATTTGCAAGAGGAGAGATTGAGGTTTTAATTGCAACTACTGTAATTGAGGTTGGTGTTGATGTTCCCAATGCATCAATGATGGTAATAATGGATGCAGATAGGTTTGGTGTTTCGCAGTTGCACCAATTGCGAGGGCGAGTTGGCAGGGGAGGCGTGCCTGGACTTTGTTTATTTGTAAGTAATGCTCAAGAGAATTCTCAAAGCATGCAACGGCTGGTGGCCGTCGCCGCAACACTTGATGGCTTTGAACTAGCTAGATTGGATCTTGAGCAGCGCAAAGAGGGTGATGTCCTTGGTCGCTCACAATCTGGCGGTAAATCACATTTGCGTCTTTTGCGAGTGTTACGTGATGAAAACTTAATTGATCAAGCCAGAAATGTTGCACTTAACATTTTGGTAAAGCAACCAGATTTGATTAATCTGCCACAATTAAAAAGTGAGGTTGAAAAGCTGAAAGTTGATGAGGCTACTGAATTTATGGATAAATCATGAGTATGCGAATAATTGCTGGAGTTGGAAAAGGACGCAAACTTCATTCACCCCCTTCAATTACCAGACCTACATCTGATCGTGCACGAGAAGGATTATTCTCATCTCTGATTTCAACCTTTAGTACTTTAGAAGGATTACATTTCCTAGATCTTTTTGCTGGCTCTGGTGCGGTAGGGGTGGAGGCTTTATCTCGAGGAGTGGCATTAGTTGAAGCGGTAGAAAATAATGTAGTCAGCTCGCAAGTATGTGAGAGTAATTTTGCATTAATTGCAAATCTTGATGGGGTTGGAAAATATAAAGTTCACACTACCAGCATATTTGAATTTCTAAACCATACTGCAAAAAATCCATATGAAATTATTTATATTGATCCACCATATGAGGTGGCTAATAGTGAGGTGGAGAAAATCTTAAAGAAAATACTTACCCTAAACTTATTAAGCAAATTTGGTGTGATTGCAATTGAGCGCGATGCCAAATCCAAAGAGTTCACTTGGCCAGATGGATTGGAGCAGTTAAAGCTGCGCTCATACGGCGCCGGTAGTATTCATTACGGAGTATTAACTGAGCGCAAGATTTGATGCAAAATGGCTAACTTAGCAATTAGTTGCTAGCGTTTTATCCATGAGGCGTGTGGTTTGTCCAGGATCTTTTGATCCAATCACCAATGGTCACCTAGATATTATTGCTAGGGCCTGTACATTATTTGATGAGGTAGTTATCGCAGTCTTGGTTAATCAAACTAAGAGTTCATTATTTACAGTCGATGAGAGAATTAAGATGATCCAAGAGGTCACTAGCCGTTATTCAAATGTAAAAGTTGACTCGTGGAGTGGCTTATTAGTGGATTATTGTCGGGCAAATAAGATTCCCACCATTGTTAAGGGCTTAAGAGCGGTGAGTGATTTTGACTATGAATTACAGATGAGCCAGGTGAATTTACAATTACAAGGGGTTGAAACCTTGTTCATGTCCACAGCGCCTTCGCATTCTTTTCTATCATCTTCTTTAGTCAAGGAGATCGCAAGCTATGGCGGTGATGTATCAGCTTATATTCCTGCTGCTATCGTGGATAGGTTAAAATCGAGAGTTAAGCGGAAGGAATAAAAATGGATGTAGTTGAAAGCCTCGAAGCGGCTATTGCAGCGGTTGAAGAGGCTCGTTCAGTTCCACTTTCTGCATCTTGTGTTTTAAATCGTGGTGAAATGTTGCAAATTCTCGACAAAGTAAAGGTTTCATTTCCTGCAGATCTTTCAAAAGCAATCGCCGTTTTGCGACAAAAAGATAAGATTTTAGAGGATGCTCATGAGCAGGCGGATGCCATTATTGCCCAAGCTAGGGATGAGGTAGCACGCCTAGTCGAGCAAACCAGTATCGTTGCAAATGCCCGCAAGGAAGCGCAAAAAATTATGGCTGAGGTAAATGCTGAGAGTAAGGCAAGTCGAGATGAGATCGATGAGTATATCGATACTAGATTGGCAACTTTGGAAGTAGTTTTGAATAAGACACTGGATGTAATTAGTAAGGGCCGGGATCAATTAGGTGGATTTGAAACCAAACACGCGCTCTCTGACTTAAAGAAGTAGTTTCAGATGGCTCGTTCAGTATTTATCTTCAATACTCATGATTTGCCACACCGAGCAGGTGAGATGCGAGAGTATGAGCTGGATCTTAAAATAACTGAACCAGTTGGTGTTGATTTGCTAGCTGTAAAGCCTGGTGAGCTTATTGAATTAGATCTACGAATTCAATCGGTAGATGAGGGTGTATTAGCAATGGGCCGGGTTATGGCACAGGCAACTGGTGAATGCACAAGATGTCTTGATGGCATTACCTGGCCAATTGATGAGAGTTTTACCGAACTTTTCTATTATGAAAGCGCTGCTAACAAAAGTGCAGGTAAGAAGCGGGGCAAGGAGCGCTCAGCCAAAGATAGTGAGGTTGATTTAGAAGAGGATGATTTGTACTTCATGGATGGGGATGAGATAGATCTAGAGTTACCGATCAGGGATGCAGTAATTTTAAATTTAGCCGTAAATCCATTGTGTTCTGAGGATTGCCCTGGGTTGTGCCAAATTTGCGGTGAAAAATGGCGCACCTTACCAAAGGATCACAGCCACACCGAGGCAGACCCTCGCTGGGCAGCTTTGAAGGATTTTGACGCTTAATTGTTAAGCCGTTTTTACAAGATTAGATTTTTCGTAGATAATTCTCACCTTGCACTAGTGCATAAATCTAAGGAGTAAAAATCATGCCAGTTCCAAAGCGGAAAATGTCGCGAGCACGCACTCGCTCTCGTCGCAGCATGTGGAAGACAACTCCTGCAAATCTTGCAACTTGTGAACAATGCCAACAACCAAAGTTGCAGCACACTGCTTGCCCAACCTGTGGTACTTATAATCGTCGTCAGGTTTTAGAGGTCTGATCTGTACTCAGGCCTAACCGAGCGACTCGGAATCTTGGTTAAGGATGAGTTGCTGGAACTTGCATTAACCCACCGTTCTTTTTCTTACGAAGCCGGCGGTATTCCGACAAATGAACGATTAGAATTTTTAGGTGACTCAGTATTAGGACTAGTTGTCACCGATGAGCTTTATAAACAATTTCCCAATTTAGATGAGAGCAGATTAAGTCCACTTAGATCTGGTGTAGTAAACATGAGGGCACTAGCTCAAATAGCACGCGACCTAAAATTAGGTGAGCATCTTCGCATAGGGAAAGGTGAAGAGGCTACGAATGGACGGGATAAGAATTCAATTCTGGCTGATTCGCTAGAGGCGTTAGTTGGTGCAATTTATATTCAGCACGGCTATGCAAATACTGCACAGATAGTTTTAGAATGGATAAAACCAGCACTTACTTTGGCATCTGGCATGGGTGCCAGCCTTGATAGTAAAACTGCTCTTCAGGAGTTGACCTCAGATTTAAATTTATCAACACCTGAGTATGAAATTACTGAATCAGGACCAGATCACGATAAGAGTTTTATCGCCACCGTAAATATCGGTAGTGAAAAGTTTCCTAGTGGTGACGGGAAAAGTAAGCGTGAAGCCGAGCAGGCGGCAGCAAAGCTTGCATATGATCTTTTAAGCAGTAGAAGTAAAAAGAAATAGTAGTTTTACTCTGCAATGCCAGAACTACCTGAGGTCGAAACAGTTCGAAGAGGGCTTGAGAAATATGTTCTTGGAAAAATCATTTGTGATGCGGAAACCTTCCACCCTAGGGCAATAAAACCTAGTTCTATCGCCGGGTTATCTGCGGTTAATGGTGCAAAAATCCTTGCCGTGCACCGCAGGGGTAAGTTTCTTTGGTTTGAATTGAATCGAGAAATAACATTAGTGGCGCATCTCGGGATGAGTGGTCAATTACTAGTGCAGCCATCTCTTGCTACCAAACAACCACACCTACGAGCGAAGTTAGGATTAGGCAAAGGTATACGGCCAAAAAAAATTAGAGATGAGATTAGATTTATTGACCAGCGTACCTTTGGCTGGTTATCAGTTGAGCAGTTAACCAATGGTATTCCGACCTGCGTTGAACATATTGCATTTGATCCATTTGCAAAAGAGTTTAATATTAAACAAGTAGTATCAAATATTAAGCGAAAGAAAACAGCTATTAAACCAGCCCTACTAAGTCAAGGGGTTGTCAGTGGCATTGGAAATATCTATGCTGATGAAGGCTTATGGCGGGCGAGGATTCATCCAGAGATTATCTGTGAAGATTTATCCGAATCTGAAATTAAAAAGGTTATTACAAGTACGGTATCGGTCATGAAAGGTGCAATTAAAGCTGGCGGAACCTCCTTTGATGAGCAATATAAAAATGTAAATGGTGAGAGTGGTTACTTTTCCCGCTCTTTGAGCGTTTATGGTCGTGAAGGGCAACCATGTTCGAGATGTTCTACTGCCATCCGCAGAATCGCCTTTGCAAATCGATCCTCTCATTTTTGTCCGCGTTGCCAACGGTAGGTAAAGCCAAATCTGAGTGATTTTTAGATAGGTTTGCGCCTATGAGGGGTGAACTATGTATCTAAAGAGTATGAACCTGAAAGGGTTCAAATCCTTTGCCTCCTCCACTACTTTAAATTTTGAGCAGGGCATTACCTGTGTTGTTGGCCCAAATGGTTCTGGCAAGTCAAATGTTGTTGATGCACTTTCTTGGGTATTAGGAGAGCAAGGCGCAAAATCATTGCGCGGTGGCAAAATGGAAGATGTAATTTTTGCCGGCACATCAGGTAGGGCGCCACTTGGTCGCTCTGAAGTTTCAGTAACTATCGATAATACTGATGGGGCTCTGCCAATTGATTTTTCTGAAGTTACCATCACCCGCGTTTTATTTAGGAATGGGGCTTCTGAGTATTTATTAAATGGTGAAACAACCAGGCTGCTAGATATTCAAGAGTTGCTAAGTGATAGTGGTATTGGTCGTGAAATGCATGTAATTGTTGGACAAGGACAATTAGATGCAATCTTGCTGGCAAATCCGGAGGAGCGCAGATCCTTTATTGAGGAGGCAGCTGGTGTTTTAAAACATCGCAAGCGTAAAGAAAAAGCGCTGCGTAAATTAGATTCTATGCAAACAAATCTTGCACGAATTCAAGATTTAACTGTTGAGCTTCGTCGGCAACTGCGACCGTTGGGCAAACAAGCTGAGGTTGCTCGTAAGGCATCAGTAATTCAGTCTGATGTCAGGGATTCCAAACTTAGATTGCTGGCTGATGATCTAACTCGAATGCGATCTGAGATGGAGGTTGAAGTTGCAGACGAAAATGTGCTGCGTGAGCGAAAAGAGCAGGTAGAACGAGAATTAAATACGGCAAGAAACCGAGAGATTGAATTAGATGCGATTGCCGCAAGTGAGAATCCACAATTAATCGCTGCGCAGGAGAATTTCTATCGCTTAACGGCGCAGCGAGAACAAATTCGAGGCGTGCAGAATCTAGCCTCTGAACGGGCAAGATTTTTAACGGAGGAGGCGGAAGAGGCAAAAGCTACTGGTAGAGATCCAAAAGCATTAGAAGAAGAAGCAGAATCACTAAGACAAGAAGAGTCAGCACTTTTTGCGCAGGTAAAGATTTCTCAAGAACAGTTATATCTTGATTCAAACTCTTTGAAAGCTATTGAAGATCAACTTGCTTTGGAAGAAAATCGAGTTTCGGCTTCTCTGCGTGCAATTGCAGATCAGCGAGAGGGTACTGCCAGGCAAGAAGGTCACATCAATGGACTTCGTTCCAGAATTGATGCAACCAATGGTGAGATAAGTCGGTTGACTACTGCTAAAAATTCTGCTGAAGATAGATTAAAAAGTTATCGTGAAGGTTTTGCAGTAATTGAAACTCAAATATCTTCACTCACTGCTTCAGAGCCAGGTCTTGATGGGATATTTAACAAATTAAAAATTGAATTAAAGGCAGCCGAAGGTGAGTTGAAAGTTTTAGCCGAAAAACTCCAATCAACTGAAAAACTACGAGCTGGATCTCTTGGTAGGTTAACAGCCTTTAAAGAGATTACAGATTTAGTGGCAGCCTCAGGAAGTTCAAATCTAATTGAAAAGATCTCAATTCTTACCTCAAATTGTGAGGCTGAAGTCGCAAAAGTATCTGCGGATTGTGATCGCATTAAATTTGAGCTAAATACCGCACAAGATCGCTTCGGCGCTGTGAATAAAGATTATGAGTTGGCGCTATCAAAGCTAAATGATTCAGATGCAGCCATGACCGGATTAGCAGAGCAATTAGCAATTGCTGGTCAAAATGTTAAAAACACTAGTGAAGAGGTTGATCGCCTAATCTCTACTTTGGACGCAGCAAATGAGCAACGTACATTTGATGAAAGAGATTTAGCTGCAGCGATCGCGCAATTTGAATCACACCAAACTCCTATTGAGCCAGATTTAACCCACTTGGAAGATTTACGATCACAAGTTTCAGGTGCGCGATCCAAAGAGGTTGAGGCACGACTTAATTTGCGCACTATTGAAGAGCGTAAAGATGCAATCGCACAACGAGCTTTAGCATTGGAGAATCAGGCGAAGACGGAGAGAGATGCTGCTTCTAAATCAATTTCACGGCGAGAAAATCGTGCTCAGGCAGCGATAACTGCGCAGCAGATTGCCGACACTGCCTATGAGGCATTGATTCAAATTGAATCATCAATTTCTCGCGCTGGATCTGAACGGGCCAGATTAGAAACTTCACGATCAGAGCGAGAGGGTGAAATTCTAAGTTTGCGCACGATCAGTAGAGAGTTAGCAATTGAATTAGAAAAACTCACCTCAAGTGTGCACAAAGATGAGATTACACGTGCCGAACAGCGGCTAAGGATTGAGCAAATGGAGAATAAGGCGGTGGAGGAGCTTGGAATTGATGTGACCACCCTGCTAAACGAATATGGTCCAAGCAATGATGTACCAACATTTTATGAAAACGAGCAAGGTGAGTTTGTACCCGGTGATCTGATCCCATACCGAAGAGACCAACAAGAGAAGCGGTTATCGCAAGCAGAACGATCATTAACTCTGCTGGGTAAAATTAATCCATTAGCTCTAGAAGAGTACTCATCACTGGAAGAGCGACTGCGCTATCTTGCGGAGCAGTTAGAAGACCTCAAGAAGACAAAGAAGGACTTATTAGAGATTATTAAAGAGGTTGATGACCGAGTCCAGCAGATATTTACTCAAGCTTATGAAGATACCGCTCGAGAATTTGAATTAGTTTTTGCAAGATTATTCCCTGGTGGCGATGGAAAATTAATTCTTACAAATCCGTCAGATATGTTAACAACTGGAATTGATGTTGAGGCCAGGCCTCCTGGCAAGCGAGTTAAGCGTCTGTCGCTGCTTTCTGGAGGTGAACGTTCCTTAGTTGCAGTTGCCCTATTAATTGCCATCTTTAAAGCGCGACCTTCGCCATTTTATGTAATGGATGAGGTTGAGGCGGCATTAGATGACACAAATTTAGGAAGGCTGCTTGGAGTTTTTGAAGAGCTTCGTGAGAAATCTCAATTAATTATCATTACCCACCAAAAGCGAACCATGGAGATTGCTGATGCATTATATGGAGTGACTATGCGTGGTGATGGGGTCAGTGAAGTTATCTCTCAGCGCATACGTGAAGTTGACGCAGTTTCCTAAAAAGTAAATGAGTTTATTTCAACGCTTATTCACTGCCTTACGTTCTGGTGCAATAAGTGAACAAGAATGGGATGAAATAAGAGTCAATTTAATTACTGCAGATCTAGGCGTAGATTTAATAGATCAAGTCATCACTACCGCTAAGTCGGTAAAGCCAGAGGATGCAAAAACTGCGATATCCCAGGTGATCTCTAACTGGCTAAGTAAAAAAGATCGCACTTTAATATCAGGAGATACCTCCCTAAAAACCATTCTGATAGTTGGTGTTAATGGAACTGGGAAAACTACCTCTGTAGCGAAAATCGCTAGTATGCTTAAAAATAGCGGTAATAAAGTTTTGTTAGCCGCTGCAGATACTTTTCGCGCCGCCGCTACGGATCAGTTGCACACTTGGGCTGAACGAATTAAAACTGAAATAGTTATTGGGCAAGTCAACAGTGATCCCGCCTCGGTTGCATATTCTGCAGTTGAAAAAGCTAAAGCAGAAAGTTATGATTATTTAATTGTTGACACCGCTGGCCGATTGCACACTAAGCAAAATTTGATGGCAGAGTTGGGTAAGGTAATAAAAGTAATCGAGAAGCAATCTTCAGTAGATGAGATTTTGTTAGTAATTGATGCCACCACTGGGCAAAATGGAATGAATCAGGCGAAGGTGTTTATTGAGGCAGTGGGGGTCACCGGATTTATTATTACCAAACTAGATGGTTCAGCTAAGGGCGGAGTAGCGCTGGCGGTCGAAAAGGAGAGCGGAGTGCCGATCAAGTTTGTCGCGACAGGTGAGCAGATAAAAGACTTTGCCCCCTTTGACCCGGATCGGTATATCCAAGCTTTATTTGGCTAAGTAACATACTTTTAACATAAGAGGTAAAACTGTCACGAGGTTGAAACCTTAAAGAGCGCCTGTTTTAACCCGCCCTATGCATAGTTATGCCATCTCAACGACGAGGTTTCCCATATTTATCCAAAACTGATTGAAAAATGGAGATTAAATGGCTGAGGTAATTTTAAATTCTGGTGATACCGCATGGGTGTTAGCCAGTACTGCATTGGTGCTTTTGATGACACCGGGCCTAGCACTTTTTTATGGTGGAATGGTCAGAGCAAAGAGTGTATTAAATATGATGTTGATGTCTATGGTAACAATTGGCATCGTTAGTGTGCTTTGGGTTATTTATGGCTTCAAGCTAGCTTTTGGTTATAAAGCTAATTCACAATGGTATGGCGAGATCTCATTATCAGGTTTGGGGAGTGCGGTAAATGAGTTAACCAACAATGGCGGTGTATATCCAATTCCATTATTAGCATTTGCAGCGTTTCAATTGATGTTTGCAATAATTACACCAGCACTTATATCTGGTGCAATTGCAGATCGAACGAAATTTACTGCTTGGGCAGTTTTCGTTGCAATTTGGGTAACTTTGGTTTATTTCCCAGTTGCACATTGGGTATTTGCATTTGGCAATAAAGTTGGCGACACCGTTACTGGTGCTGGATTCCTAGCAGCTCGTGGTGTTGAAGATTTTGCTGGTGGTACAGCGGTTCATATCAACGCTGGTGCGGCCGGATTAGCCATGGCGATTATTTTGGGTAGACGAGTCGGTTGGCGCCGTGAATCGATGCGACCTCACTCTCTGCCGTTGGTTTTAATCGGGGCTGGTCTTTTGTGGTTCGGTTGGTTTGGCTTCAATGCTGGCTCAGCATTAGGCGCAAATGGTGTTGCAGCACTTGCATTGCTGAATACACAAGTAGCAACTGCAGCAGCAGCACTTGGCTGGTTATTGGTTGAAAAAATCAGAGATGGCCATCCGACTTCCTTAGGCGTGGCATCTGGCGCGATAGCTGGTTTAGTTGCTATTACACCTGCATGTGCATTTGTTGCACCATGGGCTGCTGTCGTAATTGGCTTACTGGCCGGAGTATTTTGTGCCTTAGCAGTTGGCCTTAAATATATCTTTAACTTTGATGACTCACTAGATGTAGTCGGTGTGCACTTAGTTGGTGGACTATGGGGCTGTTTATCAATCGGATTTTTTGGCAGCAGCGCGATAAATAGCCTGGGCTTAGATGGAATCTTCTATGGTGGCGGAACTGTATTACTGGGCAAGCAAGCTTTTGGTGCTTTCTTTGTACTTGCCTATTCATTTATCGCAACACTGATTATCGGCTTTGCTATCGATAAAACTATCGGTTTGCGAGTAAAAGAGGAGGCTGAGGTGTCAGGAATTGATTACGATCAACATGCTGAAACCGGATATGAATTAACAACTAGTTCAAGTGGAGGTTTTAGATCATGAAGTTAATAACTGCAATCATTAAGCCACAAAAACTTGATGCCATCAAAGAAGCTTTAGTTGGTGCTGGGATCACTGGCATGACTGTTTCAGAGGCAAAAGGGTTTGGTCGCCAACTTGGGTTAACTGAGGTTTATCGGGGTGCTCAATACAAAGTTGATCTAATACCAAAGCTTAGGTTGGAAGTATTAGTTAGCAGTGGGGAAGTAGATAAAGCAATCAAGGTGATTGTAGATGCTGCTCGAACCGGGAATATTGGTGATGGAAAAGTTTGGGCAACATCAGTTGAGTCAGTCACTCGAGTGAGAACTGGTGAGAGTGGTGAAAGCGCTATCTAAATAATATGTAAGATGCCTCCATGTTCGAAGCGTTAGGCCAGAGATTTTCTACAGTATTTTCTGGCCTACGTGGCAAAGTCACACAACCACAATTAGTTGAATTCGCCCAGGATATAAAATTAGCTCTATTAGACTCTGATGTTGCTCTTGCGGTGGCTGATAATTTCTCTGCCAAAATCCTAGAGAAATTTCAAGAGAAAAGCGATGAAATAAATAGAAGCACAAATCCATCGCAGAAAATATTTGAAATCGTCAACAATCAATTAACCCTGACCTTAGGCGGAAATACTCGCAGAGTTAGGTACGCCAAAACTGCACCAACGGTAATTTTATTAACTGGCTTGCAAGGTGCCGGAAAAACATCATTGGCGGGAAAATTGGCAAACTACTTCAAGAGTGAAGGAAATACACCACTACTTGTGGCAGCTGACCTGCAGCGGCCAAACGCGGTAACTCAACTTCAAGTTGTTGGTCAATCAATCAAAATTCCTGTTTTTGCTCCAGAGCCTGGAAATGGAGTGGGTGATCCAGTTGAGGTGGCTCGGGCAGGTCTGAGATTCGCTACCGAAAAGCTGCACAACTTCGTGATTATTGATACTGCAGGTCGCACCGGAATCGATGAAGAGATGATGCAACAAGTAACAAATGTGCGAAATGCAGTAAATCCAGATGAGGTGTTTTTTGTTGTTGACGCAATGATCGGTCAGGATGCCGCCTTTACTGCAAAAGCATTTGCCCAAGGGGTCGGTTTCGATGCCATAGTGCTAACCAAGCTTGATGGTGATGCCAGGGGCGGCGCTGCACTTTCAGTAGTTGAATTAACAGGTAAGCCAATAATTTTTACCTCAACCGGTGAAAAAATAAATGATTTTGAGCCTTTTTATCCAGAACGAATGTCATCTCGGATTCTGGGGCTAGGAGATGTGGCATCCCTAGCAGAGCAGGCAAAGCGAGCCATGCCAGAGGATTCTTCAAAGAAATTAGAAGAGAAGTTTGTTAAGGGTGAAGATTTCACCTTCGAAGATTTTCTCTCTCAACTTGAGGCAATGAAAAATATGGGCAGCATAAGCAAATTGATGAGTTTACTACCCGGTGCTACTGGAATGAAAAAGCAAATAGAAAATTTTGATGAATCAGAATTAGTTAGGAGTAGGGCAATCATTGAATCTATGACGCCGCTTGAACGCCGAAATCCTAAAATTCTAAATGGTTCTAGGCGAGCCCGTATAGCGCAAGGCAGCGGTCGCGCAATCTCAGAAATCAACTCTTTGGTTGAGCGGTTTAGCCAAGCACAAAAAATGATGAAACAAATGAGAGGTAAAAATCCTGCTGCAGGATTGCCAAGTTTTGCCGGTATAGGTGGTGGGCAAGTGCCACAAAATAAGATTGAAATTCCAAAGAAAAAGTCCCGCTCAGGTAACCCTGCTAAACGGGCGTTGGAAGAGGGAAAGTAAGCCAATTTGGGTTTAGCCCCATCTGCTGGCAAGATTAGCCATCTGCTAATGGGACCCTCTAACCCACAGCAATTTTTGTCCGCAAGGTTATCTCTGGAAGTAAACGCCCCCGCTGTTTACGAAAGAAATGCCGTCTAATTTTCTATAGGGAGTTTTGTGTCAGTAAAGATTAAATTAATGCGTCTTGGAAAGATTCGCACGCCTCATTTTCGTATTGTGATTGCAGATTCTCGTTCGGCAAGAAACTCAAAAGCCATTGAAGAAATTGGTCGTTACTCACCAGCATCTGAACCATCTCTAATTGAAGTTAACTCAGAGCGCGTGCAATATTGGCTGGGCGTTGGTGCACAACCAACTGAGGCGGTTACTGCATTATTGAAGTTGACAGGTGATTATCAAAAAGCAAACGGCTTGCCAGGGACCGAAGGATCGGTTAAACCACAGCCAGCACGGATTGATAAGCGAGTGGCGTATGAGGCTGCCGTTAAAGAAGCTATGAATGAGCCAGCAGATGGTGCAACAACTTTAAAGAAAAAAGCTGCAGAGCGTTTAGCCGCAAAAGCTGCACCTGTTGTTGAAGCAGCACCAGTTACAGAGGCTGCGCCAGTTGTTGAAGCAGCACCTGTTGCAGAGGCTGCGCCAGTTGTCGAAGAAGCACCAGTTGCAGAGGCTGTTGCTGAAGCTGTTGCGGATGAAACTCCACAAGCTTAAGTAACTTCAAACATATGCCAAAGAAGGGCTCCTTCCTTCGCGAACTACCAATTATTGTAGTTTCGGCATTAGTAGTTTCAATCGTAATTAAAACCTTTTTTCTGCATTTTTTCTATATTCCTTCAGGCTCGATGGAAAATACTTTACAAATTGGTGACCGAATTGCGGTCAATAAATTTGGCGCGCTGTTCAGCGATATCAAGCGAGGAGAGGTAGTAGTTTTTGGCGATCCAGATAATTGGCTTGGTTCAGTATCAGAGTCAAATGATTCAGCTTTAATCGGAAAGCTAAAATCTGGTCTAATAATGGTTGGAGTTATTCCAGATCCAGCCAAGCAGTATTTGATTAAACGCGTAATTGGCGTGGGTGGAGATAATGTCACCTGTTGTGATCCAAGTGGAAAGTTGCAGGTAAACGGCGTCGCAATAAATGAGCCATATATATTTGATGGCGATAAACCAAGTGATACTAAGTTTAATATAGATGTCCCAGCCGGATTTATTTGGGTGATGGGTGATCATCGAGCGGCCAGTGCTGATTCCAGATATCAGCCAGATTCTGCAAATAATGGCTTAGTTCCGTTAAGTAAAGTTGTTGGCAGGGCCAGCTTTATAGTTTGGCCAATCGGTAATGTCTCAATAATTGAAAAAGGCGAGGACTTAAAAAAGATACCTGTCAAAGACAAACCTTAAGTTTTATGATCGAGCAAAATCTGCTTAAGGTGGGTATTAAAAATATTGCCGGAGTGGATGAAGCAGGTCGCGGACCATGTGCTGGTCCACTAGTTATTGCCGCTGCAATTCTAAAGGACCCACTCTCCAATCTTCTGGCAGATGTCAGAGACTCAAAAGAGCTAAGTGAATCTAAGCGAGAAGCACTTTTTGATGTTGTAATCAGTAATTGTCTTACTTATGCCATAATTGAAATTGCACCTGCAGAAATTGATTCACTTGGCTTGCATAAATGCAACATCGAAGGAATGCGAAGAGCGGTAAATACATTGGAGATTACACCTGAATACATTCTCACCGATGGCTATCCCATACCAGGATTAACCACTCCCAATCTCTCTGTTTGGAAGGGGGATCAGGTGGCAATTTCAATTAGTGCTGCATCTATTTTGGCGAAGGTCTATCGAGATCGAATAATGATTTCATTTGATAAGCAATATCCCCAGTATGGCTTTGCCAGTCACAAAGGGTATATAACAGAATCACATACTGAAGCGATTAAAAAACACGGTGTGCTACCAATTCACCGAAAATCATTCTCAAATATTGCAGCACTGCTCAAGTAATACACAGGGATTGCAATTGCAGTCAATCCTTGCAAAAAACTAGTTAAGTTTATTTAGTGATAGATGAGATTTCCGCAAGATTAATACTTTTCTCAGTTATCGAGGTTGGGAATACTTTTTGGATTAATGAAGTCAATACTCATAGCGCTACTGCTGTTTACTGCAAAATTATTGAGGGTAGGAAATACCTAAGCCAGCCAAATATTTCTAAATTAAGATATCAGATTCAAAGTCGAGATTTAGCGGAGTTAAAAGTTGAGATCAAACAAGCCAACGCATTCTTTATCACTAATGAAAGCATAGATTGGCCTAATCCATTAAATGATTTGTCCGTCCCGCCAATTGGCTTAGTTTGCTCGGGCAATCGAGAAGCACTAGGAACGCTTGAGCAATCCATCTCGATTGTCGGAAGTAGGAGGCCCACCAATTACGGAGTCACTGTGGCAAAAAAACTAGCTTACGAGGCAGCAATATTTAGAGTTTGTGTGGTTAGTGGAGGTGCTTATGGAATTGATACAGCAGCGCACATGGGTGCACTTGCTGCCGGTGGAATTACTATCTCTGTATTGGCAGCGGGAGTGAATAATCTATATCCACCTGAGAATCAAGGATTATTCAAACAAATATCTGATTCAGGACTTTTGTTATCTGAATCGATGCCCTCGGAGAGGTCGGCTCCGTATAAATTTTTGGTTCGAAATAGATTAATTGCTGCCCTGACAAAAGCAACAGTGGTAGTTGAGGCAGAGTTTGTTAGTGGCTCAATTCGAACCGCCCGAGATGCCGCCGAGATCTTCAGGCCAGTTTTTGCGATTCCAGGTGAAGTCACATCACCATTAAGTGAAGGATGTCATCGGCTCATCTCTGAACGAGTTGCAGATATCGCAACAAGCTTGGATGAAATTCTTGAGGTAATAACGCCATTGCAATTGAGATAAATAAAAGGTGAGAGAATGTAGCCAATGGAAAATTTTAAAGCAGGATTTGTTGCTGTAGTTGGTCGTCCAAACACTGGCAAGTCAACACTTGTAAATGCCCTAGTCGGTAGCAAAATCGTAATCACTTCACACCATCCAAATACCACAAGAAATCCAATTCGTGGAATTGTTAATCGACAGGATTTTCAAATGATTTTGGTTGATACTCCAGGAATGCATAAACCTAAAACCGCTCTTGGGACAAGACTCAATTCGATGGTTACTGAAAATATAAGTTCAACTGATTCAGTTTTATTGTGTCTACCAGCGAATGAGGAGATCGGCGCAGGAGATGAATACATTGCAAAACAAATTAAAAATGGGCAACCGCTCTTTCTAGTCGTAACAAAAGTAGATGCTGTTTCAAAATCAGATTTAGCGGTCAAACTTACGCAGGTATCTGCTTTCGTAGATAAATTAGGTTTGAGTCGAGCAGAAATTGTGCCAGTTTCAGCAAAAAATCTGGAGCAAACAGAGTTGCTTTTAGAGCTACTTGCAAAAAATCTACCTAAATCACCAGCACTCTATCCAACAGATATAAATACTGATCAAGCCGAGGAATTAATGTATGCCGATTTGATTAGGGAAGCTGCAATCGAAGAGTTGTATGAGGAGCTGCCACACTCGGTTATGGTCACTATTGAGGAGATGGGGGAGCGAGAAGGGGGAAAGATTTTTGATATTAGTGCAACATTGCATGTGGAACGTGATAGTCAAAAGGGAATTATTATTGGTCCACAAGGCAGTAAGTTGAAATCTATCGGCACAATTGCCCGAAAATCAATTGAAAATTTAGTTGATATGCAAGTCTTTCTACAAATTCATGTCAAGGTATCTAAAGAGTGGCAAAAAGATCCTAAACTTTTAGCAAAGCTTGGGTTTACAGACGCACTTTCCGACTAGCAAAATAAGATCCAATTAGCACCAGCGGTAATCCCAGCATTATTCCTAAGGTGAGTGGCTCTCCCAATAAAATTACTCCTAGCAGCACTGCAACTGCTGTATTCAAATAGGTTATCAGTGAAGCACGAGGTGGCCCAACCTCTGCAAGTAATTTGAAAAATAGAATAAAAGCAATTGCTGTGCAAAAAATGCCAAGTGCCGCTACTGATGCAATCGCTTCGGTAGAGGGAGTTTTAGTTGGCCAATTAGCAACCGCAAATGGAAAATAGAAAATGGTGGTAATGATCATCGCCCAGGCATTTAATCCAATCCCAGGAACAGTCGGAATTTTGCGATTAATCATATTCACCGCATAGGCATACCCAATTGCAGCCAGAATTACCATACCGATTGATTTGATGTCTTGCCGACCACTTATCGACTCGATGCCCACAACCGCTACAACTCCTATAAATCCTATTCCCAAGCCAAATAGTCGAGATTTATGCCAAACAGTGTGATCACCATTTAGCGAGGCAAAAATAGCTGCCCAAATTGGCACAGTGGCCACCAACAAACCTGCAAGTCCTGATGATATTTTTTGCTCAGCATTAGTAATGAGATACCACGGACCGATTAACTCGGCAACGGTATAGATCAGAACGATATGCCAGTATCTTCGTGGAATTAGTATTTTTTTCTGAGATAAGGCAAGTGGAAGTAATACCAGTGCGCCGATTAGCACCCGAAAGAAAATTATTGTTGAGGGTGGAATCTCTTCAACTGCAACCTTTATAAAAAGGTATGGAGTACCCCATAAGAAGCCCACTAGGGCAAATCTGCCCCAACCCACCCTAGTCAATTATTTATACCTTCCTAAAATTGCATTTACTTCATTAGCAACATCTAAGTATAGTGAATCTGCATCAGGAGTTACGCCACTTAAATTAAAGAAGCCATGAATTTGGCCTGCATACTCTTTATAGATTGCAGGAACTGAATCTTTAATCAATTTTTGATAGTAATTTTTAACTCCATCGGTTAGTGGATCAAACTCTGCTGCAATCAAAATAGCAGGTGCAACTCCTCTCAAAGTTGGGGCTTTTATTGGTACCGCGTATGGATCCTGCCTATCCTTTGCTGTAGAAAGGTATTGATCCCAAAACCATTTCATTGCCTGGGTAGTAAGCCCATATCCTTGTGTGAAATTTGTTGCTGAAGGATAGGCCATATCTAGATCATTACATGGGTAAATCAGCAGTTGAAAAGCAAGTGAAATTAACCTTTTCTCTAATGCTTTAATTGCAACAGCAGAGGCCAAGTTTCCACCTGCGCTATCGCCACCCACACCAATTGCTGATTGATCTATTGATAGATCAGCTGCGTTGTCAATTACCCATTGAAGGGTGGCGTAGCAATCATTAAGTGCACTCGGGTATGGATGTTCTGGTGCCTTTTGGTACTCAACTGCAACAATTACAAAATTACCAAGCTTAGCGATTGTTCGAAGAGCTGGTTCATAAATATCTAAGAAGTTTAAAACCCAGCCACCGCCATGAAAAAATACCAACGCCGGTAAATTTGATTCATTAGTGGGCCGATAAATTCGAATTGGAAGGGATGAAGTTGGCCCCAAAATCATGTGCTGTTCTACAGATTGGATCTGAATTAATGGCTGCTGCAGAGCGGGATGAAGTTTTGTGTTTGCTCGAATCTCATCTAAAGGTGCTTGCCAAACCGGTGGCAAATCAAGGGATGCTCGCTCTGCGAGGTACGCCTTTATCTCGGGTTTTAATCCCATTGCGGCAGAGTAGACTTAGCCAGCAATATAGACCAACTTTTATAACCATTTAAGGTATGGAGTTTTTAAATGCGAATTGGTGTTTTAACTGGCGGCGGAGACTGTCCAGGTTTGAATGCAGTTATTCGCGCCGCAGTACGTAAAGGTGTTAAAGAGTATGGCTATGAATTCCTAGGCTTCCGCGATGGCTGGCGTGGTCCGCTTGAAGGTTTGACAATGAAATTAGATGTTCCAGCGACTAGGGGAATCTTGCCTAAGGGTGGAACTATTTTAGGTTCATCACGAACAAATCCATTTAAAATCGATAATGGTGTGGAGAAAATTAAGGAAAATTTAGCAAAGATGAAGGTGGACGCATTAATAGCAATTGGTGGTGAAGATACGCTTGGTGTTGCTACCAAATTAGATTCACTAGGTGTTAAAGTTGTTGGCGTTCCAAAGACAATCGATAATGATTTGAATAATACCGATTACACATTTGGATTTGATACCGCAGTGAATATTGCAGTCGAGGCAATTGATCGATTACACACCACCGCAGAATCACACCACCGAGCCCTAATAGTTGAGGTTATGGGCAGGCATGCAGGTTGGATAGCCTTGCATTCAGGATTAGCTGGTGGGGCATCCTGCATATTAATTCCTGAAGTGAAATTTTCCTTGGATCAGGTTTGTAAGTGGGTTGAATCTAGATTTGAACAGAGTTATTCACCGATTATTGTGATTGCAGAGGGTGCGATTCCGCAAGATGGGGATTTAGTCACGAAAGATAAAACACTTGATTCATTTGGACATGTGAAATTATCTGGAATCGGTGAGTGGCTAGCAAAACAGATAGAAGAAAAAACAGGTAATGAGGCTCGCACCTCAGTCCTAGGTCATATTCAACGTGGTGGTACGCCAACAGCTTTTGATCGAGTGCTGGCAACAAGGTTTGGTTTACACGCTATCACTGCGGTGCATGATGGGGATTGGGGCAAGATGGTTGCGCTACATGGCACCAAGATAGCGCGGGTACCTTTAGCCTCTGCGACGACAAAATTGAAGACGGTAGACCCTGAACTATATAAAGAGGCGGAGATCTTCTTTGGGTAGTTGATGGGGGCTTAATTAGCCACATCAACATCTAATGATTGCTTACCATTATCTTATGAATGCCAACTCGATATTTAAATCTGGATTAGTTGCAGCTCAACAACCTACCTGGCCTGATCCAGAAGCGGTTAAGTCAGCGGTGGCTGAACTAGAAAGCTTTCCACCATTGGTCTTTGCCGGTGAGTGCGACAATCTTAAGAAGCGAATCGGCGAAGCTGCTTTGGGTAGAGCATTTTGGCTACAAGGCGGTGATTGTGCTGAAACGTTTGCAGCAGCAACTGCAGATTCAATTCGTAATCGAATCAAAACAATCTTACAAATGGCTGCAGTTCTGCAGTACTTCTCATCCCTGCCGGTAATAAAGGTTGGCCGGATGGCTGGACAATTTGCAAAGCCTCGCAGTAATGATATGGAAACTCGAGATGGAGTAACTCTGCCTGCTTATCGGGGAGATGCGGTTAATGATCTGGAATTTACCAAAGATGCGCGCACACCTGACCCAAAGCGATTAGTCAGGGTTTATAACACCTCCGCTGCAACATTGAATCTAGTTCGCGCCTTTACCCAAGGTGGATTTGCAGATCTTCGCCAAGTTCACAGTTGGAATAAAGGTTTCGCTGCAGATGCCAGGTTCAGCGCTCGTTATGAAGAAATGGCGAAGGAAATTGGCCGGGCGATTCAATTTATGCAATCGGCAGGTGTTGATCCGGAATCATTCAAATCTGTTGATTTTTACTCTAGTCACGAAGCACTGATTTTAGAATATGAAAAAGCACTAACTAGAATCGATTCGCGCACCAACAATCCTTATGATGTTTCGGCACATTTTGTTTGGGTTGGCGAGAGAACCCGCCAATTAGATGGCGCGCACATCGATTTTGCAGAAAAAATCCATAATCCAATTGGTGTGAAACTTGGACCAAAAACTACAACCGATGAAGTACTTGCAATCATAAATAAGTTAAATTCAAGTAATGAACCAGGACGGCTGACTTTTATCACCAGAATGGGAGCGGGATTAATTCGCGAAAAACTTCCACCATTAGTAGAGGCGGTTAGAAAATCAGGTGCGATAGTTTTATGGGTCTGTGATCCGATGCATGGAAATACCTATGAAGCACCAAGTGGGTATAAAACTAGAAAATTTGATGATGTACTAGATGAGGTGAGGGGATTTTTTGAGGTCCATAAAAAGTTGGGGACTCACCCAGGTGGTATTCATATAGAGCTTACGGGTGATGACGTCACTGAGTGCGTTGGTGGGGGAGAAGCAATAAGTCATGAAGATCTTTCCTCAAGATATGAAAGCGCGTGCGATCCAAGACTGAACCACACCCAATCACTTGAGCTCGCCTTTCTAGTAGCAGAGATGCTCCGAGATCGCTAAAAATAAATATTGATATTTGCATCAAAAAGGATAAAGTCAGCAGGTGCTACTAGCTTCAACCATTAAGACCCCAGTTGGCGTTTTAGATTTCATCGTCGATGAGAATGTATTACTAGCTGCAGGATTTAAAGGTCTAAATAATCTAATCTCAAGACTTTCTGAAGAAGATTTCTCAAAAGGTATCAAAGAAGCCAAGCAGATTCCAGTAATTTCTGTGCTTATTGACGATTACTTCAATGGCGACCTAGGTGCCATTAACAGTATTAAAGTTCGTCAGATAGGTGCAAAGTTTTCGCAGGATGTATGGAAGGTAATGCGTAAAATTCCTGCCGGCAAAACACTATCTTATGCAGAGTTAGCTAAACGAGCAGGATCAGCAGCTGCAATCAGGGCTGCAGGAACTGCTTGTGGTAACAATTTGATTGCGCCAGTGGTTCCTTGTCACCGGATAGTAAAAAGTGGTGGCGCGCTAGGAAATTATGGTTATGGTGTAAAAATTAAAGAATGGTTGTTAAGACACGAGGGCGCGCTGTAATAATTTGGGTAGCACTTGACTTACATACTCAATATCATCATCAGTTAGGTCAAGATGAGTAACTAATCTCAGATATTTTGGTCCAAGCGCTCCTGTCAAAATACCCTTCTCTTGTAACCAGGATGAGAGCTCAGCAGCAGTAATTTTTAAACCAGTTAAATCTAATCCGACGATATTGGTGTCAACATGTTCAGGATTGATCAAATTCGGAGCAATGGAAGCAATTGCCTTTGCAATTAACTTTGCCCGCTGATGATCTATTTTCAACAATTTAATATTGTGATCCAACGCGTAATGACATGCAGATGCAAGCACACCAACTTGCCTCATGCCGCCACCGTACCTTTTTCGCCACTGCCGAGCTTTTCCAATTCGCTCTTTATCTGAAATCATTATCGAACCAACTGGTGCTCCCAAACCCTTCGAAAAACAGACACTAATCGTGTCAAAGTAATTTCCATACTCAACAAGCTCTACACCGGAGGAAACATGAGCATTCCAAATACGTGCCCCATCTAGATGGAGCGAGATGCCTAGTTTTTGACTCTCTTGTCGCAATTTTTTTATCTCAGAAATTGGTTGAACAGTTCCCCCACCAAAGTTGTGAGTATTTTCAACTGCGATTGCGGTTGTCGAAACTAGATAAGGTCCTGAGTCCGGCTTCGCAATATTGAGTGGTTCATCAGCATTTAATAATCCTCTATCGGCCAACCAAGTTCGAGTAGTAATTCCACTAAATACGGCACCTGCTCCTAGTTCTGCCCTAACAATATGTGAGTTTGTTTCAGTGATTAATTCTTCCCCAGGTGCTACTAGTATCCGAATTGATAATTGGTTAGCCATAGAACCAGTTGGACAAAATAAAGCTGCCTCTTTGCCAAAGAGTTTGGCGACACGATTTTCCAAAGAATTTACTGTTGGGTCCTCACCATAAACATCATCACCAACCTCGGCTGCTGACATAATTTCTCTCATACCCGCTGATGGCTTTGTGACAGTATCTGACCTCAGATCGACTTTTCTAGAACTGGTCATTTTGATTCTCCAAGATTTATCTTTCTAGTATCCGACCAAATTACCATTGCCATGGCAGCCATTACTAGAGTTCCACCAGAGATAATTCTTAATGTTAGTGGGTCATTGTCAAAGTAAAGACCAAAAACTAAAGCAAATGGCACCTCCATGGCGAGAAGTACGCCAGCAGCTGTCGCGCTCATCATCGATTGCGCTTTTACTTGTATCAAAAATCCTAGGAAGGTTGCAAAAAAAGCTGTGAAAAATACAGCTGACCAGACTGACCCATCTGGTGGAAGTTGGTAGCCATCCTTAATTGTTAAGAGCAAGAAAATAACGGACGAGACAAGTATTTGAATTAAAGTGAGTGCGTAAGCATTTTTTCCATCACTCCATTCGCTTAGAGCCACGATTTGAGCTGCAAAGAGTATTGCTGAAATTAGAACTAAAATTTCGCCGAGTCCAATTGATATTCCGTTATATGCAATTAGATACAGTCCAATAGTGGCTACAGCGACAGCAAGCCATTGGATTTTTACCACATGTTTTTTAAGTATGATCCATGCAATCAAAGGCGTGAACACAAGGTACAAACCCGTAATGAAGCCGGTGTTTGAAACAGTTGCTTTAGTTAGACCAAAAGTCTGAAATATAAACCCGCTTCCCAGAAGCAATCCAGCTACAGAAGCCCGCAATATGAATTTACGGTCTAATCCTCTTAAAGAATTTGGGCGATAAAGGAACATGAAGAGGGCGGCTAAGATAAATCTAGATGCTAAAAATGAGTAGACATCTTGGCGTTCAAGGGAATCTTTCATTACCACAAAAGATCCACCCCAAACAGCAGTTGTTGCCAGTAAGCCGGCGTATAGAAATGCTTTAGTTTTCAATTACTTATTCCGCATCTTTTTTAGTAATGCAACTTCACTTCCGTGTTCTGGCTCGGCTCCAGGAGTTTCAAGAATCAATGGCGCATTAGCCACCGCTGGGTGAGCTAATAGCTCTATGAATGGCTTGCTACCAATTTCACCTTTACCAATATTCTGGTGGCGGTCTTTGAGGTTTCCGCAGATATCCATCGAGTCATTGGCGTGGATTAATTGAATTCGTTCTAATCCAGCAATCTCAACCAATAAATCCATGGTCTCCTTCATTCCACCAGGCTTCTTTATGTCATGGCCGGCAGCAAATACATGGCAGGTGTCTAAGCACACGCCAACCTTGGGATGCCATTCAAGTGCCTCAAAATATTTAGTTAAGTCATCAAGTTTTTTCACAAGTGATTTTCCTTGGCCTGCTGTTGGTTCCAAAAGCAACCATGGATCATCCGCTTTTAGGTTATTAAGGATTGGCATAACACCTTCATGAATTTGCTTCCAAGCCTTTTCAACATGTGACTCATCAACTGCAGATCCAGTATGAATTACTACGCCCTTTGCACCGATCTCTCGTCCTCGCTTCAAAGAGTATGCAGTAGCTGACAAGGAATTTTCATATGTTGAGAGCGTAGGGGAGCCTAAATTAATTAAAAATGATGCATGAACATAACTTTCAATATCGTGTTCATTTGTTTTGGCTTTAAATGCTTCATCCATTGCAGGGTTTGGTGTTGAGGTTGCCCAGGTGCGTGGACTAGATGCAAATACCTGAATTACTTCGGCTTTTATGGTTAGCGCATATTCGATTGAACGTGTAGCCATACCGCCAGAGGTTGGAACATGTGCCCCAATTCTTGGATAAGTTTTTGCAATTGCCATTTGGCGAGCCTACCTGAGAATTGGTGAGAAACTTCTATCGCAAAGTGAGGGTGATTGTGGTGCCTTGTTTCACTTTTGTGCCAATAGCAGGTGAGATATTATTTACCTTACCGCTACCTTTTATACTTACTTTTAATCCCAGATTCTCTAAATCAACCGACGCATCATTTTTGCTCTTCCCCAAAACATTAGGCACAAATACAAACTCCGGCCCCTTTGAGATAATTAGCTCGATCTTACTTCCCATACTAATCGATTCAGATTTATCGGGTGTTTGCGAAATCACCAGCCCTTTGAAAACATTATCGCTGAACTTATAAGTAGCATCCACATCAAATCCTTTATTTGTGAGTTCTGAAAGTGCCTCATCACTGCCCTTGCCCACAAATGAAACTAGTGATATTTGCTCAATTCCTTTGCTGACTATCAAATTTACAATTGAACTGCGCTTAACTTCAGCGCCACTCTTAGGATCACTCAATATCACAAAGCCAGATGCAACTTTCATGTCAAAGCTTTCATTTATGTCGCCGACTGTTAAGCCCAGTGCTGCTAGTTGTTGGGAAGCGACGTCAGGGGTTGCCCCTTTAAGATCTGGAATTTGTATTCGCTCTTGACCTTTAGAAATCACAAGTCCAACAACACCATCGGGTGAAACCTTGCCACCCCCAGCTGGTTTGGAAGATATTACTTTGCCCTTAGGTATGTCTTCATCAAAGACTTCTTCTGTAATTTCGGATGCAAGACCAATCTCAGCCAGGGTTGATTTGGCCTCAGATTGTGTCAATCCGGCAAGTGAAGGAACTGAAATTTTTCCCACTCCAATTAATTGATAGCCACCAAAAATCAAACTAGCTAGCAACAGCAAAGCAATAATTCGATTGCGTTTGACTCTTCTTGATACTTTTCGCCTTTTAGTGCCCACTGAATCCTCAGCTTTGCTTACATTGATTGGTTTAGATGAGATTAATTGAGATGTCTTTTCCTTAAAGCCACCAAAAGCTGAGGCTACTGACACTTTTCCTCGCTTACCACTTTTTGTAACCACAGGAGGCAGGTCAAGCTCTAAACTCATTTGTCTACGCTTTGGATCAATTTGTATCTGAATTTCACGAATCTTATTGTGTAAATCTTCAGCATCTTTTGGCCGATGGTCCGGGTTTGGCGCAGTGGCTGCAAAGACCAGTTCAGCTATTGCTGCGGGAGTACTTGGCTTAATACTTTGAATATTGGGAATACGATCATTCACATGTCGGTAGGCAATTTGTATTGGGGTTTCACCCTCATATGGCTTTGATCCAGTGAGCATTTCAAATAAAACAATACCGATTGCATAAACATCACTTCTAGCATCTGCGACTCCGCGCTGAACCTGTTCGGGTGAAAGATAGGAGACACTGCCTAGAACTACACTCGACTCAGCAGTCATGGTTTGATTGACCGCTGTATTTCTTGCTAATCCAAAATCTGCCACCTTGATTCGCCCATCCTTTGATATCAAGATATTTTCTGGCTTTATATCCCGATGAATTATGCCGATTCTGTGGGCGGCAGATAAGGCGGATAGCACTGGAATTATTATTTGTAATGTCTGATCAATTGAAAGCCCAGAATTTTCATTTAAATAGTCACGAAGTGTTGTGCCTTCTACTAACTCCATTACTAGAAATACTGCAGGTGGGCCGCCTTGATTCCATCCCTGATCTTGAATTGAAACTATATTGGGATGAGACAAGGCTGCAGTAGCCTTTGCTTCTTTAATAAATCTTGATACAAAGGCTTCATCATTCGCTAGATGAGGGTGCATGATTTTTACCGCTACTGGACGATCTAAACGGGTATCAATGCCAGCATAAATTGTTGCCATACCACCGGAGGCTAATTTTCGCTGAAGGAGGTAGCGATTATCTATCAGCTCACCCGTTAAATCAGACACAGTTAAAGTTTAAGGGAAGGGTCCTCAAATTAGAGTTTAGGGCGCACCAGAAATGATGTAATCCGCAGCATTCCTGGTTAATTCAGCATTAAAATGTTTATTCTGGTCTATTAAGAAATTTTTCATTTCTTCTTTTATGCCTTCACCATCTCGCGCAATCACACGATCAAAACCTTGCTGAGGGTCATATTCAACCCATATAATTTTAGAAAAATACTTTCGAAACTCCCTTTGGCCAGCTCCTACTCCTTCAAGTATCAATCTATTTGGAACTCCTAGATTAATGAATTTTTCAAATTTATTTAATGCCCAATTAAATTTTTGATATCTCACCGATATTTGCTCAGAGAATGGCGCTAGTAACTCTCTGATAACTCTGGTGGTGAGTCTTTGCGATATAGGGTCATTCCAACCCTCATATAGATCATCCATATGCACAACCTGACAATTTTTGAGATCATCACATAATTTTGATGCAAGAGTTGTCTTACCTGAACCTGCAACTCCGTCAATTGCCAAGCAAATAGGTTGGGTTGGATCAATCTTGTTAATTTCCTCCAACAAGTCAGGATATTCAATCATTAATTGTTTTTTCTGCTTCCCTGCGCCAACGAACCCATCCCCACACAGCAATTCCCGTGAAAATTAAATATAAAAATGCGGTTAAATAAAGTCCGCCTGAAAAGTATTGGTAGGTATATGCAAGATCTACTATGAACCAAATCGGCCATGCTTCAAAGCGCTGCCAAACCATTAACAATTGGGCAATAACGCTACCAACAAAACCAAAAGACTCGATAGCCGATGAGGTTGCACCGATATATAACAGAAAAGGCCACAAAGTGATTGAAAATACGATCAGACTTGTAACCAGAAAAATCCTTTCCCGATCTGTAGATTTTCTAGGTTTTGCACCCTTAGGCCCCCAACCAAACCATCCCCAAACTCCACCAGCAATAAATAAGAATTGAAGGGCAGCACTTGCATAGTATGAGGATTGAAAAAATAAAGCCGCATAAAGCAAACTTCCAAGATTCCAAAAAATCCAGGTGATTCGAGGTCCTAGTACGCCCAGGCTTACACCAGCAAGTGAGGTTAGGAAAGCAAATATTTCTAAAAGCGACATGTGAGTATCCTTTCCAATTCGCATTACCGAACTGGTCTACCGGTCGGCCTGAGTGTCAGACCCTCTCAGCTAAATTTCTTAGCTCCCGTGTTTAATATCTTAGCGCACTAAAAAATTGTCTATAGTTGCCACGTGATGAAGTTTGGCTATTTGGCGATGATCTTGTTCACGGTATTCGGATCCTTTTGGTTGGAGCTGTATTTAAAAACTGGTGTTTTGCGTCGCATCCAGCGGACCTTCCTAAGTATTTTTCCAGTAGCAATACTTTTTTTAGCATGGGATGCCTATGCAATCTCTCAAGGCCATTGGTATTTTGATAAATCACAGATACTTGGAATTATTGGTCCATTTGAGATCCCATTTGAAGAGTTCCTTTTTTTCATTGTGGTACCGCTCGCAGCTTTGATGACAATTCAAGCAGTGCGAACTGTGAAAAAGCACTGGACAGTTGGTGATGAATAGTGGTTTATACCGATATTGCAGTAGTTGCATTCTTATTCGCAATTATTTTTGATCACTTTATGATTAAAAGCAGATTGACAACAAAAAAAGTATTTTGGACCAGCTATTCAATTATTTTGCCATTTCAACTTTTGACTAATTGGTGGCTTACCTCAAGAAATATTGTTATGTACAGCCCAGATGCAATATTGGGTATTCGAATAGCCTCAGCACCTGCTGAGGATCTTTTGTTTGGATTTGCATTAGTACTAAGCGTGATGAGTTTATGGGTTTATTGGGGCAGGGCAGGTGTGCAAAAAAATTAGTTACCGAGCAACCGTTGCCCGCAGATAAGCCGGTAAAGCAACCCTAAATCTTCGCCATGTTGAGGTCTTGGCGCGTTTAGTAAATATTTGATAATCAATTTTTTCAACCTCATCAACAATTCCACAGTAGAGCTCGCTAGCAGCTTGGATACACTCTCGAGCGCCAGGAGTTAGTAGTTCTATTCCAGGCACGGATTCTTTTTGCAATCTTTTTACTCTTTGAATCTGCTCTTTAAGGGCATTTTTTATCTCAAGTGTTAGGACTCTTGCTTCTAACATTTGGCGGCTAACACCATGGGCTTCAAGTTCATTCATAGGCAGATACACCCGTCCACGATCCAAATCTTCACCCACATCTCGAATAAAGTTAGCCAATTGAAAGGCAATTCCTAATTTTTCTGCTGCCTCGTTTGCCAAAGCTACTGCTTCAGAGGATGTTGTACCCAGCACTGCCACCATCTGTAGACCAATTACTGCCGCTGAACCGTAGACATATTCATGAAGATCCTCATAACTTTGATATTGCGTCACTGTTAAATCCATACGCATTGAATGCAAGAATGATTCAAAATAGGCAATGGGTATTTTGAACTTAATTGCAGTGTCAACAACAGCTGCCGCAATTGGATCATTACTTCTACCAGATTTCATATCTAATAGCACTTGATCACTCCATTTTTTTAGGGCTACTGCTTTTTCATCCACAGTTAGATTTGATGCCAAATCATCTACGATTTCATCTGCGTAGCGGGCAAAGCCATATAAAGCGTGTACATGTGGTCGCTTGGCTGGTGGTAATAGGAGTGTGGCCAGATAATAAGTCTTGCCATGTTTTGAGTTAAGTTTTTTACATGCTTGATATGAAGCGCGCAATTTTGGATCAACTATCCCAGCTGCGGTTAGTTCATTCATTTCTATTTTACTGGTCCAACAATTCTTTCTGCGGCCAATCTGCCAGAGATTAATACCATTGGTACACCTACTCCAGGTTGAGTGCCAGAGCCAGCAAAAACTATGTTCTCATAACCCTTGGCAAGATTTTTTGGCCTAAACGGCCCAGTTTGAAAAAAGGTGTGTGCACTTGCAAAAGGAGCGCCTGCCTCCATTCCTTGTTTTTGCCAATCTAATGGCGTGGTTAGGTGCTCAACTTCGATTCCACTTGCAAATCCGGTGTAACCGCGATCCTCTAAAGCTTTAATCATTTCATCCCGATACCTAGGACCTATTTTGTTCCAATCTATATCGGCAGTTAGGTTCGGGGTTGGAAACAAAACGTAGTATGAGGATTTGCCGGCAGGTGCAAGCGTTGGGTCATCTTTGGAAGGTAGCGTCACTAAAATACTCGGGTCACTCATTAAAGTTTTTTTGTTGATCAATTCATCAAATACACCTGCCCAAGATTTACCAAAATGAATATTGTGATGGGCAAGATGGTCATATTTCTTATTTGATCCAATCAGCAATGTGGCGCAAGAGGGTGAATATTTAAGTCGTCTTACGGATCTTGGTTGACCACCTAATAAATCGCGCCAAGCAACTGGCAAATCTGGGTTTAAAACAACCACGTCGCAAGTTATTCGCTCACCTGATTCAGTAATGACTGCGGTTGCTCTGCCATTACTTTTTTCAATTTTGGTAACTGTAGAGTTATATTTAAAGGTCACTCCATGTTTTTCTGCTGCTGCAGCCATAGCTCTAGGAACAGCATGCATTCCACCCTTAGGAAAGAAAACGCCATTTACTGAATCCATATATGCAATTACGGCATAAATCGCTAATGCTTGTTGGGGGCTGACACCCGCGTACATAGCCTGAAATGAGTAAACCTTTTGCGTTCTAGGATCCTTTAGAAATTGATTTACCTTGGGGGATAGCTTACGAAAGCCTCCTAAAGCAACCAGTCTGGCTAGATTTGGTGTCAATAAATTTAAGGGTGAATCAATATTTCTATCAATAAAATCATTCATTTCATATTTATATAACTTAGTAACAAAATCTACATACTTACCGTAGCCAATCGCCTCGGCTGGACTAATTGTTTTGGCAATCTCTGCCTGCATCTGATTTGTGTCAGAATGAACATCAAGTTGAGATCCATCGTCATAAAATGCACGATAGAGCGGCTTAAGTGGGATTAAATCCAACCAATCTTTTATATCCTCACCAACACAGGCAAGCGCATCAGCAATTAAATCTGGCATGGTCAACACAGATGGGCCAGTATCAAATGAGTACCCGGCTTTACTCAGTAAACCGTTTCTGCCACCTGGGACAGACTCGCGTTCAACAACAGTTACTTTTCGACCAGCACCAGCCAACCTCAGCGCAGCACTGAGCCCAGCAAGTCCTGCACCGACAATTACGACATTATCGGTTGGTCCTTTTACCTTTGCTGGCACAATTAAATCTTTCTACTCGTAGCAAGTATTGCTAACTCGGCTAATAGTTGCTTACCAATTGGGGTAATTCCATCATGATTTAAGGCTGAGAGTGAAGTAGATGTGAACTCTTCAATCATAGATTCGATGTGAGAAACAGCACCTGTCTCAATAATTACTTCCTGCAGCATCTGAACTTGCGCAGAGGTGAGATTTGCGTCTCCAAACAATTTTTTAATCTCATCTAATTGCGTTTTAGTGGATTTATCCATGGCAACCGCCATCAATACGGTGCGCTTTCCTTCGCGCAGGTCATCACCGCTAGGTTTACCAGTTTCGGATGAGTCACCAAAAACGCCGAGCAAATCATCGCGCAACTGAAAAGCTTCACCAAGCGGAATTCCAAAATTTGTGTAAGCGGAAATTATCTCTTCATCAGCCTTTCCTAAAGCTGCCCCAAAGTGCAATGGTCGTTGGATTGTGTACTTTCCTGATTTGAACCTAGCAACCTTTAGAGATCTCTCAATACTTTGAGTTCCAAGTGACTGTTCGTAAACATCTAGATACTGACCAGCCATAAGTTCGACTCGCATTTCATCATAAACGGGCAGTACCGAGATTAATTCTTCGGTCATTAGGCCCGAGGTGTGAAGCATTTGCGCAGACCAAATCAGTGCTAGATCGCCAATTAAAATTGCAGATGCCACCCCAAATTTTTCTGGTGATCCTTCAAGTTTATTCTTTTCATGCATGCTCTGAAATGCCTTGTGAATACTTGGTGCACCTCTTCTAGTATCAGAGCCATCCATTACATCATCATGAATAAGTGCACAAACATGAACTAACTCAAGACTTGCTATCGCTCTTAACATAGATTTATTTGGTTGGATGCCCGCTCCTAAGAGTCCAACGTAGGCAAAAAGTGGGCGTAATCTTTTGCCGCTATCTAACAAAAATTTTTCCACAGCCTCTGCGATTGGATTGAGCTCTGGACCAATTCCTGCCAGGTATTTATTCTCTTGTTGGATGAACTCATTTAACGCTTGATTTATGGCAGAGCGCATCGATTTAATATCGTTGGTCACAGCAAAACTCACGGTGCAACGGTACCCTGCCTGCTGTGAGCAATGATCAGAGCGCCCCCACTTTGTCGGTTGAGTTTTTCCCTCCCAAAGATATAAGTGGCGAGGAGCGACTCTGGCAGGTTTTGGCACAACTTGCGCCTTTGAAGCCAGATTTTGTTTCGGTGACCTATGGCGCTGGCGGATCTACCAGGGATCGAACTATTCGAGTTACAACTGAAATCACCGCAAGAACTTCAATTCCAACAGTTGCGCATCTAACATGTGTTGGTTCAACTAAAAGCGAATTGAGTAATGTTTTAGACCAGTATAAAAAAGCTGGAATAGAAAGTATCTTAGCTTTGCGCGGAGACCCGCCAGGTGGACCGAGATCTAATTGGCAATCTATACCAGGAGGGTTTGATCACGCAGATCAGTTGGTTGAATTAGCAATTGAATCGAAAGACTTAAAGGTGGGCGTTGCAGCATTTCCTGATGGACACCCTTCCTCAAATTTTGATCTGGATAAAGATATTGAAGTTCTGCTGCGCAAGGAGGAGTTGGGAGCTTCTTTTGCCACAACTCAGTTCTTCTTTGATGTTAACAAATGGCAGCAACTAGTCGAAAGACTTCGTAAACGAGGTTCTAAATTACCAATTATCGCTGGAATACTTCCCATTACAAATCTCAAGCAGCTGAATCGGATGGTCGAGCTCAGTGGAATGCAGATACCGGAACAGATTCTAACGAGATTTAAAGATCACTCTGAGGATGTAAACGTAGTGAGAGAGATTGGCATAGATATTGCTACCGAGATGGGTAGTAAGTTACTTGAAATGAATGTGCCAGGTATCCATTTTTATACTATGAATTCTGCAGATTCAACAATCAAAATTGCAAGAAATTTGGGCCTGGTGAAGAGATGAATAAATCAGAATTCCTAACAGCATGGAGCAAATTGCATGGTGATGCTCAGGTGAGTGGAGTTGTGAAGGCTTGGTTAAACATATCTTATTTAATCTCAAAACCGCTCTCTAGAATTGGTGTCACTCCAAATGCTTTAACAATTTCGGGACTTTTTTTTGGAATCATTCTTTATCTATACGCGCAAACTATTTGGGCACCTATACTTTTAGTCATATCACTTATATGTGATGGAATTGATGGCAGCCTGGCGATCCTTACCGGCAAGAATTCTAAATGGGGAGCATTACTAGATTCCCTGGCAGACCGAATTACCGAGCTCTTTTGGGTTCTGGCGTTATACAAAATTGGTGTGGGTATGAATTTGCTGATTGCAGTACTTCTTATCGCCTCGGTTCAGGAGTATTTGCGAGCCCGTGCTGGTGGACTAGGAGTTAATGAAGTGGGAGTTGTTACCCCTGCTGAGCGTCCAGTACGAGCCTCATTCATTTTCGTATTATTGATTGCATTTCAATTTGGTATCGAGATGCTTAATGAAATAACTTTCATTTGGTTAATTCTGCAGTGTATTAGCCTTTTCATGGTTAGCAGGTTTGCGTATAGGAAATTGAGTTAAGCTTTTCCAATAGCGTTAGAAACTATTTCTGCACTAATTCCCACCAACGGTAGCCCACCCCCAGGATGCGTAGAGCCCCCAACACAAAATAGCCCTTTAACTTTTGATCGATTTTTACTACGTAGAAATGCAGAAACTGCATTATTACTTGAGGTTCCATATATCGAACCACCTGGCGCCATTGCATAATTCTCTAAATCGGCAGGAGTTCGGTACTTCATAAGCTCTAGGCGATTTGAAACATTTAGTCCCAACTTATCAAGCTTATTGATAATTGATTGGGCGTAAGCAGCTGCTCCGTTCTCCCAATTCCATCCGTTTTCCAGGTCATGGCGAGGTGCGTTAACTAGCACAAACCAAGATTCTTTATTTGGTGCTGAGACCATAGAGCCATCTTTTGGTGCACAAATGTAGATAGTCGGGTCTGTTACGGGAACCTTTTTGTTGAATATCTCATCAAACTCTGCATCGTAATCTTTGGGAAAGTAAACATTGTGGTGATTGACATTCACTGGGCTGCCCTTTGAATTGTCTAATCCTAAAAGTAGGGAAAATCCAGCCAGAGACTTAGTCGCCACTCTTAGTTTGCGTCGCTCACTGCGCGCAGCCGATACAGACTTGTCTAACAATTTGTTATAAACGTACTCAGTATCGGCATTTGCAACCACTAAATCTGAGTTAACAGTTTTTCCAGTGGAGGTTCTAATCCCAGTGACCTTGTTGCTTGCCGTCATAATTTTTTCAACTTGAGTGTTAAATTCAAATTTCACACCTAGGTCTCTACATCGTTGTTCAAGTGCAACGGAGAGTTGGCCAATTCCACCTTTAATATGCCAGGCCCCAAATGTGCTTTCTACAAATGCAATTGTAAGCAGCACGGCAGGAGCCGTTCTTGGATCACTACCGGTGTAGGTGGCATATCTATCAATAATCATTTGTAGATGTGGATCTAAATGAAATTTACTTCCAAGTTTTCGCAATGAGGTAAATGGGGCAATCTCTGAAATTTGTTTGATCAAATTTTTGTTTTTCAGCAATGGCCAGATCGAGGTTAACTCTGATTCAACAAATGGTTCTCTAGAAACTTCCCACATTCGCTCTGCACGGTTAATAATTTTTTCCCAGCCGATACTTGCCTCTTTTCCAAAGGAATTTTCAATCACCTCGTATGTCTTGGGATTGGATAAGTTGGGAAAGAGCACAGATTTACCATCAGCAAAGTGATAATTAAAGGCTGGATCCACCGGGGTCAACTCCAGTATGTGTTCTAATCGCTTTCCAGTTTTCAAGAAAAGATCTCGGTAAACAGCTGGCAGCGTTAAGAGTGAAGGTCCGGTATCAAATGCATAATCACCAAACCACTCTGTCCTGCACTTACCACCGGAGCGATCACTATTTTCAAATATTGTTATATCGTGCCCATTTTTAGCAAGACGAGCGGCAGCGCTCATGCCACCTATCCCGGCGCCAATTATTGAAATCTTTGCCATTTAAGCAACCAGTCTCTGCCGCCAAGTTAATGTCTTGGTCACTTTCCCAAACCAAGAGTAAATAATTAAGCCAATTAGAAAGGTAATAGCAACTGGGTGAAGGAGTGCGGTATTTGGTAATCCACCTGTGCGAAGGGCAGCAATTATCCTGCTAAGCACTATTAATCCAAAGGCGATTAATCCAAAAGGTGAGCCAGTCACAGCAGCTAAAAACGGCAGCACGCCGGTGACAAATAGCAAGAAGATTGCAATTAAAGTTCCAGGAATAGAGCCAAAAGCCTTCCACAAAGATTTTTGATATCCCTTAATTAATTCCTTACCGGTGCTGTACATATGACAACTTGCAATAGCACTTGCTTCAGTTACTCCACCCTTAAATCCTGCTCCCAATAGCCTTTTGGCCAACATCAAATCATCTAAAACTTCTGATTTCACCGATGCATGACCACCAGATCTTAAATATGCATCTCGTTTTATTATTAAAAATTGTCCATTGGCAATAGCCATAGATTTAATTGAAAACTTTTGACTTATAAGTAACGGCACCGATACTAGCCATGACCATTGCAGTAATGGTTGAAAGATCCTTTGAATGAAGCCGTTCACTATCTGCCGAGGATAGGGCGAGCAGAAATCCCAATCACCCATTTGTGCAATCGCGCTTGCAACTGCATTTTCACTCAGCCGAACATCAGCATCTAGAAAAACCAAATACTCCCCAGTGCTCGCCTCTGCTAGCTGCTGGCAAGCCCACAACTTTCCCAGCCATTTATCTGGTGGGTTACTGCCCGCAATGGTCTTTACAGAGGCAAAAGCTGTTATCAAAGATTTTGTAGCATCTTCAGAGTTGTCATCTAATGCAATCACCTCAAAATTTGCTAAACCTTTTTGCTCAATAACTGATGACAAGCAACCTTGAACATTTGTCTGCTCATTTCGCATTGGAATTAAAATTGAAACAGAGTGATTAATTGTATTTTTCTGATTTTTTATGACCCGGATTGTAAAGCTATTGATGATTACTAAAGCCAGTGCCAAGCCATTTAGTAGGAGTAAAATCTCCATTAAATATTTGTTGGCGGACCAAATCGCCTAGAAAATAAGTAAGGAATCATAACTAACCCAAATACTATGCCGCCAGAGAGTGCAACACCACTTCTATCAAAGAAAAATAGATTTCCAACTATGCCAGAAAACCAGGTCCAAATTAAAAAGAAATCAGGAACAGCAGATGATGTTGTTACTTTTCGTCGATCTATTCTAAGTACGGCATTTAATATTGCCATCAGTCCCATTCCAGTCAACAGCCACCCAAAAGCATTTGATAATGGAATTTCAGGCTGAAGCGGAACATGTGAGCCAGAAAATTCCCAAGTCCATCTCTCTTCGGCAACCATTTGAGGATCTAAAAACAAATCCCAGGCCATCATCCCAACTCCACCATATAAAAAAACCCAATTTTTTGTTACTTTTCTCGCCGCAATAAGTAGTGGGTGCGCCAACATTACCCAAGCAAATGGCACAACCAACGGGACGCCATAAATTTGATAACCCAATGTTCCTGAGTACTCATAACTTCCAAAGGGCCAGCCAGTTCTGCTACCTACTTGTTCAACTCCAAGAGCGTATATAAAAGTAATCGAAATAAACTGCAATGCGTAAACCATTCCATAGGTGATAATTGCATGCAAAAACATTGCGGCAGCAGCCCAATAAACTGTTGCAATTGTTACAACTCGAAGTGCTTCACCTTCAATTAGTGGGTATGAAATTTGTAATCCAATTGCCACCACCAAGGTTGTATACAAGACAATCAATTTCCAACTAGATACTTGGCGGCGAGAGTTTTTCCTTGGATAAAATTGGCGCAGCGACATAGGGGTAATTGTGCCGTACTAAAGCAGTACGCCCTGCTCCGCAATTACGGCAAACCTTGCAAATAGCTCTTCGGAGTACCACTTGTTGCTCTCCGTCGCCTTGATTGCCTGGACATGGGCATTTCCTTTGTAGGCAAACTCCCGCAACGCAGCTCCACTTTCCCAGATTGAAAAAGTTCCCTGCAGACCGATCGGTGCCTCTCCAATTCCGATTGCAGCTAATAGTCCTTGGGATTGGTGCAAACTTAAAGTGACTGGCGGAACAGCACGCCAAAATTGAAAATTCTTTCGCCAAACAATTCGAGCCCTAGTAATTGCAACAATTTTTCCGCTCCATTCAAATTTTTCTACCTCAAAAGGTTGCTTGCCAGACCAATATCCATGAGAGGAAATTGGTTTTAATATAGCGCGATACTCATTTGAGGAGATTTTTCGCCATAACTTTAACACCAATGATTTCTCTAATTGATCAAGTTTATCTTCATTAATAGTAGCTAGGATTCCCCAACGAAACTGATCAGCATCTTTTGGTGTGAAAGTTTCACCTTTACCAGTACCTAGCAATTTGATAAATGAGATACCTGGAATTTTTTTTAACAGTAATTTATTACTTGCCATATTTAGAATAGCTATGGGGAGAGCTACTTTACTAATCCGCCAAAAGTAAACAACTGTTATCACTTATTACCACCTGTCATGGCTGGTGTCACTGCATAAAACCTATTTAGAGCTCCCCATCTTGGAAAGGGGTGGTGCTCATGGCTTTCAACTAATGCTTTCATGTAGATAAGATTACCTTCTGATGATAAACCTAGATGCAACTTCATTCGATTCAAAGATTGCGGAGAAAACGGTAGTTGTGCTTGATGTGCGCACCCCAGCTGAATATGCCGAGAGTCATATTGCGAATTCCATAAATATTGATGTTTTATCGGAGCACTTCGCCACTGGCATATCCACTCTTGATAAAGAGCAAACCTACGCAATTTATTGCCGCTCGGGAAAACGTTCGGCTGATGCGGCTAGCAAGATGGAGGAAATAGGTTTTACTTCAACATTTAATCTAACTGGCGGAATAATCGCCTGGGTTGAAAATGGTAAGCCAGTAGTTATTTAAACAAGGTTGGAATTAATTCCTCAACCAACTTGCGAATCTCATCTCGAATGGGTCTGACATCGGCGACACCTTGGCCCGCCGGATCTTGCAATACCCAATCCAAGTAGCGCTTGCCTGGAAAAAAGGGACAAGCATCACCACACCCCATGGTGATAACAACATCAGATTGTTCAACCGCCGATGTTGTTAAAACTTTTGGCTGTTCATGTGAAATATCAATTCCGATTTCCTGCAGCGCTGCAACTACCGCAGGATTGATACTGTCTGCGGGAGCGGAGCCTGCAGATCTCACCTCAACACGGTCCCCGGCTAAATGAGTTAAGAAGGCGGCAGCCATTTGTGAACGACCTGCGTTATGTACACAAACAAATAAGACTGAAGGTTTACTCATTGCCTTCCTTATTTGTATTTGTAATATTTTTAGCGGCCAATAAACCCAAACTTGCACCAATTAATTGTGCGGCAATAAATGCAATTACTGATTCAGGTGAAATTCCGACCACCGAGCTAGTAAAAATACGACCAATGGTGATTGCTGGATTGGCAAATGAGGTGCTTGAGGTGAACAATATTGCTCCAAAAATCCAAAGTGGAACATATATTGCAATTAAGTCATCTCGCTTTGGAAAACGTAAAATAATCCAAAGTAAAATTGCTGTTGCAAAAATCTCCGAAAAGAAAAGATTTGAACCTGTGCGCTCAATTGATGATTGATCCAGTGCTTTTTGATCAAAAAGCAGATTTGCAAACCCCACACCTGCGATTGCACCAATTATCTGTGCAGAGATATAAAAAAATGCAAGCTGTGGAGTTATTTTCTTTAGCAGCAACATAACCAAGGTAACCGCGGGGTTGAAATGAGATCCACTAACCTTCATACCGATTTTGATGACTAGGGCTAGACCGATTGCGGTAGCTAATGCATTTATGAATAAAACCATCCCTGAATCTGCTTGCAGGTCGATTGCCATATGTCCTGAACCCACGATTGCTACTGCCAAAATTCCTGTTCCCAAGAACTCCATCGAGATCATTCTTTGATTTTTCAACTTGCACTCCTTTTAAATGACTGATTTAAGTCTGAGTTAATATAGTAAAGCAGGCAATGCAAAGTAGTAGCAGGGCGAATCCTCGTTTTAGGTGAACAGTCGGTGTTTGTGCTGCAAGTTTTGAAGCAACTCGAGCAACCACAATCGCTGCCAGGGCGATAATTAAAGGGTAGCGCCAATTGATTTGATCCCAAATGGCGAACTTCGCAATAAAGGCGGTGAGGCAATTGAGGGCGATAATTAGTAGCGAGGTTCCCGCTGCCTTATTTTGGGGAGTGTGAAAAAACAACACCAAGATCGGAATTGCTAAAAAGCCACCACCAATGCCAAAGAGGCCAGTTAATGCACCAATTAACAACGAGAGCAAAAGTAGTGCCCAGACCGGCATCTTCTTCTCTGGTTGAGCTTTAACTGGTGATTTAATCATTGAATACGCTGCGCCAAGAAGGACTAAGGAAAATCCAATTAAGATAACTCTGTCAGGTATTTTGGTAACGATTAAACCTAAACCGATGTTTGTTAACAATCCCAGCGCCCAAATTGTTAAAGCCTCTTTGACTAACACATCGCCACTTTTAAATTTTGGCGCCAAGCCAGATATTGCTGCTAAGAAAACTACCGCTAAGGCTGCGGTTGTGGCGTTAATTGGTGTGAAATCAAATAGGTATAACAAAATTGGGACTGAAACCATTGCGCCACCTGCACCGATAAAGCCAAGGACTGCGCCAATAAAGCCGCCACTGATCAATGCGGTCAGAATTAGCGATATCTCCATGAGGCGATGCTTTCATACAAATGTGGTTAATCATGAGAAAACCGCCCCAAAGTATAAAAAAGTAGGGGCGGTTTGTTTAAATATTAGCCAAAGAAAAGCAGAGTTCCTACCGTGTTTCCAAAATCTGCGCCACCGCGAAGTAGTGCGAAAATAATCATTGCCGCACCAGCTAATGCAAGATCTTTGAAAAAAGAGATGCTCTCGTTTTGCTTAGCAGTCGCATCACTCTCTTTCCAGAATGGGTGCATTAAGAAGGCGGTGGGAAGTAAGAATGCAGCAAGTAATAGTGCGCCTAGGTCAGCATAGAAACCAAGTGCAATATAAAGCCCACCTAGCACGAGCATTACTCCGGTTATGTAAACGGCAAACTTTGCCATTGGTATCTTCTTATATTGAGCGTAGCTTGTCATCGCAGCATTTTTGGTTATATGCGAAATTCCAGAGCTAATAAACAAGAGCGCAAAAAGCACCCGTCCAACAACTAGTAAAAGTTCAGTAATTGACATGTATTCCCTTATTTACCTTTCAGAGATTCTCACCAATTTGGCTTGATCTATTCGTTTAATTATCAGCCTAGTCATTACTCTCAGGTATATAACCTAAACTTAAGGTATGTCTAACGATTTTTTTGTGGAAAATTTATGAGTTTTAGCGAGGGATTTGCAACCATTTTGCATGTAGATATGGATGCTTTCTACGCATCGGTTGCAGAAAAAGATAATCCAAAATTAAAAGGCAAAGCTGTAGTTGTTGGCGCAGGCAGACGTGGTGTGGTCTCAGCCGCAAATTATGAAGCAAGAAAATTTGGTATCAAAGCTGCGATGCCAATTTATAAGGCAAAGGCTTTAGCACCGCACGCGGTTTTTATTGCCCCTGATATGGCTAGATACGCAGAGGTCTCAGAGAGTGTGATGAAAATTTTTGAAGATGTTACGCCCTTAGTCGAACCGATCTCTCTGGATGAAGCGTTCTTAGATGTGACAGGGGCAAGAAAACTTCTTGGCACCGGCAGACAAATTGCCGATTCAATTAGAAAAGAGGTTGAAGCACGTGAAGGAATCACATGTTCTGTTGGAATTGCCCATAACAAATTTATCGCAAAAATCGCTTCAAATCACTGTAAACCAAATGGGGTGCTGGAGATAGATCCAGGAAAAGTTTTGGAGTTTCTTCACCCACTGCCAGCTAAGGAAATATGGGGAGTTGGACCAAAAACTAATGAGCAATTAGCAAAGATTGGCTTAATGACAGTTGGCGATATTGCCAATACGCCGCGTAGTACATTAATTAGGGTTTTAGGCCAAGCAAGTGGTGCTTCACTTTATGAGTTGGCTTGGGGTAGGGATTATCGAGATGTTGAAAGTGTGCATATTGAAAAAAGCATCAGCGCCTCTGAAACATTTGATACCGATCTAGATCAATCGGAGGAGATCTTAAAGGAGTTCTTAAGATTGACTGAGAAAAGTGTAGAACGAATGCGAGAGAAAAACTTTGCCACCAACACAGTTTCAATTAAAGTCAGATTTGCAGATTTTAAAACAATAACTAGATCAAAGAGTTTGGATCTGCCAGTTTCTGGAACCCAAGAGATATTTGAGGTGGTGAAAAAGCTATATCTAAACCTGCATCTTGATCGAGCGCTAATTAGATTAGTTGGGGTCTCATTAGATTCCTTGGTGGTCAATGAGGAGCTGCACCAGATGGTTTTGGGCGAACGTGCCAGCAGTTGGCGTCAAGCCGATTCTGCGATTGACCGGATTAAAGCCAAATTTGGCAGAGGCAGTCTGCGCCCAGCCAGGTTGGTTGAAGATCACGAAGAAGAGTGAGCCTTTAGGTTTAAAAATATCGTCAAGTGCTCTATATTTCGAATATGGCACTTTCTGACCACGAAAAAAAACTTCTTGCTGAGATGGAGGCTGCATTGGAGCAAGAGGATCCACGGCTGCTATCTACCTTGACCGGTAAGGCTCGCACCCGCCAGGGCTCTCGGGCGCTCTTGGGCTTAAGCATTGTGGTAGTTGGTTTGCTGGTTTTGATCAGCGGTCTGATCGCTCAGGTCACCGCAGTGGGAGTGATTGCATTTCTAATCTGTCTAGCTGGATTGTTGCTCTTCATCACCAACCTCACGGTGAAAACTGGCTTTAAAGGGGTAAAAAAGCCGGGGTGGGGGCAAGGGCTCGAGGAGAGATGGGATCGGCGTAACAACCAGAATTAAGCTGCATTAAGAGTCGCCTACCGCCTATCTGGGCGGTTTTTTTATGCCCATTTTCGGCTGGGAGGGTAGTGGAGTGATAGTGGGTGAGGGGGGTTGAAAGTGGGGAAAAAGGGAGTAAAGTGGTGGCCTAAGCCGTAATCTGAGCGTGGGGAGGCCAGTTGATGTTTCTTGGCACCCATGAGCCCAAACTTGATGAAAAGGGCAGATTAATTTTGCCAGCTCGATTTAGAGATGAATTAGCAGATGGTTTAGTAATAACAAAGGGTCAGGAGAACTGCCTTTATGTTTTTCCAGCAGCTGAGTTTGCATTAATTACTGAAAGATTACGTCAAGCACCAGTCACTCAGAAAAATTCTCGTGATTATTTAAGAGTGATGTTTGCCGGTGCTCATGATGAGGTGCCAGATAACCAAGGTCGAATCAATATTCCATCTGGACTTAGAACTTACGCCAGCTTAGAAAAAAATTGCGTAGTAATTGGTGCTAATACCCGACTTGAAATTTGGGATCAAACTGCTTGGGGTAAGTATTTAGCAGATCGTGAAAAAACCTTTGCTGATGTATCAGAGGAGGTACTACCTGGATTGTTCTAAATCCAAACAAATATCTATTTAGGCCACCGCCACTTATAAAAATTCGCGGCGCCACTTCCCCGGTGCCGCGCATTATTGAAAAAAGTTCCGTCAAGTGGCGGTGACCTAAGTAGATATCTGGGTAGATGAAAGTAATAAAAGTTCTAAGAAAAAGAAGAAGAAAAAAAGGGGGAGAGGCAAATGAGTGCAAAGGTTTCGCACACACCAGTGGCAGTTGAGCGCTGTGTAGATTTGCTATCTCCAGCACTTGAAAATAAATCTAAACCTTACTTAATTGACGCCACACTAGGTCTAGGTGGCCATGCCAAGGTATTTCTAGAGCGATTTCCCAACTTACAGTTAATTGGTTTAGACCGAGATGCATCGGCGATTAGCATCGCTAAATCTAATTTAGCTAAGTATGAAAAGCGCACCACATTTATTAACACCACATTTGATCAGATTCAACCGTCACTTCTTACCGCTGGATTAGAAAGCGCTGATGCAATTTTGTTTGATTTAGGTGTCTCCTCAATGCAACTAGACCAGGCAGAGCGGGGCTTCTCCTACGCCTATGAAGCACCCCTTGATATGCGGATGGATCAGCGTGCTGCCATAACCGCAGCCCAGGTACTCAGTAGCTACTCTCACGGACAGTTGGCAAAAATTCTACAAAATTATGGCGAAGAAAAATTTGCTAGCAAGATCGCAGAAAACATTATCAAGGCGCGAACAGCCGGTGAGTTAAATACCACTAAGGATCTAGCGCAGATAGTTAAAGACTCAATTCCAGCAGCAGCTCGGCGCACTGGTGGTAATCCGGCTAAGCGCACCTTTCAAGCAATTCGGATAGAGGTTAATCAAGAGCTCACCATTTTAGAGCGAGCAATTCCAGCTGCCTTATCAGCCTTAAGTATTGGTGGGCGCTTGGTAGTGATGTCTTATCAATCCCTGGAGGATCGAATTGTTAAAGGGTGTTTTGCAAATGTTACAAAATCATCCACCCCACGGGGGCTACCTGTTGAGCTTCCTAACTCAGCAGCAAGCTACAAATTATTACTCAGCAGCAGCCAGGGTGCTGATGAAAATGAGCAGATAAGTAATCCACGTTCCCAATCGATGCGACTTCGAGCGATTGAACGGGTGGCTGCCTAATGGCGATATTTGAGTTAGCACCGGCGATAGAAATATCTCGCAAGATTGTCCGCGAAAAAACTAACAAAGCTGTTTTACGACTTGTTCCAGAGATTAAGTCTGGTGAGGTTGCAGCCCAGCGCACCTTTGTAATTTTCATTGCAACTATTTTTACCGCAGGGCTGCTATCACTTTTGGTGATTAATACTGCGCTCGCAAGGGATGCATTCTTGCTAAAGCAACTCAAACAAGAGGCGCAGCTATTAACTGATCAGCGAGAGGCAATTTTGCGCCAAGTGGCACAAAAATCCTCACCTGAAAAATTAGCTGAGCAAGCAAGCAAATTAGGCATGGTCCCTAGTAGTAACCCAAGGTTTCTAGATATCTCGGTAGGTGGCTAATGAATCAATCTCGACTGGTGCAGGATCGAATTCGCAAAATTGTGGCAATTGCAATTGTCATTTTTTTACTTTTCGGATTGCGCTTAATTGAAATTCAGGCAATCAGAGCAAATGGCTATGTCGAAAAGGCGAATGTTGAGTTGGGTAAAACGGCAACACTTTTGGCACCGCGAGGGACAATCTACGATATCAATGGGGTTGAATTAGCAAGAAGTATCACAGCAATAAATATTGCCGTTGATCAAACAGTGGTTAATGACCCAGTAACTGCCGCAAATATAGTGGCACCAATTCTAGGAATGACTCCCAGCCAACTTCTACCTGACCTTACCGGAGAACGACGATATGTATTGATCGCCAAAGATATCACCCCAGCTAAGTGGAGTGAAGTTTATGAAGCAATTGAAAAATACAATTCAATTCTCTTAAAAAGTAAAGCAGGAATTAGTAAGCGAATAGCTGGCTTTGTGCCAGAGCGCAGCTATATTCGTGATTACCCAAGCGGATTATTGACTGCATCTTTGGTGGGAATTATCAACGATCAAGGAGCAGGTGCTTCTGGAATTGAAAGTAGTCTAAATAATTTACTTGCTGGCACAAATGGTAAATACGCCTACGCAAATGGTCGCGGAAAAATAATCCCCGGTTCTGAACGAGTTAGTGTGGAGGCAAAAGCTGGAACTAGTATTCGATTAACTATTGATCGAGACATTCAATGGGTTGCGCAAAACGCCATTAATCAGGCGGTTTCCTCGGCTAGGGCACAATCAGGCACGGTAATAGTTATGGATCCAAAAACTGGTGCCATTTTGGCGCAAGCAAGTGCGCCAACATTTGATCCCAACAATTCAAACTCAATTACTTTGGGCAAACTGCGCAACCCAGCGGTGCAAGATGTATACGAACCAGGTTCAACTGGAAAAGTAATTACTGTGGCAGCTGCGATGGAAGAGGGTCTGATTACCCCGGAGTCGGTATTTACTATTCCTTACAAAATGAAGGTTGCAGATGAGTACTTCCATGACCATGAAAAGCATCCAACGCAGCGATTAACTACTACTGGATTGCTTGCGGTTTCAAGTAATACCGGATCAATACAAATTGGCCAAAAGTTGGGTAAAGATCGATTGTATGAGTACCTACGTAAATTTGGTATGGGACAAAGTACTAATTCAAAACTTCCTGGTGAATCCGCTGGCTCACTACTACAAGTGAAAGATTGGTCTGGCACCTCTTTGCCAACATTTGCTTTTGGTCAGGGTTATTCATTAACTGCTATGCAAACCACCTCAGTCTTTGCCACAATTGCAAACAATGGCGTACGAGTTTCACCTTCAATATTGGCTGGTGTGGTTGATGAGAGCGGGAAGTACACCCAGGCAAAGGAAAATGCATCGGTAAGAGTTTTAAGTGAGCAAACCTCGCAAAATATGAGAGCCATGATGGAAAGTGTTGTTTCCAAAAACGGAACTGCGCCTTCAGCGGCAATTCCTGGCTACCGAATTGCAGGAAAAACTGGAACTGCAAATCGCTATAACACAGCGTGCGGTTGCTATAGCGGCTACACCGCATCATTTGTGGGTTTTGCACCAGCTGATGCACCTGAGTTTGTAGTTAGTGTGACCATTCAAGACCCACAAGGAATGCATTGGGGTGGAGTATTGGCTGGACCAGTATTTAAAAAGGTAATGAGTTTTGTGTTGCAAAGTAAGCGGGTGCAGCCCACAAAAACCGATAAAACTATTTTTAGCCTAACTGAAGCTGCTTTAAAATCTGCAGTGAGTACAAAAGCAAAGAGCGGGGCTTAATAATGAGTATTAGGCCAAAGATTTCCATCAGTAAATCACTTGCAGATTTTGATGCAAAAATCTTTGACCGAAACTGCATGATTTCTGGGGTTTGCATAAATGCACAGCAGGTGAAAAAGGGTGATCTATTTATCGCATTTGCTGGGAGTAAGACACACGGGGCAAAATTTATTGAGCAGGCAGTAAGCAATGGCGCTGCTGCGGTATTAAGTGATAAAAAATTGGATGCAGGAATTCCAAGTTTTATAACTCCTGAGCCTAGAAAGTTTATCGGTCCAATTACTGCGTGGTTGTTTAACCATCCATTTGAGCAATTAATTGCAGCAGGTGTGACTGGCACTAATGGAAAAACCACCACCGCTAATTTGGTTAAACAAATTTGGCAGCTATGTGGCCAGGAATCTGCGCTAATTGGAACTTTGGGAGTTCAAGTTGGTGGTCAAGATTTACAAACCGCAAGAACCACGCCAGAGGCAGATGAATTACAAGCTCTGGCAGCAACAGCTCTAGAAAAAGGATGTACTAATCTCATTATGGAGGTCAGTAGCCATGCGATTGATCAATCTCGCATCAAGGGATGCAAATATAAAGTTGTAGCGTTTTCAAATCTCACCCAAGATCACCTGGATTATCACAAGACAATGGACTCCTACTTCGCTGCCAAAGCTGCCTTGTTTACCGCAGAGTATGCCAGCGTTGCGGTAATTAACATTGATGATGCCTATGGCGCCAAATTAGCAAGTGAATCTGCTATTGCAGTAACCACAGTCTCTAAAAAAGCCAGCAGCGCGGATTATTACTTAAAAAGTTCAAAACCAACTAAAAACGGATTTTTTGTAGAAATTGCCACTAAAACAGGTGAGGTAATCGCTGGTGATTTTGGGCTACTAGGAGATTTTAATTTAGAGAATTTATTACTAGCGGTTGCAATAACTAATTTAACGGGTGTTGCCACCTCCCAAATCACATCTGTCCTACCTAAACTCAACTCTGTTCCAGGAAGGCTAGAAAAAATAGATGCCGGGCAATCATTTACCGCGTTAGTTGATTACGCCCATTCACCAGATGCTGTGGAGCGAGTGTTAAAAACTGCCAGATCCTTTACTTCAGGTCGTGTTATTGGTGTATTAGGTTGTGGTGGCGATAGAGACAGCAGCAAGCGATCTTTAATGGGTAAAGCGCTATTTGATGGTTGTGATCAAGCGATTTTTACCAGCGATAACCCACGCTCTGAATCAGCTGATGAGATTTTGATGCAGATGACTGATGGGCTTGTGATGGGTAGTAAAGGATTTGTATTGGCCGATCGTAAGCAGGCAATTGATCAGGCAGTGAAACTAGCAAAGGATGGCGATACGGTTTTGGTATTAGGAAAAGGACATGAAAGTGGACAGGATTTTAAAGGCGTTATCACCCCATTTGATGATCGAATCGAGCTATCTGAATCTATTAAGCAGGGCAAGAAATCATGATTAAAATTTCAGCAGCGAAATTTGCCCAGGTAGTTTCGGGGAAATTACACAATATTCCAGAGGAGATGATGATTGATCAAAATCCGGTGATCAATTCGAAAAATGCTACAGATGGCACTTTTTTTGTAGCCTTCAAAGGGTTAAATGTGGATGGTCATGATTTCGTCAACGAAGCTGTGTCTTCCGGGGCAAAATTTGCATTAGTTTCTAAACCAGTTGAGGTTTCATCAATTGTGGTGGCAGATGTTGGTCGAGCACTTTTGGATCTAGCAAAATATGTTAGAGAAAACATTAAAGATCTTAAGGTAATAGGAATTACAGGTTCACAAGGAAAAACCACTACTAAAGAGCTCTTAGACTCTATTTTAAAAAATATTGGCCCAACTATTTCGACCATTGATAATCTAAACACCGAAATCGGATTGCCATTAACTTTACTTAGGTGCACAGAAGATACAAAATATTGTATTTTAGAGATGGGAGCCAGACATGTTGGTGATATTGCAAAGCTGACCCAGATCTCATCACCAGATGTTGGCGTGGTCTTAGTTGTAGGTCAGGCACATTTAGGTGAGTTTGGTTCTGTTGAGAGATTAGCAAAAACCAAGGCAGAGTTGGTAGAAAACCTCGGTGAGGGAAAAGTTGCAGTTTTAGGTTGTTATGACTCTTTCACACCAAAAATGGCTGAAAATTCAAAGGTTAAGAAAATACTTTTTGGCGAGGGGCAGGAGATAAGAGCGGCTGATATTGAGATCCACGGCGGATATGCAAATTTTGATCTAGTCACACCAAAGGATCGAAGCCGAGTATCACTGCATGTTCTAGGTGAGCATCAAATTGCAAACGCATTGGGTGCTGCTGGCGCAGCATATGCACTTGGTATAGGTGGTGAGAAAATATCTCTTGGTCTTACTACCGCTGCTTTGAGCAGTAAGTGGCGCATGCAAATTGAGGATTTCTCCGAAATTAAAATAATTCACGATTATTACAACGCTAATCCAGAAAGTATGAAGGCAGCGGTGAAGTCACTTGCTTTCTTAAGCCAAGAAGGTGGCGGACAATCTTGGGCGATTTTAGGCAAAATGCATGAGTTAGGTGGATCTGAGAAATCGGGCCATGAGGATGTTGCGCAGTACTGTGTTGAGATTGGGATAGATCATCTAGTCAGTGTGGGCACCGAGCTCTACACACTGCCTGCAAAAAAGGATTTTGAGGGGAATTTGCTCCTACATAAGTGCTCAAACCCGCAGGCTGTTTTAGAGTTAGTCAAGAATTTTTCGGCTGGCGATGTGGTGTTGCTCAAGGCATCAAGGTCTGAGAAGTTTGAAGAGCTAGCTAGCATTATTAAAGATGCCTGGAATGGGAGAGAGAAATGAAAGGTATTTTGCTCTCTGGTGCTATCGCTGCAATTTTTGCCTTCTTTGCTACTCCTGCTTTAATAAAAATCTTAACAAGGAAGGGTTACGGCCAAATAATTCGTGAAGATGGGCCAACTACACATCATATAAAGCATGGAACACCAACTATGGGGGGTCTTGCTTTAATAGCTGCGGTAATTGTGGGTTATTTCGCAAGCCACTTAATAACCGGTGTTGCCCCAACTACATCAGCATTATTGGTAATTGGACTAATTCTGGGACTGGGATTTGTTGGATTATTGGATGATTGGCTAAAAATCGTAAAACAAAGATCGTTAGGATTAAAAGCTAAGCAAAAATTATTTGGTCAAGCTTTAGTTGCTGGATTATTTGCTTATGCTGGATTGCAGTTTCCAGACCAAGATGGTTTATCTCCAATTTCAGCAAACCTATCCACGGTAAGAGATACCGCGATAAAAATGTCAGTTGCGCTTGTAATTATTTGGGTAATTTTGATGGTGCTAGCAACTAGTAATGGTGTGAATTTGACTGATGGATTAGACGGCTTGGCCACTGGCGCCGCAGTTATGGTTTTTACCGCCTTCATTTTAATTGGGGTTTGGGAGTTTGGCCAAAGTTGCGCGGTATCACCTGGGCTTAAATGTTATGAGGTTAGAGATCCGCTTGATCTTGCTGTATTAGCGGCTGCATTAGCGGGTGCATGTGGCGGATTTTTATGGTGGAATGCTTCACCCGCCAAAATATTTATGGGTGATGTTGGCTCCCTTGCGTTGGGCGGAGCATTAGCTGGAATGGCAATAACATTAAGAACTCAACTGTTGCTAGTTGTGCTTGGATTTATATTTGTTCTGATTACTGCGTCGGTAATAATTCAAGTGGTTTATTTTAAAATTTCAGGTGGCAAGCGTGTTTTCAAGATGGCCCCATTGCAGCATCACTTTGAATTAATGGGTTGGGGCGAGGTAACCATTGTCATCAGATTCTGGATCATTGCCAGTCTTGGTGTTGCCGCAGGCTTGGGATTGTTTTATGCCCAATGGGTCGTTTCCTAGCATGAACTTTGTCGCAGAATTGGCAGCCAAAAAATGTTTAGTGATTGGGGCAGGTGTTACTGGTCGATCTGTTGAGAAGGCGTTAAAAAAGTTCGGTGCAACTACTGTCTTGTTTGATGAGAAATTATCTAATACTTCAGATGTAACAAATCAAATACCGGATGGAATTCAACTGGCGGTAGTTTCACCCGGATGGCGTCTAGACCATCCAGTAATTTCAAAACTTAAATGCAGTGGTATTGAGGTAATAAGTGAGGTTGATTTGGCCTGGAAAATAAAGCAAGTATTAGCCCCTGATCAACGATGGATTGCTTTAACCGGCACAAATGGCAAAACCACAACTATCAAGATGGTTGAATCCATTTTCAAGGCAGCAAAAATAAATGGCGCAGCTTGCGGAAATGTTGGTGAAACAGTCATTGATGCCGTAATTGCAGATAAACCTTATGAGTACTTGGCAATCGAGCTTTCATCATTTCAAATAGAGTGGAGTAATTTAGCGAAGTATGAGGCGGTGGCAGTTCTTAATATCGCTCAAGATCACATCGATTGGCATGGAAGTTTTGAAGCTTACGCTTTGGCAAAGCTTAAATTGCTTAAGCAGAGTTCAAAAGTTATATTAAACAAGTCCGATCCTGAGTTATCACGTCGAGTAATGGCAGATTCAGTAATTTGGTTCTCACTTGATACCCCAAATGCAGGTGAGTTGGGCGTAGTGGAGAATTTATTAGTAGATCGTGCTTTTTCACTTTCACCAGCACAAGCTAATGAGATATCGGAGTTGGTTGATATAACACCAACTGTTCCACATAACATACTTAACGCACTTGCAGCGGCAGCATTGGCATTGGCAATAGGCGTAAATTATGAATTGATTAAATCTGGTCTTAAGAATTTTTTGCCGGATCATCATCGTATGGAATTAGTCATAAACAAAAATGAAATTAACTGGATCGATGATTCAAAAGCAACTAATCCTCACGCTGCCATCGCTTCATTGCTGGCAAACTTTAATGTGGTATGGATTGCAGGTGGCCTTGCAAAAGGGGCAAGCATGAATGAATTGGCACAAAGATGTTCTAGCAGAATTAAATCTGTAATTTTAATTGGGGCAGATCGCGAGCTAATAGCAGAGGCGTTCAAGGAAAAATCACCTGCCATTGAGATTTATAGAGTTGATCAAATTAGTGATGCAAAGAAATTGATGGAAGATGTTGTTTTCCAAGCAATTAATATTGCTAAGCCGGGGGATACTGTATTGCTAGCACCAGCCTGTGCTTCCATGGATCAATTCAATTCATATGCAGAGCGTGGGCAGCTATTTGCACAAGCAGTTAAGGCCTTGGTCTGATATGAGTGGCAATTTAACAATGCACAAGTACTCTAGATTTTTTGCCAGACCAGAGCTTCCATACTACTTAATAATCTGGAGCACGCTTTTCTTATGTGCACTTGGCTTAACCATGGTTTTATCTGCATCAACCGTTACTTCTCTGAGTGAGAGTGGTAACACCTACTCAATCTTTATAAAGCAATTCTTCTTTTTAATCATTGGTGGCTTTGGATTTTATTGGTCCCATCGAGTTCGCGGTTTGATTTGGCCCAAAATCGCTCGCTACTCGCTAAGTATTTCAATCATTATTTTGCTATTGCCATTTATACCAAATTTAGGAAAAAACATTAATGGAAATAGAAACTGGATCGAGATTGCTGGCTTCACGTTACAGCCGTCAGAGTTTGCAAAATTTGGTTTAATACTCTGGTGTGCTCTACAACTTCGAAAAATAGGCGACGCACCTTCTAAGTTGAAAAATTTTTTGAGGCTTTTACCTGGTTTATTTGTAATAGAGATATTGATTTTATTTGGAAATGATCTTGGCACTGCGCTTTTGGTTTTAATCATATTTGTCGGAGTGTTATTTATTTCTGGGGCGCCAATGAAACTTTTTGCTGCCATTGGAGTTTTTGGGGTAGTAATCGGAAGTGCTTTTGTTTTAAGTAGTAATTATCGAATGGGTAGATTTGCAGCCCTGTTTGATCCATTTGATGAGCGATACTACAAATTCGCAGGGTGGCAGCCGGCGCACAGCATTATGGGACTTGCAAGTGGTGGTTTATGGGGAAGTGGATTGGGCGCAAGTAAACAAAAGTGGGCCAATCTGGCTGAGGCACATACTGATTTTATTTTCTCAGTAATTGGCGAAGAGCTTGGTTTGTTGGGCACATTACTGGTGTTGGCGCTTTATGCAGCGTTAATTTATTCGATTCTGCGTGTGGCACTGAAAACTAAGGATGATTTTTCTAGATATGTGACGGCGGGTGTTGCATGTTGGTTGATAGCTCAAATTACGATAAATGTTGGTTCCGCTACCTCACTTGTTCCAGTGATTGGCGTAACGCTGCCATTAATCTCCTACGGCGGCTCATCTTTGTTAGCAAATCTAATTGCGATTGGTTATGTATTGGGTGTAGCCAGACGCACACCTGAGATTGCAGATGGTATTAAGGCAAGTAGATTGCGAAAAATTAATCAATGAGCGCCAAAATCCTATTTGCCGGTGGCGGCACAGCAGGCCATGTTGAACCAGCATTAGCTGTAGCCAACTGGCTGCATACCAATAAGCCAGATTGGGAAATAACATTTGTAGGAACTAAATCAGGCCTGGAAAATCAATTAGTTCCGAATGCAGGTTTTCAATTGCTTCATATTCCTAAGGTATTGATGCCAAGGCAGATCACGCCCGCTACATTTATCTGGCCAATAAAAATCGTTTATGCCACGGTAAAAGCTCTTAAAATTTGTCGTCAATCAGATTTAGTAATTGGATTTGGTGGTTACGCCTGTCCACCAATTTATTTAGCTGCGGCAATTTTACGCAAGCCAATCTTTATTCATGAGGCAAATGCAATTCCAGGTTGGGCGAACAGACTGGGTGTGCCCTTTGCTGATCAAATTTTTATTGCCTTTTCTCGTGCTGGACAAAAGATTGGTAGGTGGCGTAAGGCGCAATTAAGTGGCATGCCGATTAGGGCTGAAATCATTGCTGCAGTGCATCTTTCACCTGATGAGGCAACAAAGATTAGGCAGGCGCAGTTAGATAAATGGAAGCTCTCTGCAAACAAGCCAACAATTTTGGTCTTTGGTGGCTCTCAAGGTTCTAGGCACATAAATGAAGCAATTTTGCAATCACTTTCAATATTTACTGAAAAGGGTGTTCAAGTTGTCCACTCAGTTGGTCGCAACAACCCGCTACCTCCCTCAACTGAAAATTACCTACCGGTTTCCTATATCGATGACATGTCTGCTGCCTATCACGCAGCTGATCTGGTGATTGCACGAAGCGGTGCCCTAACCTGCGCAGAGTTGGCTGCTGTAGGTAAGTTTGCAATTTTAATTCCACTACCAATTGGAAATGGTGAGCAGGCAGCCAATGCTGCTGATTTGCAAATTGCTGGCGCCGCTGAAGTGGTAGATGATAATAAATTTAACGCTGACTGGTTAATTAGTAATTGGGATCAAATCTGGCATAAGGCAAGCAATTACCAGCCAAGTGTGCGTGGAGAATTTTCTGCTAGCCAGATAATTGGTCAGGCAATAATTACCAGAGTTGGCAGTGGTAAATGAGCACTAATCAAAGGTTTACTTTAAGTGAGTTAGCAAAGTTAAAGATTCATTTTATCGGCATCGGTGGCGCTGGGATGAGCGGAATTGCGCGAATCATGTTGGCAAAAGGTTTCAACATTTCAGGCTCAGATAAAAATGATTCTTCACTCCTCACCTCACTTAAGGCATTAGGAGCGGAAATATTTATTGGACATGATGCTCAAAATCTAGGAGGAGCTGAGTTAGTGATTATTTCTTCGGCAATTGCGGAGACCAACCCGGAGTTACTTGCAGCAAAAGCAAGAAGTATTCAGGTGGTGCAACGGGCTAATGCGTTAGCTTGGTTAATGTCTGAGTCCACCTCAATTGCTGTCGCTGGAACTCACGGAAAAACTACAACCACCGCCATGCTAACTGTCGCTTTGCAATCAGCTGGGCTTGATCCATCCTTTGCAATCGGCGGAACAATTAACACCGCAGGCACCAATGCCCATAGTGGTAGTGGTTCAATATTTATAGCCGAGGCCGATGAATCAGATGGATCATTTCTGGCGTATCAACCAACTGGCGCCATTATTACCAATATTGAATTGGATCATGTGGATCACTTTGCAGATGAAGCAGCGGTATTCGAGGTTTTTGAGCATTTTGTTTCCTCGATTAAAAAGAATGGTTTTTTGGTCGCCTGTGGCGATGACCCTGGCGTAAAAACCTTATTAAAGCGAATCAACAGGCCTGATTTAAAAATCCTGCTATATGGCAAAGATGAAAGCAATGATTTTAGAATGAGCAAAATTGCATTGGCGCCAACTACCTCGATCGCTTCAATCTCAAGCACTGGTAAAAAACTTGGCGAGCTCCAACTTTCACTTCCTGGGGAGCATAATTTGCTCAATTCATTAGCAGCTTTTGCAGCAGCCACTGAGGTGGGTGCGGCTGAGGATAAATTGATATTAGGTCTCAAAAGCTTTACTGGAACTAGGCGTCGGTTTGAATTAAAAGGCGAGGTTGCTGGCGTTAAGGTAATTGATGATTACGGTCATCATCCAACTGAGTTGACTGTTACATTGATTGCGGCAAAAAATTTAGCGCAAAGCGGGAGGGTCATAGTCGTTTTTCAACCCCATCGCTACTCCAGAACTGCTGCTTTTGCCCCCGCCTTTGCTACCGCTCTAAAAATAGCTGACTTTACTTTTTTGCTCGAAGTTTATGCAGCAAGTGAGAAACCCATATCGGGAGTCTCATCACTTTTAATTGCTAAAAACATGTCAGCTACTGAAGTGAAATTTGAGCCATCCATGCTGGCGGTGGTTAATGAGGTGGCAGCAATGGCAAAAAGTGGTGATGTGATAATTACCCTTGGGGCAGGAGATGTTAGCTCCCTTGGCGAACCGATTCTGCAAGCACTTTCTAACCGCTAAATCAATACATGGCTGATAAAGTTAAAAAGCGAATAAAACGACTGGCAATAACCACAACCACGATTGCGGCTTTTGCAGCGATGGCCTATCTACTTGGCTGGTCCTCGGTATTAACAGTGAAGAGTGTTGAAATAATTGGTACCACTGCGCAACCAGCAATTCTTGCTCAATTTGAAAATGACGAAGTATTGCCACAGGTAGGGCAAAAGTTAGCAAGAGTAGATCCAAGAGCAATTGAAAGGTCATTGAGTAAGTTAGATTGGTTGTCAACAGCTGAAGTTTCAAGAAATTGGATCAGCAAACAAATCTCCATCGCAGTAACGGAAAGAGTTGCCGTTGCTAAAGCTTTAACTCCAGAAAACAGTATGGTCAATTTTGATATTAGTGGAGTCATTTTCAAACCAACTTCAAGTAGACAGCTCCAGGGTCAAGATATGCTGCCAATAGTTTCCACCGCTGGCGATAGTAAGGCTGATCTTTCTGGGGTAGTAAAACTACTTCAGCAATTACCGGAAGATCTGCAGTATTTAATCCAAGATCTGAGGCAAATCTCGGTCACAAAAAGCGGTGATATTTTGATGCAAACCCGGATAAATCAGCTCCCAGTTGAGATCAATTGGGGAGGTGTGCAACAGTTAGAACAAAAGTCCTCAATTCTGATTGCACTGCTGAAGTTGCCGGAAAATAATGAGGTTAGACAGGTTGATCTATCTCAACCCTCTGCACCAGTGGTCAAATAACCCCGCATTTTTCACCTAGTTTTATGGCAAATAATCTGATCTGAAATCTTTAAATTTTTTGAAAATTAACTAAATTATTTAAAGCCCAATACTTCGTGTCGGTTGTTGATTGAACGCGCAGTAGTGCCTACTTTTACTCAATCGGATAGGGATAACCTTAACTCTCGACTTGAGATTTAGGGCTAGGGATGGGGCGCAAAGTGGCAACACCGCAAAATTATTTAGCTGTAATTAAAGTTGTTGGTATTGGCGGTGGCGGAGTTAATGCTGTTAACAGAATGATTGATGTCGGATTAAAAGGCGTTGAGTTCATTGCGATTAATACAGATGCGCAGGCATTGTTAATGTCTGATGCTGATGTGAAATTAGATATTGGTAGAAAATTAACTAGAGGATTGGGTGCAGGGGCTGCGCCAGAGATTGGTCGACAGGCAGCACTTGATCACATTGATGAAATCGAAGAGGTACTTCGCGGCGCAGACATGGTGTTCATTACTGCCGGTGAAGGTGGCGGAACTGGTACCGGTGGTGCACCGATAGTTGCCAAAGTTGCTAAAGATCTTGGTGCACTTACAGTTGGCGTAGTTACCAAGCCATTTACATTTGAAGGAAAGCGTAGAACTGCGCAAGCGGATGAAGGTATTGAAAATTTAAGAACAGAGGTTGATACATTAATTGTGATTCCTAATGATCGACTACTTGCAATATCTGATCGTTCAATTAGTGCACTTGAGGCATTTAGAACTGCTGATCAAGTTTTACTATCTGGTGTTCAAGGAATTACAGATTTAATTACTACTCCAGGCTTAATCAATTTAGATTTTGCCGATGTCAAAAGCGTAATGGCTGGAGCAGGTTCTGCTTTGATGGGAATTGGATCAGCTCGAGGTGAAGCACGATCAATACGTGCAGCTGAGCTTGCAATCTCAAGTCCACTGCTTGAAGCATCAATCGATGGCGCGCATGGCGTTTTGCTATCCATCGCTGGTGGCTCTGATCTTGGTTTGTTTGAGATCTCTGAAGCTGCAGAGTTGGTTGCAAAATCTGCTCACCCAGATGCAAACATTATTTATGGAACAGTTATTGATGATGCGTTGGGTGATGAGGTCAGAGTCACCGTAATAGCTGCAGGTTTTGATGGCGGTCAACCAAAACGTGTTCTGATGCCGGTGATCAACGCCGCCACAATCGGTGGTGAGGCAGATCCAATCGCTGCCAATGATCCGTTGGCTGTTGCCCTTGATCTAAATGTTGGTGCTGCAGATCGGCCACGTAAGCGGATTACCTTTGAAGAGTTAGTCGCAGAAGATGAGATCGATATCCCTGATTTCATGCGGTAGTAGCCGAAATGGCTCGGCTGCTTTTTACATCTAGAAATTTTGGCTCACTTGCAGATCCAGTTAATCAAAGCGAAAAAGATAAGTTGGAAGAGTTATTAAATAAACAAGTTCAATTTATGTCGCAAACTCATAGTAACGAGATTGCGGTGGTTGATCAGATAGGAACCACACCTGGCGCAGATGGTTTAGTGTGCACAAATAAAGATATTGCCCTGGCGGTTAGAGTTGCAGATTGCATCCCTCTACTTCTAATTTCAAGCCAGGCGGTGGCGGCGGTTCATGTTGGCAGAAAAGGATTACTCAATGAGGTTGCGGTCAATGCAGTGAAAAAAATGCGGGAGTTGGGTTCTAACAATATAACTGGAGTAGTGGGACCACACATCTGTGGGAATTGCTATGAGGTTGATGCCCAGATGTATGCAGATATAACCAAACTCCACCCAGCAACCGGTGGAAAGCAAAATTATTTAAATCTATACGCCGGATTGGCGCAGCAGTTATCTGACCTACCTCTTTCAAATCTTGGAATTTGTACTAAAGAAAACTCTGACTACTTCTCATACCGAGCACATGGTGAAGCAGGCAGGCAAGTTGGAGTGATCAGCTTATGAATCGAGTCGATGAGATTTCAAGAAATCTTGAGCAGGTCAAAGAGCGCATTGCCAGCGCTGCCAAGAGATGGAATCGAAGTATCGATGAAATTACCTTAATAGTTGTCACAAAAACCTTTCCACTATCTGATTTAGAGATTTTGTATTCACTTGGGGTGAGAGAGTTTGGTGAAAATCGCGACCAAGAGGCCGCAGTAAAGGTTGGCCAATTGCCAGCAGATATCAACTGGCATTTTCAAGGGGGGATTCAGAGCAACAAATTGAAATCAATTACCAATTGGGCGAGTTATATTCACTCAGTTGATCAATTCAAGTACGCCAAAATTATTTCAGAAAATTCAGCTGGTAAATTTAAATCAATTTTCATCCAAGTATCTCTTGATCATCCGCCAGAATCTCGTGGGGGAGTAGATCCCCAAAAATTAATCACTCTGGCTACAGAGATTGGTCAGTTGCCGAACATTTCAATCAAGGGCTTGATGGCTGTGGCACCAGTTTCTGGAGATCTGCCGAGGGCTTTTGGCAGATTACAGGGCATTCACAATGATTTTAAGGCAACCTTTAACGCAGCCAAATCGCTATCGGCAGGGATGAGTGGCGATTATGAAATGGCTCTTGAATATGGTGCGACACATCTGCGAATTGGCAGTTCAATCCTCGGTAATCGAGCGTAGATCACATAGATTTAAGCCATGGCTAATGCATTTAAGAAAGTCGCTGGATACCTCGGATTGATGGATGAGGAAGAGTTGGATCACGGAACAGACCAACTTACGCAACGTGCACCAAGGTTAGTTCGCGCCAATAGCAAGCCAGCTGCTAAATCTAATGTTGAGTTACTACCACATGTAGATGCAAACAAAGTTGTGGACCATATCATTTCGCTAACACCACGCACCTATAGCGAGGTTCGATTAATTGGTGAGCATTATCGTGAAGGCAAGCCAGTAATTATGAATTTAAGTGAAGCCGAAGATACAGAGCGCAAACGCTTAATTGATTTTGCCTCGGGTTTAGTATTTGGTCACAACGGAAAAATTGAGAAAGTTACCCCTAAGGTATTTTTGTTAACACCACCAAATGTTTCTGTAAGTGTTGAAGATAGAAATTCCGCGGCGCAAGCAAGTTTCTTTAATCAAAGCTGATCCAACTTAAAGGTAATGGGCGCAGTAGTAGGTCTAATTTATTGGGCGCTGAATCTTTTTTTAATAGCTTTAATCGCACGTTTAATTCTGGATTACATTCGGATATTCTCACCTAATTTTAGACCGCGGGGTGTATTTCTTGCATTAGCTGAGTTGGTTTATACCATCACGGATAAGCCGCTCAATTTTGTCAGGCAATTCGTTCCACCACTTAGATTAGGTGGAATCTCACTTGATCTATCTTTTATCGTGGTCTTTTTTGTGGTTCAACTGCTTATGCGATTGGTGATAATTCTTTAATTCTTAACCAGATTTAGCCACAAACCTAATTCATTACTCTTGTTGCTTTCAGATTTAACTTGAACCATAGTGGTGGCAAGCACCTCAGCACTAATTTCTTCTATCGCTGCTGAAATAGCATCGGATGTGGATTCTGGGGCATTCCATTTAACAGTAATTCGATCACTAATATCTAATCCAATATTCTTTCGCTCCTCTTGAATCGCTCGTATGACCTCACGGACTAATCCAGCATTTATTAACTCAGGTGTCAGAGTGAGGTCAAGCGCCAAATTCTCACCCGCGTGTGATGCAACTGACCAGCCACTTCGTGGAGTTTCAGTAATAATTAAATCATCCAATGTGATCTGGGCTGATTTTTCACCTGAGGATAATTTGACCGTAAGAGTGTGAGCGGTGTTTTTACGTAAATCCTTCACTAAGGCGCCATGGTCAGTGGCAGCGATGGTTTTAGCAATTGTCTGAACATCGGCACCAAACTTTTCACCAAGGGTTCGAAAATTAGCTTTCACCGATATATCAACCAAATCAGTGCCTGCTACATGGATGTCATCAAGCTTTAAAATATTTAATTCTTCGGCGATATGAGATTTGATTTCAACTGAGAGTTTTTCCCAGCCAGGGGCCGAGACCAGCGCCCTGGATAATGGCTGGCGGATCTTTACACCAGATTCAGCCCGTGCCGAGCGCCCAAGCTCAACTAAGCGGCGAGAGAGCGCAACCGCGGCAGAAAGATTTTCATCAATCATTGATTTATTAGCAGTTGGAAAGTTGGCTAAGTGAATAGAATCGACTTGATCTGATTGTGCAACCTTAATCAAATTTTGCCAAACATGTTCTGAAATGAATGGCACCATTGGTGCCAGCAACAAGGTGAGGTTTTTCAAGCAGTAGTAGAGAGTATTAAGCGCAACCTCATCACCATCCCAAAATCGCCGCCGAGAACGCCTTACATACCAGTTTGATAAATCATCGATGAAATTTGCAATCACTGAGCCTGCAGTTTGTGAATCAAAATTCTCCAGGGAAAGGTCAACGGCGACAACTAATTTATTTACCTCTGAAATTATCCACTTATCCATCAGAGTTAAATCCTCGGAGAGAGCCGTTACTTTGAAGTTTGCAGCTTTGGCATAAAGGGTGAAGAAAGAGATGGTGTTCCAGTAGGTTAGAAGAGTCTTCCTAACAACATCAGTGATTGCATCATGGCCAACTCGCCTGGCACTCCACGGTGAGCCAGCAGCCAACATATACCAGCGCACTGCGTCCGCACCGTGTTGATTTAGTAGTGGCATTGGTTCAAGCACATTTCCTAAGTGCTTACTCATCTTTCTGCCATCTTTATCTAATATGTGGCCAAGGCATAAAACTGTTTTATAAGAGGATTTATCAAAAACCAATGTGCCGATGGTCATTAGTGTGTAAAACCACCCACGGGTTTGATCAATTGCCTCGCAAATAAAATCGGCTGGATAAGCAGATTCAAACTGCTGGGTAGATCCCGCTTTGTGTGGATACCCCCACTGGGCAAAAGGCATAGCACCTGAGTCATACCAGCAATCAATCACCTCTGCTACCCGCTGCATAGTTGCGGAGCATTGATTACATTTGAATTTAATATCATCGACAAATGGTCGATGCGGATCGAGTGTGCTGAGCTCTTTGCCTGCTAACTTACTCAATTCCGCAAGTGAACCCACGCAAATATCATGTTTATTTTCGCATCGCCAAATTGGCAGCGGAGTTCCCCAATAACGGTTGCGAGAAACTGCCCAATCGATGTTGTTGTTTAACCAGTCGCCAAATCTGCCATTTTTAATAGTTTCTGGATGCCAATCCGTTTTTGCATTCTCTCGTAGAAGTTCGCTTTTAACCGCAGTTGTTTTCACATACCAAGATGGTTGGGCGTAATACATTAACGCGGTATGGCAGCGCCAACAGTGTGGGTAGGAGTGCTCAAACTGGGTACTTTTAAAGAGTAATCCTCGACTTTTTAGATCTTTGATTAATGCTTTATCTGAATCTTTAAAAAACACACCACCAATTAATGGCACATCTTGGTGGAAATGCCCATCAGGGTTTACTGGATTTACTACCGGTAAGTTGTATTTACGACAAACCTCTAAATCATCAGCGCCAAATGCTGGTGACTGATGAACTAAACCTGTGCCATCTTCCACAGTCACATAATCCGCCAAAACTACAAAGTGTGAATCCTTGATTTCGACAAAATCAAAGGGCCTGGCATATTTAGTGTGTTCTAGATCTTTACCCATAAAAGTGGCAACAACTTTTCTGTCTTCACCTAATATGGCAGATAAATCGCTAGCTACCACCAATCGTTCACTTTTTTCATCGATTTTTACTTCAACAACTTGGTACTCGACCTTTGGATTTACTGCAACTGCAGTATTTGAAACTAGTGTCCAAGGTGTGGTTGTCCAAATTAACAAACTCGCTTTTAATTCGGCTAACTTGCCAGAGGTTGCTGGCATGCGGACATAAACTGAAGGGTCTTTAATAGTTTCATAGCCTTGGGCTAATTCATGATCTGAAAGTCCTGTTCCACACCTTGGGCAGTAAGGTGCTACGCGATGATCTTGTACCAACAATCCTTTATTCCAGATCTGCTGCAAAGACCACCAAACGCTTTCGATATATTCCGGCGACATAGTCCAGTAAGCATCATCAAAATCAACCCAGAAGCCCATGCGCTTTGTCATATCCGTAAACTCATTTACGTGGCGTTGCACTGATTCTCTACATTTTTCATTAAATGCTGCAACACCAAACTTTTCAATATCTGCCTTGCCGGTGAATCCCAACTCTTTTTCTACCGCAATTTCAACTGGCAAACCATGGCAGTCCCAACCAGCTTTGCGAATTACCTGTTTGCCCTTCATGGTTTGAAATCGTGGAAAGAGATCTTTAAAGACACGTGCTTCTATGTGATGAGTTCCAGGCATGCCGTTTGCAGTTGGGGGGCCTTCATAGAAACTCCAACGAGGTGAACCATCTCGATTGGTTACAGATTTCTCGAAAATTTGATTCTGTGCCCAAAAATCTAAGATCTCTGCTTCCATGGCAGGAAGATCGATTTGCGCAGATAAAGTATTGATTTCGCGCTGCTTATTCATATCCACCCTACATTCTAACGCGGGGGCTAACCTTTTATTGGTCTCTAATATTTTCACACGGGGGTGGCGGTTGGTAATTACTTCGGCCAAGCCATAACCTTTGCCCCTCCAGGGGGTATTGTGGCTATCAGGAAGTTATTTAAGAAATCTGCAAAAAAAAGTTCGAAATCATCGGTGAAAAAACCGGCTAAGTCAACTGCCAAAAAGGGCAATCCAAAGAGTTCTGTAAAGAAACCTACTGCTAAAAAAAGCGTAAAGAAGATTGCCAAACGATCACCTAACATTGTAAAACCATCACTGTCGAAAAAATCGAATTTTAAAAAGGGACCTGGTAAGCCGTTTCCAGCAAAGTTGCAAACTTCAACCTCTGGATCTTCTACAACAATTTCCGTTACTTCAACAATGCCAAATGCTAATGCGCAGGCGGTGGTTGTAGAAAAACGATTGATGATGCCACCACCACCAAGGCCGGTATTGAAATCGAAGAAGGCAGCAGCATTAAAACCAATAAAAGGGGCCCCAGCACCGTTAGTGGCAGCTGCTACCGAAAATGCCTGGAATGCCACTGAGCTTCGAAGTATTAAATCTGAACTTGCCAAAGATTTAATTAGATTACAAAAAGAATTGGAGATCGCCGAGGCAGAGATGGAAGACTTGGTTGAAGCAGCTGGTGTTGGCGCTGGTGATGACCAGGCCGATGCCGGAGCAAAAACTTTTGAACGCGAACATGAAATGTCTTTGGTATACAACGCAAGAGATATGGTGCAGCAGACTGAACGAGCACTAGACCGGATTGAAAACAAGACATATGGGAAATGTGAAGAGTGCGGAAACTTTATTGGCAAAGCGAGATTACAGGTTTTCCCACGCGCAACACTTTGCATGGTTTGTAAGCAAAAGGAGGAACGACGCTGAACATAATTCAGCGAAAATGGTTAGCAGCAATTGCTTTGATGGTTTTTGCTTCAGACTATTTAACCAAAACCCTTGCCATTGAGTACTTATCCGATGAACCAAGGAAAGTAATTGGTTCACTTCTACAATTTAAACTCACTTTTAATTCAGGTGCTGCCTTTAGCCTTGCCACTAGTGGAACAATCTTTTTATCAACTTTTTCGATAATAGTTGCAGCGGCTATTTTTTATTATGGCCGTAAAGTAACCTCAACCGGGTGGGCAATTGCGCTGGGCCTTGCCCTCGGTGGCATATTTGGCAATCTGAGTGATCGCATTTTTCGACCACCAGGTGGATTACAAGGTGAGGTAGTAGATTGGATACAGATTCCAAATTGGCCGATCTTTAATATTGCTGATATGTCAGTGGTTTCTGCTGCAATTCTCATTATATGGCTGAGCTGGAAAAACATCAAATTTAGTAATAAGGGAGATGATCGGTGAGCGAGCGCGAGGTGAAAAATCTTTCTATCCCCGAGGGCCTAAATCAAGAACGAGTTGATGCAGCACTTTCAAGATTATTGGGCCTTTCACGTAATGTAATCGTCGGACTGATTGATGCTGGCGAGGTATCAAAAAGTGGCAAAGTAGTTGGTAAATCAGACCGGGTGATAGCTGGCGACCAATTAGAAATTCTGCTACCAGCGGTCAAAGGTGAGGCAAAATTAACTGCCACACCAATAGATGGCTTAAAGGTAGTTTTTGATGATGAGTATTTAATTGTAATTAATAAACCAGTTGGTATCGCCGCTCACCCAAGCCCTGGCTGGAAAGGTGCAACAGTGGTTGGCGCAATATTTGCAGCTGGATATCAACTTGCAACCTCCGGTGCCGCGGAAAGGCAAGGGGTAGTTCATCGATTAGATGTGGGTACATCGGGTTTGATGGTAGTTGCAAAAAACGAAATTGCTTATGCACATCTGAAAGATCAATTTAGGCAAAGAACTGTCTCCAAGGTTTATCACGCCTTAGTGCAAGGACATATGGATCCAACAGTTGGCACAATAGATGCACCAATTGATCGTCATCCAAGAGAGGATTATCGGTTTGCTGTCGTTGCTAATGGCAAACCAAGCATCACCCATTACAAAACTTTAGAGGTCTTTCCAGCAGTAACCTCACTTGAGATTGAACTTGAGACTGGGCGGACTCATCAGATTCGAGTGCATTTTTCTGCATTGCATCACCCATTAGTTGGGGATCTGACCTACGGCGCAGATCCGGCGCTGGCAACAAGGCTGGGAATTAGCAGGCCTTGGCTACATGCCAAGGAATTGGGTTTTACCCATCCGGCGAGCGGTGAGCGACTCTCATTTACCGCCGACTACCCCGAGGATCTGACACGCTCATTACAGATACTTTCTGATATTTCCCGCTAGAAATAATTTGCAGTAGTAATCTCACCACCCATGTCTAATTCACCGGAAAACTTGAAAGACTCGGAAAATTTTGTGCATCTTCATGTGCACACCGAGTATTCGATGTTAGATGGCGCTGCAAAAATTTCAGAGTTAGTTACCGAGGTCGCTCGCCAAAAGATGCCGGCGATTGCAATGACAGATCATGGAAATGTATTTGGTGCCTTTGAGTTTCATAAAACAGCAAAAGCGGCGGGTGTAAAGCCAATAATTGGAATTGAAGCTTATGTCGCCCCCGAATCTCGATTTGATAAACGGCGCGTCAAATGGGCTGAAGGGGGAGAGGATGATGTCTCCGCAGGTGGTGCTTACACGCACATGACATTGCTTGCTGAAAATAATCAGGGGCTCTCTAATCTGTTTAAACTTTCATCTCTGGCATCGCTGGAGGGGTTTTATTACAAGCCCCGAGTTGATAAAGAGTTATTGGCAAAATATTCAAACGGAATTATTGCAACTACCGGATGTCCTGGTGGTGAGATTCAGACCAGATTAAGAATGGGTGCATATCAGGAAGCGGTGAATGCTGCGGCTGGAATGCGGGAGATTTTTGGGGCAAACAACTTTTATCTTGAGTTAATGGATCATGGAATTGATATCGAAAAGCGAGTATTCGCAGATTTAATAAAATTAGGCAAAGAATTAAATTTACCTTTACTTGCAACCAATGATCTTCACTATACCCACCACAAGGACGCAGCAGCACATGAGGTGCTGCTATGTATTCAATCTGGCGCAACTATTGCCGACCCCAAGCGATTTAAATTTGAAAACTCGGAGTTTTATCTAAAGAGTGCGGCACAGATGCGCCAGTTATTCAAGGATTACCCACAGGCGTGTGACAACACTCTGCTTATCGCTGAGCGTTGCGAAACTACAATGCGGGAAGGTGAAAATTTATTACCTAGGTTTTCGGTCCCAGCAGGAGAAAGTGAAGATAGCTGGCTGCGAAAACTGGCTAATCAAGGATTATCAGATCGAATGAATGGGCAGATACCAGATGAGTATTTGCAGCGACTCAATTTTGAATTAGATGTCATGATAAAAATGGGTTTTCCTGGCTATTTCCTAGTGGTAGCAGATCTTTGTAAACATGCCAGAGAGGTTGGAATCAGAGTTGGCCCTGGTCGCGGCTCTGCGGCAGGATCATTAGTTTCTTACTCACTAGGCGTCACTGGGCTTGATCCGATTAAATTTGGATTGCTGTTTGAGCGATTCTTAAATCCAGAGCGTATCTCTATGCCAGATATCGATCTTGACTTTGATGAGCGTCGAAGATCAGAGATGATTCAATACGCCACGACAAAATATGGGGATGATCGGGTTGCCCAAATCATTACCTACGGCACTATAAAATCTAAACAGGCAATCAAAGATTCCACGCGAGTTCTTGGATATCCATATGCGTTAGGCGAGAAGTTAACCAAGACTTTGCCACCTTCAATAATGGGTAAGGACATTTCATTAACTGGCATATTTAATATGGATAATGATCGGTATGGCGAGGCTAGTGAATTTAGAAACCTCTATGAGTCTGATCTTGATTCCAAGAAAATAGTTGACACTGCCTTAGGAATTGAAGGCTTGAAGCGCCAGTGGGGTGTGCATGCAGCTGGTGTAATTTTAAGTAAAGAGCCACTGCTTGATGTAATTCCAATTCATAGGCGTGAGGCTGACGGGGCGATTATCACCCAGTTTGATATGGGTGCCTGCGAAGCCACCGGTTTGTTAAAAATGGACTTTTTGGGTTTAAGGAACCTATCTGTATTAGATGACTGCTTAATAAATATTGAAAAGAATCTAGGCAAGAAGGTTGTGCTCGAGGAGTTGGAACTTAAGGACAAGAAAACTTTTGAATTACTATCAAGAGGTGACACCCTAGGGGTATTCCAATTGGATAGCGCCCCGATTAGATCATTACTTAGATCAATGGCACCTGATAGTTTTGAAGATATTGCTGCGGTGATTGCGCTTTATCGCCCAGGTCCCATGGGTGAGGATTCACATAACAAATACGCAGATTACAAGAATGGGCGTAAAACCCCTGCCGGTATCCATGCAGAGCTAGATAAACCATTAAATGAAATATTGAAGGATACCTATGGGCTGATTGTTTACCAGGAGCAAGTATTAGCTATTGCTCAAAAAGTTGCTGGTTTTACTTTAGGGCGAGCAGATCTGCTTCGAAAAGCGATGGGTAAAAAAGACAAAAAGATACTTGATAAAGAAAAAGTTCACTTTGAAGCAGGCATGAAGAGTAATAAATTTTCAGATGATGCAATCGAAAAACTCTGGCAAACACTGATTCCATTCTCTGATTACGCCTTTAATAGAGCACACAGTGCTGGATATGGCCTACTTTCCTTTTGGACCGCATATTTAAAGGCCAATTACCCAGCCGAATATATGGCAGCACTGCTCACAAGCGTGCGGGATGATAAGGACAAAAGCGCTTTGTATTTAAATGAGTGTCGGCGCATGGGCATCAAGGTTTTGCCACCTGATGTCAATGAATCAGATTCAGAGTACACACCTAGAGGAGTTGATATTCGTTTTGGTTTAACCGCAATAAGAAATGTGGGGGAAAATGTGGTTGCATCAATCATTGCTAATCGAAATCAAAAAGGTAGATATCAAAGTTTTGGAGATTTTTTAGCAAAAGTGGATTCACATGTGTGTAACAAGAAAACTATTGAGTCATTAATCAAAGCTGGCGCATTCGATACCTTAGGCCATACCCGCAGAGGTCTGATGATGGTCTTTCTTGAAGCGTTAGATGCGGTATCTGAGGCAAAGCGAGCAGAATCTATTGGTCAATTTGATTTGTTTGGTTCAACAAATGCCACATCTACCGTAAGTGGAGTAGCACTTGATATTCCAGATAGCGAATGGGAAAAAATGATGTTGCTGGGATATGAGCGAGAAATGTTGGGGCTTTATGTCTCCGATCATCCACTCTTAGGAGTTGAACATGTACTGCGTTCGGTGTCAGATTTTTCAATTAGCCAAATCTCTGAAGTGGGGCATGATCAAATCATCACGATCAGCGGTTTAATTTCTCAGATTCAACGCAAAGTTTCAAAACAAGGCAATCCTTGGGCAATTGTGACGGTGGAGGATTTAGATGGCGCAATAGATGTTTTGTTTTTCTCAAATGCTTATTCAACTCACGGAGTCAATTTAGTTGAGGATCGGATAGTAGCTATTCGTGGTCGAGTTGATAAGCGGGAGGAGCAGCCAAGAATTTCAGCACTAGATTTATCTTTACCTGATTTAAAGCTGATACCGACTGGTCCGTTAGTAATTTCAATGGAGGTGTCTCGGTGCACACCACCGGTGATAGAGCGAATGAATGAAATCTTGAAATCACACCCAGGAGCTCGAGAGGTACATTTAAGATTGATAGATGGTGAGAAAAAAACTGTTATGAAATTAGATGAGAATTTAAAGGTTACCGCTTCACCCAGCCTGAGTGCGGATCTTAAAACTGTGCTCGGTCCAGATTGCTTACTGGTTTAGGGTTTAATGAAACCACTTGAGCTACTTCCGGCAATTGATATAAAACATGGGAAGGTAGTTCAAATCAGCTCGGCGGCATCTGCTGCAAATTCGGCATCGGTAGAGCCTCTTGAGGTTTTGCAAAGATTTGTTGCAGCTGGTAGCAAGTGGATTCATTTAGTTGATTTAGATGCGGCCTATGGCACTGGAAATAATTCTCTCTTGATTCAGCAGTTATCAGCAATGAGTCAAGTAAACACTCAATTATCTGGTGGGATAGAGAATCAGAAAAGTTTAGATCTGGCTTTAGCTACATCTGCTAAGCGGATTAATATCTCTACCGCTGCGCTCGAAGATTTTGACTGGGTTAAGGATGTACTAAAGAAATATCCCGAAAGAGTTTGTATTGGTTTGGATGTAAGTCAGAGTTCACTTGTTGCCAGGGGGAGCGGCAAGGTAATTGGAGATCTTAATTATTTTATTTCAATTCTAAATGAGGCTAGTTGTGCTCGAATAATTGTTACTGACAATTCAACTGATGGAGCATTAGGTGGGCCCAATTTTAAATTACTGGAGGATGTCATGCGCCAAACATCAGCTGAAGTTATTGCAAGCGGTGGAGTTACTACTTTGCTTGACTTACAGCAACTGCGCAAAATGGGTTTATCCGCTGTGATAGTTGGTAAAGCTCTGTATGTGGGCTCATTCAGCATCGAAGAGGCACTAGATACCTGCTATAAATAAACGGTGCGCCTGACTCTTAGATTACGGCAGAATAGGTGAGTGGATAAGGCGCTTATAAATTTAGAGAAATTTAGACAGTATGCTCGTGATTTTAATGTCATTCCAGTCGCTCGTAAATTATCTGGTAAGGACCAAACTCCCTTATCTTTATATAGCAAATTAACTAATCATCGCAGTGGCACATTTCTGCTTGAATCGGCAGAGTCAGGAATTTGGGCACGCTATTCCTTTATCGGAGTTAATAGCCAAGCAACCTTGACGGAGGAAAATGGCCTAGCAATTTGGAGTGGTGTTATGCCAGCAGGTGCTCCATTCGGCATCGATCCACTTGATGCGCTGCGAATTGCAACCGCTCATCTTCGATCTCCCAAGATTGCAGGGCTGCCACCTCTGACCGGTGGATTGGTTGGTTACTTGGGATATGAGATTGTTAGGCGGCTTGAAAAATTAAGTACTCAGGCAAGGAGTGATCTTAAGATTCCAGAAATTGCGATGATGCTTACATCAGATCTAGCTGTCTTTGATCATCAAGAAAATGAAATTACATTAATTGCAAACGCCATCAATTGGGATGGAAGTTCTGAGCGGGTTGATCTGGCGTATGAGACTGCGATTACTCGATTAGATAAAATGGAGGCTGACCTTAATCTTCCAGGTGTGAAAGATTTTGCACAGGTAAAATACCGAGTCACACCTGATTATGAAAGAAACACTACTGACCAGATTTATATTGAAAAAGTAGAATTAATAAAGGAGCAAATTCGCTCAGGGGAGGCTTTCCAAGTAGTTCTTTCGCAAAGATTTACCATGCCGGCTTTGTCGCAACCATTTGATCTATATCGAGTACTTAGGGAGCAAAACCCAAGCCCTTATATGTATTTGTTTAGATTTGTTGACGGCTTATCAGTTGTTGGCTCCAGCCCTGAGGCACTAGTCAAAGTAACTGGAGAGCAAGTGATTATTCATCCAATTGCTGGAACTAGGGCACGAAACAATGATCCAAAAATTGATGAGCAAATAGCAAATGAACTCTTACAGGATCCAAAGGAGCGGGCAGAGCACCTAATGCTTGTAGATTTGGGCAGAAATGATTTAGGTCGAGTTTGTCAGCCTGGATCGGTTGAAGTCTCCCAATTTATGCAAATTGAAAAGTATTCACATGTGATGCACATAGTTTCTACTGTAGTGGGAAGACTTTTGCCAGAGGTAGCACCAATCGAAGCATTATTCTCAGTATTTCCAGCGGGGACATTATCGGGTGCTCCAAAACCAAGAGCGATGCAAATTATTGAAGAAAATGAACCAACTAGAAGAGAAATTTATGGCGGCACAATTGGCTACCTGGACTTCACTGGAAATATTGATACATGTATTGCAATTAGGACCGCTGTTATTAAGGATGGAACAGCTTATGTACAAGCAGGTGCTGGAATTGTTGCAGATTCAGATCCTGTTTCTGAAAATCAAGAATGTATAAACAAAGCTGCTGCGGTTCTAGGCGCCATAGCGACTGCTAATGCAATGGTGGTTGCGCAATGAAGGGCTCAATTTTTACCAGCTTCCTAGTCATAGCAATATCCGCCTTTTTAATAATTAGACTCAGCAAAAAAAGTAGTTCTAATAGGTATGAAAAGAAATCGAAAAATCAGTGGAATTCATTATCAGAAGGGGTAGACCCAACTGATGAGTGAGACAAATGTTTTAACATCGATAATTGATGGTGTGTTGGAGGATGTTAATCGTCGAATAATTCCAATTTCCCAACTTCAGGAGCAGCTTCAGGGCGCACCAAAATTACGAGGTGCTTATCAATCTCTAAGTAAAGATGGAATGCGATTAATTGCGGAAGTTAAACGATCCTCACCAAGCAAAGGTGATTTAGCGGCAATTTCAGATCCAGTAGAACTAGCCAGCAAATATCAGGAAGGTGGGGCGGATGTAATTAGCGTACTAACTGAGGGGCGCAGATTTAAAGGGAGTATTGCTGATCTGCTTGCGGTTCGTTCAGCGGTTGATCTACCAGTCTTACGCAAAGATTTTATAGTGACAGAGTTCCAAGTTTATGAATCAAGGATATTAGGCGCCGATTTATTGTTACTAATTGTGGCTGGCCTTTCAAAATCGCAGTTGGTTGATTTTTCTCAATTAGCCCAGGGATTAGGCATGGATGTTTTAGTTGAGATCCATGACCTAGCTGAAGCTGAGGCTGCATTAGATATTGGCGCAAAAATTATTGGTGTTAATTCGCGAAATTTGAAAACACTAGAGGTTGATCATGAGAATTTTCAGCGGATTCTGCCGCAACTACCAGCAACGGTTATCAAGGTGGCTGAATCTGGAATCAGCTCCCCAGCACAAGTTGAAACAGTTGCAAATTTAGGCGCAAATGCGGTGTTGATCGGGGAGAGTTTAGTTAAAGCAGGTAATCCAGTTCATACTATTAAACAACTCCTCAATCGATAAAGATCTAATAAACTAATGACCATGGCACAGGATAAGAGCACACAAAGTATTGATTCTTCGGTGCTGGGACATTTTGGGCCATATGGCGGAAGATTTGTACCGGAGGCATTGATTGCTGCGCTTGATGAATTATCTGCGGCTCATATTTCCGCACAGGCGGATCCGGTTTTTCAAAATGAGTTAATGGAATTACATAAAACCTACTCTGGCAGACCAAGCATTTTGACTGACGCAAAGAGATTTTCTGAACACGCAGGTGGGGCAAGGATTTTATTAAAACGAGAAGATTTAAATCATACCGGTAGTCACAAAATCAATAATGTTATGGGACAGGCTCTACTGACAAAGCGGATGGGCAAGAAACGAATAATTGCTGAGACTGGTGCAGGCCAACATGGAGTTGCATCGGCAACAGCTGCAGCATTATTTGGCTTGGAGTGCGTTGTCTATATGGGTGAAGCGGATACTAAACGACAAGCATTAAATGTAGCGAGAATGAAATTGCTGGGTGCCACAGTTGTACCAGTAACGCAAGGTTCGAAAACTTTAAAAGATGCTATTAATGAAGCAATGCGTGATTGGGTCACAAATGTCGCAACAACTCATTATCTATTAGGTACAGTCGCTGGTCCGCATCCCTTTCCCACAATTGTTCGGGATTTTCAACGAATTATTGGAGTTGAAGCACGGGAGCAGGTGCTAAAACTAACAGGCAAGCTGCCTGATGCAGTGCTGGCATGTGTTGGTGGTGGATCAAATGCAATAGGAATTTTTCATCCATTTATTGATGATACTTCAGTACGTCTTATTGGATTAGAGGCGGGTGGAAAAGGGATTGAAACTGGTTTACATGCAGCTACGATTTCAGGTGGCAAACCTGGGGTATTACATGGAACTCGTTCATATGTCTTGCAAGATTCTGATGGTCAAACTATTGAGTCACATTCGATCTCAGCTGGTTTAGATTATCCAGGAGTTGGCCCGGAGCATGCTTATTTGAATGATATTGGTCGTGCTGAATATCGCCCAATCACTGATGACCAGGCGATGTATGCCTTTTCACTACTTTGTAAATCTGAGGGAATTATTCCAGCTATTGAAACTGCTCATGCGTTGGCAGGTGCTCTAGAGATTGGCAATGAGTTAGGTGAGAAATCAACCTTGCTAATCAACTTATCTGGACGCGGTGATAAGGATGTGCAGACGGCGGCAGAGTATTTTGGATTACCGCTTTAATGCGCACTGCCCTTGATCAACTTTTTGAGACATCAAGGAGTGCAAATAAAGCTGTATTAATTGGATATCTTCCGGCTGGCTTTCCAACCCAAAAAGCATCAAAGAAAATAATAAAAGCCATGATTGATGGTGGAGTCGATGCAATCGAAATTGGTTTTCCTTACTCCGACCCGGTGATGGATGGGCCAGTAATTCAAGCAGCATCGGAGGAGGCAATTAAAAATGGAGTGGGTGTTGATCAGGTATTTGAGCTAATGAAATCAAGTGTTGATTACGGAGTTCCATCAGTAATAATGAGTTACTGGAGTCCTATTGAAAAATATGGTGTCGCTGAGTTTGCCAGCAAAATTTCTAATCTTGGTGGCTCAGGTGTGATTACTCCAGATCTAACAATTGAGGAATCTCAAAGTTGGAAGGAGGAAACCAGCCGAAGTGCAATAAACCAAATCTATGTGGTAGCTCCGAGCACTACAGATGAACGGTTGGCAAAGGTTACAAAAGAGTGCTCCGGATTTGTCTACGCAGCAAGTCTTATGGGAGTTACGGGCACTCGAGATGTTGTCTCAACAAATGCAAAATCATTGGTTGATCGTATTCGTCAGGTTTGTAATCTTCCGGTTGCTGTGGGGCTTGGGGTCTCAACCAAAGAACAAGCCCGAGAGGTTGCCACATATGCTGATGGCGTAATTGTTGGATCGGCGTTCATTAAGATTATCCAAGAGAATGGGTCAGGCAGGTTAGGACTTAAAAAAGTCAAGCAACTAGCAGTCTCGTTATCAGAAGGGGTGAATAGTGCGCGCTAAGTTTGGTCTATATCAACCATGGATAACTTTATTAGCACGCTTAGTTTTAGGTGGGGTGTTGATCGCAGCTGGTGCTTTGAAAGTGGGTAACTTACAAAAATCTGCAATGGCAGTTAGGGCTTACGAATTATTACCAACAGCAATTGCAAACTTTCTTGGATATGTGCTGCCTTGGGTAGAAATAGGTCTTGGTTTACTGCTTATTTTTGGAGTAGCAGTATCTATTTCCGGCTTGTTTGGCGCCATAATTATGTTGGCTTTTATTATCGCGATTGCTCAAGCTTGGGCTCGCGGATTGAGTATTGACTGTGGTTGTTTTGGCGGCGGGGGTCCTATTGACCCTGAGGACACAAAGTATTTATCAGAGATTATACGAGACATAGGCTTATTTGCTTTGGGAATTTTCCTGTATTACTTCCCAAAGGGTAGATTTGCACTAGATAAACAATAAGGGGAGCGGAATAAATGGCTACAAGCGGTGGTGACAAGGGAACTAGAAATTTAGTAATTGCAATGGTGGTATTTATCGTTGCAGTTGGTGTGGTTTTTTCACTTATCAGTAGTCGCTCCGACTCTACCGCAGCAATTCCAGCCGCAGTCTCAGAGTCTGATGGATATGGGATAGTTCTGAATGCAACAAGCACACCCACGATTGATGTCTATATTGATTACCAGTGCCCAGCTTGTCGAGTATTTGAAATTATTAATGGCGGATATTTAAATGAAGTCATTGCTCAAAAGAAAGCAAAAGTTGTTTTCCATCCAATGACTTTTATCGGTCCAGAATCAATTTTGGCTGCAAATGCAGCTGCCTGCGCAGCAGATGAGGGTGAGTTTGTGGATATGAATCTAGCCTTATTCCAAAACCAACCTCAGAGTGAGAATTCAGGAAAATGGCAGAGTGAATATCTAGTCGCTCTTGGAAAATCAATTGGAATTGAATCAGAGAGTTTCAAACAATGTGTGAATGATGGCAAGTATGTTAAATGGACAAGTAATGTTGCTGCTGCATCTGCAAAGGCAGATGTAAACGGAACCCCAACTATTAAAGTTAATGGTAAGGCTCTAGATAGAAATACCGAGTATGGCGATCTCGGAAAATTTAGAGCAGCACTTGCTGCTGGTGGCGTTAAGTAATAAATCTAGATAATGGTTGAATTAATCCCTAGTCCAACCACATCTACGCTTTCAATTGGTCCACTAACCATTCATTTTTATGCCCTGTGCATTATTACTGGAATCGCAGTTGCAATTTGGCTTGGCAGATGGCGATATGCAAACTTAGGTGGTAATCCAGATGAAGTTTCTGAGGTTGCAATTTGGGCGGTGCCCTTTGGAATCATAGGTGGACGGATTTACCATGTAATTTCATCTCCACAACAGTATTTCGGGGAGAATGGCAATCCAGTTGATGCCTTGCGGATTTGGCAGGGTGGCTTAGGAATTTGGGGAGCCATTTCTCTTGGCGCAATTGGTGCGTATGTATATTTCAAAACTCATACAACTACGTTGAGTTTTGCAAAACTACTTGATTCCTTAGCTCCTGGTGTAATAATTGCCCAAGCAATTGGCAGGATTGGTAATTATTTTAATCAAGAGGTATTTGGTAAACCAACAACGCTTCCCTGGGCGCTTGAAATCGAAGCTAAAAATCGACCAGTTGGATATGAAGAATTTGCAACTTTCCATCCAACATTTCTCTATGAATTACTGTGGTGTCTACTAATAGCGTTCTTATTGATAAAGCTACCGGGGTTTTTAAACTCAATATCTCGTAATCCTGGAGATATATTCGCACTCTACATTGCTGGCTACACCGCAGGCAGATTCTGGATTGAGGCGTTAAGGATTGATGAGGCCAATTACATTTTGGGACTACGCTTAAATATTTGGGTATCTATTATTGTTTTTGCCTCTGCCGTTATATATCTATATCGCAGCAAAAGAGGTGTCAACAGGGTTGATTCTCCAGAGGCAAGTTAGTATTTCGTCGTGGGATTAGAAGAGGTTCAGATTCGCAATTTAGAGCATCGCGCAAATAGAGCGGGGTGGCTGCGTGCTGCAGTTTTAGGATCCAATGACGGTTTGGTTTCTACCGCAAGTTTAATGATTGCGATTGCCGCAGCAAATAAGAGTGATTTTATTATTACAGCCGGATTGGCAGGAATTGCGGCTGGTGCAATGTCGATGGCGGTTGGTGAGTATGTATCAGTCAAATCGCAACTAGATGTTGAAAATGCAGATCGAGAAATAGAGACTAGACAATTAGCAGAGGATCCAGAGAGTGAATTTGCCGAACTAGTTGATATTTACGTTAAGCGAGGTTTAACCGAAAATCTTGCAAAACAGGTTGTAACCGCCATGCATGCTAAAAATGCATTGGATGCTCATTTACGAGATGAACTTGGTCATTACGATCACACAAGGGCGCGGCCGGTACAGGCAGCTGCTGCTTCCGCTATATCTTTTACAGCAGGTGGAGTAGTTCCTTTAATTGGTGCGTTAATTGCGACTGCAAATCAAGTTCCCTTAATCCTTACTTTCACTGCGGCTGGTTTAATTGCAGCTGGTTATATCAGTGCAAAGATTGCTGGCTCGGCTTTACCTTCCACAATTTTTAGAGTGTTTTCTGGTGGGGTGATTGGAGTAACAATTACTGCTGGAATTGGCTGGTTGGTTGGACTTACTGGGGTTTAACTACCCTGCTACTATTAGTCTCTTAAACAAGTAAAATTTAAGTTGGGCCATTGTCGTCCCGACTCTCTAGTGGGAGCGGCCTAAAACTTGGAAACAATTAATAGTTTTTCCAGTACCCCAAAAGCTATTGGGCTTTATGACCCTGCCTATGAACATGACGCATGTGGCGTGGCAATGGTCGCTACTTTAAAGAAATTACCTAATCATGAGATTGTTAGCAAAGCCTTAACTGCTCTACGGAATTTAGAGCATCGCGGAGCATCTGGTGCAGAGCCAGATAGCGGCGATGGCGCTGGAATTCTAATTCAAGTTCCAGACAAATTTTATCGCTCAGTTGTTGATTTCAAGCTTCCAGACTTTGGTTCATATGCGACTGGAATTTTCTTTGTGCAACCAAATACGCTTGATTATCAAGCCAAGATTTCAAAAATTGCAAGTGAAGAGGGTATAAAAATTCTTGGTTGGCGAGATTTACCGATTGACTCTAAATCTATTGGAAAAACGGCGCTATCTGTGATGCCTGAATTCAAACAATTATTTATTGCAGGCGCTAAGGGAGAAAAGGATTTATCCCTTGAGAGATTAGCCTTCTGTCTACGCAAGCGAGTAGAACATTCACTACCAATCTACATCTCATCACTTTCTAGTCGGACAATTGTTTATAAGGGAATGTTGACGACCGGTCAATTAGAAGAGTTTTTTCCAGACCTGTCCAATCCAATCGTGGAATCACCATTTGCATTAGTGCACTCAAGATTTTCTACCAATACCTTTCCGTCTTGGCCCCTTGCACATCCATATCGATATATTGCCCACAATGGTGAGATTAATACCGTAAAAGGAAATCGAAATTGGATGCGTGCTCGAGAAACCTTATTAGAGAGTGATTTAATACCTGGCGATCTGAAGCGACTTTTTCCAATCGTTAATGATTCTGGAAGTGACTCTGCATCTTTTGATGAAGTGCTAGAGCTTTTGTATTTAGGTGGCAGATCACTGCCGCATTCAGTATTGATGATGATTCCGGAGGCTTGGGAAAATCATGCAACCATGCCGCAAATTCGAAAGGATTTTTACGCATTTCATTCAGCATTAATGGAACCTTGGGATGGACCAGCGTGCGTGACCTTTACAGATGGCCATCAAATTGGTGCTGTATTAGATAGAAATGGATTGCGGCCATCAAGATTTTGGGTGACTGATGATGGATTAGTTGTTCTTGCCAGCGAGGTTGGTGTTTTAGATTTCAAGCCTGAGTCAGTAGTCAGAAAAGGCAGATTACAACCAGGAAAAATGTTTTTAGTTGATATTGATCAGGGACGAATAATTGAAGATGATGAAATCAAGCAAACCTTAGCTTCGGCGCAGCCATATGGTGAGTGGTTAAGTTCTGGTTTAGTCAGATTAAGTGATCTACCAGCGCGAGAGCATATTGTGTATCCGCACTCATCTGTAGTCAGAAGGCAAAGAGCTTTTGGCTATACCGAAGAGGAGATCCGGTTAATCATTACGCCAATGGCACGCAATGGCGCTGAGCCATTGGGCTCTATGGGGACCGATACACCTATTGCAGCACTATCTGAAAAACCAAGACTGTTATTTGATTATTTTGCTCAGCTATTTGCACAGGTAACTAATCCGCCATTAGATGCAATTCGAGAAGAGCTGGTTACATCCCTGGGTGGATCAATTGGTCCAGAACATAACCTGCTGGATCCAGGAGCTAATTCATGCAGACAGATATCACTGCAATTTCCAGTAATTGATAATGATGAACTTGCAAAAATTATTAATGTGAATGCTGACGGTGATCAACCTGGATTTGTTTGCCATGTAGTCAAAGGTCTATTTCCTATTGCAGGCGGTGGGCAAGGGTTAGCAGCAAGAATTAAAGAGATCAGAACCGAAGTATCGAAAGCAATTGAAGAAGGCGCAAGAATTATAGTTTTATCTGATCGAGATGGCGATGCTGAAAATGCTCCAATTCCTTCCTTGCTTTTAACCTCAGCGGTTCACCATCATTTGATTCGAGAAAAAACTCGTACAAAAGTTGGTTTAGTAGTTGAAAGTGGCGAGGTTCGAGAGGTACATCATGTTGCCCTATTGATTGGGTTTGGTACTGCTGCAGTAAACCCATATCTTGCGATGGAAACTGCTGAGGATTTAGTAAGACAGGGAGTGATCACTGGTTTAACTCCAGAAAAGGCAGTACGAAATTTAATAAAATCTTTAGGTAAAGGCGTGTTGAAGGTGATGTCCAAGATGGGTGTTTCCACTATTGCCTCTTATACAGGTGCGCAAATATTTGAAGCCATCGGGCTATCAAAAGAAGTTGTCGATGAGTATTTTGTGGGTCTTACATCCAGATTAGGTGGAGTTGGCATTGAAATACTAGCTAGCGAAACTATTAAAAGACATCACATTGCTTATCCGCCCGGTGGTGAGATTCCTGGTTCGAAGAAGTTACAGATTGGTGGTGAGTATCAATGGCGTCGGGAGGGTGAACCACATTTATTTGATCCAGAAACTGTTTTTACTCTGCAGCACGCTACTCGGACAAAAAGATTTGATGTTTTCAAACGATATACAGCAAGGGTAGATGATCAATCTCGCAGGCTAATGACCTTGAGGGGATTGTTTAGTTTTAAGACTGAGATGCGAAAGCCCATACCGATTGAAGAGGTTGAGCAGGCATCAGAGATTTTAAAGCGGTTTGCTACTGGTGCGATGTCCTACGGATCAATTTCACAAGAAGCTCATGAAACTTTGGCAATTGCTATGAATCGAATAGGTGGAAAATCCAATACCGGTGAAGGTGGTGAAGATCCAGCTAGAAATATCGCTGACAACAATGGTGATTTAAGGCGTTCGGCAATTAAGCAAGTTGCCAGTGGCAGATTTGGTGTAACCAGTGAATATTTAGTTAATGCTGATGACATCCAAATAAAGATGGCACAGGGTGCAAAACCAGGTGAAGGAGGTCAACTTCCTGGAAATAAGGTTTATCCCTGGATAGCAAAGGTTAGATACTCAACGCCAGGTGTCGGTTTAATTTCACCCCCACCTCATCATGATATTTATTCAATTGAAGATCTTGCTCAACTTATCCACGACTTAAAAAATGCAAACAATCAAGCGAGAATTCATGTGAAGCTAGTAGCGGAGGTCGGTGTTGGCACTGTAGCGGCTGGTGTAAGTAAGGCACATGCAGATGTAGTTTTAATATCTGGTCATGATGGTGGCACAGGTGCTTCACCCCTGACATCACTAAAACATGCTGGAGCGCCGTGGGAGTTAGGTTTGGCAGAGACGCAACAAACTTTAATGTTAAATGGGTTGCGCGATCGAATTGTCGTGCAAGTAGATGGTCAAATGAAGACTGGACGAGATGTAGTAATTGCGGCGCTATTGGGGGCAGAAGAGTTTGGATTTGCTACTGCACCACTGGTTGTTTCAGGCTGTGTAATGATGAGGGTTTGTCACTTGGATACCTGTCCAGTCGGAGTGGCCACTCAAAATCCAGAGTTGCGAAAGAAATTTACCGGTAAGCCTGAATTTGTAGAAACCTTTTTTGAGTACATAGCGGAAGAGGTGCGACAATTATTAGCTGATCTTGGATTTAAAAAACTAGAGGAAGCTATTGGCCAGGTTGAATTACTGGATACTCGAGAGGCATTTGAGCATTGGAAGGCAAAAGGCCTGGATCTTTCACCGATACTGGTTGCACCCTCACATAATTCACCAAGAAAGAATGTGATTAAGCAAGATCATGGATTAGCAACAGCACTGGATAACGAATTAATAAGACTTTCTAAAGACGCTTTGGTAGAGGGCAAATCTGTAATGTTGCAAATGCCAGTTAGAAATGTGAATCGAACTGTGGGTACGATGCTTGGAAGTGAGATTACCCGTAAATACGGCGGCCAAGGTCTGCCAACAGACACAATAGACATTACTTTTCATGGTTCAGCCGGTCAATCATTTGGTGCTTTCATCCCATCCGGGTTAACCCTAAGACTCTACGGTGACAGCAATGATTATGTGGCGAAGGGTTTATCTGGGGGGCGAGTGATTATCCGCCCCGATGAAAAAGCTAAGTTCAACTCTAATAACAATGTAATTGCTGGCAATGTTATTGGTTATGGTGCAACATCAGGTGAAATTATGATTTCGGGCGTTGTCGGAGAGAGATTCTGTGTGCGCAACTCTGGAGCGACTGCCGTTGTCGAGGGGGTTGGTGATCACGGCTGCGAATATATGACGGGCGGTGTTGTCATAGTTCTAGGAAGTACTGGTAGAAATTTTGCAGCGGGAATGTCGGGAGGTATGGCTTTTATCCTAGATATTGATCCTGCCTTAGTTAATACTGAGATGGTCGATTTGCTTGCGCTGCCAATTAATCAAGAACAATTTGTAAAAAGTGAAGTCTCAAAGTTTTTTACCGAGACAGGCTCTAAGGTTGCCGGTGAATTATTAAATGACTGGGATAAAAGCAAGAATCGAATAACCCAGGTAATGCCAAGGGATTACGCAAGAGTTTTGGATTTGATGGCTAAGGCTCAACGTGAAGGTTTGCCAGAAGAAGATGCAGTAATGGCGGTGATAAATGGCTGATCCAAAAGGTTTTATAAACACACCACGTGAACTTCCAAAGCGTAGACCAGTTGATGTTCGAATTAAGGATTGGAAAGAGGTTTATCAGGAGCAGGATTTTTCAGCGCTGCAAAAACAAGCTGGCCGATGTATGGATTGTGGAATTCCATTCTGTCATCAAGGTTGCCCACTAGGTAATTTAATTCCAGAGTGGAATGACTTAATTTGGCGTGGTGAAAAAGTTGAGGCAATAGAGAGGTTGCATGCAACTAATAATTTTCCCGAATTCACTGGCAGGTTGTGCCCCGCACCTTGCGAAACTGCTTGCGTGGTTGCGATTAATGCCGAAGCGGTAACGATAAAGCAGGTAGAGCTACGTACTATCGAAGAGGCATTCTTAGAAAAACGCGTTGTGCCATTAATTCCAGACAGGTTATCTGGCCGAACAGTTGCTGTTGTTGGATCTGGACCAGCTGGACTCGCTGCGGCGCAACAGCTGACTCGTGCTGGACATACAGTTGTTGTATACGAGCGAGCAGATAAAATTGGTGGATTACTTCGTTATGGAATTCCTGAATTTAAAATGGAAAAATCAATCATTGATCGCAGGCTTTACCAAATGCAGCAAGAGGGTACAAGATTTAGAACTGGTATAAATGTTGGCAAAGAAATCACTGGCTCAGCTTTGCGCAGCAAATACGATGCAGTTGTGGTTGCAATTGGTGCCACAAATTGGCGGGACTTACCGATATCTGGCCGTGATGCTAAAGGGGTGTATCAAGCCATGGAGTATTTACCATGGGGCAATAAACAAGCGTTGAATGAACTGGAGTCAGATCCTGTAATTAATGCAGCTGGTAAAGATGTAGTTATCCTTGGTGGCGGAGATACGGGTGCTGATTGTTTGGGCACTGCCATTAGACAAGGTGCGAAATCGGTGACGCAACTTGAAATTATGCCAAGGCCTGAAAATGAACGGCCAAGTAGTCAGCCTTGGCCAACATATCCAATGGTTTATCGAGTCAGTAGTGCTCATGAAGAGGCTGGTGATCGTATGTATGCAGTTTCAACTCAGGAATTCCTTAAAGATAAGGATGGCAATTTGCGAGCCTTGAAACTTATTGAAACTAGATTTTTAAATGGCAAATTTGAACCAATACCAGCAAGTGAAAAAGAAATTCCAGCACAACTTGCACTCTTGGCATTGGGATTTACTGGGCCAGAAAAAAGTGAATTACTCAGTCAATTAGAGGTAGAAATTGACGATCGAGGAAATATTAAACGTGATGATGATTATGCAACCTCCTCCGAAGGTGTTTATGTTTGTGGAGATGCTGGCAGAGGGCAGTCATTAATTGTTTGGGCAATTGCTGAGGGTAGAAGCGCTGCTGCAGCGGTTGATCGATATTTAACTGGACACACGCAACTGCCATTTCCGCTGGAGCCAACCGCACGTCCATTGATGGTTTAAAGTCATATCTATGCGTCGAGCCAAAATAGTTTGCACTTTAGGGCCGGCTGTTGAGTCTGTTGTCAAAATAACGGAATTGGTTGAAGCCGGCATGAACATGGCAAGATTAAATCTCTCTCATGGAGAGCAAAGTGAACATCAGTCGAGATTAAACACCGTTCGAGAAGTGGCAAAGAAGACCAACAAAGCAGTTGCAGTTATAGCAGATTTGCAGGGCCCAAAAGTTCGCCTAGGTAAATTCTCAAATGGTCCCTATGAAATTGGCAAAGGTGAGATATTTACAATTACAACACAAGATGTTGACGGGTCAAAAGAGCGGGCGAGTACAACTTACAAAGGTTTACCCGGTGATTGCCGAGTAGGTGATTTAATTCTGATCGATGATGGAAAAGTTACAGTAGAGGTCGTTGAGGTGTCTGGAACTGAGGTTATAACTAAAGTCATTCATGCAGGATTAGTGAGCAGTAATAAAGGATTAAATCTTCCTGGGGTAGCGGTCTCAGTGCCAGCTCTTTCAGAAAAAGACATTACAGATTTGAAGTGGGCAATTAAGGCCGGAGTTGATTTCATAGCACTTTCATTTGTGAGAAGTGCGGCAGATTTGAAAGATGTTCATAAAGTTATGGATGAATTCGGCGCACGTATTCCGGTTATTGCAAAGATAGAAAAGCCACAGGCAGTTGCTAACCTACAAGAAATTGTAGATGCATTTGACGGGATTATGGTTGCAAGAGGTGATCTTGGAGTTGAATTGCCAATTGAAGATGTTCCTATGGTTCAAAAGCGTTGTATTACATTGGCTCGAGAATCTGCCAAACCAGTAATTGTTGCAACTCAAATGCTTGACTCGATGATTATTAATTCTCAGCCAACTCGCGCGGAAGCAACAGATTGTGCAAATGCTGTACTAGACGGTGCTGATGCTTTGATGCTCTCAGGTGAAACAAGTGTTGGAAGTTTTCCAATTGAAGCGGTAAAAATAATGGCCAGAATTATCGAACGCACCGAAGAGGTTGCACTTGATCAAATCCCGCCTTTGAAACATTCACCTGCAACTAAAGGTGGTGCAATTACAAAAGCTGCAACTGAGGTCGGGGCAACTGTTGGCGCAAAATTTTTAGTTGCATTTACTCAAAGTGGAGACTCAGCAAGACGTATGTCTCGGCTTCGTTCGCCAATTCCTATGCTGGCATTAACTCCAGAGGTCGGAACCTACAATCGATTGGCTCTCTCCTGGGGTATTGAATCCATGCTAACCAAAGTAGTAAATCACACCGATGAAATGGTTATGCAGGTGGATAGTATTTTAATTGAATCTAAGAGAGTAAGTATTGGAGATCTAGTTCTGATTGTTGCTGGTTCACCACCAGGAATTCCTGGATCTATAAATGCTATGAGAGTTCATAAAATTGGTGATGCAGTAGGTGGCGTTGCCGCTGCTTATCGCAAGTAATTTAGTATAAAAAGATATCGGATATAAACTACATCTCTCTTTCAGCCTCGGTACTCCAACGGTAGAGAGGACGGTCTCAAAAACCGTATAGTGTCGGTTCGAATCCGACTCGAGGCACATGAGTACAAACAGCCAGAAAATTAGAATATTGGTAGCCGAAGATGAAACCATTATTCGGTTAGATTTAGTTGAGATGCTATCTGATGCTGGGTATGAAGTGGTTGCTCAAGCCGAAAACGGTGCTGTTGCAATTGAGATGGCAAAAAAATATAAACCTGACTTATCAATTTTGGATGTAAAAATGCCAGAGGTTGACGGCATTACAGCTGCTGAGCAGATTATTTCTATTTCACCTGTTTTAATGTTGACAGCGTTTAGTCAGCGAGAGTTGGTAGAGCGTGCACGTGATGCTGGCGTAATGGCATATGTTGTTAAGCCATTTTCAATTGGTGATTTAGTGCCTGCAATCGAGATTGCGATTAGTCGCCATCGGCAAATGAAAACCTTAGAGGCAGAAGTGGCAGATCTATACGAGCGGTTAGAGACTAGGAAAATTATTGATCGTGCAAAGGGAATTTTAATGCAGGCAATGAATCTTTCTGAGCCGGAGAGCTTTAGTTGGATTCAAAAAACTGCGATGGATCGAAGGATCTCTATGAAGCAAGTTGCGCAGGCGATAATTTCACCCGAATCAGTTCCAGATCAGTAGATCAGCGTTCAGCTAATATCAAACAAGTGATACGCGCACTACAAGTTCTTTCACCCTTGTCGTTGGTGATTTCAACCTCATAACAACAAAGAGTTTTTCCTAAAGTAACCGCAGTAGCAACCGCAGTTACAAAGCCACTTGTGGCAGATTTGTGGTGGGTTGCGTTCACATCAATTCCAACAACTCTGCGATTTGGACCGGCATGCAAATGAGTACCAACTGACCCTAAGGTTTCGGCCAGCACTACATTTGCACCGCCATGCAACAATCCACTTGGCTGAGTATTTCCTTCCACTGGCATAGTTCCAACCATCCGTTGTGGGGATGCTTCGATAATTTCAATGCCCATTTTCTTATCTAGTGCGCTAAGGGGACGCTTACGAATCTCTTCTAAATAATCGGTCATGATCGTAAGTTTAACCTGTAATGCCAATTAGAATCACATTATGAGCAACATCAAGAAGCGTTTACTGCTGATAGATGGGCATTCCATGGCATATCGTGCTTTTTATGCCTTGCCAGTAGAAAATTTCAAAACCTCAAGCGGTCAGCCAACTAATGCAATTTATGGTTTTGCTTCAATGATGATAAATCTGATCAAGGAAGAAAAGCCCACACATATTGCTGTGGCTTTTGATGTTTCCAGGAAAACGTTTCGCAGTGAGAAATTTCCTGAGTACAAAGCGAACAGAGCGAGTACCCCCGATGAGTTTCGATCCCAAATTTCTCATATTAACGAGATGGTCAATTGCTTTGGCATAAAACAGTATGAACTTGAAGGATATGAGGCTGATGACATAATTGCCACCTTTGCAAAAACTGCAGAAAAATCGAACTATGAAGTGTTAATTTGTACTGGAGATCGTGACTCCTTTCAATTAGTTAATGAAAAAACTACCGTTTTATATCCTAAAAAGGGTGTTACTGAAATGGCACGGATGACTCCGGAGGCAGTTAAAGAAAAATATGGTTTAACTCCACAGCAATATCCAGATTTCGCAGCGTTGCGGGGGGACCCCAGCGATAATTTGCCATCTGTTCCCGGTGTCGGCGAGAAAACTGCAACTAAATGGATCAGTGACTACGGCTCGCTTGAAAAGCTTATTGAAAATGCTGCCAAAATTTCGGGCAAGGTTGGCCAATCACTAAGAGAAAATATTGAAGTAGTAAAGCTCAATCGGGAACTCACTCACCTATTAAATGACTTGCAGATTGTTGATTCCATAGATGAGCTCGATTGGCAGGGCTTTGATGTGAATTTAATGAGTGAATTCTTCGAAAAATTGGAAATTCGTGCATTAAAAGAACGGATTAAATCATTACCACAAGTAGGTCAGGCCGAAATCCCGGATATCAAGATCACTGTGAAAGAGATTGATCATGAACAACTTAGCAAGCAATTAAGCAAACACACTGAACCGATTGCCATCTCATTTGATCTAATTGAAGGCAAATTACAAGGTTATGCCGTTGCGCTAAATGCCACTGAAGTGCTCTATGTTTCTAATAGTAGATTGGGCGATTGGATAAGTGATGTAAATCTTCCAAAAATCTTGCATGCTGGTAAATCTGCGATCAAAAATCTTAATCTAAAGGGATTATGTTCTGATATTGAGCTGATTGCATATCTAGTAAACCCAGGTAGTAGAAATTTGGATTTGGATAGTTTATCCGAGCGCATTTTAGGCATCTCTCCAAGCGGAGAGAGTTTATTTTCAGCTTTTGATCCAAGAAGTGCTGCTTGGATATTTTCATTGCAAAAAGAGCTGGGAAATGAACTCAATTCAAAGGCGATGACTGGGTTGTATCAGGATATAGAGCAGCCGACTTTAATTTTGCTCTCACAAATGGAGGTTAACGGGATAGCGGTTGACACAAAGAAACTAAAATCCTTATCAGATTATTTTGCAAAAATCGTACTCGATGAAACTCAAATGGCTTATAAGCAAGCGGGGCATGAATTTAATGTGGGATCGCCAAAGCAATTACAGGTAGTTCTATTTGATGAACTAAAACTCCCTAAGACTAAGAAGATTAAGACCGGTTTTACTACAGATGCTGAAAGCCTTGAATGGCTTGCTTCAAAAACTAAGCACCCACTTTTAAAACATTTACTACGAATACGCGAAACAAGTAAATTACTGACGACTATTGATGGCTTAATTACTGCGACTAAAAATGATGGTCGCATACACACTAATTTTCAGCAAACTGTGGCAGCAACCGGAAGGCTTTCGTCAACAGATCCAAACCTACAAAACATTCCAATTAGAACCGATGAAGGTAGACAGATAAGGGAGTGCTTTATTGCTCAATCTCCATTCACCGACCTGCTTACTGCAGATTACAGCCAGATTGAAATGCGAATCATGGCTCATTTCTCAGATGACAAAGGATTAATTGCCGCATTTGAATCTGGAGAGGATCTGCATTCAACAGTTGCATCACAGGTCTTTGGCGTTACGCATTCACAAGTTGATGCCGAGATGCGCAGAACCATTAAAGCAATGTCATATGGACTGGCTTATGGTTTATCCTCATTTGGTTTAGCCCAACAACTGGATATAGACCCTGTTTCGGCTAGTGAGTTAATGAGTAAATATTTCGAACGCTTCGGCGGAATCAGAGATTATTTAAAAACTGTAGTGAGTACTGCGAGGCAGAAGGGGTATACCGAAACTATTCTCGGCCGGAGAAGATATCTACCTGATTTAAATCATGAGAATCGACAACGTCGAGAGATAGCAGAACGTGCTGCACTAAATGCCCCGATTCAAGGCTCCGCTGCTGACATAATTAAAATTGCCATGATTAATGTAGATCATGAGATAAATCTTCAAAATCTCAAGTCTAGATTGTTGCTGCAGGTACATGATGAGTTAATCCTTGAAGTATCACCTGGAGAGAAGGAGGTACTAGAAAGAATCGTAAAAGATAAAATGAGTAACGCCTATAAACTCAACGTGCCTCTTGACGTAAACATTGGTTTCGGCAAAAGCTGGGACTTAGCGGCGCATTAATTACTTATTGGTATTTAGGTTTGCTCCCAATGCATCAATATCTTCATCCTCAGATGGAATTCGATCGGCAGCTTTTAACAATCCAGATCCGCCACGCATAATTAAGTAACCAATACCAACACAAACGGTAGTCAGGGCTAAGCAATATCTCGGTGAGTAATGTTCAGAGACAAATCCACCTAGTGCCGCTCCCAGCGAAGCAAAGGTTCCTTCAACGGTCCACAACCAGCCCAGTGCAGCAACAGCTGTTCCTTTGGGTCTAACAGCCTCACTTATTTCTAAGTAAAAAACTTGTAAACCGCCAGCCATCAAGCTCATCGCGGCGGTGACGATCATCATTGACCAATCTGGGTATGTAAAGGCAAGTGGCAGTGAGAAAATAAACCAGAACAAGTAGATCCGCTTAAATGCAGTAAAAGATGATGTCTTTTTTGAAACCATGCCTGCAACCAGTCCGCCAATCACATTCCCAGCCGCCATCACCGCAAAAATTATCCCAGTCCTCTGTGGAATATTTTCAAGAGTGGTAAAGGCAGGAATTGCTATATCAAATGCTCCCCAACCCAGACCGATAAAGACACCTTCAAGCATCAACAATTGCATAGCAGGAGTGCGCCAAACAGCTAGATCATTAGCAGTCTTCTTTTCGGGTTGCCAGTTCCTAAGTTGTGGCGATAACGAAAGTGCTGCTCCGCCAATAAAGATTAATGCCGAACACATTTGTAAAGCTTTAACTGGACCATAAGTTAAAGAAATTGATGTTGCAGCAAGAGGGCCGAATACTCCTACAGAGTTCATAACTGCGGTATCAATTGCGTAGGCAGTTCTAATTTGATCCTTAGGTACAGTTACCTTCCATAATGGCCGAACTGACAAATTTATAGGGGGCGCAGAAAATCCTAAAATGGCCGCAAACACCACTAACTCACTTTTGGACGTTCCTGTGGAGAAAAGCAATATCAGTAAGGCATAGCTTGGAGCAAAAAGGCGTAAGGGAATTTTCATACCAAATTTGTCGATTAGTGAACCACGGAGACCAGCTGTGGTTGCGCCAGTAATTCCATTAACTCCAGTGGCCAGACCAGCAATTGCAATTGATCCGGTTTCTTGCTGAACTTTGAAGAAAATACTAAGAGAGATCATTCCGTAGGCTAAGCGGGCTGGAAATGAGCTGATTAACAGATATTGCCCTGATTTATTACTTAGAACCTGCGAATATCTGCTCATTACCTGATTGTAGACCTCTTCAGTTTGACCCTAACGAGTGATTGAAAGTAACCTTGCCCGTCCCTGTCCCTACTAGTTGTTTTACCCCTCGGAGTACACCTATCTAATGACCCCCTCTCAAATCGCCGTAAATGACGTTGGAACTGCTGAAGATTTTTTAGCCGCAATTGAAGGAACAATCAAAAATTTTAATGACGGAGATTTAGTCACCGGAACTGTTGTTCAGATAGACCGAGAAGAAGTTTTATTAGACATCGGATATAAAACCGAAGGAGTTATCCCTTCCAGAGAACTTTCTATTCGCCATGATGTAGATCCAAGTGAATTGGTAAAAGTAGGCGATCGTATTGAAGCTTTAGTATTACAAAAAGAGGATAAAGAAGGACGCTTAATACTTTCTAAGAAGCGCGCCCAATACGAACAAGCATGGGGCGATGTTGAGGGCAAAAAAGAGCGAGATGAAGTAGTTACTGGAACTGTAATCGAAGTTGTCAAAGGCGGCTTGATTGTTGATATCGGCTTGAGAGGATTCCTGCCAGCTTCCTTAGTTGAGATGCGTCGTGTTCGTGACCTAACTCCTTATTTAGGCCAACAGGTTGAATGTCGGATCATTGAGTTGGATAAGAATCGAAACAATGTTGTCTTATCCCGCCGAGCATTTCTTGAGCAATCCCAATCTGCATCCCGAACCACATTTTTAAATCAATTACAAAAGGGTCAGGTAAGGACTGGCGTTATTTCTTCTATCGTTAACTTTGGCGCATTTGTTGACCTTGGTGGAGTTGATGGCTTAGTCCATGTTTCAGAGCTTTCTTGGAAACATATTGATCATCCATCTGAGGTAGTTGAGGTTGGCAATGAAGTAACCGTTGAAGTTATGGAGATTGATTTTGAGCGAGAGCGTGTGTCACTATCTCTTAAAGCAACCCAAGAGGATCCTTGGCAGGCTTTTGCTCGAACTCACACAATTAATCAAGTAGTTCCAGGTGAGGTAACTAAGTTAGTTCCGTTTGGTGCTTTCATCAAAGTGTTTGAGGGGATTGAAGGATTGGTACACATTTCAGAGCTTGCCGGACGTCATGTGGAAATCCCAGAACAGGTTGTACAAGTTGGCGACAAGTTGTTTGTGAAAATTATAGATATTGATTTGGAGCGACGTCGTATTTCACTTTCCTTGAAACAAGCCAATGAAGGTCAAGAGGTTGAAATAGAGGCTTTTGATCCAGCGCAGTATGGAATGCCAGCGCGTTATGACGCCGCTGGTAATTTTATTTATCCAGAGGGATTTGACCCTCAAACTCAGGAATGGAAGCCAGGATTTGAAAGCCAGCGTGAAGAGTGGGATCGTCAATATGCTGAGGCGCAATCACGATTCATGGCACATAAGAAACAAAAAGCAGAGGCAAAAGCGGCTGATGCTGCGGCCCCTGCAGCAGAGTAGTAATTAACCTAACAGCGGCCCCTGGAAACTGGGGCCGTTTTTTTATTGGGTAAGGTTTAACTCATGTTAATCGTTGCACTCACTGGCGGAATCGGATCTGGCAAAAGCATGGTTGGGCAAATGTTTGCAGATCTTGGTGCTGTAGTAATTGATTCCGATCAACTGGCGCGAGAAGTTGTCGAACGTGGCAGTAATGGTTTTGATCAGGTTGTAGCAGCCTTTGGTGACGGTGTACTCAAAAATGGTGATCTCGATCGTACATCCTTAGCTGCACTGGTTTTTAAGGATGCTGAAAAACGAGCTTTACTTGAGCAAATAACACATCCGTTGATAAGAAAAGCATTTACGGAAGCAGTAGAAGCTGCAGATGAAAATAGCATCGTTATAAATCAAATACCCTTACTGATTGAATCAAAAAACAATTATAAATTTGACCACATAATAACTGTGTCAGCAGATGAAGCGATTAGATCTCAAAGGTTGACAAAGAAGGGTCTTACTCTCCATCAGATCCAACAAAGAATGCTGGCGCAGGCCACTGATTATGAGCGGGAATCTATCGCTGACAACGTAATAGTGAATGAAAAAAGTGAATCAGAGTTGCGTGATCAGGTTGAGAAAATTTGGGAGATTTTGAAGAGCAAAAACAAGGGCCATTGATGAGACCAGTATCTGATTTAACTCGAAGGGTGGAGCCCTTCAAAGTAATAAGTGATTACATACCTTCAGGAGACCAACCCTCTGCGATTGCAAATCTGGTCGATAGGCTCGCAAAAGGTGAGCAAGATGTCGTGCTTTTAGGGGCGACCGGTACTGGAAAATCTGCAACGACTGCATGGTTAATTGAGCAGGTACAAAGGCCAACGCTTGTAATCGCGCCAAATAAAACGCTGGCTGCTCAATTGGCAAACGAATTTAAAGAGCTACTACCAAAAAATGCAGTTGAGTATTTTGTATCCTATTACGACTACTACCAGCCAGAAGCATATGTGCCCCAAACCGATACATTTATCGAAAAAGATTCATCGGTTAATGATGAGGTCGAGCGTTTAAGGCACTCAGCCACAAATTCATTGCTTACCAGAAGAGATGTAATTGTTGTCGCAACCGTTTCTTGTATATATGGGTTAGGCACACCACAAGAGTATGTAGATCGTATGGTCCGATTAAAAGTTGGCGATTCGATAGATCGCAATCAACTTTTACGAAAGTTTGTTGATATTCAATACAAACGAAATGACATGGCATTTGAGCGAGGCACTTTTAGGGTTAGAGGTGACACTATCGAGATTATTCCAATGTATGAGGAGCTGGCGCTGCGTATTGAAATGTTTGGAGATGAGATTGAAAAAATAATGACCCTACATCCGCTAACTGGCGAAATAGTTCGTGATGAAAGTGAGATGTATGTATTTCCTGCTACACACTATGCAGCAGGACCTGAAACCATGGAGCGGGCAATTAATGAAATTGAAGTTGATCTTGAGAAACGAATTGATGAATTTGAGCGTGCTGGTAAATTGCTTGAGGCTCAGAGGATAAGAATGCGTACAACCTTTGATATTGAGATGATGAAACAACTAGGTTTTTGTTCAGGTATTGAGAATTATTCTAGACACCTAGATGGCAGAGCAGCTGGTTCGGCTCCGAACTGTTTGCTTGATTATTTTCCAGAAGATTTTCTCGTAGTAATTGATGAATCTCATGTGACCGTGCCCCAGATTGGCGCAATGCACGAAGGTGATGCCGCGCGTAAACGAACATTGGTAGAACACGGGTTTCGCTTGCCAAGTGCCATGGATAATCGTCCGCTCAAGTTCACCGAATTCCTGGAAAGATGCGGTCAGAAGGTTTATCTCTCTGCTACGCCAGGCAAGTATGAATTGGAAAAAACAAATAATGATGTAGTTGAACAGGTTATACGCCCTACTGGATTGGTAGATCCAAAGATCGTCGTTAAACCGATTAAGGGTCAGATTGATGATCTAGTTAATGAGATCCGAATTCGAGCAGAGAAGAACGAACGAGTTTTAGTAACAACACTCACTAAAAAAATGTCAGAGGATTTAACTGATTATATGTTGGGGCTAGGCGTGCGGGTTAGGTACCTGCATTCAGAGGTAGATACTTTAAGGCGAGTTGAGTTATTAAGAGAGCTTCGAAGTGGTGAATATGATGTATTGATAGGGATTAATCTTTTGCGTGAAGGATTAGATTTACCCGAAGTTTCCTTGGTTGCAATTTTAGATGCCGACAAAGAGGGATTCTTAAGGTCAACCACCTCATTAATTCAAACAATTGGTAGAGCGGCACGAAATGTTTCCGGAGAAGTTCATATGTATGCAGCCAATATGACCAAGTCAATGACAAATGCGATAGATGAGACCAATCGCAGGCGCGCAAAACAAGTGGCCTACAACACCGAACATGGAATCGACCCTACGCCGCTACGAAAAAAGATTGCGGACATTACGGATCTCATTACAAAAGAGGTGGATGACACAGAGGATTTAGCAGCGAAAAGTAAGAAAATCGGATTTACTAGTGGTGTATATAGTAAAAACGCTCACTCCCTACCTCGTCAAGAACTAATGGCTTTAATCGAGTCACTAACGGAACAAATGAAGCTAGCAGCATCAGAATTAAGTTTTGAACTCGCCGCAAGACTTCGAGATGAGATTCGAGAGCTGAAGCGGGAATTAAAAGGAATGCAGGAGGCAGGCAACTAGTGAATGATCGCTTAATAGTGCGTGGTGCGAGAGAGCACAACTTAAAAAATGTTTCTTTGGATATGCCAAGAAACGCTCTAATTGTCTTTACTGGATTATCTGGCTCTGGTAAATCTTCCTTGGCGTTTGACACAATTTTCGCCGAAGGGCAGCGACGATATGTTGAATCCTTATCTGCTTATGCTCGGCAATTTTTGGGTCAGATGGATAAACCAGATGTAGATTTCATTGAAGGGCTCTCGCCAGCCGTATCTATCGACCAAAAATCGACCAATCGAAATCCACGATCAACTGTGGGCACAATTACTGAGGTCTATGACTACTTAAGATTACTTTTTGCTAGAGCGGGAAAGCCCCACTGTCCTAAGTGCGGTAAAGAAATAGCAAAGCAGACCCCCCAAAATATTGTGGATCAAATCTTGCAAATGCAGGAGGGTAGTAAATTTCAGGTTTTGGCCCCAGTTATCAGGGCAAGAAAAGGTGAGTTTGCCGACCTTTTCAAAGATTACACAACGCAGGGTTATTCAAGAGTGCGAGTTGATGGCACCGTTTATCAAATATCTGAAGTCCCAAAACTTAAGAAACAGGAAAAACACACGGTAGAGGTAGTTATTGATCGCCTTAGCGTTAAGCCTGAGAGTAAATCTAGAATTACCGACTCCATTGAAACGGCTCTGAGGCTAGCAAACGGTTTAGTGATTCTTGATTTTGTGGATACCAAAGTTGGCACACCCGACAAAGAAAAAACCTTCAGTGAACACATGGCCTGTCATGATTGTGAATTGTCATTTGAGGAGCTTGAGCCTCGTTCCTTTTCATTTAACTCGCCTTTTGGAGCATGCCCAGAATGCACGGGAATTGGGACCAAGCTGGAGGTTGATCAAGAGTTAGTAATTCCCGATGACTCTATTTCGATTAATGAAGGTGCGATTGCGCCATGGGGTTCTCGGCAATCTTCCGAGTACTTTTTGCGACTTGTTGAAGCCCTTGCCACCGATGTGAAATTTTCCTTGGACACCCCGTGGAAGAAATTGTCTGAAAAGGCGAAGAGTGCCCTCTTATATGGCTACGAATACGAGGTTCATGTTAAATATAAGAATCGATATGGCAGAGTTCGCAATTACTCAACTGGATTTGAAGGTGTGGTTTCATTTATCCAACGCAAGCACAGTGAAACTGATAGTGATTATAGCCGTGAGAAATATGAGTCATATATGCGGCAGACCCCTTGCCCGGTTTGTAGTGGAAGTAGATTAAAACCTGAAGTTTTGGCAGTGACCTTAGGTGGTAAAAACATTGCTCAAATTTGTGAGTTTTCAATATCAGAATGTGCAAAGTTCTTAAAGGAAATTTCACTTTCGGCACGTCAAAAGAAAATTGCCGAACGAGTACTGAAGGAGGTGCACGCAAGACTTGGATTCCTATTAGATGTGGGATTGGATTACTTATCTCTTTCAAGGCCAGCCGCAACATTATCTGGTGGCGAAGCACAGCGAATTAGGCTGGCAACACAAATCGGGTCTGGACTGACTGGTGTTTTATATGTTTTGGATGAACCGAGTATTGGCTTGCATCAACGAGATAATCGGAAGTTAATTGAAACATTAACTAAGTTAAGAGACTTAGGAAATACATTAATTGTTGTTGAGCATGACGAGGAGACAATCAGAACTGCGGATTGGATCGTAGATATCGGTCCAGGCGCGGGTGAGCATGGTGGGAAAGTAGTTTCATCTGGAAGCTATGAAGAATTGATTGCAAATAAAGAATCAATAACTGGTGCATATCTGTCGGGCAAATCCGTAATTGCGGTTCCTAAAAAACGACGACCAATAGATGTAAAAAAATCGGTAACAGTTAAATCCGCTAAGGAAAATAATTTACAAGATATTGATGTTACTTTTCCATTATCAGTCTTTGTCGCTGTTACTGGTGTCAGCGGATCTGGAAAATCTACACTCGTGAATGACATATTATATTCAGTTCTAGCAAATAAACTGAATGGAGCAAGAATTGTTCCAGGTAGACATCGTACAATTACTGGTTTAGACCAGTTAGATAAAGTTGTCCATGTTGATCAATCACCAATTGGCAGAACTCCACGGTCAAACCCAGCCACCTATACCGGAGTATTTGACAAAGTAAGAGCATTATTCGCCGAAACTAGTGAAGCAAAGGTTCGCGGATATCAACAAGGGCGATTCTCGTTCAATGTGAAAGGCGGCCGGTGTGAAAACTGTGCTGGTGATGGAACTATCACCATTGAAATGAATTTCTTGCCTGATGTTTACGTACCTTGTGAAGTTTGCCATGGTGCTAGGTACAATCGGGAAACTTTAGAAGTGCATTACAAGAGTAAAACAATTGCCCAAGTATTAGATATGTCGATTGAAGAGGCTAATAGTTTCTTTGAATCTGTTCCAGCAATTGCCAGATTTCTAAAAACCCTTTGTGATGTGGGGCTCGGGTATGTGAGGCTTGGTCAATCAGCTCCCACACTTTCTGGCGGTGAGGCACAGCGGGTGAAACTCGCAACTGAACTTCAGCGCAGATCAACTGGACGAACCATTTATGTGCTTGATGAACCTACAACTGGTTTGCACTTTGAAGATGTGAGAAAATTGCTTCTAGTTCTTAATAGATTAGTTGATACCGGCAACACAGTCGTAGTAATTGAGCACAATTTGGATGTAATTAAGTGTGCTGATTGGGTGATTGATCTTGGTCCAGAGGGTGGTTCTGGTGGTGGGTTAGTTGTTGCCGAAGGTAGACCAGAAGAGATTGTAAAGAATACCAAAAGCTATACCGGAAAATTTCTAGCAGGCAGTTTGAAAAAGTAATGGCAGATCCAAAGAGTTATCGCCCTAGCAATTTACCAACTGAACCTGGGGTCTATCGCTTCTTTGATAAAGATGACAAAGTAATTTATGTAGGCAAGGCCAAGAATATTAAAAACCGACTTAATTCTTATTTTGGTAGTAATTTACAAATCAAAACCAGACGAATGGTCAACACTGCTAATCGGGTTGATTGGGTTGTGGTTAATACTGAAGTCGAGGCACTGCAACTTGAATTTACTTGGATTAAGCAATACAGCCCAGATTTCAATGTGCAGTTTAAAGATGACAAATCGTATCCATATCTAGCGATTGACCTATCAGCAGATTACCCGAGATTATTCATATCTCGATCCAAAAAAATGCCCGGTGTTAAATATTTTGGTCCTTATTCGCATGCCTGGGCGTTACGTAGCACTTTTGAAACTTTAATTAAAATATATCCAGTAAGAACTTGTAGTGAATCTAATTTTCAAACGGCAAAACGAAACAAACGCCAATGCCTTTTGGGTGATATTGGAAAGTGCGCAGCACCATGTGTTGACTGGGTTAATATTGAAGAGCACAAAAAATTGGTAAAAGATATGGTGCAATTCTTGGAAAAATCGCCAGAGGAGATTTCGATAAGAATTGAAAAAGAGATGCAAGCGGCAGCAAATGACGAAGAGTATGAAAAGGCGGCGAAATTAAGAGACCAGCTGGAAGCAATAAACAAGGCTTTTGAATCCACAGATCGATTTTTAAATGAGAACATCGATGCGGATGTTTTATCTATTCATGAAGATATAACACATGCTGCTCTATCTCAATTTATGGTTACAGCTGGCAGAATTACAGGCTCCAGATCTTGGATTATCGATAGAGCCAATTTATTAGAGGAAGAGTCAATAATCTCCGCTTTAGTGACAAAGATATATGAAGAAGCTATCCCGCCGGCTGAAATTCTAGTAGACAAATTGCCTACTGATGTTTCAGTTCTGGAACAGTGGCTAAGTGAAAAACGCGGCAAAAACGTTAGTGTCATTCAACCTGCTAGAGGTGAAAAACTAGAGCTAGTGCAAATGGTTAAACGAAACGCTAATCAGGCACTAATTCAATACTTAAGTAAACGAGCTAATGATGCTGCAGTTAGTGGAGGAGCTCTAGCAGATATTGCTGAGCAATTAGAGCTTGTTGAATTACCACTTCGAATCGAATGCTTTGATATTTCAAATATTCAGGGAACAAGCATGGTGGCTTCCATGGTGGTTTTTGAAGATGGGCAACCAAAGAAAAGTGATTATCGTAGGTTTTCTATTGCCGATGAGTCTGAGTTTGATGACACTAAAGCAATGCATCATGTTATTAGTAGGAGATTTAAGCGTTACTTAGATGAGAAAAATATTGATATATCTGAGACCACTGCTCAAGGCGGTGGTCGTCCTAAATTTGCTTACCCACCACAATTAGTTGTAGTCGATGGTGGTAAAGGACAAGTCAATGCAGCCGCCAATGCGCTCAGGGAACTTGGCATAAATGATGTTGCCCTTTGTGGTTTATCAAAGCGGCTAGAAGAGGTTTGGCTTCCCAACAACAGTGAACCAATCATTTTTCCACGTCATAGCGAGGCGCTTTACCTTTTACAGAAAATTAGAGATGAGGCACATAGATTTGCCATTAATTTTCATAGAAGTAAGAGATCCAAAGTAATGCTTGAATCTCTGCTTGATGAGGTACATGGCCTTGGTGAGGTGCGACGAAAAGCTTTGTTAACGCATTTCGGATCCGTCAGCGCATTAAGGGCAGCAACTATTGAAGAAATCGCAGTTGTGCCCGGGATCGGTGAAAAGATGGCTAAATCAATTGTAGATCAGATCAAACTTGGTTCAGCAGAAACCAAGGTAGATATGCAAACGGGTGAAATTTTAGATGCTTGACATGCAGGGCAGGATAAAGGCATGAAAAGTGACACCGAGATATTGGTAATCAGCGGGATGAGTGGCGCGGGTAAATCCACGATTGCTCATACCTTGGAAGATCTAGGTTGGTATGTTGTAGATAACTTGCCACCAGCCCTACTTGAAAATTTGATTGATCTAGTAAATGTCTCGATGAAAAGAATAGCGATAGTCATAGATGTAAGGGGGAGAGCATTTTTTAATGATCTAACTAAATCATTGGCCCTACTGGCGGATCAAGGTGTTTCAAGAAAGATACTATTTGTAGACGCGGCAGATGAGGTGCTAGTTCGCCGATTTGAATCAACTAGGCGGCCACACCCATTACAAGGATCAGATCGAGTTCTTGATGGGATAGCCAAAGAACGAGAGCGACTGCGTGAAGTTAAGGATAGTGCTGATCTAGTGATTGATTCCACCTCACTTAATATCCATCAACTTGAAAAAAAGATTAATGAGTATTTTACTGAAGATTCAAATGCAGATTTAAGGGTCAATATCCTCTCCTTTGGCTATAAGTATGGAATCCCTATTGATGCAGATTTGGTTGTTGATTGTCGCTTCATTGCAAATCCACATTGGAATCCTCAGCTGCGCCCACTCACCGGACTCGATAAGGCGGTAAGTAGTGAGATTTTAAAGAGTGAGAATGTGCAGGATTTTTTAAGCAAGTATCAAGCGTTGTTTGAAACTATGGCTATTGGATTTATAGGAGAAGGTAGACGGTATTTAACTTTGGCCATTGGTTGCACTGGTGGGAAACATCGCTCCGTCGCAATCACCGAGGAGTTGGTAGCGAAATTAACGGCAGGTTCTAAACTTTCTAATTACAAAATAGAAACTAAAGGGTTACATCGAGATTTAGGCAGAGAGATATAAATGGCCGCAAAGCCAAAGGTAGTTTGTTTAGGCGGTGGCCATGGACTTGCAGCCACACTGGCAGCGATGCGGACCCTGACAAATAATGTTACCGCTGTAGTAACGGTGGCAGATAATGGCGGGTCCTCGGGTCGCCTAAGAGCTGAATTTAATTCACTTCCGCCAGGTGATCTGCGAATGGCTTTGGCGGCTCTATGTGCAGATGATGAGTGGGGTAAGAGTTGGGCTGAAATTATGCAATATCGATTTACTAGTAATGGCCAAATGGATAATCACGCAATTGGAAACTTGCTGCTTACTGCCCTTTGGGATCGTGATCAAGATCCAGTTCAAGGATTAGATCGGGTTGGACAATTACTTAAGGTGGTGGGAAGAGTCCTGCCAATGGCACTTGAGCCTCTAGATATAGAAGCTAAGTTCACTAATTCATCTGGCACATCAGTAGTCCGAGGGCAAGTAGAGGTAGCAGCCGCAACTGGCAAAGTTAGCGACCTGCGTTTAATTCCAGAGCGACCAAAACCAACTCCTGAGGTAAGTAAAGCGTTGCAAGAAGCAGATTGGATTACCATCGGACCTGGCTCCTGGCTTTCTAGCGTTATGCCTCATTTTCTGTTCACCGAACAGGCAGATCAAATTCGCGCCAGTAAAGGACGAAAAATAATGATATTCAATCTGCCGGATAAGAATATTTCGGATGAATTTGCTGGTTTTTCATTTGAGGCTCACTTGCAGTTGGTTTTAGATCATATACCTGATCTGAAAATTGATATTGCTTTAATTGATAATTCACTAGATAACAAAGAAACAGGGTTTAATGACCTAGTTGCTAAGTGTGGTGGAAAAGTGTTGGCGTTTGACCTAGCAGATAAAGTGCAAACTTTCCACCATGATCGCGATAAATTAATTTCTGCTTTCAGCCACATTTTTGGTTAAGACCTGCTTAGATAATCCCATCAATTACGGAGGAAATTAAATGGCAATGACCGAAGCAGTTAAAGATGAGTTAAGTAGACTCTCTATAACTAAGCCTTGCTGCCGTAAAGCTGAGGTATCTGCATTGCTTAGATTTGCAGGGGGATTGCATGTAGCTGCTGGAAAAATAATTATTGAGGTGGAGTTAGATACCGCACAAAGTGCGCGGCGCCTACGAAAAGACATATCAGAGGTATTTGGCCATGAAAGCGAGCTATCGGTAGTTTCATCAAGTGGAATTCGTAAAGGCAGCCGATATATTGTTCGAGTTTTAGTTGATGGCGATGCATTAGCTCGACAAACTGGATTGGTAGATGCCAACAACAGACCAATTAGAGGATTACCACCTCAGGTGGTCTCTGCTGCTATTTGTGATTCTGAAGCGGCATGGCGCGGTGCGTTTCTCGCTCATGGTTCGTTAACTGAACCAGGCAGATCATCAGCCTTAGAAATAACTTGCCCTGGACCAGAGGCGGCGTTAGCGCTAGTAGGAGCAGCCCGCAGATTGGGAATTGTTGCAAAGGCGCGAGAGGTTCGAAGTGTCGATCGAGTTGTAATCAGAGATGGGGATGCGATTGGTGCATTACTGACCCGACTTGGAGCACATGAAACAGTATTAGCTTGGGAAGAGCGAAGGATGCGTCGCGAAGTTAGAGCTACTGCAAATCGTTTAGCAAATTTTGATGATGCAAACCTACGTCGTTCTGCCAGAGCAGCAGTCGCCGCTTCAGCAAGAGTTCAGCGGGCAATGGAAATACTTGGCCCACAAATTCCAGATCATCTAAAAGAAGCAGGTGAACTCAGGGTTAATCATGGGCAAGCAAGTTTGGAAGAGTTGGGTTCACTTGCATCACCTCCAATGACGAAAGATGCAATTGCGGGAAGAATTCGGCGGTTACTAGCAATGGCTGATAAGCGAGCACGCGAACTAGGAGTACCAGATACTGAGGCAAGCATCAGTCCTGATTTATTGAACTAGCTATAACGCATGACTGCTAGGATTAGTTCCCACATAGTTGTGACAATTTAAATATATTACTGATATTGAGCGAGGATTAGATGATAAAGGTTGGCGTAAATGGTTTTGGAAGAATCGGTAGAAATTTTCTTCGGGCGGCAATTGAATCTGGTGCAAATTTTGAAATAGTTGGTGTAAATGACCTGACCGACAATGCGACCCTTGCTCATTTATTGAAGTATGACTCGATATTAGGACGTTTAAAACAGCCAGTGACATTTACTGACTCCACAATCACCGTGGGCGGCAAAACTATTTCAGTCAGCGCTGAACGTGATCCTGCCAACATCCCGTGGGGAAAGTTGGGCGTGGATGTAGTGGTGGAATCAACAGGAATATTTACCAAAGCGGCAGATGCCAGAAAACATATTGCAGCTGGCGCTAAAAAAGTTATTATTTCTGCTCCAGCAACTGATGAAGATATAACAATCGTTATGGGTGTGAATCATGAAAAATATGATTCAAGCAAACACAATATAATTTCAAACGCCTCCTGCACAACAAATTGTCTGGCGCCAATGGCGAAGGTGCTAAATGATGAATTTGGAATTGTTCGTGGATTAATGACCACAATTCATGCTTATACAAATGATCAAGTCATCCTGGACTTTCCGCATAAAGATCTTAGACGCTCACGAGCTGCGGCACTTTCAATAATTCCAACCTCTACCGGAGCTGCAAAAGCAATCTCATTGGTATTGCCCGAATTAAAGGGGAAACTTGATGGTTATGCCTTAAGAGTTCCTGTACCAACTGGTTCTGCCACTGATCTGACAGTGGAGTTATCCAAAGAAGTCACTGTGGCCGATATTAACTCGGCCCTTAAGAAAGCAAGTGATGGGTCATTAAAAGGTTTTATGACCTACACCGAGGATCCAATAGTTTCTGCCGACATTGTTACTGATCCAAGTTCATGCATAGTCGATGCAGGTTTAACTAAGGTAATTGGTAGTACCGCAAAAGTCGTTGGTTGGTATGACAATGAATGGGGATACTCGAATAGATTGGTCGACCTGATTCAATTTATTGGTAAATCTATATAATATAAATGGGGATCAAAACACTTTCGCAATTAGATCTACAGAATAAAAGAGTTGTATTGCGGTGTGACTTGAATGTACCAATTAAAGATGGTGTTATAACAGATGATGGTCGAATCCGTGCCTCTTTAAGTACCATAAAAAAACTGTTAGCGAATAACTGCTCAATTGTAATCGTTGCCCATCTTGGTCGACCAAAAGCAGATCAAAAGAGCAATTTCTCACTTGCTCCAGTTGCAAAACGACTTGGTGAGTTACTAAAAAGAGATGTAGCTTTTTCACCAGAAATCACCGGGATTAAACAAAAAACTGATTCATTGCAATCTGGTCAGATATTGCTAATAGAAAATATCAGATTCCTGGCTGCGGAAACCAGTAAAGATGAGTCTGAACGAAATGCTTTGGCCGCTGAGCTAGCTACCTATGGACATCTCTATGTCGCAGATGGCTTTGGAGCGGTGCATCGTAAGCATGCATCTGTTTTTGAGTTGGCGAAATTAATGCCTCATGCGGCTGGAGATTTAATCAGCGCTGAGGTGCAGGTACTTGAAAGTCTTAGTACTAATCCGAAACGTCCCTATGGAGTAGTTCTGGGCGGAGCAAAGGTTTCGGACAAAATAGGGGTAATTTCAAATTTGCTTGATAAAGTGGATTTAATTGCAATTGGAGGTGGAATGGTATTTACTTTTTTGGCAGCTCAAGGCAAGGAAATAGGCAAGTCATTAGTCGAAAAGGATTTGATCCCGATTGTGCAAGATTTATTGAAACGTGCAGCTGCGCTTGGAGTAAAACTAATTTTACCCACAGATATTGTTGTTGCCAAGGAGTTTGATGCCGAATCTAATCCGATGACAGTTTCATCTGATGAAATACCAAGGGATCAAATGGGATTAGATATTGGCCCCAATAGTGCGCGTTATTTTGCCGAGGAATTAGGCAAGTGTAAAACAGTTTTTTGGAATGGTCCTATGGGAGTGTTTGAGTTTGAGAATTTTTCAAATGGAACAAGAGTGGTGGCAAAAGCCCTTAGCAAAATTGATGGAATCAGTGTGGTCGGCGGGGGAGATTCAGCTGCTGCTGTACGTAAACTAGGATTTAAAGATCAGGATTTTGGCTATATTTCAACAGGTGGTGGCGCATCTCTGGAGTATCTTGAGGGAAAAGAACTACCTGGCCTAATGGCGATAAGTTAGGGAAAGAAGAGCATGCGCAAACCTTTGATTGCTGGTAATTGGAAGATGAACCTGAATCATCTAGAGGCGATTGCAGTTACCCAAAAATTAGCTTACTCACTTGAGGATCGAGATTACGATGCGGTTGAAATCGTAATAATTCCACCATTTACCGATCTTAGATCAGTTCAAACATTAATTGATGGTGATCGCCTACGTTTATTATACGGAGCGCAAGATGTGTCTGCATCTGCATCAGGTGCTCATACTGGTGATATATCTGGATCGATGCTTGCTAAATTAGGTTGCACCTACGTTTTGGTAGGTCATAGTGAGCGCCGTGCCAATCATAAAGAGAGTGATGAGCTTGTTAATAAAAAAATTAAAGCACTTCTAGCTAATGAATTAAAACCGATCCTTTGTGTCGGTGAGGAGCTTGAGATTCGTGATGCAGGAAATCATATTGGGCATGTATTGGAACAATTGAGAAATTGTCTTAAAGGTTTTCATAAACCAGATTTGAAAAAGATTGTAATTGCCTATGAACCTGTTTGGGCGATTGGAACAGGCAAGACCGCAACTCCTGAGGATGCTCAAGAGGTGTGTGCTGCAATTCGAAAGGAGTTGAGGAAAATCGGTAGTGATGAGATAGCTGAAAACTGCAGAATTCTTTATGGCGGGTCAGTGAAATCGATTAATACTCTGGATATTATGAAAGAGGAAGATGTGGACGGCGCATTAGTAGGAGGTGCCTCGTTAGATCCAGAGGAGTTTGCAAGAATTTCTAAATTCCATCGGGTTTTAAACAAGGCATAGTGTGGGTAAATTAGAGAATATGTGTCAAAAGATAGTATCCTTGGGCAATATCAGTGACCTTAGGGTGAAGGCGAGTAAATGACTTTAGCGTTAACAATTATTCTTATTTTGACCAGCATTTTGATGATTGTGTTAGTACTTTTGCACAAAGGAAAAGGTTCTGGATTATCGGATCTATTTGGCGGCGGGATTTCGTCTACTTATGGCGGATCCTCAGTGGTAGAAAAGAATTTAGATCGAATAACAATTGTTGTTGGCGGTATTTGGTTTGCATCAGTGATAGCACTTAGCTTGTTATTGAAATAAATTTAGAGACTAAGGAGTAAAAATGGCCGGTGGTAGTGCAATTCGTGGAAGTCGTGTCGGTGCTGGACCGATGGGTGAGGCTGAGCGTGGTGAATCAATTGCTCGCTTTCGAGTTTCATACTGGTGTGCAAATGGGCATGAAACCAAACCATCATTTGCAGAGGACGGAACAGTTGAAGTTCCAGTTGAATGGGATTGTCCTAGATGTGGGTTTCCGGCAGGTCAGGATAAAAATAAACCACCAATGCCTATGAAGAATGAGCCTTACAAGACACATTTGGCTTACGTTAAAGAGCGTAGAACTGAAGCTGAAGCAAACAAGATTTTAGAAATTGCCCTAAAAAAACATCGTGGTGAAGACTAAAAACTCTTTAAATCTTTGACAAATCTTTCAATTGCTTTTTTGCTATCTTTCAAATGAATTCTTATTAATGGTAATTTTCGCTGCTTAAGCGCCAGGCCATCGCCTAAGGCTTGAGCCATAATTAGATCCCCAAAATCAAAAGTGTGTCCAGGTATCGCCAAAGTTTGCTGCGGTGTTGAGGTGATTTGAATGAAACTTCCATTCAATTGTCCGCCTTTGTGAATTTGCCCAGTTGAGTGGAGAAATCTAGGACCCCAGCCAAAAGTCACTGGTTTCTTAATTTTGCTTGCAATCAATCCCCTAAGGCTACGAATTTGATCCTCAGTATCCTTGTTTAAATAAGCCATAATTGCCACATACTGGCAATCTCGATTGAGAAATTCAGTTAGATTGTTGAAAGATTCATCTGAGTAGATCGCAATCTCATCATCCTCATATGATGGCGTTGGCTTCACAAAAGTTTTATCACGGATCGACGATAAAATTGATTCAGTTCTTTCCTTAGCTTCACTAACATTAGGCTGATTAAAAGGGTCAACTTTAATCAGGTAACAAAGCAGTGCGGTAATCCACTCCCACAAGATGAACTGTTCGCCAAGTGTGCCCTCTACTACTAAATCGAAATCTCCTTTAGCAAAACCAATTGATAAGCCAGCGATTGCATCCTCTGGATGATCTATTACCACTGGCAGGCGACCTTGTTGATTTTTGCCAGTCGACTCGGCAATCAATTGTTCAATCCAATCAGAAAGCCCTGGAAGCGTTGATTGGTAGTCAGAGAGATTTATGACCTGATCAGTGCTGGTATATAACATGGCTGCAATTGCTATCGCAGGTGAATCCTCTGCAGTTAGCCTTCTTGATAATGACTCTGCGTCATCTAACATGATCGATATATCAACACCAGCGAGTGCAGCTGGCACTAATCCAAAGGCTGATAAGGCACTAAATCGCCCACCAACATTTTCATCCGCATTTATAACTCTATATCCCTTTTCCCGCGATGATTGATCCAGCGATGTTCCAGAGTCGGTGACAATAACGATGTGCTCACTCGGATCTAACCCATTTCTCTTTAAAAGGTCTTCAAAGAAATTAAGATGAGAGTTTGTTTCTATAGTTGCACCAGATTTAGATCCAATCACAATTACTGCCTTAGATATATTTTTTGGTATTGAAGCAATAATCTGATCAGGATTTGTCGTATCAATGATGGTTAACTGTTTGTTGTAGGTAGATGTAATAACCCCAGGAGCAAGGGATGAGCCACCCATGCCACATAAAACAACCTGATCTAATTTTTTGCTTCGACTCCATGCAGATAGGGCATCTAGTTGGGGGAGTAATTCTCTTGAGCTCTTTGGTAGGTCGATCCAGTTGAGTCGGAAAGCGGCATCAGTATTTGCTCCCCAAATTGTTGCATCCTTGATCGCCAGACGTTTTGCGATTGGTCTTAACTCCTCAAGAATACTCAACCTATTTTTATCCAAAGCTGGCCCATAAATTTTCATGCGTTACCTAAAACAATCCTATGAACTGACTTCATGAGTTCTAACCAGGAGGATTCGAATTTAGCAACACCATCTAATTCAAGGTCATAAGTGATCTTATTAATATCTATTCCAGATAGTGCTAGTTTTGCTATTTTTGATTTAGACATAGAGAAGTTCGGAGTAATTGTGTCACCGTTAAAAACCCCAGATTTCTTGACCACATTCAAGGTGGATTCTGGCATTGTGTTCACCGTATGTTTTGCAACTAGTTGCATTACATAACGTGTTGAATCATAAGTGGGATCTTTGACTCCGGTGGAAGCCCAAAGTGGTCGCTGAATATTGGCACCAACATTTGCCATTGCCTGCCACTCATTGCTGTTTTGAAAGGACAAAAAAGCCTGGTACGCCATGACTGCATTGGCGATAGCAGCGCAACCTCGAAGTTCTGATTCTGCCGGAAGTTTTGCATCGATTGCAGTATCGATCCTGCTAATAAAAAATGAAGCTACTGAATGAATATCACTAACAGATTTATTTGAGTTAATCCGTCTGGATATACCTTCAGCATACGCGGCTAACACTTGTTTATAGCGCGCAACAGAAAAAATCAATGTGACATTTACGCTGATACCTTGTGCAATCAACTCTGAGATAGCGGGTAAGCCTTCAACGGTTGCAGGAACTTTTATTAATAAGTTAGGCCTATCAATTATCTGCCACAGTTGTTTGCCTTGTGAGATAGTTTTATCGGTATCTCTTGCAAATCTAGGATCTACCTCAATCGAAACCCTGCCATCTGATTTGCCAGTTGCAAGATAGGTTTTTTCAAAAAGGTCGCAAGCGTTTCGGACATCATCAGTAGTCAACTTAGTAATAATATCCTCAACAGATAGATTTTGATTATTCAATATATCTTCGTGATAAAGCTCTGAGTTACCTATCGCAGCGGCAAAGATGCTTGGATTAGTGGTGACTCCCACAACATAATCTTGTGAGATGAGTTTTTCTAATGATTTTTCTTTCAATCTTTGTCGAGATAGATCATCCAGCCATACAGCCACACCAGCCCGAGAGATTAGTTCTAGTGCATTAGCCATTTGCTTTACGAAGACTTTCCTTTGCTGCCTTAACTATATTTTCTACAGTGAAACCAAACTCCTTGAATAAAACAGAGGCACTTGCAGAGGCTCCAAAGTGTTCAAGAGAGACTGCAACACCAGCATCACCAATAAATTGATACCAAGGCTGAGCGACCCCGGCTTCTATGCTGACTCGAGCCCTTAAATTTTTAGGGAGCACATCATTTCGATAACTTTCTGGTTGATTCATAAACCATTCGATAGAGGGTGCACTCACAACCCTAGCTTTAATACCTTCGGTTGCTAGCTGCTCTCGTGCCGCGATTGCAAGTGATACTTCAGAACCGGTTGCAATCAAAATCAGGTCGCATTTATCTTTTGCTGAATCAGATCCATAAGCTAAAACATATGCACCCTTGTTTGCACCAATCGCTGGCGAATATTTTGTTCGATCAATTACTGAAAGATTCTGTCGAGATAATGCCAAACCCACTGGTTTAGCATCATTAATAATCCGCTGCCAGCAGACACTCACCTCATTTGCATCAGCTGGTCTAACTACAGCTAAGCCAGGGATAGCTCTTAATGCTGCTAAATGTTCAACTGGTTGATGGGTTGGCCCATCCTCGCCCAAACCGATGGAGTCATGTGTCCACACATATGTCACTGGTAGCTGCATCAATGCAGAGAGACGAACCGCACCTCTCATGTAATCACTAAAAACTAAAAAAGTGCCAGCAAATGGTTTGATTAATCCGTGCAATGCCGCACCATTTAATACTGCACCCATGGCATGTTCTCGTATTCCAAAATGTACTACTCGCCCATAGGGATTAGCGCTACTCATTTTGCTGGAAGTGGGGAGAAAAGATCCACCATCTTCAATAGTTGTGTTGTTACTTTCAGCAAGATCGGCTGAGCCACCCCAAAATTCTGGCAAACTTTTTGCGATGGCGGCAATTACTTTTCCTGAGGCTGCTCTAGTTGCCACCTCCTTTTCACTTGAGAAGATTGGTAAATCTTTATCCCAGCCTTGAGGCAATTTCTTAGAAATTAATCTATTTAGTAATTCACTCTGTATTGGATTAGATTTTTGCCAAGTTGTAAATTTGGAGAACCATTGGCGATGCAGATCTGCGCCACGGTCTCTAACCTTTCGTACATGATCAATTACTTGAGTTGGTGCAATAAATGTTTGGTTTGGGTCTAGCCCTAGTTTTAGTTTTGTTGCCGCAACCTCTTCAGCACCTAAAGCAGAACCATGTGATTTTGCAGTGCCACTTGCATTTGGTGCTGGCCAGGCGATAACCGTGTGCAATCTGATCAAAACTGGTTTTGTACTTTCCTTTACCGCTGCCAGCATGGCTGCTTCCAATTTATCTCGATCTACATCACCATCGCTTTTCGCAGCAACTTCAATCACATCCCATCCATAAGCACGGTATCGGGCTGAAACATCTTCAGTAAAAGCGAGTTGGGTGTCACCCTCAATTGAAATTCGATTGTCATCATAAATAACTTTTAGATTGCCTAACTGTTGTGTGCCAGCAAGTGAAGATGCTTCAGCACTTACACCCTCCTGTAAATCTCCATCCGAACATAGAACCCAGATATTGTGATCAAAAATATCGGTGGTATTTTGCGGATCTAGCATGCCTTTTTCATACCTTGCCGCCATTGCCATGCCAACACCATTTGCTACCCCTTGACCTAGTGGGCCAGTTGTAGTTTCAACACCAATTGTGTGGCCATACTCTGGATGGCCGGGCGTTAATGAATCAAATGTTCTGAAATTTTGTAAATCTTCTAGAGTTATTCCATAACCAGAAAAATACAGTTGTATATAAAGGGTGAGGGAGGAGTGGCCACAGGAGAGAATAAATCTATCTCGCGCAATCCAATTGGGATTAGCCGGATCATGCTTGAGAATTCGCTGGAATAATGTGTAGGCAACTGGTGCGAGTGACATTGCGGTCCCAGGGTGGCCATTACCTACTTTTTGAACCGAGTCCATTGCCAAAGCACGAGCAATTGCTACCGCTTGGTCATCAAGCTCCTGCCACTGATCTATTTTCATGAAGTTAATCTCTGCAATCTATACCCAGAATTTGCCATCTTGATCAAGGACCATGCGCTACCCCACACTAAAGTAGCACCTAATAAATGAGCCGCCACTAAAACCTCTGGCAAGCCAGTGAAGTATTGGATATACCCAATAGAGCCTTGGCCTGTCGCAATCAGTAGGAAAAATCCTATCCGCCTACTTAAGAGTTTTAGCCCGTTTTGTGTGGCGATCAAGTACATCAAGGCGGATAGAATTAGTAGCGCAATAACAAAATCCGCGTGCAACCAAGAGATGACTCTGGCATCTATGCCAAATCGCTGTGCTTGTTCATCGCCAGCATGCGGACCGCTGCCAGTGACAATTGTGCCAATTATTATTACCGCCAAAGTTAACCAAATATAAATTGGTAGCAGGAATTTGATGAGGCCAGATGGAATTTCCTTCTCAATCCCAATCACCTCATTTCTCAGTGAGATCGCACCACTTACCAAAAAGATCGACAGAATTAAATGTCCGGCAACAGGCAGTGGATGCAGATCAGTCAAAACAGTAATCCCGCCTAATACTCCTTGGCCCAAAATTCCAAGTATTTGTAGCAAGGCAAGAAATCTGGTCCTATTTTTAGCTGGCGCCAATTTAGTGGCGCGCACTGAAATGATAAAAACTGCCAGCGCCGTGACGAGCAGAACAAAGGTTAATAACCTGTTGCCAAATTCAATCCAGGCATGTAACTGTCCTTCAGCTTGATTTGGTACTGGGGTGTAGGAACCAGGGGTGCACTCTGGCCAGGTGGGGCATCCCAACCCGGAGCCGGTCACCCTCACCGCACCGCCGGTCACGATTAACGCCCCTTGTAGGAAAACCAACAGGGTATAAATCCGAGCAGTGATTGATCCTTTTACCGCCAACATGATTTAAGCCTATTGGTTCACCACTTATCCGGGCTTGATTGATTGCTAGGTAGGGCGCATTTCACAGGGGCCGGAGCAGGGCTGGGTTGGCATTTGCTCTGGAATTACGCAACAATTATGTTGTGAAAAAGAACGAGCCAGATAAAACCCGGGATCAAGTAGCCCGCGTGATTCTTGAGGGTGGTCCAATGACCGCTGCTGATTTGTCAGATAAATTATCGATCACACCAGCTGGAGTTAGGCGTCATTTAGATTCGCTGATTGCCGAAGGGGTATTAGCCCCAAAAGATCCCTACCAAGTTAACTCTCGTGGACGAGGCCGTCCTTCAAAAGTTTTTGTAATGACTGATAATGGTCGAGAAAAATTTGAGCACTCCTATGATGACTTAGCAGTAGCTGCGTTGAAATTTATGGCAAGTAAGAATGGATCGCATCTGGTAGATGAGTTTGCCCAATCTAGAGCAGATGATTTTGAACGTAAAGGTGAGCAGATAAAGAAGTCCGGCAAATCAATCGCCGAAAAAACTAAGGCGCTATCAAAACTTTTGAGCAAAGAGGGATATGCCTCTACCACCGACAAAATGGGGAACGGTGAAGAGATATGTCAGCACCATTGTCCGATTGCTCATGTGGCAGCTGAATATCCGCAGCTTTGCGAAGCAGAAACCGCGGCGTTCTCAGCAATACTCGGAACACATGTGCAACGCCTTGCAACAATCGCACATGGTGATGGAGTTTGCACCACATTTGTACCAGCAAATATTTCCCCACAAGTTAAATCCAAAATCAAAGAAGGAGTCCGCTAATGACCCAGATTGCCCACCCAGAGTTAGATGGTATTGGGAAGTATGAGTACGGTTGGGCGGATAAGACTGACGCGGGTTCAAATAGTAGACGAGGCTTAAACGAGGATGTTGTAAGAGATATTTCCGCTAAAAAAAGTGAGCCAAAATGGATGTTGGATCTTCGGCTAAAAGGTTTAAATCTCTTTGATAAAAAGCCAATGCCAAGTTGGGGATCAGACTTAAGTGGAATTTTCTTTGACACGATTAAGTACTTTGTTCGCTCTACCGAAAAACAAGCAACCTCTTGGGAAGACCTGCCAGATGATATTAAAAACACCTATGATCGACTGGGAATTCCAGAAGCTGAGAAAAAGCGATTGGTTGCAGGAGTAGCTGCCCAGTATGAGTCAGAGGTGGTTTACCACTCTATTCGGGAAGATCTTGAGAAGCAGGGTGTGCTTTTCTTAGATACCGATACTGCACTGCGAACACATGAGGATATGTTCAAAGAGTACTTCGGCACTGTTATCCCAGTTGGTGATAACAAGTTTGCCGCCTTAAATACCGCTGTTTGGTCAGGTGGCTCTTTTATCTATGTGCCAAAAGGCGTAAAGGTTGATATTCCTTTGCAAGCTTATTTCCGAATTAATACTGAGAATATGGGGCAGTTTGAGCGGACCTTGATTATTGCTGATGAAGGTTCTTACGTCCATTATGTTGAGGGCTGTACAGCGCCAATCTACTCATCTGATTCTTTGCACTCTGCTGTTGTTGAAATTATTGTGAAAAAGAATGCTCGAGTTCGTTACACAACAATTCAAAACTGGTCAAACAACGTTTATAACTTAGTGACCAAGCGGGCAACCTGTGCTGAGGGTGCAACCATGGAGTGGATTGATGGCAACATTGGTTCAAAGGTAACCATGAAGTATCCAGCGGTATTTTTAATGGGTCCCCATTCAAAGGGTGAGACATTATCGATTGCATTTGCTGGTGAAGGCCAACACCAAGATGCTGGCGCCAAAATGGTGCATGCGGCTCCATACACATCATCAACAATTATTTCTAAATCAGTTGCCCGTGGTGGTGGACGAACCTCATATCGTGGCTTGGTAAAGGTTGAAGAGGGAGCGCATCATTCAAAGAGCACAGTTAAATGTGATGCTTTGTTGGTCGACACAATTTCTCGTTCGGATACATATCCATATGTGGATGTGAGAGAAGATGATGTTTCTATGGGTCATGAAGCGACAGTCTCTAAAGTTAGCGATGATCAACTCTTCTATCTGATGTCTCGCGGACTGGGTGAGGATGAGGCAATGGCAATGATAGTGCGAGGATTTATCGAACCAATTGCTAAAGAATTGCCAATGGAGTATGCACTTGAATTAAACCGGTTAATTGAGCTGCAAATGGAAGGTGCTGTTGGTTAGTGAGTTTATTAACTACTAATTACCTAACTCCAACTGGTCGCGAGGAAGCTTGGCGGTTTACACCGCTAAAACGGCTAGTTGGATTACATGATCTAACAACTCAGGTTGCTGATCGAATTTCATTGAGTGGTATGAATTCACTTCCGACTGGCGTCACATTGGTGACTGCAAATGCTGTAGATCATCCACCAGCCTATGCATCCAATGATCTGATAACTAATCGGATACGTGAGAAAATCGAAAAAGTATTGGTGCTTTCAATTGCTAAGGATTTAGAGCTAACTGAACCGATTATATTGAATCGTGGCTGCAAAGATTCTCCAGAACTTAGCCGAGTGGTTATTCGCGCAGGAGTTAATAGCAAATCAACCGTAATTATTGAGAATGTTGGGGGCGGGGTTGTTGGCGAGGAGATTGAAATATCACTTGCATCTGGCGCCTCTCTAAACTTTGTATCTCTTCAGGAATGGGATCGCACTGCAGTGCATTTAGCTCAGCACCATGCAGTGTTGGGTAAGGATGCGCACTTCACTTCATATGTCGTTTCTGTGGGCGGATCAGTGGTTCGAATAAATCCTACGGTTGAGTTCACTGGTGCAGGTGCGTTTGCTGATTTATACGGAATTTATTTCGCTACTGACGGTCAACATCTTGAGCATCGAATTCACATCAATCATGGTGTGGCGAACGCAAAATCTAGAGTTAATTACAAAGGAGCACTTGCTGGCGATGCCGCACGCACTGTATGGATTGGTGATGTATACATCCATAAAGTAGCTGAGGGAACTGATACCTATGAATTAAATCGCAACTTGTTATTGACCGATGGAGCTAGAGCGGATTCTGTTCCAAATCTTGAAATTGAGACTGGAGAGATAGTAGGCGCCGGGCACGCAAGTACCACCGGTCGCTTTGATGATGAGCAGCTTTTCTACTTACAGTCGCGCGGAATTCCGGCAGATATTGCTCGAAGATTAGTAATCCGTGGATTCTTTGCTGAAATTATCAGCAAATTGAAGAATGAAAGTTTAGAGGAACGGTTAATGTCACGGATTGATGATGAGTTAGCAAAGGTGGGGCAGTAATTATGGAGTTGGAGTTTTCGGTTTTAGTAGAGGGTAAACCGATTGCAATTGATGTAGATGGAGTGGCGGTATGCGTTGCAAAGGTTGGCGATGAAGTATTTGCTGTTGCCGATACCTGCACCCATTCCGAAGCCTCATTATCTGAGGGTGAAATTACTGGTACAAAAATAGAGTGCTGGCTTCATGGCGCGGAGTTTGATCTGCGAACTGGAGAGGCGTTAACTCCACCGGCTACTGAAAGTTTGAAAAGTTTCAAAGTAAAACGTAACGGCAATCAATTAACGATAACTAACTAAGAGGAGAATGTAATGAGCGTATTAGAGATTAAAAATCTGGAGGTTAGCGTTGTGATTGAGTCTGGCAATAAGGAAATATTGCGCGGAGTTGACCTAACTATTAAGTCAGGTGAAACCCACGCCATCATGGGGCCAAATGGATCTGGTAAGTCAACTTTGGCATATTCCATAGCTGGTCATCCCAAGTACCTAATTACCGGTGGATCAGTAACTTTAGATGGTGTTGATGTATTAGAGATGAGTGTGGATGAGCGGGCAAAAGCTGGATTGTTTTTAGCAATGCAATATCCGGTAGAGATTCCTGGTGTATCGGTATCAAATTTTCTACGCACTGCTGTGACAGCAATCCGAGGTGAAGCCCCAAAGGTTCGCACTTGGGTTGGAGAGGTGAAGGCAGCGATGTCTTCGTTGGAGATTGATACCGCTTTCTCAGAGAGAAATGTGAACGAAGGCTTTTCTGGTGGCGAGAAGAAGCGTCATGAAATATTACAAATGGAATTATTGAGGCCCAAAATTGCAATTCTTGATGAGACAGACTCTGGTTTAGATATTGATGCACTTCGTGTTGTTTCAGAGGGTGTAAATAGAATTAAGGAAAGTTCTGATTTAGGAGTAATGCTAATTACTCACTACACACGGATCCTTAAATATATTAAGCCTGATTTTGTCCATGTTTTCGCTAACGGAAAAATTGTTGAAGAGGGCGGATCAGAGCTTGCCGACAAGCTTGAGGAGAAAGGTTACGCAGAGTACATAACTGCGTAAATAATGAGTCTTGATTTCTCCAGGCATAAGAATGATTTTCCTATCCTCAAGCGCAAGGTGCGAGGTGGAAACACATTAATATATTTGGATAGCGGTGCAACCTCTCAAAAGCCAGAGATAGTTATAGAGGCAGAGGCCAACTTCTATCGCACCAAGAATGCTGCGGTGCATAGGGGTGCTCATTTAGTGGCTGAAGAGGCCTCTGAGGTGTATGAGGGCGCAAGAGAGAATATTGCTAGATTCATTGGTGCAAAAAGTGATGAAGTAATTTTCACCAAAAGTGCGACGGAATCCTTAAATTTAATCGCTTACTCTTTAGGCAATCCAGAATCAAAGTTTCATCTCAAGTCTGGGGATGAAATTGTGGTTTCTGAGATGGAGCATCATGCAAATTTGATCCCTTGGCAGCAATTGGCAAAAAGGGTGGGCGCTAAATTAACCTGGTTTAAAATAACCGATGAGGGTAGATTAGATTTATCTGATATCGACAAATTAATTAATAAGAAAACCAAAATTGTTGCAATAACTCACCAATCAAATGTCCTAGGAACTATTGTGCCACTGGCACTAATAACTAAAGCTGCCCATGCCGTTGGAGCAGTGGTTGTTCTAGATGCCTGTCAATCCGCCCCACATTTTGCGGTTGATGTGCAGAAATTAGAGGTAGATTTCCTAGCTTTCTCTGGTCATAAGGTTTTGGGTCCAACTGGTATTGGAGTTTTATGGGGCAAAGTTGAATTATTAGATCAATTAGAGCCTTCATTATTTGGTGGCTCGATGGTTGATTCAGTAACTATGCAGGGTGCGACCTGGGCGAAGGCGCCACGCAAATTTGAAGCAGGAGTGCCAAATATGGCTCAGGCAGTTGGTTTATCAGCAGCCATTGATTACATAAGTGAAATTGGGATGGATAAGGTTGCTCAGCATGAGCAAGATTTAACAAAACAATTAATATCAGGTTTGCAAAATATTTCAGGTGTTCAGGTAGTAGGCCCAGTAGATATGAAAGATCGTGGGGGAGTTGTCTCTTTTACTGTTGATGGTGTCCACCCCCATGATGTGGGTCAATATTTGGATCAGTTTGGAATTGCAGTTCGTACCGGACATCACTGTGCCTGGCCCTTGATGCGCAGGTTAAATTTGGTTGGTACTACCAGAGCCTCATTCCATTTATACAATGATGAAAATGAGGTGAAGGTCTTACTTGATACAGTTTCTAAAATTAAGGATTATTTTAAGGTGAGTAAGTAATGGAGCTAGATTCTCTATACCAAGAGGTAATCCTTGATCATTATCGATCACCGCACCACAAGGGTTTATCTGCGCAGAAAGATATTCAAGTCCACCATAACAACCCTAGTTGTGGGGATGAAATCACATTGAATCTGATTATGGATGGGAGGATTGTGAAAGATATATCTTGGGATGGTGTTGGGTGTTCGATCTCTATGGCAAGTGCCTCAGTTATGAGCGATCTTCTAATTGGTAAAAGGTATGAAGAGGCAACAAAGATTCTTGGAGCATTTGTCGAATTGATGCAAAGTAAAGGTCAGTCACAAGGTGATGAAGTAATACTGGAAGATGGTGTGGCTTTTGCAGGGGTATCTAAATTTCCGGCGCGGATTAAATGTGCCTTGCTGGGCTGGATGGCATTTAAAGATGCGACTACTCAATTGATCAAGTAGAATTTAACCATGGCTACTAGCGTTGATGATCTTACGGAGGCAATGAAGGATGTTATTGACCCTGAGTTAGGCATTAATGTGATTGATCTTGGTTTGGTTTATGACATGCGCCTTGATGAAAACAATATTGCAACCTTAGATATGACCTTAACTTCAGCTGCATGCCCATTACAAGATGTTATTGAGGATCAAACTAGACAAGTACTGGCAGATATAACTAGTGATGTAAAAATCAATTGGGTGTGGCTACCACCCTGGGGACCAAACAAGATCTCCGACGATGGTAGGGAGCAACTACGCTCCATCGGCTTCACCGTTTAATAAATCCACAATAAATCGCTAGGGTCACCTTATGTCGATGCATTCAACTTGGATGTCATTTAGGTCCTTAACCCAGGACCAGTCAGTAAAGAATCAAAAATTAAAGCCCGGAACTCTTAAACGCATAGCAGCTTTTGCTTTGCCGTATAAGTTATCACTATCACTATTTTTAATAACTGTTGTTGTTGATGCTTTTTTAATCGTTGCAACACCCCTGTTATTGCGCAAACTAATTGATGATGGAGTAATACCTAAAAACTCTGAGATTGTCACAGAGTTAGCGATTGCAGTAGGAGTTATTGCACTTCTAGATGCGTTGTTTAGCATGATAGGTCGTTGGTTTTCAGCCCGTATAGGCGAGAGCTTGATCTATGACCTTCGGCGATTAAGTTTTGAGCATGTTCAGAAGCAATCCATTGCTTTTTTTACTAGAACTCAAACTGGAGCTCTTATATCAAGATTAAACTCAGATGTAATTGGCGCACAGCAAGCCTTTACCTCCACACTTTCAGGTGTAATTAGCAATCTTCTCAGTTTAATTCTAGTTGCAGCAGCGATGCTGACTCTTTCGTGGCAGATCACTTTGGTGTCATTAACTCTCTTGCCAGTTTTCTTGTTGCCAACAAAATGGGTTGGCCGCAAATTACAGGCATACACCAGAGAGTCATTTGATATAAATGCATCAATGTCATCTACTATGTCAGAAAGATTCAATGTTTCAGGCGCGTTGTTGGTATCACTTTATGGAGATGCGAAAAAAGAGAAGATACAGTTTTCAGCAAAGGCAAAAAAAGTCGCTGATATCGGTGTATCAATCGCATTACTTAATAGAATTTTTTTTATATCACTCACATCAATCGCCGCCGTGGCAACAGCGATTGCATATGGAATTGGTGGCCAATTAGCAATAAGTGATCAATTAACTGTTGGCACACTTTTAGCTTTAACTGCGCTGCTCGCTCGGCTATACGGACCACTCACCGCTTTATCAAATGTAAGAGTTGATGTTATGACAGCACTGGTCTCATTTGAAAGAGTTTTTGAGGTTTTAGATCTGAAGCCCATGGTTGTAGATTCACCAAATGCCAAGGATCTAATCACTGATAAACCAGAGATCATATTTTCAGATGTGTCTTTTTCTTATCCTAAGGCGGAGGATATTTCACTGGCTTCATTGGAAATGATTGCTAAGCCTGAATTGATTGCAAGTGGTGAAGTTCTGAAATCAATTAGTTTTAAAGTTCCCCCAGGCACCCTCACTGGAATAGTTGGCCCATCTGGTGCTGGAAAAAGCACGATCAGTAGTTTAATTGCCAGACTTTATGATGTTACTGCAGGTGGGATTTCTATAAATAACCTAGATATTCGAAATTACACTATTAAGTCCTTGAGGACAGCTATTGGTGTAGTCACTCAAGATTCTCATATGTTCCATGATTCAATCAAGGTAAATCTGCTTTATGCCAAGCCCAATGCTTCTTTGCGCGAAATTGAGTCAGCTTGTATCTCTGCACGAATTTGGGATTTTATTCAATCACTACCCAATGGGTTGGAAACAGTGGTTGGGGAGCGAGGCCATCGATTATCTGGTGGTGAGAAACAAAGATTGGCAATTGCAAGATTACTTTTGAAGCAACCTAGCTTGGTAATACTTGATGAAGCAACTGCTCATTTAGATTCTGAAAATGAGGCGCTAGTACAGTCTGCTTTGAAAGAGGCGTTGGTTGGTCGTACCAGCATTGTGATTGCCCATCGACTATCAACTATTTTGCATGCAGATCAAATAATCGTGGTTGATCAGGGTCGCATCGTGGAGAGAGGTACTCACCAAGAATTAGTAGCTGCTAGAGGTCTATATTTTGATTTATATGAAAAGCAGAACCTTGAGGCAGATCTAATTTAAGCCTTTACGTTTAGGTGAGAAGATTGCATCTTTCTTAATAGTCTCTCGTCCCGCATTGGCAGCAATAACTGCAATATAAGGCAGCGTGAGTGCTCCAGCTAAGGCAATCCAACGGTATGGACTTGGCAGTAAAACTGTAAGAATAAAACACACTGTTCTAATCATCATCGAAATGAAATACCTGCGCTGCCTGGCAGCTTGATCCAGCGAAAGCCCAGATTGCGCGGTGGTAATCGATTGCGTTGCTTCTTGTTTTTTTCTCACGCAATAAGCCTATGTTTAATCTTGTAATTTAGCGAGTAAACACAATGAGGTGGTCCACCTTTTGTGAGCCACCTCATTGAAAAGTACTTTTCTAGTTGCCAGTACCTCTTGCTTTGGCGATCCGGTTAAGGATCTGATATCCAAATACCGCAAGTACAGTTGCATTGATGATCCCACTAAATGTGTAATCACCCCGAGTCCAGGACATATCGGAGATACCGATGATTAAACAAGATGCCGCAATGTATAGATTTATTGGATTGGCAAAATTGACTCTGCCATCTATCCAAATTCTTGCACCCAATACACCGATCATCCCAAACAAGGCAACAGTCACTCCACCCTTAACCCCTGCAGGAGTTGCAGATAGAACTGCTCCGAATTTTGGAGATAGCGCCAAAAGAATTGCACCAACACCAGCAAAGATGTAAGCAAGTGTGGAGTACACCCGACTTGCCGCCATGACGCCAATGTTTTCAGCGTATGTAGTTGTTCCGGAACCGCCACCTAGACCAGCCAGGGTTGTGGCTGCTCCATCTGCAATTAATGCGTTGCCAATCTGGTCATCAAGATTCTTCCCTGTCATTGCGGCAACCGCTTTAACGTGCCCAACATTTTCGGCAATTAGAACTAGTACAACTGGCAAGAAAAGTAACATTGCGCTGCTATCAAAGGTTGGAGATGTAAATGAAGGCATGGCAACCCAACTTGCAGCTTCCACACCGGTGAAATCCACATCACCCATCAATGCAGCGACTGCATATCCAATTACTAAACCTGCAAAGATGCTAATTCGACCGAGAAATCCTCGGAAGAAAGCGGAAATTAATCCGATTGCTAGGAGCGTGATCAAACCAACTCTTTGCCCTTGCATAAAGTCATTCTTTGCTGCACCAGCTAAGTTCAACCCAATCACCATAACAATCGTTCCGGTAACCACTGGTGGAAGTAGTGAATCTATCCAGGCAGTTCCTGCCGCTTTGGCAATAAAACCAACGACTGCTAGCAAAACGCCTGCAGCAACAATTCCGCCTAATGCGGCAGGTATTCCACCCGAGGTTTTTGCTGCGGCAACTGGTGCTAAGAAGGCGAATGAGGAACCCAAATAACTCGGAAGTTTATTTTGCGTAATTATTATGAAAAGAATTGTTCCGATACCTGAGAAAAAGAGAGTTGTGGTCGGTGAAAACCCAGTAATGATTGGCACTAAAAATGTGGCACCAAACATTGCAACAATGTGTTGAAGGCCCATGCCCAAGGTACGTGGCCAAGATAGGCGTTCATCAATCGATACAACCTCTCCAGGTTGTATCTGTTTTCCATCTCCATGCAGTTTCCAACTAAGCATTATTTCTCCTTGATAGTTGAACCTGACTCATTTTGAGGCAGGTCTCTTTGCTGCCCAAAGGGGGTGGGTGTTAACCAAAAAGAATAGAACTACAAGGAAAAATTACCCGTAGGTATGGATAGATTTCTGCCATTTTTTACATTTTGTTTGATTCACCACGCTCAATTTCCGCCATTGATTCTCTTTATGTATGATTTGCCCATCAAGTGGATGCATACGCTCCCACCTACTTCGCTTCGGCGAACTGGTTGCTTCGTTAAGAAGTGCGGCTGTTTTCGCTTGTGTAGTCAATTATCAATCTAGCGAAGCAGCAAGGAGAACTTATCAGCACAGAACCACGTATCAATGATCGAATTCGCGTTCCTGAAGTTCGGTTGATTGGCTATGACGGTGAACAGTTGGGCGTAACTGCAATAGATAAAGCGCTTAAACTCTCAGAAGAGATCGGTTTAGATCTAGTTGAGATTTCACCAGATGCAAATCCTCCGGTCTGCAAAATTATGGATTTTGGTAAATACAAATACGAAATTGCGCAGAAGGCTCGGGAAGCTAGGCAGAATCAGACACATATTGTTGTGAAAGAGATGCGACTTCGACCAAGTATCGAACCACATGATTACGAAACAAAACGTAACCATATAGAGCGATTTTTGGCAGGTGGGGATAAAGTGAAGGTAACAATTCAGTTTCGTGGTCGGGAGCAATCCAGACCAGAGATGGGATATCGATTACTACAAAAGATCGCTGAGGAGCTTTCTGAAGTATCGATTGTGGAGTTTGCGGCAAAACAAGAAGGCCGCAATATGACAATGGTACTAGGGCCAGCTAAGAAATCAGGTGCTACTAAAAAGGCAGCACCAAAAGCACCAGTGAAAGAAAAAATGGATTTAGCAGCAAAATCAACAGGAGGTAAGTAAATGCCAAAGATGAAGACACATAGTGGAGCGAAGAAGCGCTTTCGCGTTACTGGATCAGGAAAGATCATGCACGAGCGTGCTGGCAAACGCCACCTGCTTGAACGAAAATCTTCAAGATTAACCCGTCGCCTAACTGGTGATGTGGCAGCTAAAGCGCCAAATGCATTTGCCGCAAAGCGCATGCTCGGTTTGAAGTAAAGGAGAAGATAATGGCAAGAGTAAAACGTGGTGTACATGCGGCGAAGAAGCGCCGTACAACTCTAGAACGAGCTGCAGGTTATCGCGGTCAACGTTCACGTCTATTTTCAAAGGCAAAAGAACAGGTTACTCACTCACTTGTTTATGCGTTCAACGATCGTAAAGATAAAAAAGGTGACTTCCGTCGACTTTGGATTCAACGAATCAATGCAGCTGCCCGGGCAAACGGCATGACTTACAACCGTTTAATTCAAGGTTTAAAGATTGCTGGCATTGAAGTGGATCGCAGAGTGCTATCTGAATTGGCAACAAATGACCCGGTAGCATTCTCAAAATTAGTTGAGATTGCCCGCAAAAATGTTGTAACAGCTTAAAACATCTTTAACCGAGTAGTTATCGATGGAAAACATTACGAGCCTTAATTCGCCTCACATTGAGCGAGTTAAGGCTCTTACTGGTCCCAGGGGCAAAAAAAATCGTGAAACAGAAAGCGCGTTCATTGCCGAAGGAATACAAACAGTTCGAGAAGCACTAACCTCTAAATTAATTGCCGGACTTGCAGTGAAGCATGTTTATGTTACTGAGTCTGGATTATTAAAATTGCAACAAGAAATATCATCTGCGAACTTAGAGAAATATGAACTGATAATGGTTTCAGATCAGGTAATGACTGCAATGGCAGATTCAGAATCTCCACAGGGAATAATTGCACTGTGTTCCTCAAAATCTATGAAGTTATCGGATTTATGGGCGAGTAAGCCCAATAAGATTGCTTACTTTTGGCAAATTCAAGATCCAGGTAATGCCGGGACAGTTATTAGAACCGCTGATGCTTGTGGTTTTGATGCAGTTGTCTTCTCATCTGACAGTGTCGACATTTTTAACCCAAAAACTGTACGGTCAACAGTAGGTTCGTTGTGGCACATACCGGCAGTAACAGATGTCAATATTGATGAGTTCATTAACCAAGCAGGGGTGAATAACCTGCCACTTTATGCGTTAACTGGTGAAGGAGAAGAAAGTTTCAACAGCTCATTTGTTAGTAGGGTTTCAAAACAACCATCGGGTTGGCTTTTCGGAAATGAAGCTAGAGGTTTACCCACCCTGCCATCTGAACTAGTTAAGGTTGCTATCCCGATGAAAGGCTTTGCAGAATCATTAAATGTGGCAAGTGCTGCGGCAATTGTCCTACATTCCGTGGGGCTCTACTAATAGACTTAGCGCATTATGTCTTTAGATCAAGCCCAAATAAATCGTGATTTAGCTTCTGCGCTTAGTGCAATTGCTTCAGCGGTCAATTTAGATGCGATGAAGCAAATAAAGATAGATTTTGTTGGAGATAAATCACCACTTGCGAAGGCAAATCAACTATTGGCGTCAATTGATCAATCCCAGCGAGCAGAGTTTGGAAAATTGATCGGATCGGCTCGAGCCCAAATCAATCAAGCCTTTGAAAAGAAAAGTGTTGAATTGTCTGAAGTTCGTGATACAGAAGTCTTATTAACCGAGAGAGTAGATGTAACTCTACCTGGCCGCAGAACATTAAAAGGTGGACTTCATCCTTTAACAATTTTGACCAATGAAATAAATGATTTGTTCATCGGCCTTGGATACAAGGTGGCTGAAGGACCCGAGCTGGAGTCTGCATGGCTTAATTTTGACGCTCTAAATATTCCAGCCGACCATCCAGCTCGAACAATGCAGGATACTTTTTTCGTTGAGCCGTTAGATGCAAATCTGGTTTTACGCACCCACACATCTCCGGTGCAAATTAGAACTATGCTTGATGAAAAACCCCCCATATATGTAATTTGTCCAGGGAAGACGTACCGCTCGGATGAGTTAGATGCTACCCACACGCCAGTTTTTCACCAGGTGGAGGGTTTAGTTGTTGATGAAAATATAACCATGGCAGATTTAAAGGGCACCTTGGACTTTTTTGCTAAATCTATTTTTGGTGAGAATGTTAAAACAAGATTACGCCCATCTTTTTTTCCGTTCACTGAGCCATCCGCTGAGGTAGATGTGTTTTTCAACGGCCGTTGGATTGAATGGGGCGGATGCGGAATGGTGAATGAGAAGGTTCTAATAGGTTGTGGAATTGATACTAAAAAATTCTCGGGTTTTGCATTTGGAATGGGATTAGAAAGAACCCTTATGGTCAAACATGGCATCAATGATATGCATGACATCGTTGAGGGTGATGTTCGATTCACACAAAGTTTCGGAGTTGGTAATAAATGAAAGTCCCATTAAGTTGGTTGAGCGAATATGTGAAATTACCGCCAAAAATTACTACCGATCAAATTGCCCAGGCCTTTGTCAATGTTGGATTTGAAGTTGAGGCTATCGATCGGCAAGGTCAAAATTTGAAGGGGCCGATTTTAGTTGGCAAGGTAAAATCAATTGAGGAGCTTCCAGAAAATAGGAAACCTATTCGTTATGTGGGCCTTGATCTTGGCGATAAACAAATCAGGTATGTCATTTGCGGAGCAAGAAACTTCAAAGTAAATGATCTAGTTGTGGTGGCACTTCCCGGCGCTGTATTACCTGGAAATTTTGCGATTTCTGCTCGACAAACCTATGGCAGATTAAGTGATGGCATGATTTGTTCTGCCAAAGAATTGGGTATCAGCGATGAACATGCTGGCATTATTGTGTTGCCTCAAGGAGAAATCGGAAATGATGCGATCAAGCTACTTGATATATCAGATGTTGTTTTTGATATCGCAATCAATCCAGATCGAGGATATGCAATGTCGGTACGAGGTCTGGCCAGAGAATTGGCCGGTTCCTTAAAGTGTAAGTTCGTGGATCCAGCCGACCTCAAAATTTCCAAGCAATTCAAACCGGTTAAAACCAGCAAAGCGGTCTCGGTAAAGATTGAAGATAAAACTGGTGCGGATCAAATATACATTCGAACCATTGAAAATGTAAATATGAAAAAACCAACACCGATATGGATGCAACGACGGATAGAAAAATGCGGTATGCGGTCAATTTCATTGGCTGTTGATATAACTAATTATGTAATGTTGGAGTTAGGCCAACCACTGCATGCCTTTGATGCAGACATGGTGGTTGGTGGTTTACGTGTTGTGCGGGCAGGTAAATTCAAAAGATTGACCACATTAGACAAAGTAGATCGTGATTTAGATTCAGATAATTTATTGATATGTGATAGCAAAGCACCACTCGCATTGGCGGGCACTATGGGAGGCCTAGCTTCAGAGGTGTCATCTACAACAAATAGAATTGCACTTGAAGCAGCCCATTTTGATCCGATTAGCGTTGCGAGAAACTCTCGCTCACACAAACTTTCTAGTGAGGCATCACGCAGAATCGAACGAAACACTGATCCAATGATGGCTGAAATCGCTTCAGCTAGAGCGGTCAATTTGCTAGTCGATCTTGCAGAGGCAAAGTATGTGGGCAGCTCAATCGGTGGTGCGCCGATCAAGAAACGTAAATTAAAAGTTAGCATTGCAAAAGTATCTAAATTCATTGGTTACTCATACTCGATAAAGCAAGTTAAAGATTCTCTGACATCGATTGGTTGCAAGGTAAGTGGCAGCGGTGACTTGATTGCAATTGAAATCCCAACTTGGCGTCCAGATTTAAATAGCATGGCAGATTTTGCGGAAGAGATTGCTAGATTAAATGGTTATCAACTTATTGCATCTAGATTGCCAATAGGCAAAACTGGTGGCGCTCTGAATAAAATGCAACAACGTAAGCGCCAAGTTGCACAAATGTTGGCCAATCAAGGTTTTTCAGAGGTTATTAACTATCCATTTGTATCTCAGGAGTTGGTTGATTTACTGGGCTTCACAGGAGATCGAGCAAAGTCATTCAAGATTGCAAACCCTATCTCTGCCGAGACACCATTGCTGCGTACTCATTTACTACCCGGGTTACTCACTACCTTGGAGCGAAATGTGAGTAGAGGTGTGAAAGATCTTGCAATCTTTGAAATTGGATCTGTCTTTAGAAATACCTCCACATTAAATAGAGCAGTAATGCCAGAAACAAGTAGAAGGCCTTCTGCCAAGAGTATTGACGCTATTTATTCAGGGGTCCCAAAGCAGATGCTCTTTATCGGCGCAGTAGTTGCGGGTGAGGCACTCCTATCTAATTGGCAGGGCAAAGGAGTTAAATTCTTTTGGAGCGATGCGATCGCGAAAGCAATCGAAATTGTTGAATCTACCGGTAATGATTTTGAAGTTGTCAGTAGTTCGCTAGCACCTTGGCATCCAGGTAGGTGTGCAGAGATAAGAGTTGGCGGAAAGCCAATTGCGCATGCGGGTGAATTGCATCCGAGGGTGATCTCATCACTTGATCTTCCGGAGCGCACCTGTGCTTTTGCAGTGATCTTAAGTGAACTTCCAAGTGCTCAAACCACAAAAGCACCATCAATTTGGAACCAACCCGCAACTGTGCAAGATATTGCGTTAATAGTGAATAAGGATGTTGCAGCGGCTGAAGTTGAAAAAGCATTGCGTTCCGGTGCGGGCAACCTACTGGAGTCAATTTTATTGTTTGATAGATACGATCAAATTGGTGAGGGTAAAGTTTCATTAGCTTTCACGCTTTCCTTTCGGGCATCAGATCGCACCCTCACAGCTGATGAAGTAGCTGGCTATCGGGATGCTGCAGTAGCTGCGGCAGCTAGGTCCTGTGGGGTGGTATTGCGTTCTTAATGTATAATTATGCAAACATTTGCATAAATATACTGTTATGCGTTATGATCGTTCCATGAAAGTGGGAGTAATTGGCGCCAGTGGCTACACCGGTGGTGAGCTTTTAAGATTGCTCTCTGGACATCCAAAATTCAATCTTAACTACATAGCAGCAGGTAATAATGCAGGTGAATTAATTACGTTGCTTCATCCACAACTTACCGCTTTTTCTGGCCAGAAATTCTCACAAACTAATACAACTGAAATAAATTCTTGTGATCTAGTTTTTATAGCACTTCCGCATGGAGAATCTGCAAAATTAATCTCGCAAATAGATGCGCGGGTAAAGATTGTTGACTTGGGCGCAGATTTTAGACTTTCAAATGTGAAAGATTGGGAGAAATATTATGGGGGAGTTCATGCTGGAAGTTGGCTCTATGGTTTACCAGAACTGGTTAATCACAAAGAAATTGCCATTGCAACCAAGGTAGCAAACCCGGGTTGTTATGCAACCGCTATTGCACTTTCTATTGCTCCAGTATTAGCTGATATAGATACCTCCGACATTGTGGTGGTAGCTGCTTCAGGCACGACCGGCGCAGGACGCAGTGCAAAGGTAAACCTGTTAGGTAGTGAAGTTATGAATAATCTCACCTCCTATAAGTTTGGTGGAGTGCACCAACACACACCTGAGATCGAACAGATTCTCAGTGAGTTCGCAAAGTCAGCGGTAAAAATCTCATTTACACCGATTCTTGCGCCTATGCCAAGAGGCATACTGGCAACAGTTACCGCAAAGATAACAACCGAGAGCAATCTGGATAGTTTACGTAGTAAATACTCTCATTTTTATTTGAAGAGTAAATTCGTTTCACTATTGCCAGCGAATCAGATGCCAATGACTAGTGCAGTCTTAGGCAGTAATAACGTGCAAATACAAATTGCTGTTGATACCCATGTTAATCGAATAGTGATTTCAACCGCCATTGATAATCTTGGTAAAGGTGCTGCTGGTCAAGCAATTCAAAACGCGAATTTGATGTGTGATTTCCCAGAGGATCTAGGACTACACGCAGTAGGTGTTAGATGATCGTAATCAAATATGGTGGGAATGCGTTGCCAAATGTGGATTCCAACGATCCTGTTTTAGAAGCAATTGCTGATGCCTTTCTAGATGGTGAACAAATCGTTTTAGTTCACGGTGGCGGACCACAGATAGATAAAGCGCTTGAAGAAAAAAATCTGGTTAGTGAAAAAATTGCTGGTTATCGTGTTACAGATTCACAGGTTTTTGAGGTAGTTCAGTCAGTATTAAGCGGCACTGTATTACGATCAATAGTTAATTACTTGATTGGTAGTGAGGTTAATGCAGTGGGTTTATCAGCCGCCGATGGCGGGCTAATTAGAGCGGAAAAATTCAAGCCAGTTGTTGATGGTAAGCAGGTTGATATTGGTTTTGTTGGGCAGGTAGCTGAGGTTAATCCAATGATCTTAGAGAGTTTGATCACTGAGGGGTACTTGCCGGTGATTTCTCCAGTGGCAACTGATGCTGATGGCGTGGGATTCAACATTAACGCAGATTTAGTTGCCGGCGCTATTGGTGGTGCTTTAAGAGCTGACTGCGTAATTTTTCTAACTGATGTTGATGGTATTTATCGTAACTGGCCAGATGAAACCTCACATATTGATGAGATAACTATTGATGAATTAAAACAAATAGCGCCATCTTTTTCCGAAGGAATGATTCCAAAGGTTGCAGCGGCAATTAATGCAATTGATTCGGGAGCTTTTGCGGTCAGGATAACGAATGGTACTGATCTTGCTGCAGTGTTGGATGCTTTGGATGATCAGGGCGGAACCTTGGTGAGTGCGTAATGGCAAAAGTAAATATGCAATCTGCTACAGCTCGAAGAGCGTTAATCATCAAACTAGTTGATGATGAGTTGATACATTCACAAAGTGATCTAGTAAGAGAGATTTCTAAGCATGGTTATACGATGACACAAGCAACTGCTAGTCGTGATTTAGAAGAGTTGGGCGCAGTACGTGGTAAAGACAACAACGGCATTTTTCGATATCAATTTGTATCATCCCCGCAAAGTGTCAAAAGTAAGGGGATGTCGGAGTTAATTTCATCATTGGATTCAAGTGGCAATCTTGCAGTAGTAAAAACTCCACCAGGTGCTGCCCAGCTTATTGCTGGCAATCTTGATCGCGCCATGAAATCTGGAAAACTGCATTCAGCCATTGGGACGATTGCAGGTGATGACACGGTTTTAGTGGTTGCTAAATCAGCAACAGGGGGAGCATCCCTGGTCCGTGAAATCAACAAGTTATTAGGAGCAAATAAATGACACTTTGGGGTGGAAGATTTAGTAGCGGACCAGCAGAATCAGTGGCAGCTTTGTCCAGAAGTGTCCATTTTGACTGGCGTCTTGCGCCATATGAGATTGAGGTGAATCTAGTTCATCTAAAAAGTTTGGTTGCCCAATCGGTAGTGAGTAAAGAGGAGGGTGGAAAGATTGAAAAGGCCCTGCTCCAATTGGCAACTGAGATAGGTTCTGGCAAGTTCACCTATACCAAAGCCGATGAGGATGTGCACAGCGCAATTGAACGGGGCTTAATTGAAAAATGCGGCCCAGTTGGAGGCGCAATTAGGGCTGGCCGATCTAGAAACGATTTGGTAATAACTGATTTCAAACTCTATTTAGTTGATCACCTACTTGAGATTGCAGCGCAGATTACTTCGCTGGTTCAAGCCTTTAACGCTCAAGCAGAAAGGCATTTGGATTTGATCGCTTCTGGTTTCACTCATACCCAACATGCCCAGCCAATAACCTTCGCACAAGAGTTGAGCAAGCACTCTCATGGCCTGTTGCGAGATGTGGATCGAATATTTGATTGGTTGGATAGAAATAATTTCTCACCTTTTGGCGCAGGAGCACTTGCTGGTTCCTCATTGGTACCAAAACCAGAGAAGATTGCAAGTGAGTTAGGTTTTGCAGGAGTTATGCCGAACAGTATTGATGCCGTCAGTGATCGTGATTTTGCAGCAGAGGCGTTATTTATAATGGCGATGATCGGTGTTCATCTTTCTAAAGTTGGCGAGGAGTTCATTCTATGGAGCTCTACTGAGTTTGGTTGGCTGGAAATTGATGATGCATATACAACTGGCTCTTCGATAATGCCGCAAAAGAAAAATGCGGATGTAGCAGAGTTAGCTAGAGGTAAATCTGGCAGATTCATTGGAAACCTCACTAGCCTACTTGTGGTTTTGAAAGCCATGCCCTTCGCTTACAACCGAGATCTGCAAGAGGACAAGGAGCCAGTATTTGATTCAGTGGATCAATTGTTACTTCTTTTACCTGCGGTATCTGGCATGGTCGCAACTGCGAATTTTTTGCCAGCGAAAATATCTAAAACTGCTGCTGATGGTTTTTCATTAGCTACTGAGATTGCAGACTTTTTGGCGAAAAAGCAGATCCCATTTGCCACTGCCCATGAGATTGCGGGAGAGTGTGTAAAATTCTGTGAGAAAAATGGCATCACCTTGCAGCAGTTAACAACAGTGCAATTACTTACAATTCATCCATCCCTCACCGATGAGGTGAAAGAGCTCTTAGATGTGAAAGGTGCAGTAGATAGCCGAAGGTCATCGATGGCCACCTCGAAAAACTCAGTAAGCACAGCACTTATTCAGTTAAAATCTGAGATCACCCGAATCGAAAGTGAAATTTCAAGGCGTCGCAAGCCTTTATCGGGCATGATCTGACCATGGAGAACTCGCTTTTAGCAGACCTTGAATGGCGCGGGTTAATTGCGCAATCAACTGATCGCAAGGAGCTTGATCAGCTGTTGAGTAAACCAACCACCCTTTATCTTGGGATTGATCCCACGGCGCCTAGTATGCATCTTGGAAATTTGGTAGTTTTTTTGGTTTTGCGAAGATTTCAATTAGCGGGCCATAATCCAATTGCCTTGGTAGGCGGTGCCACTGGATTGGTAGGCGACCCTAGTGGTAAAAATGATGAGCGAATATTGAATGAAGAAAAAACTGTTTCTGAGTGGGTCGCTAAGATCAAAAAACAGGTGGAAAAAGTTTTAGATTTCAAGGACAAGAAGGCGGCTGCCAAACTAGTCAATAACCTTGATTGGACTAAGCCAGTTTCGGCATTGGAGTTTTTACGTGATATCGGGAAACATTTTTCAGTAAATCAAATGTTGGCCAAGGATTCAGTCGCAAATCGCCTAGCCTCAGTTGGTATCTCTTACACCGAGTTCTCCTACCAAGTTTTGCAATCCTTTGATTATTTGGAACTTTATCGCCGGCATAATTGCAAACTGCAAATTGGTGGCTCTGATCAATGGGGAAATATCGTGGCCGGCCTGGATCTGATCCGAAAGGTTGAAGGCGGCGCAGCCCATGCTTTAACTGTGCCGTTACTAACAAAATCTGATGGATCAAAATTTGGTAAAACTGCATCTGGTGCAATTTGGCTTGATGATCAGATGACCTCCGCCTATGAGTTCTTCCAATTCTGGCTCAACAGCGAGGATGCTGATTTGCCAAAGCTACTTAAGGTATTTTCCATGAAGAGCAGAGTTGAAATTGAGCAGTTAATTGAGAGTGTCAAAATCGATCCAGGGGCCAGACAAGCCCACCGAGAGTTAGCCAGGGAGATGACCAGTTTGATACATGGCGCTGGGATGACTCAAAAAGTTGAGGAGGCTGCCAAAGCTTTGTTTGGACAGGGTGAGATCTCAGAATTGGATCTGCCTACCTTGGATGCAGCCTTAGGGCAGTTGCCAAGAACCACGGTAAAGAAGGGGGACCCTTTTCCCTCATGGATTGAATTGCTGGTAGCCACGGGGGTGGTGGATTCCAAGTCTGCTGCTAGGCGGATTTTGAAGGAGGGTGGGGCGTATTTGAACAATAAACGGGTGGAAAGTGAGGATTTCACCCCCACAAAATCAGACCTTTTGCAGGGCAAGTACCTGCTCCTGCGTAAGGGCAAACGGGATCTAGCAGCGGTTGAAATAGTAGGCTAAAAACGCTCATTTTTGGGCATTTCGTGATTTGACCCCCTCATCTGGCTGAGGCTATATTTCTCCTCCCCATACGAGACGGACTCTTATCAAAAGGCCGTGTATGGAAAACCCCGATTTTGAAGGTTTGTAGGCATGCCTGCAGGCTAAAAAAATGGGTTGCCCTGCGAAGTGAAAGAAATTTCACCACCAGTGAGCAGTCGTACCTTGAGAACTCAACAACGTGCAAGAAAGTCAATGCCAAAGATTTCAATTAGAAATCGAAGGCATTAATTGACGTTGTTAATTTTAATTTATTAATTTTAATAGCATCAGTTTTGTTTTATAAATACCTTTGAAACTTAATTAACTAGTTTATTTATTTTAATTAATAAATAAATTTGCTTTAAGTACAAAACAAAAAACAATTGATAAAGACTATAAACATAAGCGAACTCTGATTAATATATTTATTAATTAGATAGTCATGTTTGTCTTTTTGTCAGATCAAATTTTCTATGGAGAGTTTGATCCTGGCTCAGGACGAACGCTGGCGGCGTGCTTAACACATGCAAGTCGAGCGATGAAGTTTCTTCGGAAATGGATTAGCGGCGAACGGGTGAGGAACACGTGAAGAATCTGCCCTCCACTTTGGAATAACACCGGGAAACCGGTGCTAATACCGAATATTGAAACATAAGTGGCATCACTGAGTTTTTAAAGAATTTCGGTGGAGGATGACTTCGCGGCCTATCAGCTAGTTGGTGAGGTAATGGCTCACCAAGGCAACGACGGGTAGCCGGCCTGAGAGGGCGACCGGCCACACTGGGACTGAGACACGGCCCAGACTCCTACGGGAGGCAGCAGTGGGGAATATTGGGCAATGGAGGAAACTCTGACCCAGCGACGCCGCGTGCGGGATGAAGGCCTTCGGGTTGTAAACCGCTTTCAGTAGGGAAGAAGCGAAAGTGACGGTACCTACAAAAGAAGCACCGGCTAACTATGTGCCAGCAGCCGCGGTAATACATAGGGTGCAAGCGTTGTCCGGAATTATTGGGCGTAAAGAGCTCGTAGGTCGTTTGCCACGTCGGATGTGAAAACCTGAGGCTCAACCTCAGGCCTGCATTCGATACGAGCAAACTAGAGTTTGGTAGGGGAGACTGGAATTCCTGGTGTAGCGGTGGAATGCGCAGATATCAGGAGGAACACCAACGGCGAAGGCAGGTCTCTGGGCCAATACTGACACTGAGGAGCGAAAGTCTGGGGAGCGAACAGGATTAGATACCCTGGTAGTCCAGACCGTAAACGGTGGGCACTAGTTGTGGGAACCTTCCACGGTTTCTGCGACGCAGCTAACGCATTAAGTGCCCCGCCTGGGGAGTACGATCGCAAGATTAAAACTCAAAGGAATTGACGGGGCCCCGCACAAGCAGCGGAGCATGCGGCTCAATTCGACGCAACGCGAAGAACCTTACCAAGGCTTGACATATAGGGAAAAGTGGCAGAGATGCCATGTCCGCAAGGGCTCTATACAGGTGGTGCATGGTTGTCGTCAGCTCGTGTCGTGAGATGTTGGGTTAAGTCCCGCAACGAGCGCAACCCTCGTTCTGTGTTGCCAGCATTTAGTTGGGGACTCACAGGAGACTGCCGGGGTTAACTCGGAGGAAGGTGAGGATGACGTCAAATCATCATGCCCCTTATGTCTTGGGCTGCACGCATGCTACAATGGCCGGTACAGAGGGCTGCAATACCGTAAGGTGGAGCGAATCCCAAAAAGCCGGTCTCAGTTCGGATTGAGGTCTGCAACTCGACCTCATGAAGTTGGAGTTGCTAGTAATCGTAGATCAGCAACGCTACGGTGAATACGTTCCCGGGGCTTGTACACACCGCCCGTCACGTCACGAAAGTCGGTAACACCCAAAGTCAGTGGCCCAACCGCAAGGGGGGAGCTGCCTAAGGTGGGATCGGTGATTGGGACGAAGTCGTAACAAGGTAGGCGTACCGGAAGGTGCGGCTGGATCACCTCCTTTCTAAGGAGCTTTCTTTAGATAAGTGGAGCATTGACTTTAATTTCCCCACAAATAATCATTTAAAATTTATTTTAAATTTAAGTTTGTTGAAAATCTTGCACGTTGTTGGGCTCTGAGGGTATGAACCCTCTGAGTTAGTTAATAGATGAAAATGTTTTTATTACTTTAAGAAATTAAATATAAAAATAACTCATCAATGTTAATTAACTTCGCCCGTACCTTGAGAACTACACAGTGAACGCGAGCATCTTTGTAATAAATGTAGAAACAAATTAATAAGTGCAAATGGCGGATGCCTAGGCACCAGAAGCCGATGAAGGTCGTAGGAGGCTGCGAAAAGCCTCGGGGAGCCGCCAACCAGGCTTCGATCCGAGGATTACCGAATGGGGAAACCTAGCTGGAGTAATGTCCAGTTATCTCTGTCTGAATAAATAGGACAGAAGATGGTAACGAGGGGAAGTGAAACATCTCAGTACCCTCAGGAAGAGAAAACAACCGTGATTCCGTTAGTAGTGGCGAGCGAAAGCGGGGCAGGCTAAACCAATCATGTGCCAAGCCGGCAGGCGTTGCATGATCGGTGTCGTGGGACTAAATGGAGTTAACTGCCGTTAATTCAACAAGTCAGAAAATAATGAAGTAGATGAAGGGCGTGGGAAAGCCCGGCACAGAAGGTGAGACCCCTGTAGTCGAAATTTCATTATCTTGTTTTTAGTATCCCAAGTAATACCGGACTCGTGTAATCCGGTATGAATCTGGCGGGACCACCCGCTAAGCCTAAATACTCTCTGGTGACCGATAGTGAACAAGTACCGTGAGGGAAAGGTGAAAAGAACCCCGCAAGGGGAGTGAAATAGAATCTGAAACCGTTTGCATACAAACCGTTGGAGCTGCCTTGTGCAGTGACAGCGTGCCTTTTGAAGAATGAGTCTACGAGTTAGTGTGATGTAGCAAGGTTAACCCGTCGAGGGGAAGCCGTAGCGAAAGCGAGTCTGAATAGGGCGAATAAGTTGCATCATCTAAACCCGAAGCGAGGTGATCTCGCCATGACCAGGTTGAAGCGCGGGTAAGACCGCGTGGAGGACCGAACCCACTAAAGTTGAAAATTTAGGGGATGAGTTGTGGCTAGGGGTGAAAGACCAATCAAACTTCGTGATAGCTGGTTCTCTCCGAAATGCATTTAGGTGCAGCGTCACGTGTTTCTTACTGGAGGTAGAGCACTGGATGGCCGAGGGGTCCTACAAGATTACCAACGTCAGCCAAACTCCGAATGCCAGTAAGTGAGAACGTGGCAGTGAGACAGTGGGGGATAAGCTTCATTGTCGAGAGGGAAACAACCCAGAACAGCAACTAAGGTCCCAAAGCCTGTGCTAAGTGGAAAAGGATGTGAAGTCGCATAGACAACCAGGAGGTTGGCTTAGAAGCAGCCACCCTTAAAAGAGTGCGTAATAGCTCACTGGTCAAGTGATTTCGCGCCGACAATGTAACGGGGCTCAAGCACAGCACCGAAGTTCTGTCATTCACACACTATCCCGGTCTTATGGTTCGCCAGAAAGATCCAGGAGTGTGGATGGGTAGGAGAGCGTTGTGTAACTAGTGAAGCGGCGGAGGAATCCAGCCGTGGAAGTTACACAAGTGAGAATGTAGACATGAGTAGCGAAAGACGGGTGAGAAACCCGTCCACCGAATGACCAAGGGTTCCTGAGCCAGGCTAATCCGCTCAGGGTAAGTCGGGTCCTAAGGCGAGGCCGACAGGCGTAGTCGATGGACAACTGGTTGATATTCCAGTACCCGCAATAAACCGTCCATGACGAATCAATAATGCTAAGTGTTTGAAGTTGGCTAGCAATAGCTGATGGAGCGCACGACCCAAGTTGTTAGTAGTCAAGCAATGGAGAGACGCAGGAAGGTAATCCAACCCAGGCGATGGTTGACCTGGGGTAAGAGTGTAGGAGGTTCTGTAGGAAAATCCGCAGAACAATCTCTGAGACTTAATGCCGAGCCGTAAGGCGAAGTGGATGATCCTATGCTGCCAAGAAAATCTTCTAGCGAGGTTTATCGTGGCCCGTACCCGAAACCGACTCAGGTGGTCAGGTAGAGAATACCAAGGTGATCGAGAGAATCGTGGTGAAGGAACTCGGCAAAATACCCCCGTAACTTCGGGAGAAGGGGGGCTAATTTTTGTGTAGAGGTTTACCTTCGAAGCATAAGTTAGACGCAGAGAATAGGCTCAAGCGACTGTTTACCAAAAACACAGGTCCGTGCGAAGTTGCAAAACGATGTATACGGACTGACGCCTGCCCGGTGCTGGAAGGTCAAGGGGACTGGTTAGCTCTTCGGAGCGAAGCCGAGAACTTAAGCCCCAGTAAACGGCGGTGGTAACTATAACCATCCTAAGGTAGCGAAATTCCTTGTCGGGTAAGTTCCGACCTGCACGAATGGCGTAACGACTTGAGCGCTGTCTCCACCATGAACTCGGCGAAATTGCATTACGAGTAAAGATGCTCGTTACGCGCGGAAAGACGGAAAGACCCCGGGACCTTTACTATATCTTGATATTGGTACTCGGAACGTTCTGTGTAGCATAGGTGGGAGACTTTGAAGCGGCACGCCAGTGTCGTGGAGTCAACAAATGAAATACCACTCTGAATGTTTTGAGTTTCTAACCTCGGCCCATTATCTGGGTCAGGGACAGTGTCTGGTGGGTAGTTTAACTGGGGCGGTTGCCTCCCAAAAAGTAACGGAGGCGCTCAAAGGTTCCCTCAACCTGGTTGGTAATCAGGTGTCGAGTGTAAGTGCACAAGGGAGCTTAACTGTGAGACAGACATGTCAAGCAGGTGCGAAAGCAGGAACTAGTGATCCGGCGGTGGCTTGTGGAAGCGCCGTCGCTCAACGGATAAAAGGTACCCCGGGGATAACAGGCTGATCTTGCCCAAGAGTCCATATCGACGGCAAGGTTTGGCACCTCGATGTCGGCTCGTCTCATCCTGGGGCTGGAGTAGGTCCCAAGGGTTGGGCTGTTCGCCCATTAAAGAGGCACGCGAGCTGGGTTCAGAACGTCGTGAGACAGTTCGGTCCCTATCTTCCGTGCGCGAAGGAAACTTGAGAAGGGCTGTCCCTAGTACGAGAGGACCGGGACGGACGAACCTCTTGTGTGTCGGTTGTTTCGCCAGAAGCACGGCCGATTAGCAACGTTCGGAAGGGATAACCGCTGAAAGCATCTAAGCGGGAAGCTCGCTTCAAGATTAGGTTTCCCACTGGTTTACCAGGTAAGACCCCCAAGAGACTATTGGGTTGATAGGCCGGAAGTGGAAGAGGCGCAAGCCTTGTAGCTGACCGGTACTAATAGGTCGAGGATTTAACTACAACAATAAAAATAAATTTGAATCGCGTTCACTGTGTGGTTCCCGAGCTACGGTCGGGGATAAAAATAATTTAGATTAATTTCTAAATAGATTTTTATCTTGACTTGATAACTCAATAATGTTTCGGCGGCCTTAGCATAGGTGAAACACCCGGTCCCATTTCGAACCCGGAAGTTAAGCCCTATAGCGTCGATGGTACTGCAAGGGGGACCTTGTGGGAGAGTAGATCGCCGCCGGACTCAATTTAATAATGAGCCTTAGCTGTTAATTCAGTTAGGGCTCATTTTTTTACAGTTTAGATGCATATGATCAGCGAAATCAAATGATTTTTCGCTACCTTATAGCCATGGACAATGGCGTAGATCTTGAACAATTGCGGGAGAAGATAGGAAAGTTGAATCAGTTAGATCTCTCCTTGCACAGCGCTGAGTTTGAGTTGCTTCATAAACAGTTGCAGCAGGCGCTAACAAATCTTGATGGTGTATAGCTGATGAAAACTCGCTTAGATGCTGAGTTGGTAAGACGTGGGTTGGCGAGATCCCGGGAAAATGCGACTGAATTAATTGAATCTGGAAATGTTTTAGTATCTGGCTTGCCGGCCAGCAAAGCTGCCACTCAAGTAGATTCGCAAATCTCTATCACCTTAAAAGGTGAAGCGGATGAGTTTGTCTCTCGCGGCGGACATAAGTTATCTGGTGCGTTGAATGCTTTTTCTAAGATAGACCTAACTGGGAAAACTGCGTTAGATGCTGGTGCATCTACTGGTGGCTTTACTGATGTTTTGTTAAAACGTGGTGTGAAAAAAGTGGTGGCGGCAGATGTTGGCTACGGCCAACTTGCTTGGCAGTTGCAGAAAGACCCTAGAGTAAAAATTTTGGATCGGGTGAATGTGAGAACTTTAACTGCCGCCCAGGTAGGAGAAGAAATTGATTTAGTGGTGGCAGATCTCTCTTTTATCTCTTTGAAATTGGTATTACCAGCACTGATTGCTGTTTCTAAGCCAGAGGCGGATTTCTTAGTAATGGTCAAACCACAATTTGAGGTGGGAAAAGAAAAATTAGGGGCAGGCGGAGTGGTCAGAGATGCACAGCTGCGCAAAGAGGCGGTGGCAGCAGTTGCCGATACTGCCTACTCTTTAGGGCTGGGCACATTGGGTGTGGTGGCAAGTCCACTACCTGGACCATCAGGAAATGTGGAGTACTTCTTGTGGTTGCATAAAGGTGCGCCATCCTTATTGGAAGTAGATTTAGTTCTGGCAATTGAAAGGGGTCCGGCATGAGCAACACAATCAGTTCGGTTTTACTGGTCACCCACCCCACCCGCAGTGAAGCGCTCTCCACCGCAGTTGAGTTAACCAAGTTGCTAAGTGAAAAAAAGATTGCTGTTTATACAACTATTAAAAGTGCCGGCGCAGTGGAGTTTAAAACCGACACCAAGATTGATCTGGCTGTAGTTCTAGGTGGTGATGGAACTATGTTGCGGGCAGCGGAAATATTCCGTGGAAAAAATGTGCCCATTCTGGGAATCAATCTTGGTCATGTGGGCTTTTTAGCGGAGATTGAACGACCTTCATTAACAGATATCGCTGCCACTATTGCCAGCGGCTCCTTTTCGATTGAAGAGCGGATGAGTCTTAGCTATCAATTACACCGCGGTGGCAAGATGATCGCTTCTGGTTGGGCGCTAAATGAGGTTTTGGTAGAGCGTAATGATCACCAAATGATTGATCTATTTGTGCAGATTGATCACCGACCATTATCTAGATGGTGGTGTGATTCAGTTATCTGTGCAACCCCTACCGGATCAACTGCGTACGCCTACTCTGCAGGGGGTCCGGTGGTTTGGCCCGAAGTAGATGCATTGGTACTGCTACCACTTGCAGCTCATGCGCTATTTTCTAGGCCGATGGTGGTTTCCCCAAATTCTGAGATTGCAATGGACTTGGAGAGTGATTCAGCTGATTTAAATGCTGATGGAATTCGGCGAATGAAATTGGAAAAAAATGATCGAATAATTCTTACCAGCGATAAGGAAGATGTTCTGCTAGCGCATATTAAATCAGCCACCTTTACAGATCGTTTAGTTGCCAAATTTAAATTGCCAGTCGAGGGTTGGCGTGGGTAATAAGCAAAAGCAAAAAAGTGCATTAGAAGAGATTTCAATTCGTGGACTTGGTGTCATCGAAAGTTCAAATATCGAGTTCAAATCGGGTCTAACCGTATTGACTGGTGAAACTGGTGCGGGCAAGACGATGGTTTTAACCGCACTAAGCTTGGTTTTAGGAAGCAAAAGTGACTCTGATTTAGTAAGACAAGGCGCAGAGCGTGCAAGTGTCACCGGAAAATTTGCAGTACCAAGATCACTTGCAGCGCAGATCGTGGAATCTGGTGGTGAAATTGATGATGAGAGTGTCATCATTACCCGCACCTTAAGTGCGCAAGGTAAATCTAGAGTGTTAGTAGGTGGAGCGGTTTCATCGGCGGCATCAGTATCCGCCTTTGCATCATCCTTAGTTGAAATCCATGCTCAATCCTCCTCATCAAAATTAACTAAACCAGCGGTCGCAAGAGAGTTATTGGATAGGTATGCAGCAGCAGATTTGATCGCATATCAAAGCGTGTTTCATCAATACCACGAGCTGATTAATCGCATCAAAGAGTTAGAGCAGCAATTGAAGGAGCGGGATTCACAACTGGCGCAGTTAACTGAATTTGCTGCGGAGTTCTCAAAAGTCGCGCCAAAAAGTGGTGAGTTGTCGGTGATAGATAATGAGATCGCAAGGCTTGGATCAGTGGAGCAGTTAAACCAAGCGGTGACAACTTCGCTAAATTTACTTGAAAATGAGGAGTTATCAGCATTTAATCTGCTGCAACAGGTGCGAAAAGGTTTAGATCAGGTGCGAGGAAAAGATAACTCACTTGATCAAATTGGTGAGCGGTTTAGTGAGAATCTACTTAATCTACAAGATATTAGCTCCGATCTAAATTCATACCTTTCAAATCTTGCCGCTGATCCTAATCGGTTCGAAAAACTACAGGACCGTAAAGCCTCTCTTAACTCACTGCTTAAGAAACACGGGAAGGGTAGTGATCGTCTGGTTGCTTTTGAACAATTGATTATTGATGGCCAATTGGTGAAGGAAAAGATTGCGGATCTATCAGGTGGCAGTGATCGGGTGATAGTGTTGCAAAAAGAGGCGCAAGAGTTGTTTACAAAACTTGCTGATGCTGGTTTTACACTTAGTAAGCAGCGAAAGGCATCAGCTGAGAAACTAGCCAGTGCAGTGACAACCGAGATAAAGGCATTGTCCATGCCTAATGCAAAATTTTTAATCCAGGTGAGCACCGCAGATGGTAGTAATCCGAGCAACTACTCCGCATTTGGTTTGGATGAAATCAGTATTTTATTTGCCGCCCATACTGGTGCTGCCGCTCTGCCTCTAAACAAAGTGGCAAGTGGCGGGGAATTATCTAGAGTAATGCTCGCTTTGGAGGTAGTTATTGCCGAGGCAGAGCCAATTGGAACATATATTTTTGATGAAGTAGATGCTGGGGTTGGTGGCAAAGCTGCAGTTGAGGTGGGCCGACGATTAGCAAAACTGGCTAAAAATGCGCAGGTAATTGTGATAACTCATTTACCACAAGTGGCAGTTTGGGCAGATAATCATTTAGTTGTAAAGAAGAGTGAAAATGGTTTAGTGACACAAAGTGATGTGATTGAAATAGATGAGAATCAAAGAAAAGTTGAGATTGCCAGAATGCTCAGCGGTCAGGAGGATTCTAAAACTGCGCAGACCCATGCAACTGAGTTATTAGCGATAGTTCGAAATTCATGATAATCTAGACCTCCATGACCGCCCCTCATGTGAGTAAACATATTTTTGTTACCGGTGGCGTCGCCTCAAGTTTAGGCAAAGGATTAACTGCATCCAGTTTGGGTAGATTACTGCGTGCTCGTGGACTTAGAGTGACGATGCAAAAGCTGGATCCTTACCTTAATGTCGATCCTGGCACCATGAATCCCTTCCAACATGGTGAGGTATTTGTTACCGATGATGGGGCAGAGACTGATTTAGATATTGGCCATTATGAACGATTTTTAGATACTAATCTGCATGGCTCTGCCAACATCACAACTGGTCAGATTTACTCCCAAGTAATTGCCAAGGAGCGCCGTGGTGAGTATTTAGGTGAAACGGTGCAGGTGATCCCGCATGTAACCAATCAGATCAAAGATGCGATGAAGGCGATGGCAGGTCCCCAGGTTGATGTTGTGATCACTGAGATTGGTGGAACTGTAGGAGATATTGAATCCCTGCCATTTCTAGAAGCTGCCAGACAAATTCGTCAAGATGTGGGCCGAGATAATGTTTTTTATCTGCATGTTTCACTGGTGCCATATATGGGTCCAGCAGGTGAGCTAAAGACAAAACCAACCCAGCACTCAGTTTCAGCACTTCGTTCAATTGGTATTACCCCAGATGCGATTGTTTTACGAAGTGATCGACAAATTCCAGATGCGGTAAAGAAGAAGATCTCACTTATGTGCGACGTGGAGATCGAAGGAGTTGTGGCGGCGGTTGATGCGCCATCTATTTATGACATCCCAAAGGTGCTTTACTCAGAGGGATTAGATGCTTATGTTGTAAAACGGTTAGGTGTTAAATGCTCTGATGTGGTTTGGGGTGAATGGGAGGAACTATTAGATAAGGTTCATAATCCAAAGCATCAAGTGACTGTAGCTTTGGTGGGAAAATATATTGATCTACCAGATGCCTATCTATCAGTAACTGAAGCACTTCGTGCTGGTGGCTTCGCTAATTATGCCAAGGTAAATATCAAGTGGGTAGCAAGTGATAGTTGTGCTAGTGATACAGAAGCGGCTAAGAATTTATCAGATGTAGATGCAATCTGCGTTCCTGGTGGCTTTGGAGTAAGAGGAATTGAAGGAAAACTTGGCGCACTTAAATATGCAAGAGAGAAAAAGATTCCTGCTCTTGGTTTGTGTTTAGGTTTACAATGTATGGTAATAGAAGTTGCTCGTAATTTGATGGGTCTTAAGGATGCCAATTCAGCTGAGTTTGATCCAAAAACAACTAACCCGGTGATATCTACCATGAGTGATCAAGTTGATATTGTGGCTGGAAATGGTCAAATGGGTGGCAGTATGCGACTGGGTTTGTACAAAGCTGATTTGTTAAAAGGTTCGGTAGTTGCCGGAGTTTATGGAAAATCTGAGATTGGTGAGCGCCATAGACATCGTTATGAAGTAAATAATAAGTACCGAGAACAATTAACAGCTGCTGGAATGGTTTTTTCAGGGCTATCACCCGATCAACATTTAGTTGAATTTATTGAGTTGGCGAAGGGTACGCACCCATATTATGTTGGTACTCAAGCGCATCCAGAGTTTCTCTCTAGACCAACTCGTCCACACCCATTATTTGCTGGTTTAATTGCTGCAGCGATCGTAAAGCATGGCAAGTGATCATTTAGTAGATTTTTTCAATTATCTATCGGTTGAAAAAGGTTTGGCCAAAAACACCATTTCAGCCTATCGGGCGGATTTAGAGCGTTTTTTTCACTATTTATCGATAAATAAACTCTCATTTGATCAAATCAGTTCCGAGCAGTTAACTGGGTACTTAGCTTGGCTACGGGGTATGCACAACACCGAGTTTGAAATTGGCGAATCATCAATAGCCCGAAATGTGATTAGTATCCGCGGGTATTACACCTACCTTGCGAGTGAACACAAAATTCCAAACCCAGCGGCAAATTTGAAACCGCCAAAAATTCCGAAACGATTGCCAAAGGCTTTAACCATCGATCAAGTTATGGCAATTTTGAATATTGCAGGTGATGATTTAATTTCAGTCAGAGATAAGGCATTAATCGAACTTTTATACTCTACTGGGGCGCGGGTTAGTGAAGTAATTAATCTAAATGCTGCTGACATTTCCAAAGTGGATACCCAGGAAGGTGAGATCACAACTGTGAAATTGAAGGGAAAAGGTGGTAAGGAACGGGTAGTGCCAATTGGATCTTATGGAGTCAGCGCAATTAATGATTACCTAAGTAGATCTCGTCCGGTGTTGTCAAAAATTTCCACCCAAAAAGCTTTATTTCTCAACCAACGTGGTGGCAGATTGAGTAGACAAACTGCCTGGAATATTGTTGCAAAGAGTGCTGCTAGAGCTGGGGTAGCAGATCTAGTAACACCACACTCTATGCGTCACTCATTTGCTACACATCTATTAGATGGTGGCGCCGATATCAGGGTTGTGCAGGAGTTACTTGGACATGCATCGGTGACTACAACTCAAATTTACACATTAATAACAATTGATAGATTGCGTCAGAGCTATGCCAGCGCACATCCAAGAAGCAAGTAGCGGTTATCTGCCGCGCAATCTTCTGGCAATTATGCTTTGATCACCCTTAGCTTCAAGATCTGCAATAATAATCGAAAGAGATTCCCTAACAATTCTGCCTCGATCAACCGCTAATCCAAGATCACCTCTTAGTGCCAGCCGAGCTTGATCTAAATCATAAAGTTCATCAGGGGAGAGATAGACAGTTATTTTTTCATCATGTTTTTCTCGGCCACTGGGTGCGCGATCAAATGCATTTGTACGCCGACGGGGAGTTTGACGGACTGTGTTTTTTCCCTTGCCAACTGGAGCTGGCGCCTGTGCTATCTCTTCACTGTTCTCACGTTGAGATGGCACCGCACTTAATGTTGCAGTATTTCGGAACAATTCATCTGCTCCTGGCAAACTCACTCGGCGACTCATTTAGCTCCTCCTCTTGCGATTAACTCTCTGGCTAGACGACGATAAGAGTTAGAACCAGAAGAGCTGCTGGCATATGCCGTCACCGGTACGCCAGCGACAGTCGATTCTGAAAATCGCACGGTGCGAGAAATGATGGTGTCAAAGACTTCATCTGGAAACTCTTTATCAATTAATTCCAATACCTCACGAGAGTGGCTAGTTTTACGCTCAAACATGGTGGCTAAGATGCCCAGAATCTCTAATTCGGGATTGGTATTTTCTTTAATTTTTTGAATGGTTTTCTTAACCAAGGACAAACCAAGGACCGCAAAGTACTCACACTCCATTGGAATTATCACACCATTTGAGGCGGTAAGAGCGTTCACCGTTAATGTGCCAAGTGATGGGGAGCAATCAATAAGCACCACATCATATTTATCTAAAACTGGTGCAAGCAATTTACGCAACTTATGCTCTTTTGCAATCTCAGAGACAAAGGCTGCTTCAGCTGCTGCCAGATCCTCATGCCCGCGAATGAAATCAAGACCTGGAACTGAGGATTTAAGAATGAAATCTTCCAACTTCGCTTCAGAATCATTTAGCAAGTACCAAATAGATCCATACTGCTCACGCAGTGCAGCACCTTTAATACCCAGTCCTGTTGTCATAGAAGCTTGAGAATCAAAATCGATCAGTAGAACTCGGCGACCAACTTCAGCCAGCGCAGCTCCTAAGTTTATAGCAGTAGTCGTTTTACCAACTCCGCCTTTTTGATTTACAACTGAAATAACTCTGGCATTTCCGGCCTCTGGAGTTTTGCTGGGTTCTGCAAAATTCATTAATTTCTTGCCCAACACATCAGCGGTTGTTGCCAGGCTCTCCTCTTTTGGAGTTGCCACTTTGTAAGTCGACTTAGCGTTTAACCGAGAAGTCTTTCTAGCGTTTTTTCCCATGCCGCCAACCTACGGTGGGGCATTAGCAAAGGCAAGGATGTGTGAAGTATCTTGTGCGCATGTCGCAGGAAAATTTAGGCACCGCCCAAACCACCCCCGCCTCGATAACTGATGGCCGGGTTGCGGGCTTCTCACTGCATTTGACCAATTTTGATGGTCCCTTTGACCTTTTGCTGCAGCTTATTTCTAAACACAAAATGGATATTACTGAGGTGGCGTTGGGGGCGGTTACCGATGAATTTATTGCTTATATAAAACAGCTAGAAAACGCTGAATTAGGCTGGGATTTAGATAAAACCACTGAGTTTTTAGTTGTGGCCGCAACCTTGTTGGATTTGAAAGCGGCCAAATTGCTGCCTTCAGGCCAAGTTGATGATGAAGCGGATCTAGCGTTACTTGAGGCGAGGGATCTGCTCTTTGCTAGATTGTTGCAGTATCGCGCCTTCAAAGAGATCGCCGCAATTTTCACCGATCGGATTGACCGGGAGGAGAAATCCTTCGCCAGGTTGGTAGCGCTAGAGCCTCACCTGGCTCAGCTTTTGCCTGAGGTATTAATTGGGGTAGGTGCTCAACGTTTTGCAGCGATTGCTAACCGAGTTCTCACCCCTAAAAACTCGCCAATTTTTAGCATAGATCATCTTCATCAGCCTACGGTCAGCGTCGCCGAGCAAGCTACGAAGATGGTTGAGCAGTTGCGTAGATCTGGTCGGATGACCTTTCGTGGTTTAACCGCAGATGCTGAGAACACATTGGTGGTTATTGCGAGGTTTTTAGCCCTGTTGGAGCTTTATAAGGAAGGGGTAATCAGGTTTGAGCAGATGGTTTCCCTCGGTGAATTGCAGATAACCTGGGTTGGAACCGCTCATGGTGAGGTTAGAGTCAGTGATGAGTTTGATTTAACCGTACAAAACATTGATGAGGCCGATAATGTCTGAAGTTGAACTTCATCGTTGCTTAGAAGCGATTTTAATGGTGGTCGATGAGCCAGTTTCTGAGGTGGTGTTGGCCCAAATCATTGAAGCGCCAACTGAGGAGATCACAACAGCCCTGTTATCTCTTTCAGCCAAGTACGTCACTGAGCAACGAGGCTTTGAACTGCGCCAAGTATCTGGCGGCTGGCGGTATTACAGCCATCCTGAGATGGCGCCTCTAGTTGAAAAGTTTGTTTTAGATGGTCAGCAGGCGAAATTGACCCAAGCTGCACTTGAAACCTTAGCTGTTATCGCGTATCGCCAACCAGTTTCAAGAGCTCGGGTATCGGCAATCCGCGGAGTAAATGTGGAGGCGGTTATGAAGACCTTAGTTAACCGCGGTTTGGTGGAGGAAGCGGGGGTTGAGGGTGAATCTGGAGCGATTTTGTATAAAACAACCTCTTTTTTCCTAGAGAAATTAGGATTGAATTCAATTGCAGATCTACCGGCTCTCGCTCCATTTCTGCCTGATATAGACGGTCTAGATGATCTACTTTCAACCTTAACTGATTAAATTTTGGTGTCATAAACCAACATTTGCGCGGTAAACTAACGCGTGGGATTGATCCGCTTAAACAAAATTATTGCCGATGCTGGCATTGCCAGTCGTAGAGCTGCAGACCAATTGATACTAGATGGCCGGGTAAGTGTGGACGGCAATGTCGTGATTGAGCTTGGTGGAAAGTATGATCCGGAAATTAGTAACATTAAAGTTGATGGTGAAAGTTTAAGAGTTAATAAGTCTAAAACTTATCTTGCGTTTCATAAACCAGTGGGCGTAATTTCAACCATGTCAGATCCAGAAGGTCGCAGCAATCTAGGGGATTACTTCACTGACCGTAAAGATCGTTTATTCCATGTTGGCCGTCTTGACAAGGATTCTGAAGGATTAATACTGCTTACCAATGATGGCGAGCTAGCCCACCGAGCTACCCATCCCTCATATGGGATCGAGAAGAAGTACCTGGTTGAAATCGAAGGGGAGTTTGGCAAGGCGATCGCAGATCAAATGTTGCAGGGGGTCAAACTTGAGGATGGTTTGGCCAGGGCTTTGAAAGTTATCTTGGTTAGATCGGTGAGCAAGAACCACCATTGGATTGAGATAATCATCCATGAAGGCCGATATCACATCATCAGACGACTTATTGAAAGCCTGGGGCTTAAAGTACTAAGGTTGATCCGAATCGATTTTGGCCCAATCACTTTAGGAGATATGAAGGCCGGACGCCATCGAGTATTAAACTCTCAAGAATTAATAAATTTACAAAACCTTTTAAAGTTAAATAATTAAAACGATATTAATGAAAAGGTTTAATCTATATACCGATAATCAGGGATGGGCTCTATTGCGGTTTTATCGACAAAATTACGCTAATATTACTATCTATATATCGATAAATCTGCTTTAAGGTAATGAACAAAATGCCGTTTTCTCGACAAAAGGTTAATTGAGATATTAATTTCTTAATTTAACGATATCTTTATAAATTGATTAAACCTTAATCATGGTGAGCAATCCACTCGCTACTATTGCTAGATGCGCATGCGAGGAATTAGGGGAGCGGTCCAGCTCGAGCAGGACTCAGCTGAAGTTATGGTCCAAGCGGTCAGTGACCTATTGGCTCAGATGCTCACAGCCAATGGGATTCAAACTGAAGATCTGGTCTCTATTATTTTAACCAGCACGCCAGATCTCACTTCTGAGTTCCCAGCTGTAGCAGCTCGAAAAATTGGCCTAGGTAGTGTGCCGCTTCTTTGTTCAGTTGAAATAAATGTTTCTGGAGCGCTACCTCGGGTAGTACGGGTGCTTATTCACGCCCACATGGAAAAGGAATTAGCCGATATAAAGCATATATATCTTGGTGGCGCAGCAGTACTGCGCAAAGACCTAGCCCAGTAAATTGCATGATTAGCTCAGTACGCATAGTTGGCTCCGGTCTCATCGGAACCTCAATTGGTCTATGTCTGAAATCTGCCGGCGTAGCAGTGGAAATGGTTGATACAAATGCCGACAACGCCAATTTGGCCCAAGATCTAGTCAAAAGCACACAGGTGACACAGCCAGATTTAATAATTGTTGCGGTGCCAATTAGTGCAAATCAAGATACGGTGATTAAACAATTAAATGCCAATCCAAACTCTATTGTGTGTGATTTAGCTAGCGTAAAGTCTGATCTTCTACTTAAGGTTAAAGAATTATCAGATAACCCTGCTAATTTCATTTCAATGCATCCTATGTCAGGTCGCGAAATAGGTGGAGCGGAGAATGCCCGAGCAGATTTATTTGATGGCAGAGCCTGGATTGCTGTCGCTGATGATCTTAGTAGCGATTTGGCAAAGGATAGAGGTGCTGAGTTAGTTCATATATGTGGATCAACTATTTATTGGATGTCAGCAATTGAACACGATCAAATAGTCGCCAAAATATCCCATCTGCCACAAATCTTAAGTACTTTACTAGCAGGCCAAATGGTGGATACTGCCAGTGAATCCCTTAATTTGTCTGGTCAAGGATTGCGGGATTTAACTCGGCTAGCAAGTAGTGATCCAAAATTATGGAGTCAAATTTTATACTCCAATAAAAAAGTAGTTTCACCACTACTTGAACAATTAATTGGTGAGCTGCAAAACTTAAAAACCGCCCTAGCAAAGGGTGAGAGCGCAATCTTTGAGATTATGGAAAAGGGTGTGCGAGGAAAGGCGAGAATTCCAGGTAAACATGGCGCAAAAGAGCGAGATTATTCCTATCTGCCAATCGTAATTGATGATCGCCCAGGTGAATTGGCAAAAATATTTAATGAATGTAGCAAGATTTCGGTCAATATTGAGGATCTAAGTATTGAGCACTCTCCGGGTCAACAGACCGGATTAATTACATTAGCCCTTTCAGATAGTGATTGTTTAAAGCTTTCAGAGCACCTGGAAAAAGTTGGTTTTAAGGTACATCCGATGAAAAATCGATAAAGATCTATAAGTACTAAAGATAGACTTGCCGGTATGTCTGCGCTGGTACTGGCAATTGATGGCCCAAGTGGTTCCGGAAAATCTTCGACCGCTAAAGCAATAGCACTTCGGGCAAATTGGAGTTATTTAGATACAGGCGCGCTTTACCGAGCTGTTACTTATCTGGCATTAAAAAATAAGGTTGATGACGAGGAATCAGTAATTGAATTTCTAAAAAATTCGCTAATTACATTTGATACAGATCCGGCTGATCCAAAAGTTTATCTTGACGGAGTTGATATTTCATCCGAAATTCGGCTACAGCGAATTAATGATCAGGTAAGTGCAATAAGCGCTATGGCATCAGTTCGAAATATTTTGCTTGATCTACAGCGCCAGTACATATCTGATGCACCCATCGGAATCGTGGTTGAAGGTCGCGATATCGGTACGGTGGTCGCACCTGCTGCTCAACTGAAAATATATTTGCATGCAGATATCACCGAACGAACTAAGCGACGAGAGGGTGAATCAAACGAAAGTATAGGAGCGCAAAAAATAGGAGAATCTCTGGCAAATCGAGATCAAATTGATTCATCAAGAGCTATTTCACCACTCACGCAAGCTGCCGATGCTGCGGTGATCGACTCCACCCGACTGACACTGCAGGAGGTTACAGATCAGATTTGGAAATGGTTGAAGCAGCGAAATTTACTGGGCTTGCCAACCGTTGCAGTAATTGGTCGTCCCAATGTAGGCAAATCCACCCTGGTAAATCGAATGATTGGCAGGCGAGAGGCAATAGTTGAAGATACTCCTGGCGTTACCAGGGATCGCGTGAAGTATGAAGCAGAGTGGAATGGCCGAAGATTTTTTCTAATTGACACTGGTGGCTGGGAGGTAAAACCAACTGGAATCTCTGAAAAAATAACTGCAGGTGCTGAAGCTGCGATTGCTGAGGCGGATTTAATTATGTTTGTAGTTGATGCCCAGGTGGGTGCATTAGATGAGGATGCATCACTTGTTGACTTGCTAAGGAAAAGTGGCAAAAAAGTCATTTTAGTTGCCAACAAAATCGACAACGCTGAGGACGAAGCTGAAGGTTATGAGTTATGGAACTTGGGACTAGGTGAGCCTAGATTTGTATCAGCACTGCATGGCCGCGGAAGTGGAGATCTATTAGATCTTTTGACTGGTGCGTTGCCGGAGGTTGGCACATCTCAAGTTGATGACGGTTATCGAAGAGTTGCATTAGTTGGCCGTCCAAATGTTGGAAAATCTAGTTTGTTAAATGCACTAGCAGGTTCACCAAGAGTTTTGGTAGATGATGTCGAAGGAACTACTAGGGACGCCGTTGATGAGTTGATTGATTTCGGCGGATCAACTTGGCGGTTTATCGACACTGCTGGAATCAGAAGGCGTGCACATCAAGCAAGTGGAACTGATTATTATGCTTCACTTCGTACTGCAATAGCACTTGATAGAGCTGAAGTTGCCTTGGTAATTTTTGATGCATCCCAAATACTTACCGAACAAGATATTCGAATCGTCAGCATGGCAGATGAAGCGGGTAAGGCCTTAGTTATAGTGATGAATAAATGGGATCTAGTTGACGAGGAGCGACAACTGGTGCTTGATCGGGAGATTGACCGGCAGCTGGAGCGATACCCGTGGGCGCAACGGGTGAATCTTTCGGCCAAAACTGGTTGGCATCGAGATCGGCTAGCACCAGCACTTCGAACAGCGTTAACTAATTGGGAGAAAAGAATTCCAACCGCAAAATTAAATGCATTTTTGGGGGAGTTGGTTGCCGCAAATCCACCTCCAGTTAGATCTGGTAAGCAGCCTAAGATTAAGTTTGCTACCCAGGCTGGAACCTGTCCGCCTAAATTTGTGGTCTTTGCCACCGGTTTCTTAGAAACCGCATATCGCAGATTTATTGAACGCCGGTTGCGAGAGGATTTTGGCTTTGAAGGCACACCAATTGAGGTGGCGGTAAAATTGAAGGAACGTGATGATGCTTAACATTCCAAATGCCCTCACCTTGATCCGGGCGCTAGGGGTACCGCTATTTCTTTATCTTTTCCTGATTGCAGATCAGCCGGTAGCAAGCTTTGTGGTACTTGCATTAGGCGGAATTACAGATTATTTGGATGGAAAAATTGCCAGAGCGCTGAATCAAACCTCAGATTTTGGAGCCAAGTTTGATCCAACTGTGGATCGATTATATATAGCTGCGGTAATAATCGCCTTTGCAACCAAGGAACTTCTGCCCTGGCCATTGGTAGCAGCGATTATCGCCCGTGATCTAATTCTCTTCCTAGAAATTATTTATCAAAAGTTTCGAGGGATCCCCTTTCTTGAAGTTAGTTTTTTGGGCAAAGCTGCCACTTTCAACCTGCTCTATGCCTTCCCATTCCTATTATTGGAGGAGGTGGCGGTGATTGGGGTTTGGTGTTTTGCTGCTGGCTGGTCCTTTGCTATCTGGGGGATCACCCTGTACTTTTACACAGGTATTCAATACCTAGCAAAGGGTTTACGGAAACCAAAGATTTTATGAGAAGCATTCAAGTTAGATATGAGGGGTAATGTCACAGGTTCCAGAGAATCTTAGATATACAAAAGAGCATGAGTGGATATCAGAACTTTCACCAACTAGATTTAGAATTGGTATCACTGACTACGCTCAATCAGCTTTAGGAGATATTGTTTATATTCAGTTGCCTAAACAGGGAGCTGATATAAAAGCTAATTCTGTTTGTGGAGAGGTGGAGTCCACTAAATCGGTTTCGGAGATTTACGCACCGATATCAGGCAAAGTAGTACTTATTAATAGTGACTTGGATTCAAAGCCAGAGATGATCAATTCAGATCCCTATGGTCAGGGTTGGATAGCAGAGATTGAAATTTCAACCTCGAAATTAGAAGAATCGCTACTTTCAGCGCAGGAGTATCAACAACTTACCGCTTGACCGCTACTTGGCTAGGCAATACTGTGAGCCTCTAGTTGATAGTGAAGAGGGGGAATCTATGGCTGATAAGGCAACACCGCCAAATGATTTGACCTCCACCTTAAATCTTCGTCAATTACGCTCCATTCCGCAAGCAGCTGGATCTGATGAAATCTATAAATCTCTGAGCGTTGAGCAACAAAATGTGGTTAATAACCTGCCAAAAGGTCAAGGAATTTTGTTGATTCTCAAAGGTGCTGGAATAGGTGGCAGATACCTATTAGATACAGCGCAAACCAAAGTTGGCCGAGATATGAGTAATCAAATTGTTTTAGATGACATCACCGTATCTAGATCCCACGCATTGATAACAAAGGATGAGGGATATCGTCTTAAAGATTTGGGTAGTTTAAATGGCAGCTATATAAATGCGGTGGCGGTTAAAGAGAGTGCAATAAAAGCAGGAGATGAAGTGCAAATTGGTAAATACCATCTAACTCTATTTATAGGGGATAAGTAATGAATGTTCCAGCAAGAGCGTATTTGAGTATAGGCGAGGTACTCTCCAGGCTTCGCACCGAGTTTTCAGATATCACAATATCTAAAATAAGGTTTTTAGAGTCTGAAGGATTAATTGAGCCACAACGAACACCAAGTGGATATCGAAAATTCACCACATCTGATTTAGACCGCTTGCGTTTTGTCCTTCTATCACAGCGAGATCAATACCTGCCTTTAAAAGTGATTAAGGAAAATTTGGATGCAATGGACCGCGGATTAGCACCAGCAAAAGTTGTAGGTGGAGTAGCTTCACCACGACTTGCCAGCAAGGATGGCGCTCTGACTGCTGATCAATTTGGCGGTGATAATGATTTAAGGTTGACTAGAAACGAGTTGCTATCTGCAGCTAATTTAAGTGATGATCAATTGACTGAGATTGAATCTTATGGATTGGTAGCGATCAGGGGCAGGCATTACGACTCCGATGCTTTGGCAGTTGCCAAAGCGGTGGCTGAGATATCAGCTTTTGGAATCGGCGCCAGACATCTTCGAGCTTTTAAAACTGCTGCAGATCGAGAGATTGGTTTAGTGGAACAAGTAACAACTCCACTGTTGCGCCAAAAGGGAGCGGATGCAAAAGCAAGAGCTGAAGAGGTTGAGCGAGAGTTAGCATCACTTTCTATTCGCCTACACGCATCCTTAGTCCGCGCCGGTTTGCATCGCGCAAAATAATATTTTAAATGAGCGATTACCATCCAGTTGAGGTAATGGGAGTAAGGGTAGAGATGCCCTCAAACCAACCTATAGTTTTATTGAAAGAGTTAGATGGTCTTCGCTATCTTCCAATTTGGCTTGGCGCAGTTGAAGCTACCGCCATTGCCTTCGCCCAGCAAGAGGTTAAACCGCCAAGGCCTTTAACTCATGATCTTTTTAAGGATGTGTTGTCTGAATTAGGGGCCAAACTCAATACCGTCTATTTGACTGAACTTAAAGATGGAATTTTCTATGCCCAACTCAATTTTGAAGATGGTCCAACCATCTCTGCCAGACCTAGTGATGCCATCGCTTTAGCACTCCGTACTGGATCTCCCATCCTCGCCAGTGAGCAACTGCTATCTGAGGCTGGTATTGAGATTCCAGACCAAGCCGAAGATGAGGTTGAGCGGTTCAAAGAGTTCTTAGATCAGATAAAACCAGAAGATTTTCTAGGTTAAGTCCAACCCTAAACCTTGGGTTGATAAATCCGTGTCGTTGAGGGGCTAGGCAGGCAGCCTCTTCTACAATTAGCACTTCCCCATAGAATTGAGCACTTATGAACACCTCAGCAGAGATTGGCTATCGCGGTGCAACCGCCTGTGTGGCGGCAGGAATTTCATATCGCCAACTTGATTATTGGGCTCGTACTGAATTGGTAGTTCCAGGTGTTCGAGGAGCAGCTGGCTCTGGATCCCAACGACTTTATAGTTTTCGAGATATTTTGGTATTAAAAATCGTCAAGCGGTTACTTGATACTGGAGTATCCCTACAAAATATTAGAAGTGCGGTGGAGCACCTGCGTGCCCGCGGGGTGGAAGATCTGGAATCGATCACTTTGATGAGTGATGGTGCCTCAATTTATGAGTGCACAAGTCCAGATGAGATTGTTGACCTTTTACAAGGTGGTCAGGGTGTTTTTGGTATTGCAATCGGAAAAGTTTGGAGTGAGGTCGAAGGATCCCTATCCACGCTACAGGGTGAGAGCCTAAGTGATGGTTCCCTCGTAGTAAGTGGTCAATCTAACGATGAGTTAGCCCAACGTAGAAAGCTTAAGGGCGCTTAAACCTACTAAAATCTCACACCACTAATGGATTGCATGGGGGAGTGATGAGTCACCGATCTGATTTTACCGATCGACATATTGGTCCAAACCAATATCAGATTCAAACCATGCTGCTTGAATTAGGATTCAAAGATTTAGATTCCTTTATTAAGTCAGTTGTTCCCAACAATATTCATATTAAAGGTGAGATCGAAAAAGCTATTCCTAGCGCGATCTCAGAAACCGCTGCCCTGGCAGAAATATCTGAGATAGCCAAAAAGAATTCCATCAAGAAAAACTTCATTGGCAGCGGTTACTATGGAACTATCACCCCAGCAGTAATTTTAAGAAATGTCTTGGAAAATCCCGGCTGGTACACCGCTTACACACCATATCAACCAGAGATAGCTCAAGGTCGGTTGGAGGCGATATTTGCATTTCAAACAGCGGTCACAGATTTAACTGGATTAGATATCGCTAACGCATCCATGTTGGATGAAGCAACTGCAACCGCTGAAGCGATGACATTAGCAAGACGTGTTTGGCAAGGCTCTGATGAAGCTGCTTTTGTGATTGATACCAATCTTCATCCGCATGTAAAAGCGGTGGTTCATACTCGAGCCAAACCATTGAAAATCAAGGTGATAGAAATTGATTTCAGCAGTACTGATTTTGCAGGTGATATTTTTGCAGCGGTGATTGCCTATCCCAACTCCACTGGTGAAGTTAAAGATATAAGCAAAATTATCGCCAGCGTTCAATCCAAATCAGCGCTGGTGATTGTTAATTGCGATTTATTAGCACTGACTTTATTTAAAACTCCTGGTGAATATGGCGCAGATATTGCAGTTGGCTCCGCACAAAGATTTGGTGTTCCAGTTGGATATGGTGGACCACATGCTGGATTTCTAGCTGTGCGCACTGGATTAGAGAGATCACTACCAGGGAGACTGGTGGGCCAATCAGTTGATACCCACGGGAATCTTGCGTTTAGATTAGCGTTACAAACTCGTGAACAACATATAAGACGAGATAAAGCCACATCAAATATCTGTACCGCACAAGTTTTGTTGGCGGTGATTGCAGCGTTTTACACCATGTGGCACGGGCCGCAAGGATTGAAAGCGATAGCAAGTAGGGTTCAAGGCTTTGCCTACAATTTCAGGGGAGCACTTAGATCAAGCGGATTTGATGTAGCTAATTATGAAATATTTGATACAGTGCTAATTAACACCGAAAAAGCGAGACAAATTTTTGATAAGGCTGCTCAATCTGGTTTTAATATCAGACTAGTTTCCAACAACTCGCTATCTGTTAGTTTTGATGAACAAAGTACTGAAAATGATTTATCCCAGCTTTTGACAATATTTGGCTCGAAACTGGATTCAAGCGAGATACCGGCATCTAATCTTGCTCGGAAAACAGATTTCTTATCCCATCCAATCTTTAATACATATCACTCTGAAACTGCGATGCTGAGGCACATTAGAACACTTTCAGACCGTGATTTAGCGTTAGATCGAACGATGATTCCACTTGGCTCCTGCACCATGAAATTAAATGCCACTTCAGAGATGATTCCGATAACTTGGCCAGAGTTTAATTCAATTCATCCTTTTGGACCGGCGGATCAAGCAGCTGGATACACGCAACTAATCAAGTTACTCAGTGATTGGTTGATATCGATAACTGGATATGACGCAGTTTCGCTGCAACCTAATGCTGGATCTCAAGGTGAGTTTGCTGGTTTGTTAGCAATTCGAAACTATCTTGATAGCAAGGGGGAGAGTGCACGAGATATCTGCTTAATCCCATCTAGTGCTCATGGAACAAATGCGGCAAGTGCGGTTATGGCAGGAATGAAAGTCATTGTTATCGCCTGCGATGAAAACGGGAATGTAAGTTTAGAAGATTTAAAATTAAAGATTACGCAGTACCGATCCACCTTGGCAGCTTTGATGGTCACCTATCCATCCACTCATGGCGTATTTGAATCAGCAATTTCCCAGATATGCGAGATGATCCACGAGGCAGGTGGTCAGGTTTATGTCGATGGCGCCAATCTAAATGCTTTAGTGGGCGTGGCCAAACCTGGAAAATTTGGCGCAGATGTCTCACACTTAAATTTGCATAAAACATTTTGTATTCCTCATGGTGGCGGGGGACCAGGTGTTGGACCGGTTATTGCTCGGAAACACTTAGCGCCCTTTTTACCAAATCATCCAGCAAACTCATCGGCTGGTCCTACAACTGGGCCTGGGCCAGTATCTGGAGCGCCCTTTGGTTCAGCTTCGATTCTGCCAATATCCTGGATGTATATCCGGATGATGGGTGGTGCTGGGTTAACCAAGGCAACTGAGGTAGCGATTTTGTCGGCAAATTACATCGCTAAGAAGATTGAGAGATTATTTCCAGTTTTATACAAAGGACAAAATGGCTTTATCGCCCATGAATGTATTATCGATATTCGAGAATTAACTAAAAATACTGGTGTAACGGTAGATGATATTGCGAAGAGATTAATGGATCATGGTTTTCATTCACCAACTGTTAGTTTCCCAGTTGCTGGCACAATGATGATTGAACCAACTGAATCAGAGGATGTAAGGGAGTTAGATAGATTTTTATCCGCAATGGAGAGCATTAGAGCTGAAATTGCTGAGGTTGAGGCAAAACAGGTCAGTATTGAAGATTCACCGCTGCGCCATGCACCTCACACAATTGGTGATTTGGTTCGAAATGATTGGGATCGTAAGTACTCAAGACTAATTGGTGCCTTTCCAAATGGTGAAAGTTTTGGCATGGGAAGGGGTGGTAAATACTTGCCTACTGTAGGAAGAATCGATGGAGTATATGGTGATCGTAATTTGGTGTGCAGCTGTCTACCGATCGAGGAGTTGGCTTCTAACTAGATCTTCTTTACTTTACATAATGTAGATTATCGGCGTTTAATCAACCTACGCAAGCCCCAGATTGTCACCATAAACCACGCCTCCCAAACAATCGCCATACTCATCTTCGAGTATCCATTCTCTCGTTCAACAAAGGTGATTGGCACCTGCTTGATCTGAAATCCATTACTAATAGCTTTTAATGCCATCTCAATTTGAAATCCATAGCCGCGAGTTTCAATCGAGGTGAAATCAATCTTCTCTAACAATTGCCTTGGCAGTACTCGAAACCCTGAGGTTAAATCTTTATATGGCAGGTTGAGTGCAAATGATGCGTACCTAGTGCCTAACTTTGATATCCAACGTCGTTTTTTTGGCCAATTAACGACAGATCCGCCAGGCATCCACCTGGTGCCAATCACCAAACTGTTAGCCGTGGCAGCCTTTAGTAGATCCACTAACTGCTCTGGTTGGTGACTTAAATCCGCGTCCATCTCCACAAAGTATTGATAATCTAAGTTTAAACCCTGCTTAAATCCGGCTAAGTAGGCAGGACCCAAACCAGATTTATCAGAACGATTTAATACTGAAAAATTAGATAGGTTCATTGAAGTAGCTATCTGGGCAGTTTTATCCGGTGAGCTGTCATCAACTAGCAAAATATCAATCGAGAACATTTCTGATACCACTTTGCGGGCGGCATCAAGCCTAGATAAAAGGGATTGAATACTCTCAGATTCGTTGTAGGTTGGTATAACTACCAAAACTGAAATCAACTTCTCCCCCTTCTACGCATTAATAGCAGAGTTAAGAGCCAAATAATAGCAATCATTTCAATATACATTCCGTACTTTTGGGCATAAGTTAAGCCTTTAGCTTTTTCAATCTGGCCAAATAGTGTTGCAGGTTCAAATTTTTCAACTTGGGATATGAACTCGCCTTTAGGGCCAATAAAGCTAGTTACACCTGTTGTCGATACATATGGAATATACCGGGAGGTTTCTGCCGCTCGAACACGTGCAATGTTTACTTGCTGATCTAATTGCGGTGTATCTCCAAAGGTTGCATTATTAGTTTGAATGACAAGAAAATCATGTTCTACCTTACGTATTAAAGAGTCATCAATTAACTCGTAGCAAATTAAGGTTTGAAATTTACTACTTTGAATATTGAGGATTGTATCGGAGGTACCTGCAGAAATGTCACTAACCTGCGAAGTATACTTTGAAACCTTCTCCGCAATTGATCTTAGAGGGATGTACTCACCAAAAGGAGTTAAATAACGTTTAGTGTAAATCTGCTTTAATTGTGGGTCGAACAAAAAAGCCTGATTTAGCTTTCCTTCATTATTTTTTTGAACACCAGATATCAACAGTGGCGTGTTAGTTTGACGCGAAAAATCAATTACCTTTTTCAGCACATCAGAATTTCTACCGATATCCACATCCACTGAGTTCTCCGGCCAGATAATCAAATCCACGCTATTTAGCTCAATACTATTTATTGATTGATCAAGATGCCTGTTAAATAACTCTTTTGCTATTGCGTTGAAATCAAGCCCTAGATTAACCACTCCCCCTTGCACAAGAGCAATCTTCACTGGTTGATTAAAAGAAACTGTGGGGGGGATTATTAGAGATACGGGTAGCACGAGTATCAAGAGAAGGAAGGAAATGAGAGATCGAGACGCGCTAATTAGACCAATATAAAAGGTCACCAACACCGCTCCACCCAAGGGGTATAAAACTGCAATTGGGGAATCCACCTGAGTGAATCCCACCCTGCTCCAACCAAAACCTGTGAAAGGAATTGTTCGTAAAGCCAGCTCTACTAATACAACTGATAAAGCAAAAACTATTTGGTTATACCGATGATTACGTTTAAAAAATAATGCTGGCAGAATAAAAAAAGTTGCTTGCATGAATCCTAAAATTAACCAAGGAATACTTCCTACGTAAGTACTGGTCCAATGCTGCACTGTTAGCAAAAATGTTAGGCCAAAAAGATAAGCGCTTAACAATCTTTGAGTCAGGTAATTTTTGTTCAGTAACCAAAACAGTCCAGAGAATCCAATTAAGGCAAAAGGCCAAAGTGCTACTGGCTCAAAAGCAAAAGATGTTAATAATCCAAATAGGATCGCAAGTAAGTTGGTCATATCAATTCCAACCCAACGCACTTACTATTCGATCAATACTTGTTCCTAAACCGTGCTCCTCTTTTAGTGCCGATATCTTCTCCATTGATTTAGGTTTACCTGGGAGATCTATGCTCATTTGGGGCAGAGCAATATCGGTGGCGCAACTTACTAATTTGTACGCTATTGCAGCATAATCTTTGCTCGCAAGAAGTTTTTTACACAAATTTGGAGTTAAACGCTCATCTCCAGCTGCTGCAGCTTTCATTACCTCACTTAGGGTGGAAAATTGATTAGCAATATTGGCAGCCCCTTTTTCACCAATTCCCCTGATACCTGGTAGTCCATCAGATGAGTCCCCGCGAATCATGGCAAATAATCCGTATCGCTCCCCCGGTATCTCATACTTCTTACTAATCCATTGCAGATCAACCAAATCGTGATTAGAAATACCTTTTGCCAGATAAATCACTTTTACATCTTTTTGATCATCAACTAATTGAAATAGATCTCGGTCTCCAGTAACAATACGAATAGGGCCTTTTTGTTTAGTACTAAAAGTTGCTATTAAATCATCAGCTTCATAATCATCAACTCCTAGAACCGCAATCCCTAGTGCATCTAACACCTCTAGCAAAATGGGAATTTGAGGCCCAAGTGTGTCTGGCTCCTCCTCTTCACCCTCCTCATCTAATCGATTTAGTTTGTAATCAGGAAACAGCTCGACCCTCCATG